>CAWINA010000001.1:0-71176 GCA_963837405.1 uncultured Thermoleophilia bacterium
CTCTACGTGCTGGGCCTCGTCGCCTTCCGCTGGCGCCACGTGCACACGCTCAACCGCGAGCGGCTCGGGCTGGCGATCGTGCTGCTGATCCTCGTCCCGGTGGCGATCCAGGTCGCGGCCTGGCTCAGCCTGCTCGGTCGTCGTCGTCCTGGTCTGGGCGATGATCGCGCCACGAGAACCGCAGCTACGGCGACCTCCGCGACGACATTACGTAAGAGAAAACACCGTTGTCCACAGCGAGGGTCACTGACCAGTAGGCGGACGAACGTACGAATCGGGCATACTCCTAGCCCCTTGGCCACGCCCGAGCCTCCTCGACAAGCTGCTGCGCATCGGCGCGCCCTCGGGCTACGAGGCGCCCGCCGCCGAGATCTGGCGCGAGGCCGCGAGCTTCGCCGAGCTCTCCGCCGACGGCCTCGGCTCCTCGATCGCCACGGTCGGCGACGCCGAAGCCGCTGTTCGCGGTGGTCGGCCACATCGACGAGATCGGGTTGATCATCACCCACGTCGACGAGAAGGGCTTCCTGCTGGTTCACCTCGATCGGCGGCTGGGACCCGCAGATCCTGGTCGGCCAGCGGGTCGAGATCCGCGGCCGCAACGGCCTCGTCCCCGGCGTCGTCGGCCGCAAGCCGATCCACCTGCTGGAGCCCGACCAGCGCAAGAAGGTCGTCGAACTGAAGGGCATGCACATCGACGTCGGCGCCGCCGACGGCGAGGAGGCGGGCGAGCTGGTCCGGGTCGGCGACCCGGTCGTGATCGCCGCCGAGCCGGTCGAGATGGCCGGCGAGCGCCTCGTCTCCAAGTCGATGGACAACCGGCTCGGCGCCTACGTCGCGCTGGAGAGCCTCGAACGCTGCGTCGAGGGCGACGGCCCCGGCGGCTCCTTCGCCGCCGTCGCCGCCGTGCAGGAGGAGATCGGCCTCTTCGGCGCCCGCACCGCCGCCTTCCAGGTCCGCCCCGACGTCGCCGTCGCGGTCGACGTCACCCACGCGACCGACGCCCCCGGGGTCGACGAGAAGGAGCTCGGCTCCAGCCCGCTCGGCTCCGGCCCGGTGATCGGCCGCGGCTCCACCCTCTCCCCCAAGGTCTTCGAGCTGCTGGTCGAGACCGCCGAGGCGGAGGGCATCGATTACTCGATCAGCGCCAGCGGCCGCGGCACCAGCACCGACGCCGACGTCCTCCAGATCTCCCGCGCCGGCATCCCCACCGGCGTCGTCTCGATCCCCCTGCGCTACATGCACTCGCCGGTCGAGATGGTCGACCTGCGCGACGTCGAGGCGACCGTCAACCTGCTCGCCGCCTTCGGCTCGCCGCCTCAGCGCCGGCGACGACTTCTCAGCACGCTGAGACCACCAGGTCTGTGCAGCGCTGTGTCGCCAAGTGGCGACTGGCAACGGCCATGCAGCGATTAGCAGCTGAGGCGGAGGCGCCTCAGCCGACGACGTCAGCTCCTTGGGGAGCGTCGAGAGGTTGCGGTAGCCGTCCTCGGTGACGACGACGAAGTCCTCGATGCGGACGCCGAGCTTGCCGGGCAGGTAGATGCCGGGCTCGACGGTGACGACTTCGTCGGCGGCGAGGGTGTCGTCGGATTTCGGCGAGAGGTGCGGGGCCTCGTGGACCTCGAGGCCGACGCCGTGGCCGAGGCCGTGGCCGAAGTTCTCGCCGTAGCCGGCGTCGTCGATCAGCTTGCGGGCGACGCCGTCGATCCTCGGCGCCTTGGCGCCCGGCCTGGACCGCCTCGAGCGAGGCGAGCTGGGCCTGCAGGGTGACCTCGTAGACCTCGCGGCCCTCCTCGCCGGGGTCGCCGGTCGCGTAGGTGCGGGTGCCGTCGGAGCAGTAGCCGTCGAGCTGGGCGCCCATGTCGAAGACGACCAGCTCGCCGCGGCCGATCATCGCGCTCGCCCGGGCTCGGCGTGCGGCAGCGCCCCGTTCGGGCCGGCGGCGACGATCGCCGGGAACGAGGGGTCGCCGCCGAGCTCGCGGATCCGCGCTTCGGCGGCGCGGGCGACCTCGCGCTCGGTCCGGCCGACGAGGCCGCGCTCGACGCTCCACAGCCAGACCTCGTCGGCCAGCTTCGAGGCCTCGGCGATCGCCGCCAGCTCGCCCTCGTCCTTGATCCGCCGCAGCCCCTCGACCGCGCCGCCGGCGGCGACCGGCTCGACCCCGTCGGCCAGTTTGCCCTTCAGTTTCTCCAGCGTGCGCACCGCCATGTGGTCGTCCTCGAAGCCGAACCGGCCCTGCGAGCCGCTCGGCGATCGCCGCCGAGCCAGTCGCCGGTGACGGTGACCGGCTCCCAGCCCTCGACCTCGGCGGCGGCGCGCTCGGTGTAGCGGAAGTCGGTGAGGAAGACGCGCACGTCCGGGACCGCAGACACAGGCCCCGTTGGTGCCGGTGAAGCCGGTCAGGTAGCGGACGTTGGTCAGGTCGGTGACCAGCATGCGGTCGAGCTCGCGCTCGGCCAGGACCTCCTCGAGGCGATCGCCGCGGCCGCGCATCAGGCGCCGACGCCCGAGCTCGCTCGGCGAGCAGCTCGAGCGCCTCGCGGTAGCCCTCGGCGCCCTTGCCGGAGATCTTCGCCAGGACCAGCCCGTCGAAGACCGAGACCTTGCGCCAGTCGTCGCGGTTCTCGACGTCGGAGAGGTGGACCTCGACCGCCGGCAGCGCGGCGACGTCGAGCGCGTCGGCGATCGCGCGGCTGTAGTGGGTCCAGGCGCCGGCGTTGACGATCGACGCGTCGGCGAGGTCCGGCAGCCGGTGCAGGTACTCGACGAACTCGCCCTCGTGGTTGGTCTGGAAGAAGATCGGTTCGAGCCCCAGCGCCCGCGCCCAGTCGCTGATCTCGTGTTCGAGCTCGCTCAGCGACTTGCCGCCGTAGAAGGACGGGGTCGCGGCGCTCGAGGATGTCGAAGTTGACGCCGTGCAGGACGGCGACGCGGTTGGCGGTGGTCGCTCATCGGCAGCAACTCTTCCACGGCGGCGCGGACCTCGTCGTCCGGGACCAGCTGGCCGACCTCGGGCTGCGCCCGGCTCGGCAGAGAGGACGAAGCCGACGCCGGCGGCGGTCCGCTTCTTGTCGCGCTGCAGCGCGGCGAGGATCGGCGTCGGCCGCGGCACCCGGCCAGCGGTCCGCTCGACCGGGTCGGCAGCCCGAGGCGGGCCAGGATCGCCTCGACCTCGTCGCGCAGCTCGGCGGCGCCGGAGAGCCGCAGCGCCGCGAGCAGGCCGATCCCGACCGCTTCGCCGTGGCGGTAGACGCGCGTAGTCGCTGGCGACCTCGATCGCGTGGCCGACCGTGTGGCCGAGGTTGAGCGCGTTGCGCAGGCCGGCGTCGCGTTCGTCGGCGGCGACGATCTCGCACTTGTAGCGGGCGCAGGCGAAGACCAGCTCGCTGAGCTCGTAGGGGTCGAGGTCTTCGACCAGGCGGGCGCGCTCCCAGAGCGGGCCGCCGGCCAGCAGCCCGGTCTTCAGGACCTCGACGAAGCCCGCCGCGAGCTCCTCCTTCGGCAGCGACTCCAGGGTCGCCGACGTCGGCGATCACCGCGGCCGGCTGGTGGTAGGCGCCGGCGTAGTTCTTGCCCTGCTTGAGGTCGACGCCGGTCTTGCCGCCGATCGAGGAGTCGACCTGGGCGACCAGCGTGGTCGGCACCTGGACGACCGGGACGCCGCGCTGGTAGCTGGCGGCGCAGAACCCGGCCAGGTCGCCGACGACCCCGCCGCCGAGCGCGACGACGTGGTCTTCGCGGGTCATCCCGGCGCTGGCCAGCGCTTCCAGCACCCGCTCGACCTCGCCCAGGGTCTTCGACTCCTCGCCGGCCGGGATCAGCACCGGATCGATCGCCGAGCGGGCCGATCTGGCCCGCGTAGAGGTCGCCGACCGACCGAGTCGGAGACGCAGAAGCGCCGCCCCTCCAGCGGCCACCAGCTCGCTCTCGAGCAGCCCGCGCCCGACCAGGACCGGGTACTCGCCGCTGGCGCGTCGCCGCCCAGAGCAGCTTCGTGCCCGCCGGCATCTCGGCCAGCGCCTGGACCGCCGGCAGCGCCCGCTCGAAGATCGAACGGTCGCCCATCGGCACGACCGCGTCGGCCAGCTCTTCGTAGAGCGGCAGGCGGCGTCGCCAGCAGCTCGCTCGACGTCCTCGGCGCTGGTCGCCAGCGGGCGGTCGGAGTGGGCGATCCGGCGCCAGGCCTCGCGCGGGTCGACCTGCAGCCAGACGACGGTGTGGCGCTCGAGCGCCGCGCGGACCCGCTCGGAGAGGATCGCTGCCGCCGCCGAGCGCGATCGCGCCGCCGTCGGCGCTCTCCAGCAGCGCGCCGACGACCTCCGCCTCGCGGGCGCGGAAGCCCTCCTCGCCGTGCGCGCTCGAAGGCCTCCGTGATCGGCATCCCGAACTCCGTCTTCCATCAGCGAGTCGATCTCGGTCGTCTCCAGGCCGGCTTGGCGCGCGGCGCGCCAGCGCCGTGCTCTTCCCGGCGCCCATGAAGCCGATGAAGACGATCGCGGGCTGCATGACCGGCTAGCCGCGGAAGTCGATGCGCTGCTTGTAGGCGTCGACGGCGGCGAGCACGTCGTCGATGTGGTCGCCGCCGAACTTCTCGCGGTAGCAGCGGGCGAGGGTCAGGCAGACCATCGCCTCGGCGACCACGGCGCCGGCGGGGACGACGGTCGAGTCGGTGCGCTCGCGCAGCGCCTGGGCCGGCGCCTTGGTCTCGGTGTCGACCGAACGCAGCGGCTTGGTCAGGGTCGAGATCGGCTTGATCGCGGCCCGCACCGAGAGCGGCTGACCGTTGGTCATCCCGCCCTCGAGGCCGCCGGCGTGGTTGCGTTTCGCGGAAGTAGCCGTCCTTCTCGGACCAGAAGATCTCGTCGTGGGCTTCCGAGCCGGGGCGGCCGGCGACGTCCCAGGCTTCGCCGATCGCGACGCCCTTGATCGACTGGATCGAGGCGACGGCGCCGGCCAGGCGGCCGTCGAGCCGGTCTTCCCAGGAGATGTGGGAGCCGAGCCCGGGGACGAGCCCGAAGGCGATCACCTCGAAGCTGCCGCCAAGGCTCTCGTTCGCCTTGCGCAGGCGGTTGATCTCGGCGACCATCGCTTTGCTCGCCTCCGGGTCGAGGCAACGGACAGGGTCGTCGTCGACCCCCTCGAAGTCGGCCGGGGTGAGCGGCTGCTCGCGCTCGGCGGCGTGGACCGAGGCGATCTGCAGGACGTGGCTGTGGACCTCGACCCCGAGCGCGCTGAGGAAGCCGCGGGCGATCGTGCCGGCGGCGACGCGGGCGGCGGTCTCGCGGGCGCTGGCCCGCTCGAGCACGTTGCGGATGTCGGAGTGGCCGTATTTCTGGGCGCCGACCAGGTCGGCGTGACCGGGCCGCGGCAGGTGGACCTCGTCGGGCTCGAAGCCCTCGACCGGCCACGGGTTCATCCGCTCCTCCCAGTTGGCGTAGTCGCGGTTGGCGACCAGCAGCGCGATCGGGCTGCCGAGCGTGCGACCGTGGCGGACCCCGGATCGGACCTCGACCGTGTCGGTCTCGATCCGCATCCGGCCGCCGCGGCCGTGCCCGAGCTGGCGGCGTGCCATGTCGCGGTCGAGCGCCTCGCGGTCGAGCTCGAGCCCGGCGGGCATGCCCTCGACGATCGCGACGAGCCCTGGCCCGTGCGACTCCCCAGCGGTGGTGAAGCGGAAGGTGGTCATGAGCGGCTTAGGCTATCGGCGCTAGGCGCCGCGGGCGGCGGCGCGCATCACGTCGAGCGGCGGCTTGCGTCCGGTCCAGAGCTCGAAGGAGAGCGCGCCCTGCAGGACCAGGATCTCGATCCCGTCGACCGTACGCGCGCCGGCGGCCACGGCGGCGGCCAGCAGCGTCGACGGCTCGTCGCCGTAGACCATGTCGATGACCAACTGGCCGGGGTGGAACCCGTCCCGGCGCAGGGGCAGGTGCGCGAACGGATCCTCGCCCTGCAGGCCGACGGCGGTGGTGTTGACGATCAGCTCGTAGCCGCGCTGGTCGAGTTCCTCGGCCGGCTGCGGGACCGTCTGCAGCTCGATCTCGACCTGGAGCTCCTGGGCGCGCTCGCTGATCTCGATGCGAACGCCCTCGGCCCGCGCGGGAGTGCGGTTCCAAAGGTCGACGGCAGCGCCGGCGCTGCCCAGCGCCCAGACCGCCGCCCGCGCCGCGCCGCCCGCGCCGAGGACCAGTGCCCGCTGCCCCTGCGGCGGACCGGGTAGGGAGGCGATCACGGCGCCGGCGTCGGTGTTCTCGGCGTGGATCCCGCTCGGCGGTGAAGCAGCAGCGTGTTCGCAGCGCCGATCTCGGCCGCTCTGGGGCTGGCGGTGTCGGCGATCGCCAGCGCCACTTCCTTGTGCGGGATCGTCACGTTGGCGCCGGCGAATCCCTCGCTGCGGCATGCTCCGCACCAGCGCCTCGAACTCCTCCGGCGCGACCTCGATCGCGCCGTAGATCCACTCGTCGTCCATACCCAGCGCCGCCAGCGCCGCGTTCTGCATCGCCGGCGAGCGCGAGTGCCCGACCGGGTATCCGAGCACCGCCAGGCGCGGCATCGCTATTCCTCGCAGGTGTCGGGGTTCTGGCCGCCGGCCGCCTCACGCGCGTTTTCGTAGCGTTCGACGTCCTTCTGCCACTTCGCTTCGGTCGCCGAGAAGGCGAGCTCGCCGCACGTGTTCGGCGCGGTCACGTAGAAGACGTAGTTCGTCTTCGCCGGATGGGCGGCGGCCTGGATCGCGTCGAGGCCGGGGCTGTTGATCGGGCCGGGCGGCAGGCCGACGTTCTCGCGCGTGTTGTAGGGCGAGTCCTCGTTAAGTTCCGATTCGGTCAGCGGGTCGGTGTAGTTGCCGGTGTAGAAGCGGGTCGTCGCGTCGATCCCCAGCGGCATCCCTTCGCGCAGCCGGTTGTAGATGACCGAGGCGACAAGCTTGCGCTGACTGGCGACGCCGGCCTCGTCCTCGATCATCGAGGCGATGATCAGCACGTCGAAGATCGTCAGGTTTTTCGACTTCGCGTAGCCCATGTCGACCTGCTTGATCTGCTTCTTGAAGTCCTCGAGCTGAAGCTCGATCAGGTTGGCCACCGGCGCCTTCGGCTTCATCTCGTAGGTGTTGGGGAAGAGGAAGCCCTCGAGGCTTTCCGCCTTCTTGCCGCCGTAGTCCGCTGGGTCGAGGAACTTCGAATTGACGGTCTTCTTCGTGTAGCTGCCGGGGACCCCGACTTCCTCGACCAGCTGCGCGGTCTGCGGGCGCGCATACCCCTCGGGGACGGTGACCGTGACCGTGCGCTTGGCCGGCGGCTCGGAGAGCGCGTCGATCGCGTCGCCGTAGCTCATCCCCTCGGCGAGGGTGAAGCTGCCGGCGTAGAGCTCGGACCGCTTGCCGGCGAGGGTGACGCGCATCTGGAACAGGGTCGAGCCACTGACCGGCAGGATCGGGTCGTCGATCACCCCCTTGTCGAGCAGGATGTCGCCGACTTCGCTGACGCTCGCGCCCTTCGGGACCTTCACCTGGACGTTTTCCCCGCTGCCGCTGTGGAACGGCTGGAAGAGCGCGTAGACGAACCAGAAGACGAGGAAGGCGACGATCACGGCGGCGATCGTGAACGGGTGGTAGCGGCGGATTCCGCCGCCGCTGCGCCGGCTCCCTCCCCCGCCCCCTCCGCCGCGGCGACTGGAAGAACGGGCCTTGGCCGGGTCTCCCTTGTTCCCCCAGACGTCCTCGTCGGGGGTCGAGGGCGGCTCCTTGTCCCAGGCCTGCTCGACCGCCGGTTCGGGGGCCGGAGTGGGGACCGGGTCGGCCGCGGCGCCGGCGGCCGCAGCCGCGGCGACGGGCTCGGCCGTGTCCTTCTCGGGCTTGGGCGGCTCGTCCACCGGCTTCTCCGGTGCCGGCTCCGGCTCCTCGTCCCAGAACTCCTGCTCGGGCGTGCGCGGCGGCTTCGGCGGCTCCGCCGGGGCAACGGGCTCCGCCGGCGGCTGCGCCTCCTCCTTCTCCTTGCGCTTGGTCTCGCGCTTGCTCCGCTTCGCTTCGCGCTCGGCGCGGCGCTCGGCCCGCTCGCGGGCGGCGGGGTCGTCGGAGTCGACGAACGGGTCTTCGCGCCAGTCTTCGGCCATCAGCCTTCCTCTCTCCCCGCTTGGGCCGCGAGGTATGCCTCCAGCAGGTGCGCGGCGGCGAGCGAGTCGCGGGCCGCGCCGGCGCCGGCGCGGCGGCTCAGGTCGGCCATGCGGCTGGTTAGGCGCTCGTCGTAGGTCTCGACCGGGATCGTCAGCATCGCCTCCAGTTCGGCGCAGAAGCTGCGCGCCAGGCCGGCCTGGCTGCCCTCCTCACCGCTCAGGTGCAAAGGCAGGCCGACGACCACGCGCTCGACCCCGTGCTCGTCGACCAGCTCGGCGACCGCGCGCGGCTCCGGCGGCTCGATCACCGGCAGCGGCGTCGCCAGCGTTCCGGTCGGATCGGACAGCGCGCAGCCGACCCGCACCGTTCCGTGATCCAGGGCCAGCACGCGCATAACCCTCAGGCGAGCTCCCGCTCGATCGCCGCGCGCGCGGCGGCCAGCGCCTCATCCAGCTTCGACGGGTCCTTGCCACCCGCTTGAGCCATGTCGTCGCGGCCGCCACCGCCACCGCCCATCAGGGGAGCCGCCTCGCGGATCGTGCCGCCGGCGGAGCCGCCCTTCTCGACCATCCCCTTCGTGAGCAGCGCGACCATCCCGGTCTTCCCGCTGCCCTTGCTGCCGAGGATGATCGCCGACTCGCCGCCGAGCTTCGACTGCAAGCGGTTGGCAAGATCGAGCAGCGGCTTCGGGTTTCCCTCGCCGACCTTGGCCTCAACGACCAGCAACTTGCCGTCGCCGAGATCGATGAGGAAGTCGGGCTGAGCCAGCCGATCGGCTTCGGCGCCGAGCGCCTCCGACGCCGCCTTCTCGGCGCCGGCGCCAGCCTCCTTCAGCTGCTCCGCCGCCCGGCGGGCGCCGCCGACCGGGTCCTGGGCGTTTCCCAGTAGCTCCCCGGCCTCGCGCAGCTCGGCCTCGCGCGCACGGAAGAAATCGATCGCCTCGGGGCCGGTGATCGCCTCGACCCGGCGCACGTTGGCGGCGCTGGAGCCCTCGGAGGTGAGCTTGAAGATCCCGACCTCGGCGGTGTTGGCGACGTGGGTGCCGCCGCAGAGCTCGCGCGAGACGTCCTCGACCTCGACGACCCGGACCCACTCGCCGTATTTCTCGCCGAACAGGGCCATCGCGCCGAGCTTTTCGGCCTCCGGGCGCTCCATTTCCAGCCAGCGCACCGGCCGGCTCGCCTTCACCCACTCGTTGACCCGGTCCTCGACCCAGCGCAGGTCCTCGGGGCTGAGCGCCTGGCCGTGGGTGAAGTCGAAACGCAGCTTGTCGGGACGCACTGCGGAGCCGGCCTGGCGCACGTGGGTCCCGAGCCGCTCGCGCAGCGCCGCGTGCAGGAGGTGGGTCGCGGTGTGGTTGCGCATCGTCGCGTGGCGGGCGCCGTGGTCGACTTCGGCCTCGACCGCGGCGCCGGGCTCGATCGCGGCCCCGCCCGAGCCGAGTTCGACTACCTGGTCTTCGCCGACCCGGTAGACGTCGACGACGCTCGCCTCGCTGCCGTTCCACCGGACCACGCCGGAGTCGGAGACCTGGCCGCCGCCCTCCGGGTAGAACGGGCTCTGCTCGAGCTTGACCAGGGCGCGGTCGTCGTCCTTGACCTCGGCCGCCGCCAGGCCGGTCGTCGTGCGCAGGGTCTCGTAGCCGACGAACTCGGTCCGCGCCGCCGCGCCGACGAAGGCCAGGACGCGGTCGTGGCTGTCCTCGGAGCCGTGGGCGGTTGCCGACCCCATCCGCGCCCGCTGGCGCTGTTCCTCCATCAGCTCCTCGAAGCCGGAGTCGTCGACTGCCAGCCCCTCCTCGGCCAGGAGCTCCTTGGTCAGGTCGTAGGGGAAGCCGTAGGTGTCGTGCAGCTTGAAGGCGTCGGCGGCGTCGATCCAGGAGGTGTCGGCCTGCTTCGCCTCGGTGACCAGGCGCTCCAGCAGCTCGGTGCCGCGCTCCAGAGTGCGGCCGAAGCTCTCCTCCTCGTCGCCGACCCAGCGCGCGATCGTCTCCCGCTCGGCGACCAGCTCCGGATACGAGCTCCCCATGAGCTCGATCGTGCGCTCGGCGAACTTGCCGAACCAGGGGGACTCGAGGCCAAGTGAGTTGCCCTGCTGGATCGCCCGGCGCATGATCCGGCGCAGGATGTAGCCGCGGTCCTCGTTCGAGGGGACGACCCCGTCGGCGAGCAGGAAGGTGGCGCCGCGGGCGTGGTCGGCGACGATCCGCATCGCCCGGGTGACCCGTTCCCCCTCCTCGTAGCCGTGGCCGGAGAGCTCCTCGGCGAGGTCGATCAGCGGCCGCACGTGGTCGACCTCGAAGACCGAGGGGACGTCCTGGAGGACAGCGGCCATCCGGTCCAGCCCCATCCCGGTGTCGATGTTCTTGCTCGGCAGCTCGGTCAGCGAGCCGTCCTCGTGCAGGTCGTAGCTCATGAAGACGTGGTTCCAGAACTCGAGGAAGCGGTCGCTGTCGCTGCCCGGGAGGTCGTCCTCGGCGCCGAAGTCGAGGCCGCGGTCGAGGTAGAGCTCCGAGCAGGGCCCGCAGGGGCCGACCGGGCCGCCCTGCCAGAAGTTGTCCTTGCGGCCGAGCCGGACGATCCGCTCCTCGGGGACGCCGGTCGCCTTCCAGATCGCGATCGCCTCCTCGTCGGGACCGAGGCCGAGCTCCTCGTCGCCCCCGAACACGGTCACCCAGATCTTCTCCGGGTCCATCCCGAAGCCCTGGGTCGAGAGCTCCCAGCCCCAGGGGATTGACTCCTCCTTGAAGTAGTCGCCGAAGCTCCAGTTGCCGAGCATCTCGAAGAAGGTGAGGTGGCGGGCGGTGTTGCCGACCTCCTCGATGTCGGTGGTGCGGAAGCATTTCTGGACGTCGGCGAGGCGCGAGGCCGGCGGCTCTTCGAGCCCGAGGAAGTAGGGCTTGAAGGGCTGCATCCCGGCGGTCGTGAGCAGCACCGTCGGGTCGTGCGCGGACGGGACAAGCGAGGCCGAGGGAACGATCTTGTGCCCCCGCTCGGCAAAGAACGAGAGGTAGGTGTCGCGTATCTCCTGGGCCTTCATTGTTAGGGAGCCTAAATATTCCGCAGACGGAATGTGAGTGAGCGGCGCGCCAGGTGGTCGCCGACGCTCAGGCGGCGCCAACGATCGTCGCGTGGCCGACGATCGTCTCGCCCTCGAGCAGGACCGCGGTCTGGCCGGGGGAAGCGCCCGCGAACTCCTCCCCCAGCTCGACCTCGAGCGCCGCGTGGCGGCCAGCGGCGGGAGCGCCGATCGAGGCCGGCAACGAGCGCGAGCGGTAGCGCAGGCGGACGCCGTCGACCCGCCCGCCGTCGCGGTGCAGGACCGCGTCGCGGACGCGGACGCGGCGGGTGAGGAGCTCCTCGCGGGTCCCGAGCGTGACCGTGTTGGCGGCAGCGTCGGTGGCGAGCACGTAGGCCGGCTCGTTCAGCGAGACCCCGACGCCGCGCCGCTGGCCGACCGTGAAGTTGTGGTGGCCGCGGTGGCGGCCGAGATTGCGCCCGGACCGGTCGAGGACGGCGCCCTCGCGGTCCTCGAGCCCGCCGTGGCGGCGCAGGAACCCGCGCTTGCCCTGGCCGGCGAGGAAGCAGAGGTCCTGGGACTCGGGCTTCTTGGCGACGGCGAGCTCGTGCCGGGCGGCGATCTCGCGGACCTCGGGCTTGGTCAGCTCGGTCAGCGGGAAGCCGAGGCGGCCGAGCAGCTCCGGCGGCAGCGCCGCGAGCATGTAGCTCTGGTCCTTGGCGGGGTCGGCGCCGGAGGCGAGTAGCGGCCCGTCCCCGTCCTCGACGATCCGCGCGTAGTGCCCGGTCAGCAGGCGCTCGGCCCCGACCCGCTCGGCCAGGTCGACCATCGCCGCCAGCCGCACCTCGCCGTTGCAGAGGATGCAGGGGTTCGGGGTCTTGCCGTCGGCGTAGCCGGAGAGGAAGAGGCCGACGACCCGCTCGCGGAATTCCTCCTCGAGGTCGAGGGTGAAGTGCGGAATGCCGAGCTGATGCGCGAGCGCGCGGGCCCCGAGCACCGCCTCCGGCGAGCAGCAGGCCTTGGTCCCGTCGGTCTCGGGATCGGCCCAGAGCTTGACGGTGACGGCGATCACCTCGGCGCCGCGCTCGCGCTCGAGCAGGGCGGCGACGGCGCTGTCGACGCCGCCGGACATGGCGACGGCGACCCTCTCGCCGCCCCCGTCCGCGAGCGGGAGCGGCGAAGCCGCGGCGGCGCTCAGTCCCCTGTGCAGAGCGTCGGTGGCCAACTGCGCCGCATGGCGCTTGGCGGGGGTCAGGCCGCCGAGCAGCGCTTCAGCGTCATCGATGCTGAGGAGCGCCGCCTCGAGGACCGGGGCGCCGTCGATCGTCTCGGCCACGGCGGCGGTCGCCGCCTCGGTGGCGCCGCAGCCCTCGGCGTCGAACGAGACGTTGGTGAGTCGGCTGTTCTCAACTTCAAAGGAGATCCGCGAGAGGTCGCCGCAGGCGGCGCCCCCCGCGGCGCCGGAGAAGGCCCCGGCGGCCGCGGGTCCACGGCGCGACTTGTCGCCTAAGTAGTGCTCGAACAGCTCGCGGTCCATCGATCAAGAGTAGAGCGCCAGCGCAGAGCGCAAATCGGCAGCCACCGCGGCCGGTTCGTCGCGGAGCTGATCCCAGGTGACGCGGGTCGTGCGGTAGCCCTCGGCGAGCAGGATGCGATCGCGGCGGCGGTCGGACTGGAAGGCGTGGTCGGTGTTGTGGACCGCGCCGCCGTCGAGCTCGGCGATCAAGCGCTGCGGCTCCCAAAGGGCGTCGAGCTCGAAGAAGCGGCCGCGCAGGTGGAGCGTCGCGTTGAAGCGGGGTCGCGGTAGGTCGTGGGCGTCGAGCAGGACCAGGAAGCGCTCCTCGAACTCGTTGCGGGTGACCGCGATCGGCTCGGTGGAGACGAGCAGCTTGCGGAGCGCGACCGAGCCTCGCTTGCCCGGATGGCGGTCGAGCAGCTCGGCGATTGGCACGCGGTCGGTGAGCCGCCTGACCTCGACCTCCTTCCAGGCCCGCTCGAGCTGGCGCGGCTGCAGCTCGGCGGCGAGGTCGAAGAGCGTGCGGAAGACGGAGGTGACCGGGATACCGTCGACCTCGGTGACTTCGTCGGCCATGAGGACGGCTTCGTGGCAGGTGACTCCGGGGCGCCGCGCCCGTTTCGAGAGCGGGACCGTCACTTCAAGCCGACTGAGGCTAGGTAGGAGGAAGTCGTGCAGACAACCAGCCGCTCGGTAACTCAGGGCCGCATGCGGCCCACAGGCGAGAACAGCCGCCATCCACCGGCCCTTGCGGCTGATCCGCCGGTAGCCGACCACGTAAACCCCACGGTAGACCTCATGGAGCTCGCCCCGCTGGAGCTTGCGACCGACCTTCCCTCGTCCCAGGCCAAGCGCGAGCAATTGCCGCCGCGCCACCACTCCATGCTGCCTCAGCGCCAAGGCACCAACCGTGGCCTCTACAGATCGATCCGGCGATTCGACACGCATAGCGTGCTCAAGTGACGAGTCGATCGAATCGCCCCCCGGGCGGTGCTAAGTTTGGGCCAAGGCTCGAGCCCGTACGCGAGCCGTCTCACCGTTTGACCCAACACAAACGGCGCGGGAGCCACCGTATCCATGGCCCCTTGGGGTCGGGATCAGGCACCCACCTTCATTTGAAGGGATCAAAGCCAGAGGCGGCAACGGCGGGCTGGGGCCTGATTTATCCCCCGCCGAGCGCGGCTAGATCAGCTCGTCGTCCAGGTTGGAGAGGTGCCACTCGGCCTCGCTCCACTGGTCCGGCGGGACGCGGAGCGAGATGTCGCCGTGGCCGAAACGGTCGATCGGCCAGTCGGAGGTCAGCGCCGCGTCGAAGCCGGCCTCGATCAGGGTCTGGTGCCAGGCCCGTGCGGTCCGCAGGTCGCCGAAGTCGCGCACGACCTCCCAGCCGTCGAAGCCCGGGTCGTCGATATGGACCTGCGTCTGGCCGGGTCCGGGAACTGGGCGCCAGCGGCGCGGAATCCAGTCCCGGAGGCCCATCTCAGTGCCCGGCGAGGTTGCGTTTGTGGATCCCCACCCCGAGTTCACGCAGCTGCGTCTCCTCGACCGGGGCCGGGGCGCCCGTCAGCAGGTCGAAGCCGGAGGCGGTCTTCGGGAAGGCGATCACGTCGCGGATCGTCTCGGCGCCGTAGAGACGCTGCACGATCCGGTCGATCCCGTAGGCGATGCCGCCGTGCGGCGGCGCCCCGTAGCTCAGCGCCTCGAGCAAGAAGCCGAAGCGCGAGCGGGCCGTCTCGGCGTCGATCCCGAGCGCCGCGAAGACCTGCTCCTGGACGTCGGCGCGATTGATCCGGATCGAGCCGCCGCCCAGCTCTTGGCCGTTCCAGACAACGTCGTAGGCGACCGCCCGCGCCGCGCCCGGGTTCTCCGGGTCGAACTCGCCGGCCGGCGCCGTGAACGGGTGGTGCAGCGAGTCCCAGCGCTGCTCGCCCTCGTTCCACTCCATCAGCGGCCAGTCGACGATCCAGACCAGCTCGCTCGCCTCCGGGTCGATCAGGTCGAACTTCTCGGCCAGGTCGATCCGCATCTGCCCGAGCACCGCGTTGGTCACCGCGAGCTTGTCGGCGACCAGCAGCAGCAGGTCGCCCTCCTCGGCGCCGAGCCGCTGGTTGAGGTCGGCCAGCTCGGCCTCGCTGAGGAACTTGGCGGTCGGCGAGCGCCAGCCGTCGCCCTCGCGGAAAGCCCAGACCAGCCCCTTCGCCCCCAGCTCCTGGGCGCGGGAAATCAGGCCGTCGAGGTCTTTGCGCGGCAGCTCGCGCTTGCCGGCGTTGATCCCGCGGATCGAGCCGCCGCCGTCGAGGACCGAGCCGAAGACCTTGAACTCGGTCTCGCGCAGCGCGTCGCCGAGGTCGACCAGCTCCAGTCCGAAGCGGAGGTCTGGCCGGTCGGTCCCGAATCGGTCCATCGCCTCGTCGTAGCCCATACGCCGCATCGGCAGCTCAACCGGCGGGCCACCGGCCCGCTCGAAGACGTGGGCCAGCATCCGCTCGTTGACCTCGATCACATCCTCACCGTCGACGAACGACATCTCGACGTCGAGCTGGGTGAACTCGGCCTGGCGGTCGGCCCGGGTTGCCTCGTCCCGAAAGCAGCGGGCTATCTGGTAATAGCGCTCGAACCCACTCACCATCAGCAACTGCTTGAAAAGCTGCGGCGACTGCGGCAGCGCGTAGAAGGAACCGTGCTGCTGGCTGGATGGGACGAGGAAGTCGCGCGCGCCCTCCGGGGTCGAGCGGGTGAGGACCGGCGTTTCGACTTCGATGAAGCCGTCGGCGTCGAAGAACTCGCGGATCGCGGCGACCACCCGGTGGCGCAGTTCCAGCGCCGTGCGCATCTGCTCGCGGCGCAGGTCGAGGTAGCGGTAGCGCATCCGCACCTCCTCGCTCGCCTCGCCCGAGAAGCCCTCGATCTGGAAGGGCGGCGTCTCCGCGTCGGCGAGCAACTCGGCGCCGCTCACCCGCAGCTCGACCTCGCCGGTCGGCAACTCCGGGTTGACCGTCTCCGGGTCGCGCCTGACGACCGCGCCGACGGCGCTCAGAACGTCCTCGGCGCGCAGCCCGTGAGCCAGCTCGAACGCCGCCCCGGAACTGTCGGGGTTGAAGACCAGCTGGACGATCCCGGTGCGGTCGCGGAGATCGATGAAGATCAGCCCGCCGTGGTCGCGGCGGCGGTTGACCCAGCCGGCGACCCGCACCTCGGAGTCGACCCGGTCGGCCAGGACCTGCCCGCACCACGCGTCCCGGTACCCGTTCTCGCGCAGCCGCGGCGCCTCGCTCATGCTTCTCCTCCGGTCATCTCGTCGACAAGGTTGGCCAAATCCACCGCGCGCTGCTCTCCCGAGTCCATGTCGCGCAGCTGCGGACCGTCCTCGTGGGTGAGCAGGACGACGAACCGGGCGCCGATCCGGTTCGCGTGCTTGAGCTGCCCCTTGGCCCCGCGCGCGGCGAGGTCCAGCTCGGCCGCGAAGCCGGCCCGGCGCAACTCGTTGGCGAGCACCACCGCCCGGCGGCTGTCCTCAGCGGAGGCGGCGATGAAGACGCGGGTCGGGTCGGGCTCCGCCTCGACCTCGTCGCCGAGCGCCAGCAGGATCCGCTCGATCCCGGCCGCCCAGCCGACCGCCGGCGTCGCCGGCCCGCCGAGCTGCTCGATCAGGCCGTCGTAGCGGCCGCCGCCGCCGATCTCCGACTGCGCCCCGAGCGCGTCGCAGACAAAGGAGAAGATCGTCCGCGTGTAGTAGTCGAGGCCGCGGACCAGGGTCTTGTCGACTACGTAGCCGACCCCGGCCGACTCCAGCAGC
Organism: uncultured Thermoleophilia bacterium; assembly: GCA_963837405.1. Taxonomy (GTDB): domain Bacteria; phylum Actinomycetota; class Thermoleophilia; order Solirubrobacterales; family 70-9; genus VAYN01. The sequence continues at coordinate 16,441 of CAWINA010000001.1, forward strand.
GCCTGCACCTCGGCGAAGTGCTCCGCGTCCTCGCCCTGCAGGGAGTCGACGAGCGTCGGGGCACTCGCCATCACCCCCTGCGTGCCGGGATCGTCGGCGTCGAAGGCGCGCAGCGGGTTGACGTCGATGCGCTCGCGCACGTCCTTGGAAAGGTCGCCCTCGTGCTTGCGCAGGTGCGCTTTCAGCTCCTCCAGGTAGTCCTGGCGCGCCGCGAAGGAGCCGAGGCTGCCGATCCGCAGCTCGACCCCCGGCACCCCGAGCGCGCCGAGCAGGTCGGCGAGCAGCAGGATCGCCTCGGCGTCGGCCAGCGGCGACTCGGTCCCGATGCACTCCAGCCCGAGCTGGTGGAACTGGCGGTAGCGGCCGGCCTGGGGACGCTCGTGGCGGAAGAAGGGGCCGACGTAGGAGAGCTTCACCGGCTGCGCCAGTTTGTGCATCCCGTGCTCGAGATAAGCGCGGCAGATCGGCGCGGTCCCCTCGGGCCGTAGAGTGAGGCTGCGCTCGCCCTTGTCCTCGAAGGTGAACATCTCCTTGCGGACGATGTCGGTCGAACGGCCGACCCCGCGTTCGAAGAGGTCGGTGTGCTCGAAGCTCGGCGTCTGGATCGGCTCGTAGCCGGCCCGGGCGAAGATCCCCCGCGCCGTCGCTTCGACCGCGCCGCGGCGGCGCCCGTCCTCGGGGAGCACGTCGAAGGTCCCTCGCGGTGCCTGGAACTTGCTGGCCATCGTGCGAGCGAGCCTAGATCAAGCGGGCCGTTGCCCGCCTACCGCGCGAGCGAGGTGAGAAAGGGGTTGGAGGCGCGCTCGGCGCCCAGCGTCGTCGTCCCCATGTGGCCGGGATGGACGACGGTCTGGTCGGGGAAGCCGTCGAGCAGGGCGCCGATCGAGGCGAGCAGCGTCGGCCCGTCGCCGCCGGGAAGGTCGACCCGGCCGACCGAGCCCTGGAAGAGCACGTCGCCGGAGAACAGGGCGTCCTCGCCGCGCACCGCGTAGCTGACGTGGCCGGGGCTGTGTCCGGGGGTGAAGACGACGTCGAGCTCCATCCCGGCGAGCTCCAGAGTCTCGCCGCCGGCCACCGTGTGGTCGGCGTCGTAGCTCTCGAACGGGCCGAAGCCGGGGTACGGGACGTAGGCCATGATGTCGGCCAGCACCGGCACCTCGAGCTCCGGGCAGTAGACCGGCGCGCCGGTCGCCGCCGCCACCGGCGCCACCGCGCCGATGTGGTCAAAGTGGCAGTGGGTGACGAGGATCGCCTCGACCTCTGCCCCGGTCGCCTCGATCGCGGCGAGGATCCGCTCGGGCTCCTCCCCGGGATCAACGACGAGGAGCTTGTCGGCGCCCTCGCGGCGCACCAGGAAGCAGTTCTCGGCGACCGGGCCGACGGTCAGCATCTCGACCGCGAGGCTCATTTGCCTTGCGTGCGTTCGCGGATCCGCTGGCGCTCGCGGCGCCGCCATAGGGCCATGTCGATGTAGTAGCCGGCGGGGATGTAGAAGGCGAGCATGAACCCGGCGAAGGCGGCCGAGGTGCCGACCGGGCGTTTGAAGAGCAGCATCAGGAGGACGAAGAAGACGACCGCCGCGAAGACGCCGCGGAGGATCGAGCTGCGCCAGGTCGGCGGTTTGTCGCCCCGGACCGGCGCGCTGCGGCGCGAGCTCGCCCGCTGCTTCGCCTCCTCGCGGTTGCGCGGCCGCCCGGCGCGCGGCTTGGTGTCGACGCGGCCACCCTGAGTGCCGCGTTTCTTGCCCTTGCGTCGCTTCTTCGTCTCTGCCATGTCGGAATTGAATCTAACCGGTCACAAAAACGGGCACAGACATCATCCACAGACTCATCAGGGGCCCGTCTCGGCAAGCCGGCGCTCGATCACGCAGCGGTCCGGATCGAAGCCGCGGATCGGGACGTCGGCGGGGTAGTCGACAAGCGCCGCGGCGGCGACCAGGCCGACCAGCTCGGCCTCCAGCGGGCGCGCGCCGAGCGGCGCCGCCAGCTCCCGTACCGTCTCCACCACCCGCCCCAGGGGGACCGCCAGCGGGTCGTGGACGTTGGTCGAGACCTGGGCCCTGCCGCTGCTCAGCAGGAGTCCCATCGCCCGCACGCCCGGCAGGCCGCCGCCCGACTCGCGCAGCCCGGCGGCGACGGCGCGGACGAGGTCGAGATCGCCGCTGTCGAGCTCGACGTTGAAGGCGGCGAGCGGCGGGCGCGCCGTGACCAGGGTGGCGCCGGCGCTGCGGTGCGGCTCGGGCGGGCCGAAGTCGGGCCGCAGCTCCCCGGCCTCCATCCGCAGCCAGAGCTCGGTGAGTCCGCCGTTGCGGAAGTAGGCGCGCTCGACCCGGCCGCGGTCCCTGGCCAGCTCGCCGTAGAGGAAGACCGGGACGCCGAGGCCACCGATCTGGGTCGCGACCGCGACCGCGGCGGCGTGCGCCGCCGCGCGGTCCCCGGGCTCGAACCAGACAAGCGGGCAGACGTCGAGCGCGCCGATCGCCGGGTGGGCGCCGCGGTAGGCGTTCATCTCGATCGTCTCCAGCGCCTCCTCGGCGCCCCGCGCGAGGCCCTCCTCCAGCGGACCGGGCTCGCCGGCGAGGGTGAAGACTGAGCGTCCGTGGTCAGCGTCGCTGTGGGTGTCCAGCAGGGCCACGCCCGCCGGCCCCGCGAACGCCTCCCCCAGCCGCGCCAGCCGCTCGCGGTCGCTCCCCTCCGAGACGTTGGGGACCGCGAGGAGCAGTGCCACGGCCGTCGCCCCCCTAGAGCAGCAGCTCGCCGGCGCTGACGATCGTCTCGCCGTCGATCTCGACGGTCGGCTCGAGCAGCACGCAGTCGAGGTGGACCGGGACCTGGACGGTGCCGCCGATCGCCGCCGAGGCGCCGAAGGCGATGTGGGCGGTGCCGAGGATCTTCTCGTCCTCGAGGATGTTGCCGGTCAGGACCGCCTCTTCGTTGGTCCCGATCCCGAGCTCGGCGATGCTGGTCGCTTCCGGGCCGTGCGGGCTCAGCAGGTCCATCAGGGCGGCGCCGTCGGACCCGGTGGTGTCGGTCAGCCTGCCCTCGCGGACGGTCAGCGAGGTCGGGGTGTCGAGCAGACCGACCCCGGCGATCGAGCCGTCGACGACAAGCGTGCCCTCGCCGGTCCCCTCGACCGGGGCGATGAAGCCCTCGCCGCAGGGCAGGTTGCCGAAGGCGCCGCGGCTGCTCAGTTCGCCGGCGTCGACGATCCCCAGCCGGCCCTCGATCCCGAACCTCAGATCGCTGCCGTGGCGACAGGTGATTCGCACCTCCGAGCCGCCGTTCATGGTCGAGACGATCGCCCAGCCGCGCCGGCGCACCTCCTCGAGGTCGCTGTTCATCAGCCGCACCAGCATTTCCTCGGTGACGCCGGGCAGGCTGCCGACCCGCACACCTGCCTCGCTCGCCTCCTTGCGCGCCGCGGTGTGGGAGAGCGACTGGATCGTCGGCGCCAGCACCACGTCGGCTTCGCGCATCGCCGCCGCCACCGCCCGCGGCGGCTCGGCCGCGTGCGAGTCGCGCTCGGACATCACCGCGAGGGTCGCGTCGGCGCCGTCGCCCTGGGCCTCGATCCGCATCAGCGCACCGATCTCTTCGGTCACCGGGTTGCAGACGACGAGCACCTCCTCGCCTGGGTTGACGCCCATGCACTGGCGGACGACGGTTCGAATCGCTCTGTCCAGCTCAGTACTCACGCGGCCACCCTATCCCCAGTTCCTGAAGGCTGCAGTCATTTCTCCCTGCAACCTCCGTTCGTCCGGTCCGTTTACGGGAATTCATTCCAGCAAAATCCCCGGCCGCGGGCAGCCCGCCTCAATCCTCGTCGTGACGGTGCCGCCAGGCCCACGCCTGGAACCACACGAGCCCGATCAGAACCGAGCCGAAGGCGATGAACGGCGGCAACCACCCCTCGGGACGCGCAATCACCAGGGCCGCGACCACAAACGCATCGGCGATCAGCAGCACCGCGACCAGCACCGGCCGCAGCGCCGACCATCCCGTCTCTGGAGTGCGACCCGAACCCGTCGCCACCCGCCAAGGATTACCATGCCCCTCCCCCGCCGGAGTAGCTCAGCTGGTTAGAGCAGCGGAATCATAATCCGCGTGTCGGGGGTTCGAGTCCCTCCTCCGGCATTCGGATTCCTTGCCCGGGTTCTCCGTCCAAATCCCCGAAAAAGCGCTCACAGCGGCTCGCCGGTGGTCGTCACGTAGCGCCGGCGGTGGCGTTCCCCCGCCTGTTGTATGAGCGCCAGGAGATTGGAGCGGTAGGGCTCCCCGGCGGCTTCGAACTCGGGCAGCAGCACGTCCTCGACGAACGCCTCGGTAGCGACGCCGGCGAGCAGTGACATCTCGACCTGGCCCTTGCCGGCTGACCTGGTCTCCAGGTCAGCCAACGCCCACTCGATTACCTCCTCCGGGAAGCTCGACAGCCGCAGCCCGGGCACGTATCCGAGCACGTAGTAGACGAGCGCCCTCCGTTCCTCGTCGGTTCCGTTTTCGAGGGCGTCGAGGAGCACGTCCCCCGCTTCCGGGGTGACGGCGGCCGCGAGGAACTGACCCAGCGAATGCGGCAGGGTGCCGCCGTCTTCGATGGCCTCGAGCAGCCAATCGACCCACCATTCGACCTCGCCCGTATCGACGAGATCTGCAAACAGGTCGAACCTCAGATTCCAGACCCTGGCCTGTTGCAGCAGCTCGACGGCCAGATCGTCGTTGCGTTCCCGCAGCAGGTCGAGAAAGAGATCCCGATGTCCGTGCCACTCGATGTCGGATGCCATCCTCAACAAGTCCAGTGGCTCTGCCGACCAGTCGAGATTACGGCGGAGGAGAGACCGGAGGGTGGAGAAGAAGCGATCTTGGCGCTGGGCCGAGTACCAGAGCATCGCCGCTTTGATCCCCTCAGGCGCTTCCTCGGCCCGCTCGCACACCCATTTCAGCCACTCCTCCGAGTAGCGCCCGAGCTGGCGCAAAGTGTCTATCGAGCTGCCGTCCCGGCCCCCTCGGTCGGTGCCCAGAAGGATGGGCCCATGAACGTCTGGGCGCAGGGGCGAGAGGTCGGGCGTGTCGTCTCCGAAGGCGAGCCGAGAATGGAGGGCGGCGGAGACCGGGTTCGGCTTGATCGCCAGCAACTCCGCCGCCAGCGCGATCGCCTCGCCCGAGCGGTCGTCCGGGAGAAGTGCGATCACTACTTTGAGGACGAGCGGCGCCTCCTCGGCCAGGGGCCTGAGCTCTGCGCGCAGCTCCCGGAGACCGAAACCCTCCAGGGCCCTGCGGCAGCCCGCGACCAGGCCCAATACCCTCCGGTCTTCCCCCGCTTCGATCGCCTCGAGGGTCGCCTGATCGAGCGGGACGTGCCTGAGCCGGTCGAGCAGATACCGAGCCAGTTGCCTGTCCATGCAACCTCGAAGTCCGACGCCGACGTCGGTGCAGCGGCTGTGGAGGTCCCCGTGTTCGAAGAGGTCGTCGATCGCCCGCCGTATCCGCTCCTCTCCGCCGAACTCCAAGGTCCTCGCCAAGGCAACGCCGCCAAGGTTGTCGCGCCGCTCGCTCAAGCGCAGGAGGAGAGGCTCGTGCTGCTCGCCGAATCTGGGGACCCAGAGGGCTTCGGCGACGTCGAGGGTGGCTTCCCCGGAGAGCTGGAGGCGCGGCAGGTGACGCAGCGCCTCCGACGTCCACCGCTCCCAGCCCTCGTCGAGGTAGGCAAGGGCGCGCAGGCAAAGCTCCACATCGGTTCGCATCACCTCGTCGAAGAACTCCTGCTGCTCGGACTCGGCGAGAAAGCCGATCGCCAGCAAAACCACCTGGTCCCAGCGCCGGCCGAGGAGCGTGCGGCGAAGCACCCCTCGATCCGCCCGGAAACACGCCACGAGCTCGTGAGCTGCGAGGTACTCGGTGACAGAGTGATGGAAGAAGGTGACGTGCTGGCCGAGTCGCGGGACCAGGCTCCCCTCGGCCAGCAGCCAGTTGACAACCTCCGAGGCGTCGCCCGGCTCGAGGTCGGTGTCCCGCAACCGGTCCGTCAGCTCGGCGACCGGGATCTGCAGATCGCCGGCATCAATCGAGTCAAAGGCGACGCGACCGAAGAGCTCCATCAGGTCGACTGGCCCGAATCGCTCGCGAGCGCGCTCGTTCAGGCGAGCGATCAGCGCCGAGTAGATCGCGTGGGGAGTGCGTTTATCCCAAAGTTCGTGCTCGAGGCAGAACCGGTAGAAGAAGGGGCGTTCGAGGAGGCCGAGGAACTCCTGCGAGAGGGTGGCGGCGGGCACCCCCTTCTCCTCCAGCTTGGCCAGAACGTGGTCCCGGGGAAGCGACTCGAGGGCGATCTCGGGGAGACGCAGCTCGGCGTGCTCCTCGCCGAAGCGCGTCACGAGGACGACGCTGCAGGATCCGATCCGCTCGAGGAACGAGGAGAGGTCGTTGTAGAGGGTGTTGTCTTCGACAATCCGGGCCGAGACCTCGTTGAGGCCGTCGAGGAAGAACGCGAGGCGCCCGCCGGAAACGAGCTCGTCGAGCGGAAAGCCGACAGGGAAGCTTCCGACGACCATCTGCCAGAGGTCGCCCGTGTAGTCCCTGAGGTCGATGTAGCTCGGGACCGGCTCCCCGTTTTCCCCGCCCTCGGTCTCCAGCGCCTCCTCGATCACGGCTTTCGCCATCTGTGCCCCTGCGGCGCGCACCACGAACGTCTTGCCCGCTCCCGGGGGCCCGGTCAGCAGCAGCCTCGCCTGGTTGCGCCGCAGACCGGTCACCGCGTCTCCCCTGACAAAGGGAGCACGCATCGCCGGGGCAGGAGCAACCGAGCCCTGACGTGAGTACGGCAAGGCTGCCAGCGGGAGGATCTCGACCTCCGGGGCCGGGCCCAGCTGCGCAACCCGTCGCGCATGCCGGAGGATCGCCAAGGTCGCCGAATCGGACGATGCCGCCGGCGCAGGCTCTGGCGGCGCTTCCCGCGGCTGCTCGGCCGCCGCCACAGCCGTGAGCAAGTCGAGCAACGCGGCGTGTCGCCGCGCCGGATCGGCCGTCTCCTCGCTGGCCTCGTAGGAGACGAGATGGATGCCGTAATTCGTGCGCCAGTAGCCGGCCTCTTGATCGTCCACGTCGGCGGCGATCGCGTAATGGTCCTGCGCCGCCCCCACATAGACAGCCGCCAGGGTGTCCTTGATCAGGAGGAAATCCGGGTCCCGCAGCCCGAAGCCGATGAAGACGACCGGCCGGCTCGCGATCAGCGCCTTGAACGCCTCGAACGCGTATCGCCGTTCATGCCGCAGGGCCCGGTAGTGCTCACGGGTGAGGACCACCGAGTCGCTGGTGTCGATGTCGCCGTGCGGCTTGAAGATGAAGTCGCTCGCGCGGCTCTGGATGATCTCGCTGGTCTCGATCAGGTCGACGTTGTTGACGAGCCGGACGCTCAGCTGGGGACGCTCCGCTGCCAGCGCCTGCTCCAGCAGCTTGTCGAAGTTGGTGGTGATGAACGCGCGCGGCCCGAGCGTCGCGATCCGCCGGTGCAGCTCGGACGGCTGGGCGGTTCCGTGCCTGCACGCCGCGCGGAGGAAGGCGGCACGGTCCTGCGGCGTCAGGGGTTCGAAGCCGAAGCTGGCGGCCTGCAACAGGTCGCCCCGTTCGAGTTCGCGGCGGACCAGTTTCGAGGGGAGCCCGCCGTCTTCCAGGAATTCGGCGAGCTCGGCGATCAGCCCCCGCCAGGTTGGGAGGCCGGACCAAGCAGAGACGCCGGCGCCGACGAACAGGACGGTGTCGGGCCGCGCCATGATTTCACGAAGCCGGGTTTGTCCATCCTGCCCCCTCAAGGACGCCTCACGGGGCACAACTGTAGTGGCGAATGGGGAATCGTCAGTCTGTCCCTGCCTCCGCAAGGACGGTGTCGGGGCGTTGGTGTTTCATAACTCTGCACTGAACGCTGCCCCCGAATTGGAGCCCGACGACGCGTGGATCCGGGTCAAAGCAGACGGAGCAGCTCGTCCGCGGTGAGATCGGCATCCCTGAGGATGCCCCCAGCGTGCCCTAGCGAATTCTTCCGGTGCAGAGCATCCGATTTTATTCGCTCGAGTAGCGGCACCATTCCGTCGACGGGCTGTAGTCGACGCCGGGCGGACTCGAGGTGATGACAGCGCTGTCGCCTTCGTAGAAGAGCGGGTAGGTGTAGGTCCTGACGGCGCCGCCGGGATCGGTGACGGTCAGGGTCACGTCGGCGCCTTCGCCGCGGTAGTCGCAGATCCCGAACGTGTAGGGACGGTTGAATTCGGCCGTCTCCTGGAACAACTCGGCCGCGTGTGAGGATTCTTCGGAGCTGGGGATCACGTCTTCGACCAGCTGCGCGTTGGGTATGCCTTCGCGTTCACCGTAGTAGAGGACGTTGCCCTGACTGTCCCAGGTATAGAGGTCGATGTCGGAGTCGGTGTCCCAGCTCATCGTCGCCCGGGTCAGGGGGCCGACCGGGGCGGGCGGCGGCGGAGGTGGTGGCGGCGGCGCGGCCACCGGGCCGCTGCAGTTGCGGCGCCAGAGGTTGCGGTGGTAGAGCGGCGGCGTGCTCGGACCGGAGATCGAGATCGGCCCGACCTTGCCGCCAACGCCGAAGGAGCCGAGGTTGAGGTCCCAGGCGCATTTGCCGAGCGCGGCGGTGAAGTCGAGACTGTTGCTCATCTTCAGGTGCAGGTTGGCGGCGTTCGCGGCGCCGATCCCGAGCTCGGCGTCGAGCCCGACACCGGCCTTGACCCCGGCGAACAGCTCGGAGGTGAAGTCGAAACGGGGCGAGCCGAAGTTGAGGATCGGCTTCGCACCACCCGAGATCGAGGCGGAGGTGCCGATCGTGATGTCGGTCGAGCCCTCGCTGTGCAGCTTGCCCTGGGCGGCGATCTGGCCGCTGGCCGTCGGGCGGATGCCACCGTAGACGGGGATCGGCCCGGCCATCCCCTGGACCGCGATCGCCGGCAGCGGCACCGAGCACGAGAACGCACCCCCGGCGACCACGTCGACGCCCGCCGAGGCCTTGAAGTGGAGTTCGACCGTGGCCCCGGACGGGACCTCGGCGAAGAGCACGCGGGTGGTGGTCCAGCCGCCGGTCAGGTGGATGTCGCTGACCCGCGCGAAGGGGCTGAACGAGGAGCCGCTCGGCCCGCATTTCGCCAGGGCGCTGGCGGCGGCCACGTCGGCCGGCTGCAGCGGGATGTCGAGTGACATGTTCGGCGCCACTTCGTAGATCCCGGCGGGCACGACCTCGGCCCGGGTCCGGGCACCCTGGCGCTTGACCGCCGTGACTCGCGCCAGCAATCCAGCCGGCAGCGTCCCGCTGGGGCTGGCCGAGAGGATCGAGCCGCGGCGCACCCCGCCGGCCCGCTCGAGGAACACCGCGCTGGGGCTGGTGGGGTCGCCGACGACCCCGACCACGTCGCCGCTGACCGGACGGACGCCGGGGTTGACGATCGTCCCGTAGGCGAGGTTCGCCTTGGTCACCCGGCCGGCCCGCACCTTCAGCTTCAGCCTGCGGTTGATCGGAGAGGCGACGGCGCCCCTGCGGATCGTGCCGTGGCGGTGGCGGACCTTTACCTTCGCCAGCCGCACCCGGTACACACCCGCCGGGAGACCGCGCAGCGTCCGCACCCGTGCCGCCGAGATCCGCCGCGTGGCGCGCCCGTGGCCGCTCGCGCGCGGCCCTTCGAGGGAGAGCGCCGCCCGCTCACCGCCGGGCAGGCCAACGACTTTCAGCGAAAGAGCGCCGACCTGTCGATCTGCCGATGCCACCGGTGCTAGTACTAGTACTAGCAACACCACCCCAAGCACGGACCAGACCTTCGACACATCTCCCCCTTTGGTCGGAAACTTCTCAGCGCGCAGCGGCGCTCACGGTATAGATCCGCGACCCGCACCGAGCTCCTCCGGCGCGCGCAGTTCGAGTTTTCTGGGCGAGCGGTCACGGCTAATTGGTACGCACCGATCTCAGGGCGCATCGAGTACAAAGAACCGAAACGTTCTCTACATCGGCCCACCCCGGCTGTAGTGTGCGCCCGTGATTGGGGATTCCCAAGTACTCAAGGATTGGGGAGAGGTCATCTCCTTCCCTGCCGAGGTGCTGCGGCCAAGCAGCGTCGAGGAGCTGAAGGAGACTCTGGAGCGGATCGCCGCCGAGGACAACGGGCGGGTGCGGGTGCTCGGCAGCCTGCACTCCTGTTCGGAGATCGCGGTGGCGGAGCGGGTGATCGACCCCTCCGCCCTGCCGAAGTCGATCGAGCTCGAGGACGGGGGCGCGGCGGTGGTCGCGAGCGCGAACGTCTCGCTGCACGAGTTCCTCGCCGAGCTGGGGCGGCACGGCAAATCGGTCACCGCGACCGGCGGCACCGACCACCAGACGCTGGCCGGACTGATCTCGACCGGGACCGCGCCGGCCAGCTCGCGGCACGCGCTCTACGAGCTGCTCGAGTGGGTCGAGCTGGTCACGGTCGACGCGAGCGGCAAGGCGGTCGAACGGCGGATCGCGCGGGGCGACGCGGATTTCCCGGCGGTGGTCTGCTCGCTCGGGCTGCTCGGCGTGCTGACCCGGGTGCGCTTCCGACTGGTCGACCAGCCCTTCTTCGACGTGGTCCTGAAGGTGGTCGAGCTGGACGACGTGCTCGGCGACCTCGACGCGACCGCGGCCCGCTACGACTTCTGGCGGATCAACTGGATGGCGAAGAGCGAGAAGGCGCTGCTCTGGGCGGCGACCGCGGTTCCGCCGGCTCGGTCCGATCCCGACGGCGACTATCCCGACGAACAGTCCGAGCAGGTGCTCGACAAGATCTTCGAGGTCCTCGACGACCTCACCGACACCGGGCCGCTGCTCACCTGGCCGCTGGAGCGGATCTACGACCTGCTCGCCCTCACCTACGACGACGGCGAATTCAGCGGCCCGCTGCGCAACATGCTGCCGGTCGACCGGCGCGCGCCGCTGCACGTGGCGATGGCCGAGTGGAGCTTCCGGCCCGCCGACACCCATCGGGTGATCGGCGAGTGCGAACAGTACTTCGAGCAGCAGGGCTGGCCGAACATCCCAACCGAGATCCAGCTGACCAAGGTCGACGGGAACCTGATGTCGCCCTGGAACTGGCCGGGGCTCGCGTACATCATCAAGTTCAACTTCATGTACATGACCGAGGTCTGCACCGAGCCCGGCGAGAAGGAGCGGATCTTCGCCCACCTGCGCGGACTCTGGGAGCACCTGCGGGCAGCCGGCATCCCGTTCAAGGCGCATTGGGGCAAGATCAACTTCATCGACCCCGAGTTCGTCCGGGCGAACCACGGGATCGACGCCTTCCGGCCCCTGACCTCGCCGGTCTTCATGAACGGGTACCTGGAGGAGCGGATCGGCGATGCCTGACCCGGGCCCCCTCCCCTACCCCGGCCTCAGCGACATCCACGCTCACCCGGCAAATCACGCCTTCCTCTGGGGCCGGGACCTGCGCAAGCATTACTGGACCGGCGGCCGCTGGGACCCGCTCGCCAGCCTCACCGACTTCAAGATGTTGGAGCAGGGCGGCGTGAAGGTGCTCTGGTCCTCGCTCTACGTCCCCGAGCCGGCCTACATCCGGGTCCCCCCGATCCACCTGCTGGCGCTCTTCCTCAGCTCCGGCCGCAAGCTGCTGAAGCTGAACTCCTGGGAGTGCCTGTTGATCATGATGGACACGATGGAGCGCCAGATCGCGCGCGCCGACGAGTTCGAGCTGGCCACCTCGAACGCCGAGCTCGACGCCGTGCGTGCGGCCGGGAAGACCGCGATCATCCACACCGTCGAGGGCGGCCACACGCTCGACGCCGGGCTCGCCGACGACGACCTCGACGGCCGGCTCGAGCGGCTCGACAAACTCGCCGCCCGCGGCCTCGCCTCGCTGACGCTCGCCCACCACTACCCCAACCAGCTCGCCGGGCACGCGGTCGGGATCCCCGACGACAAACTGAAGGTGTTGTTCTGGGAGCTGCCGATCGAAGTCGACCTCGAGCGCGGGCTGACCGAGATCGGCGCGGCGGTGGTCGAACGGATGATCGAGCTGCGGGTCGTCCCCGACGTCACCCACTGCACGCCGAAGGCGCGCCGCGACATCTACGAGCTGGTTGGCGACCGGATCCCGATCGTCGCCACCCACAGCGGCGTGCAGTCGCTGAACCCCGTCCCATACAACCTCGACCGCGACGACGTCGAGGCGATCGCCGCCTCCGGCGGCGTCGTCGGCGTGATCTTCATGCCGTACTGGCTCGAAGCCTCCCACCCCGCCGACGGGCGCGAGCCGATCTGGCGGACGATGGAGACCCTGCACGAGTGGACCGGCTCCTGGAAGCACGTCGCGATCGGCACCGATTACGACGGCTTCACCGATCCCCCCGACGACTGGGACAGCGCCGCGAAGCTGCCCGAGGTGCGGGAGATGCTCGAGGGCAAGGGGCTCTCCCGCGAAGCGGTCGAGGATGTGCTCGGGACCAACGCCCGCCGCGTGCTGCGCGACGGCTGGCGCTAGCCCGCCGCGCCGGTCAGCCCTAGGATCGCGCCGGCGACGCGCTCGGGCTCCTGGGCCATCACCGCGTGGGCGGCACCGGCGACCAGCTCGACCCGGGCGCCGGGCCAGTGGGTCGCGAACAGCGGAGCGTTGGCGGCCGGGATCACCACGTCCTCCTCGCCGTGGACGACGAGCGCCGGCGGAACCGCGCCCTTGCCGGGATCGCCGACGCCGCCGCGGTGCCAGCCGAGCATCGCCCGCTCCTGGGCCGCGAGCGCGTCCGGCGACATCGCCGCCCGCCCGGCCGCGATCACCTCGCCGAACTCGGCGTCGATCGCCGGCGCCAGCGCCGGCGGGAAGAGCAGCGGGATCAGCCGCGAGGCCTGTTCGCGAGGGCTGCCGCTGCGATCGGTGAGCTGGAACCAGACCGCCGGCTCGGAGGCGACCGCGTCGGGGCCGCCGGGGTCGGTGGCGATCAGGGCCAGCGCCGTGACCCGCTCCGGCGCCCGCCGCGCCAGGCGCTGGGCCACGAAGCCGCCCATCGACCAGCCGGCGACCGCGGCCCGATCGATCCCGAGCGAGGCGAGCAGCGCTTCGAGGTCGGCCGCCATCGTCTCGACCGTCAGCTCGCCCGCCGCCGGCGCCGAGCCGCCGAGCCCGCGGTTGTCGGGGCAGATCACCGTGTGGGAGCCGGCGAGCAGCTCGACGAAGCTCGGGTCCCAGTCGGCCCCGCTCGCCGCGTAGCCGTTGACCAGGAGCAGCGGGGGACCGTCGCCGACCGCACGATGAGCGAGCACCGACATCGCGCCTCCTATCCCGGACCGGGCGCTTCGATCCGCCCGTCGTCGCCGACCTTGATCGCCTTCGAGGGGGCGAAATCGTCCTGGGAGAGCTCCTCGACCAGGGCAGCGCCAGCCCCTTCGGGGTCGGGCACGGGCTGGCCGGCTTCGATCATCCGCACCGAGGCGAGCCGGCCGGAGCGAAAGCCGCCGTCGGGGCCGAGGGTCGCGTGCAGGACGACGGTCTCGCCGAGGACCCCGTCGAGGCCGAAGTTATGGAAGCCGGAGAAGTTGCCGAGGCTGTAGGCGATCAGGCGGTCGCGGTAGATCTCCATCCCGCGCAGCACGTGCGGGCCGGAGCCGAGCACCAGGTCAGCCCCCGCCTCGATCGCCATGTGCGCGAACTCCTCCGGGTTGCCGCGGTCCTCGCCGAGGTAGATCTCGGTCTCGCCGGTGACGTGATGCGCGTCGGCGCCCTCGGCCCCGGCGTGGTTGGCGACGACGACGATGTCCGCCCGCTTGCGCGCCTGGCGGATCAGCGCCCGCGCCGCGTCGAGGTCGGTGAGCGAGTTCGTGTAGGCGTAGGAGGCGAAGCCGAGGAAGGCGACTTTGGTCGGGCCGACGCGGACGAAGATCTTCCGCCCGGGGATCCCGACCGGTTCGATCCCCGCCCGGTGCAGCGCTTCTACGGTCTCCGCCTGCCCCGCTTCGCCGAAGTCGTAGGAGTGGTTGTTGGACAGCGACATCACGTTGAAGCCGGCGTCGTGCAGGTAGGCCGCGTACTCGGGCGGGGCACGGAAGGCGTAACAGGTGCCCGGTTCGGCCTCCTCCCCGCACTTGACGTCTTCGGAGACGTCGGTGAGCGTGCCCTCGAGGTTGCCGAAGACGAGGTCGGCGCTGAGCTCGGCCGCGATCGGCTCGAAGTAGGTCTGCGGCGCGGGCGGCAGTTCGGGGGTGATCCCCATCGCCGTGTCGCCGACCGCGGCGAAGCTGACGACCCCGGCCTTACCAGAGCTCCCCCCACCCTTGTCCTCCTCACCCTGGTCCTGGCCCCGGTCCTGCTTGCCGCCACCCTGCTTGCCGACCGACCCTTCGGCGGGGGGATTGCGGACGGTCCCGTCGAGGCAGCCGCAGAAGACGAAGGCGCTCGCCACGACAGTGGCGGTGGCGAGCGCCGAGCGCCTCATGCCTCCACCATCACCGTGACCGGCCCGTCGTTGACGAGCGCGACGCCCATGCAAGCGCCGAACACACCCTTCTTCGCCCCGAGCAGCGCGCAGACGCGCTCGTAAAGCGGCTCGGCGTCCTCCGGCCGCGCCGCCTGGACGTAGCTGGGCCGGTTGCCCTTGCGGGTGTCGCCGTAGAGGGTGAACTGGCTGACACAGAGGACCTCGCGCTCGCCGAGCGGCTCGTTCATCCGCCCCTCGGCGTCGTCGAAGATCCGCAGCTTCAGCAGCTTCGCGGCGATTCGCTCGACCTCCGCCTCGCCGTCGCCGACCCCGACCCCGAGCAGGACCAGCATCCCGGGCCCAATCTGCGCGACCCGCTCGCCCTCGACGTCGACCGCGGCCTGACTGACCCGCTGCACGAGCGCCCTCATGGCGCCAAAGCTAGCGTCAGCCGTGGTCGCTCTAACGAGGATCGAGCGCCTCGACCAGCGAGGAAGCGTCGTAGGCGCCGAACAGGCGCACGCCGTTGACGAAGAAGGCCGGCGTGCCGGTGGCGCCGCTCTCCTGCGCCGAGGCGAGGTCGCGCTCGATCCGCTCCGCGTGGAGCTCGGCGTCGATCTCCGCCGCGACCCGGTCGACGTCGAGACGGAGGTCCTTGGCGACTTCCAGCACCGTCTCCCGCGAAAGCCGCGGCTGGGCCTGGAAGAGCGCGTCGTGGAACTCCCAGAACTGGCCCTGCGCGGCGGCCGCCTCGCTCGCCTGGGCGGCCAGCGGCGCCAGCGGGTGGCGCTCGGGGATCGGCAGATGGCGAAAGCCGAATGCGAGCCGGTCGCCGAGCCGCTCGCGCACCCGCCGGATCACCGACTGGGCGCCGAGGCAGTAGGGGCACTGGAAGTCCCCGAACATGACCAGCTCGAGCGGCGCGTCGCGCTCGCCGCGGACGTGGTCGACGGTTTCCAGCGGGGGTACGAGACGTTCGTCCACAGGACCCGATGTTATGTGCTGGTGCACGAGATCGAGTCGATTCTGCTGTTGCTCCTCGCCGCCGCCCTGCTGGTGCGGATCGCCGAGTTCGGCAAAGTGCCGGCGCCGATCGTGCTGGTGCTGGGCGGGTTGGCGATCGCGCTCGTCCCCGGCCTGCCGGAGGTCGAACTCGATCCCGACACGATCTTCCTGATCTTCCTGCCGCCGCTCGTCTACGCGGCCGGTTGGCGGACCTCGCCGGGCGAGCTGCGGGCGCTGATGCGGCCGCTGGCGATGCTCTCGGTCGGGCTCGTCTTCCTCACCGCCGCGGTCGTCGCCGTCGTCGCCCACGCCCTGGTCCCGGAGCTGAGCTGGGCCGAGGCGGCGATCCTCGGCGCCGTCCTCGCCCCCACCGACGCGGTCTCGGCGACCTCGATCTTCCGCCGCATGCACGCGCCCGAGCGGGTGCGGCTCCTGGTCGAGGGCGAGTCGATGATCAACGACGGCACCGCCCTCGTCCTCTACCGGATCGCGGTCGGCGTCGCCACCGGCACCGCCTTCAGCCTCGGCGGCGCGGTGCTCGAGTTCGTCGGCGTCTCGCTCGGCGGCATCGCGATCGGGCTTGCGGTCGGCTTCCTCTCGGACCTGATCGTGCGCCGCCAGACCGACGGCGGCCTGGTCGTCTTCCTCACCGTGCTGACCGCCTACGCCGCCTACATCGGCGCCGAGGAGGCGCACGTCTCCGGCATCCTCGCCGCGGTCGTCGCCGGCGTCTACGCCGGCTACCGCTCGCCGCGCTCGCTCGACGCCGACACCCGGCTCGGCGCCGTCGCCTTCTGGGGCGTGCTCGTCTTCGGGCTCGAGATCACCCTCTTCGTACTGCTCGGCCTGCAGCTGCCCGGCGTCGTCGACACGCTGAACGAAGGCTCGGCCCAGATCAGCGAACTGCTGCTGCCGGTGGCGGCGATCGCCGTCGCCTCGATCGCCGTCCGGCTGGTTTTCGTGCTGGCGATGCGCGGCGACGCCGGCGACACCTTCGGCCAGCGCTTCGCGGTCGGCTGGAGCGGAATGCGCGGCGCCGTCTCGCTCGCCGCGGCGCTGGCGGTCCCACTCAGCGTCGATGGCCGGCCGCAGATCATCTTCCTCAGCTTCGCCCTGATCCTCGTCACTCTGGTCGGCCAGGGACTCTCGCTGCCGTTCATCGTCAAGTCGCTGAAGGTCGAGGAGCCGCGGCGCTGGAGCGACGAAGAGGCGGTGGCGCGGATGGAGGCGGCGCAGGCGGCGCTCGACCGGATCGACGAGATGGACGACGAGGACCGCGCCGACGAGAAGCAGCTACTGCGGCTGCGCGACCTCTACCGCTCCCGCTTCCGGATGTGCGCGGCGGTGCTCGACGGCCAGGACCCCGAGACGGCCGCCCGCGAGGAGCGGATCAGCAACTACGGCGAGCTGCGCCGCGAGCTGATCGGGATCGAGCGCGACGAACTGCTCGCCCTGCGCGGCAGCGGCCGCCTGAAGAACGAGACGATGCGCCAGATCGAGCGCGACCTCGACCTCGAAGAGGCGCGGATCCGCGCCTGACGGCTCGCTGCGGAAGGGTTGGCCTGAGAGGTCGGGGGACCCTCCGCCAGAGGCCGTCGCGCAGCTCGGCGAACGCCAGGGGCGCCGACGTGCCCCTCTTGAGCCTCCGTCGGAGGGTCCCCCGACCTCTCCATCCAAGCCCCGCCGTCTGCTTCGTTATTTCGCGTTAGCGATATTGACCCCGACAGGGTGTGGTCAAAGTCGCGAAGGCTGATCGGCCCGGCTAGGCGAAGAACTCGCGGGCGCGGGCGGCGACCAGGTCGGGGCGCTCGTCGACGATGAAGTGGCCGCAGCCGGGGACCAGCTCAACCCGCATCTCCTCGGCGTGATGCTGGTAGCCGCCGAGCATCGAGGGGCGCATCACGAAGTCGTCTTCGCCGAACAGCAGCAGGGTCGGGACGGTGAGCCTCTGGTCGGCGTAGCGGCCGCGGGCGATCGGCAGCGCCTCGCGCAGGTTGAAGGTCCGGTACATCTGCACGGCGGCGCGCGCCCGGGCGGGCTCGGTGAGGTTGTCGGCGAAGGCGGCGAGGTCCTCCTCGGTCCAGACGCTCTTGTCCGTCGAGGCGCCGACCAGGATGCGGCGGACGAAGTCGCCGCCGCGGTGCAGGCGATAGCCGAGCCCGGGCGCCAAGATCAGCTGCTGATAGGAGAAGCGCCAGGCGTGCCCGACGAGGTTCCGCAGGTTGACCCAGGGCGGGAGGATGTTCAGCGCCAGGTAGCGCTCGAAGCGCGCCGGCTCGCGCAGGCAGAGCAAGAAGCCGATCCAGCCGCCCCAGTCGTGGCCGACTAGCTTCACCCGCTCGAGCCCGAGCTCGTCGAGCACCGCGAGCACGTCGCTGGCCAGGTTCTCCTTCTCGTATCCGTCCCGGGTCGCCTCGGATTCGCCGCAGCCGCGTTGGTCGAGCGCGATCACCCGGTGACGATCGGCCAGAGCCGGCATCAGGTGTCGCCACTCGTACCAGTGCTGCGGCCAGCCGTGCAGACAGAGGACGACGTCATCGCTCTCGCCGGCTTCGGCCAGGTGGAACTCGATACCCCGCGCCCGCACGCGCCGGTGGCTGATCCCCGGCGGGGCCAGCGTGCTCAAGCTCGGCTTGTGACGCCGCCCTCGCGGAACTCGACGACCACTTCCTCCATCGTCGCCGCGTTGCAGGGGACGCCTTCCGGCCACGGTTTCACCGGCTGCTCGTTGAGCGTCTTCAGGCCGTTGCCGCTGATCACGATCACGGTGACGTCGTCGGGACCGATCGCGCCGCGCTGGGCGAGCTTCGCGGTCGCCGCGACGGTGGTCCCGCCGGCCGGCTCGGTGAGCACGCCCTCGGTCACCGCCAGCAGCTCCATCGCCTCGAGGATCTCGCCGTCGGGGACGTCGGCGGCGGAGCCACCGCGGCTGCGCACCGCCTCGACGACGAGGGGACCGTCGCCGGGGGCGCCGATCGCCAGCGACTGGGCCAGCGTCTCGGGCACCTCGGGCACGATCTCCTCAGCACCGCTGACGATCGTCTTCGCGATCGGCGAGCACCCGGTCGGCTGACCGATGTGGAGCTTGGTCTGCGCGGTCTCGGCGAGCCCGATCGTCTCGAACTCGAGCAGGCCCTTGTGCACGCGCGAGGAGAGCGTGCCACCGGCCGCGGGCATCACCACGTGGTCGGGCGAGCGCCAGCCGAGGGCCTCGACCAGCTCGAAGGCGAGCGTCTTCGCGCCCTCGGCATAGAACGGCCGCAAGCTGATGTTGGCGAACGGGATCCCGGTGTTTTCGGTCAGCTCCCGGCAGGCGCGGTTGGCCTCGTCGTAGTTGCCGTCGACCTGGCAGACCTGGGCGCCGAGGGCGCGCACGCCGCGTGCCTTCGCCCGCTCCAGGTTGGCCGGGTAGAAGACGTAGGGCTTGAGGCCGGCCGCTGCCGCCAGCGCGGCGGTAGCGGTACCGACGTTGCCGGTCGAAACACAGCCGATCTCCCCGGCGCCGAGCTCGAGCGCGCGGGCCACGGCCATGCCGACCACTCGGTCCTTGTAGGAGAGCGAGGGGCGGTTGGTCGAGTCGTCCTTGACGTAGAGGTTCTTGAGGCCGAGCTCGGCGCCCAGGCGCTCGGCGCGGATCAGCGGCGTCTGCCCGGCGAACTGGGCGACCCGGTCGGCCGCGGCGCGGCTCGTGATCGGCAGCAGCTCCTCGAAGCGCCAGATGTTCCAGGGCCGCTCGGCCAGCGGCCGCGCCTCGATCCGCGCTTTGGCGAGCTCGTAGTCGAACTCGATGTCGAAGCCGGTGTCGCAGCTCGGACAGCGAAAAGCCGTCTCGGCGAGCTCCTCACGCGACCCGCAGGCAGGGCAGACGAGTTCGACGGCACAGGAACTGGTTCGTTGCCCGGCGGGCCCTCCCAGATGCTGCGCTGCGTCGCTCATCGGCTCCTCCTAGTTCCTACGGTTTTCGCCCCGGGTATAACAGATGCGCCGCTGGCGCTCAATGCTTTCTGTGTAAATATCCGGAGATCATCCACTGGTCTCGTACAGAAAAGTAGCGGAAGTGTCAGGCACCGCGCAGGGAATGAAACTTCCTGTCTGTAGAGTCACTGTCTTCAGTCACAAAGAATTGGCCACTTGAGTCCACAAGAGCGGTTCGCCGCCAACCTTCGCCGCGCCCGCACCACCGCGGGCATCTCCCAGGAAGAGCTGGGCAACCGGTGCGACCTCCACCGCACCGAGATCTCGCTGCTCGAGCGAGCCGGGCGCGAGCCGCGCCTGGGCACGATCGTGAAGCTGGCTGGCGCCCTAGAGACGACTCCCGGCGAGCTCTGCACGGGGATCTCCTGGGTCGCCGCCTCGCACCGCTTCGAGGTCAAAGCGCCGCCGCGCGCGGCCTCCTAATCCGCGCGAGCTCCTGAGGCAACCGGGCGCGACCTCCTGAAACGCCTCGACCGGCGTTTTCGGAAGCCGCGCCGCCCCGCAGCAGCCAGGAAGTACCAACTGCCTCGCGAACGACCGAGAACGATGAAGTGAAGCGGGGGCGCCAGCCCGAAAGCCGGCGCTACCGAGGTCCGTCATGACGTTATGTGACCCCGGTCGGGACCGGTCCTCCTTTGCCACCCCAAGGCGGTTTCCCAGTCCATTGTCCCCGCTCACTTCACCGGTTCTTTTGCCCGGCGCGAGAATTAATAACACAGGAGTTCCGAACAATCAAGGCCCTTTGTTTATTGGAGGGATCTTCTGTTCGGGGTTGCGGTCAGGGAGCGGTGGCGCTCTCCAAAATGACCGGGATATCCGCGGTCTCCGGCCATTTGCCGATCAGCTCGGCGGCGTCGGTCCGCCCCGAGGCGAGCAGGATCTCCTCGGCGGTGTGCGGCGCGAACGGCACCAGCACCTGAGCGAGCAGGACCAGGGCCGCGATCTGCGCCTCGGCGTCGGCGCGGCCGAGCTGACCGCGCCGCTTGACCACCCGCTTCTCGAAATCCTGGATCCGCTCGAAGAGGCGGGTGATGTTGCGGATCGCCTTGTGCATCTGCAGCTCGGCGGTGTCCTCGGTGATCCGCTCTAGCCCGTTCTCGCACCATTTGCGCAGCCGGTCGCGCATGTGCTCGGTGTCGGCGGCGGCCTCGGGGTCGTGGGTCGTCTCCGACAGCTGCGCGAAGCGGTCGTGCGAGTAAGTCCAGAGGTTGCGCAGGAAGCGGCTGGCGAAGCGAATCGCGCCGTCGGACCAGTTCAGGGTCTTCGCTGGCCCGGCCGCGTAGAGCACCGCCAGCCGCACCGTGTCCGCCCCGTACTGCTCGACCAGCTCGTCGGGGTTGACGACGTTGCCGAGGTGCTTGCTCATCTTGCGCCCGTCGGCGATCACCATCTCGTGGAAGAGGCAGCCCGCGAACGGCTCGCCGTTCGCCATGAACTCGAACTCGCCGTGGTCGCGCAGCGCCTTGGTGACGATCCGCTGGTCGAAGACGAAGCCGCCCGAGTCGCCGCCGGCGACCAGCCGCTCGGCCGGCAGCCAGTCGCGCAGGTCGCGGTGGGTGAACATCTGCTCGGCCCGCTCCGCCGGCGGCACCGCGGCGGGGACCCAGAGGAAGAGCGCGTCGAAGTGGCAGTCGAGGGTGTCGGTCTCGCGCTTTGCTGCGGCGCCGCAGCACGGGCACTCGACGTCGACGAAGTCGGGGCGCTCGGCCAGCGGGTTGCCCTCCCCGGTCGGGACCAGGTCGCGGGGCAGAACCACCGGCAGGTCAGCCGCCGGGACCGGGACGACGCCGCACTGCTGGGCGCAGTGGATCACCGGGATCGGCGTCCCCCAGGAGCGCTGGCGCGAGATCGAGAAGTCGTTGGCCCGGTAGCGCTTGGTCTCGCGGGCGCCCGCGGCCGGGACCGGCGTCGGCGCCTCACCTTCGGCCGGCGGCTCGACGCTGGCGACCCGCTCGGCCCGGGCGGCGAGGTCACGGTCGGCCTCGTCGACGGCGGGGATGCCGAGCGCCGCGGTCGGCCCGAAGCGGGCGTCGACAAGCGGCGAGACCAGCACCGGCAGGTCCTCCCCGCCCCCCGGCGCGGCGACCGCGGCGCCGGTGTCGAGCAGCGGCACCGAGCGGGCGTCGCGGGCGCTCCGCTCCCAGCCGCCGGAGCGCATCTGCTCGAGCTGCTCACGGACCGCCTCGTCGCCGACCCAGGCGTCGATATCAGGGTGTCGCGGCGAGAGCAGGACGAAGCTGGCGAGGCCGGCGAACTCGCGGTGCGGGCTGAACACGGTCAGCGCGCCGCCGCTGCCCTCGAGCTCGAGCTCAACCCCGTCGCTGCGGCCGAGGATGTAGTGCTGGGTGGCGAGCGCCAGGTCGTTCCAGCTCTCGAGCCTGCCGGTGTTCTCGTCGTTCTCCTCGAGGTAGGGCGTGATCCGCAGGAACCAGGTCGGACGCCGGATCAGCCGCACCTCGTTGTGGCAGCGCCAGCAGCGCCCGTCCTCGACCTGGATCGTCGCCAGGGTCGTCTGGCAGGTGTCGCACCAGTCGACGGTGGCGTCGTCGCGGTAGATCATGTCCATCTCCAGCAGAGTCAGGAACAGCCACTGCGACCAGCGGTAGAAGCTCTCGTCGGAGCTGTAGAAGACGCGGTCGTAGTCGAAGGAGAAGCCGAGCCGCTTCATCTGCCCCAGCATCCGCTCGCCGCACTCACGCACCCAGTCGGCGGGCAGGACCTGGCGCTCGATCGCCGCCAGCTCGGCCGGCAGGCCGAAGGCGTCGAACCCGAACCCCATCAGGACGGCGTCGCCACGGGCGCGGTGGAAGCGGGCGTAGGAGTCGCCGAGCGAGTAGTCGCGGACGTGGCCCATGTGCAGGTTGCCCGAGGTGAACGGGCTCGAGGCCTTGACGTAGACCGGGGTCTGCCCCGGCTCGGGCTGCGGCGGCGCCGAGAACTCGCCGCGCTGCTCCCAGGCGGTCTGCCGCGCCGGCTCGATCCGCGCCGGGTCGAAGTTGGGTTTGTTCCCGCTCATCCTCTTAACGGTACTGAGAGAGCCTAGGCAAGCTCAGGGGCCTACGCAAACGTCCACAACCGGTTGCAGATGAAGTTGAAGGGCATCGCGACGGCGACCGCGACCGCCTGCGCGGGGAGGTCGCCGAGGGTGCCGGAGACGATCAGGGCCTGGAGGACGGCGAGGTTGATCGCCAGCCCGGCGATGCTGACGGCGAAGAAGCGCGCCGCCTGGAAGTGGACGGCGCCGTCGTTGGCGCCGAACGTCCAGTGCCGGTTCCACCAGAAGTTGCTGGAGACGGCGACGACGAAGGCGGCCACTGCGGCCAGGATGTGGTGGACGTCGAGTACACCGGTGAAGAGCGCGAAGACGGCCAGGTTGATCAGGTAGCCCGAGCCGCCGACCAGGCCGAATTTGAACAGCTGCACCCAGTTGGCGGGCTGGCGGGCCGCCGCCCCGATGCGGAGCGCGAGTTCCGTGGCGCCGGTCACCAAGCCAGGTTATCGGCAGTCGCGGGCGCCAGCTCGATCCGTAGTCTTCGCTCGATGCGACTGCGGAAGGCAACGATCGCGGCCCTGGCGGCGACCGTAATCGCCGTCGCCCTGGCGCTCGTCTTCGGTGGCGGCGAGTCCAAGCAGGCCGAGGCGAAGGTCGAAGCCTCGCCCGGCGCCCCCTCGGTCGAGATCATCTCGCCGCGCAACGGCGCCCGCCAGTCGAGCCACGCGGTCGTGGTCAAGGTGGACGTCGAAAACTTCACCCTGGCGCCCCTGCAGTTCGGCCAGGAACCACAGCTCGGCCAGGGCCACATCCGCTACAGCCTCAACCGGGTCCCCGACTGCGTCGACCCGAAGAAACTGAAAGACGCCGAAAACAGCCCGATCGGCAGCGGCCGCCTGATCGGCGCCTCGCTCGATTTCCCGGAGTTCTCCGGGCCCAACGGGGTGCTCGCCGAGGAACTCGGCACCGCCGGCAGCTACTCCTCCGGGACGCGGCCCGAGATCTACTACCACAACCTCGATCCCGGCTTTTACCGCCTGATCGTCGCCCTGGCGCACAACAACGGCGCCCCGACCGACTACCACGCGGTGACCAACTTCCAGATCCTCCCGAAGCCCGGCCACGGTCCCAAACCCTGCCCCGAGGGCAAGGTCCCGAGCGCCAAAGCCGCGGCTGCGCTGCGTTAGCCGCTCCCCAATACTTCACTTTGTATAGTGAGTGCGTATGCGCACTTACCGGCGACTGATGGGCTTCCTGCGGCCCTACCGGCTGCAGCTCTGGGGCTCGCTTGCCTTCGCCTGGGCGGCGATGGGGATGACCGTCCTGATCCCCTGGCTGATCGGCCGCGCGATCAACGCGATCGAGAGCGGCGACAAGCCCGACCTGCTGCCGCTGGCGCTGGCGATCCTCGGCGCCGCGATCTTGCGCCTCGGCCTCACCGTGGTCCGCCGCCTGGTCGCCGGCAAGGTCTCCCTCGCGGTCGAATTCGACCTGCGCCAGACCTTCTACGCGCACCTGCAGCGGCTCGAGCTCGGCTTCTTCGACGGCCAGCAGACCGGCCAGCTGATGTCGCGGGCGACGGTCGACCTCGGCGCGATCCGCTTCTTCCTCGGCTATGGCCTGATCTTCATCACCCAGAACCTGCTGACGATCGTCCTCGCCGCCGCGGTGATGATCGCGATCAACCCGCTGCTGGCGCTGATCGCGCTCGCCCCCGCCCCGCTGATCGTCTTCACCGCCTCGCGCTACAACCGCGTCTCCCGGCCCGCCCTGCAGGAGGTCCAGCAGCGGATCGCCGAGCTGACCGCGGAAGCGGAGGAGAACGTCTCCGGGATCCGCATCGTCAAGGCCTTCGCCCGCGAGGAACACCAGCTGCACCGCTTCCAGCGCGCCGTCGGCCGGGTCTTCGACCAGAGCATCTACTCGACCAAGCTGCAAGCGTTCTTCTCGCCGCTGATCGGGCTGCTGCCGCAGATCGGGATCGCCCTGGTCCTGCTGGTCGGCGGCCGCGAGGTGATCAACGGCAATCTCAGCCTCGGCGACTTCACCGCCTTCTACACCTACCTGGTGATGCTTGCCGGGCCGATGCGGATGCTCGGCGTGGCGATGGGGATGGCGCAGCGGGCGATCGCCTCCGGCAACAGGCTGTTCGAGATCCTCGACCGCGAGCCGCGGATCGAGAGCGCCCTCGACGCGCCGCAGCTTCCCGCCGGCGGCGGCCGGGTCGAGCTGCGCGGGGTGACGCTGAGCTACGGCGCCGCGGAGATCGACGCCCTGCACGACGTCTCGCTCGAGGTCGAGGCCGGGAAGACGGTCGCCCTGGTCGGCCCGTCGGGCTCGGGCAAGACGAGCCTGGTGGCGCTGATCGCGCGACTGTACGACCCCGAGGCGGGCGCGGTCCTGGTCGACGGCGCCGACGTGCGTGGGGTCGACGTCGCCAGCCTGCGCCGGGAGATCGCCTTCGTCGCCGACGACAGCTTCCTGTTCACGGCCTCGGTCGCCGAGAACATCGCCTACGCCCGGCCCGAGGCGAGCCTCGAGCAGATCGAAGCGGCGGCGCGGCGGGCGCAGGCCGACGCCTTCATCAGTGGCCTGCCCGATGGCTACGAGACCCGGGTCGGCGAGCGTGGCCTCACCCTTTCCGGCGGCCAGCGCCAACGGGTCGCGATCGCCCGCGCCCTGCTCGCCGACCCCCGCATCCTGATCCTCGACGACGCGACCTCCTCCGTCGACGCGAACACCGAGGTGGCGATCAAACGCGGGCTGACCGAGGCAATGGCGGGCCGGACCACGTTCATCATCGCCCACCGCCTCTCGACCGTCTCGCTGGCCGACGAGATCGTCGTCGTCGACGGCGGCGAGATCGTCGACCGCGGCACCCACGAGGAGCTGATGGAGGGCTGCGGCTTCTACCGCGAGATCGCCGAGCACGGGCTCGCCGACTCGGTCTTCCTGCAGCGCGACCTCGAAGAGCGCGAGGAGATGGCGCGGCTGTGAACGAGGACCGCAACGCCTTCCAGAACATCGCGGCGCTGTTCGTGGCGCTCTGGCGCCTGATCCGCGGCGAGGACCAGCGCGGCCGCAAGGTCAAGTGGCTGGTCTCGCAGCTGCGCCCCTACCGCGGCCGCGTCGCGCTGATGTTCGTCGGCCTGCTCGGCGCGACCGCAGCCGGGCTCGCTCCCCCCTACCTGGCCGGCAAGGCGATCGACGACGGGATCGTGACCGGCGATGTCGGCGCGCTCGACCAGATCGTCATCGCCTTCGTCGTCGTCGCGATCGTCTACGCGGCGGCCACCTACCTGCAGACCTACATGGTCGGCTGGGTCGGGACGCGGGTCCTGCAGAACCTGCGCCAGCGCGTCTTCGAGCACATCCAGGGGATGTCGATCGGGTTCTTCACGCGGCGCAGCCCCGGGGTGCTGATCTCGCGCATGACCAACGACATCGAGGCGCTGAACCAGCTGGTCACCGACGGCGTCGTGACGATCTTCTCCAGCACCCTGACCCTGCTCGGCGTCGTCGTGATCATGCTCTTCCTCGACGTCGGTCTCGCCCTGGTCACCTTCCTCACCTTCCCTTTGCTGCTGATCGCCAGCATCGTCTTCCGGATCGTCAGCCACGGCACCTACCGGGCGACCCGAGAGCGGATCGCCGCGGTCACCGCCTACCTGCAGGAGAGCCTCAGCGGCGTGCGCGTGGTCCGCAGCTTCGGTCAGGAGGGCCGCCACGTCAGCGAGATGACCGCGCTGAACGAGGCCAACCGGGCGATCAACATGAAATCGGTTTACCTCAACGCCTCCTACTTCCCGGCGGTCGAACTGCTGGCCGCGATGGCAACCGCGGTGATCCTCGTCTACGGCGGCACCCAGGCGATCGACGGGGCGATCCAGATCGGCGTGATCGTCGCCTTCGTCGGCTACCTGACGACCTTCTTCGAACCGATCCAGCAGCTCTCCCAGCTCTACACGACCTATCAACAGGGGATGGCGGCGCTCGACAAGATCTTCGACCTGCTCGACACCGAGCCCGACATGGTCGACGCGCCCGATGCGATCGACCCGGGGACGATCCGCGGCGAGATCGAGCTCGAGGGGGTCTGGTTCAGCTACGCCGAAGGCGAGGAGGCGGTCGGCGACACCTGGGCCCTGAAGGACGTCGACCTACACGTGCCGGCGGGGCAGACGCTGGCCCTGGTCGGGGCAACCGGGGCCGGCAAGTCGACCTTCGCGAAGCTGGTCGCCCGCTTTTACGACCCGCAACAGGGGCGGGTCCTAGTCGACGGCCACGACCTGCGCGGGGTCAAGCAGCGGGCGCTGCGGCGCCAGCTCGGGATCGTCCCGCAGGAGGGCTTCCTGTTCTCCGGCAGCGTGCGCGAGAACGTCGCCTTCGGGCGACCCGAGGCGAGCCTCGAGGAGATCGAGGCGGCGATCGCCACGGTCGGCGCGACCGAGTTCGTCGCCGCCCTCCCCGAGGGGATCGAGACCCAGGTCGGCGAGCGTGGCATCCAGCTCTCCGCCGGCCAGCGCCAACTCGTCGCCTTCGCCCGCGCCCTGCTCGCCGAGCCGCGCATCCTGATCCTCGACGAGGCGACCTCCAACGTCGACGTCCGCACCGAGAAAACGATCGAGAAAGGCCTCGAGCGCCTGCTCCAGGGCCGCACCGCGATCGTCATCGCCCACCGCCTATCGACGATCCGCCGCGCCGGCAAGATCGTCGTCCTCGAAGGCGGAGGCATCGCCGAGCAGGGCACCCACGATGAGCTGATCGCCGCCGCCGGCCCCTACTCGAAGCTCTACGGCGCCTGGTCCGATTCTTCGGCCGCCTGACCGATTGGGGAGCCGGGGAAGGGGTTCCGCTTAGTCTTTTTCAGGATCGAACTCCCGCCGCTCCGAGTTTGAGCGCCCGGAAAAAGCCACAAGACGCTCTACCCCTTCCCCGGCTCCCCGCCATCCGGACAACGGGAACCGCCCAGGGTTCATCAGCTTGAGCAAAGGAAGGGGGTGCGACCACCACGCTCTTGTGAGATGAGCTGATTTGACCTGTGAGCGGGCATTGGGTGCCCCTCCGACGGAGGCTCAAGAGGGGCTCGGCTGCGGTCCCGGCGTTCGTAACAGCTGCGCGACGGTCTCCGGCGGAGGGGCACCCAATGCCCTAAACCGCAAGATCAGATCAGCCTGGACCGATGCCGCCGCCGGCGCCGGTTTCGCCGCCGCCTTCGGGGGCGGCTTCTTCGATCCCACCGCCGACGCCGCCACCTTCGGGCGCCGCTTCTTCTTCAACTTCCGGCGCCACTTCTTCCGGTACGAATTCTTCTTCGAGTTCGGGCGCGACTTCGACCCCGCCTTCTTCGAGTTCGGCTTCGCCTTCGGCGCCGCCGCTGGTCCCGGTCACGGGCGGGGCGCTCGGGTTCTCCGAGCACTCTTCGAAGCCGTAGATCGCCGCCTGCGCCTGGAATTCTTCGAGCGCGGGAGCGGCGGCGCTGGCCGCTTCGCCGAGCGCTTCCGAATCGCCGCGTTCGGCGGCCAGTTTCACTTCGCCCTCGACTTTGGCGAATTCTTCGGCGGCGGCCCAGAAATCGTCGTAGCCCTCCGGTTCGTCCGGCCGGCCGAGCGCCTTCAGGCTTTCGACCATCCCCACGTAGAGTTTCGCGGCTTCGGTCGTCTGTTCGTCGATTTCGCCTTCTTCGCCGGCGCCGATCGCGCCGACGGCCGCGTTCACCTCACCGCAGATCGCATCTCCCTGCGAGAGCAGTTCGGATTTCGTCAGGGTCGGCTTTTCTTCGACCGTCGTCGCCTGGGTTTCGGCGGTCGAGTCGTCGCCGCCCCCGCCACAGCCGGCGACCGCGAGAACGGTCAGGAGCGCCAGCGCGAGTGCGGAGATCGGGAGCTTGCGAAGTCTCATCGGGTGGCGACGCTAGCAAAGCGAATCGACGGCTTTGCAGGGAAGATCAGCTGCGGCCCAGGGACTCGAACCCCGACTACCTCGTCCAGAGCGAGGCGTGCTGCCATTACACCAGGCCGCAAAGGGAAGTCCCCGCAGGATACCTACAGAGACTCTTCGGAGAACTTCGCGCCCGCGACGATCATCTCCCGCGCCTTCGCCAGTTCTTCGGAGCGCTCGACGCTGAGGCAGCCGGCGACCCTGCCGTTCGCCAGGTACCAGACGGAGAATTCCCCGGCCTCGCGGTCGCCGCGCCAGACTTCCTCGTCCCAATCCTGCGCCGGCCCGACGTACTCGAGACTGGCCCAGTCGGCGAGATCGCTGAAGAAGTAGGGGACGACGTCGTAATCGGCCTCCTCGCCGAGCATGTTGCGGGCCGCGTGCACGCCCTGATGCATCGCCACGTCCCAGTGCTCGACGTGGATGCGGCGGCCGTGGACGACGCTGTCGTAGGAGGCGCAGTCGCCGGCCGCGTAGATCCCCTCGACCGAGGTCCGCAGCTTCGAGTCGCAGACGACGCCGCCGTCGCCGACCTCGATCCCGGCCCGCTGGGCGAGCATCGTGTCGGGACGCACGCCGGCCCCGACCACGACCGCGTCGCACTCGATCGTCAGCCCGCTCTTGGTCACCACGGCGCTGATCCGGCCGTCGCCCTCGAAGGCCTCGAGCTCCTCGCCGCCGTGGAACTCGACCCCCTTGGCGGTGATTACGTCCTCGAACCAGCGCCCAGCCTGCTCGCCGAAGGTACGCGAGAGCGCCACCTCCTCGATCGCCACGATCGAGCACTTGGTGCCGCGCGCAGTCAGCGAGGCGGCGACCTCGCAGCCGATGTAGCTGCCGCCGATCAAAACGACATGGCCGGCCGTCTCGGCGTCCACGCGAATCGCGTCCGCGTTGCCGAACGCCCGCAGGTAGTGGATCCCCTCGTTCTCGGCGCCCTCGACGCGGAGGATGTTGACGTTCGCCCCGGTGGCGATCAGCGCCTGGCCGAAGGCGACCTCCTCCCCACCCTGGATCTTCGCCGTCCGCGTCTCGAGGTCGAGGCCCATCACGTTCTTGCCGGTCAGCAGCTCGACCCCGTTCTCCTCATACCAGGAGGCCGGGTTGACGTGGGCGTCCTCGCGGCCGGCGTCGCCGCGCAGGTACTCCTTTGAGATCGGCGGCCGTTCGTAGGGCGGCTCGGGCTCGCGCCCCACCAGCAGGACCGAGCCCTCGGCGCCGCGCTTGCGCAGCTCCGCGGCGCAGCTAGCCGCGGCAAGGCCGCCACCGATCAGCAGGAAGTCGACTTCCCGGTCAGGCACCGTTGTTGCTTCCGGGTCCGAAGAGGTCCTTCAACTCCTCCTCCTTACCCGGATCGAGCACGGCCAAAATCTCGTCGCCTTCCTCGAGCACGGTGTCGGCGCTGGGGACGAAGCCCTTGCCGGCGCGCAGCACTGAGATCAGGAGGCTGCCGTCGGGCATCTCGAGGTCGCCGACGCGGCGTCCGGTGACGCCGGAGTCCTTGCCGAGCAGCATCTCGATGATCTCCAGCTGCTCCTCTTGCAGGTCGAGCAGGTGGACCAGCCCGTACTCGGGCACCTCGTGCTCGAGCAGGCGCAGGATCAGGTCGGTCGCGGAGACGCTCGGTTTCACCCCGAGCAGGTCGAAGTGCTGGCGATTGCGCGGGTTGTTGACGCGGGCGATGATCTGATCGACCAGGTACTTCTCCTTCGCGACCTGGCAGATCAGCATGTTGTCCTCGTCGTCGCCGGTCACCGCGATCACCATGTCGGCGCGCTGGATTCCAGCCCGCTCCAGCACCCAGAGCTCGGAGGCGTCGCCGTAGGAGACGTTGTGCTCGAGCTCCTGCTCGACGGTCAGGTAACGGCGGCGATCGGCCTCGATCAGGGTCACCTCATGGTCCTTCTCGAGCAGCTCGCGCGCCAGGTTCCAACCGACCTTGCCCGCCCCGACGACGATGATGTACATGCGCTCCCGGTCCCTTCCTAGGCGGCTTTCGTGGCCGCGCCGCGCACGGTCTCCTCGAGCATGTCGATCGCGACCCGGGTCGGGCAGACGGTGCGCAGGCCCTGACCCTGGTACCACTCGGCCCGCAGCGGGTCGAGCACGCGGGCGATCACGGTCGGGACCTCGTACCGTTTCTGGGCGATCTGGGCGATGATGATGTTCGTGTTGTCGCCGTCGGTGGAGGCGATAAAGACGTCGGCGCGCTCGATGCCGGCGGCGACCAGCGCCTCGATCTCAAGACCGGCCCCAACGGTGAACTGGCCGCCGAGGTCCTCCCAGCTCTTCTCCAGGCCGACCTCGAGGCGGGCGTGCGACTCCGGGTCCTCGTCGAGGCAAGAGACTTCGTGCCCTTCGCCGAGCATGCCCCGCGCCACGGAGGATCCGACTCGGCCACAACCGACGATCAGGATGAACATGGCGCTGATACTAGGCGCTATCAGCGGCGTCCGAGGTCTCCGCCGGCGCGGTTAGCAACACCCGGCACGGAGCCTTCTTCAGCACGTACTCGGTCGCGGCGCCGATCTCGGCCGGCTTCGCCGCCCCGATCCCGCCGATCGTCGCGCCGCCACGGATCTTGGTCGGCTCCTCGCCGCCGATCACGATCGCCTCGGCGCCCGCGTTGCGCGCCGCTTCGACGATCCCGGCGCCGACCTTGCGGGCGCGGACCACCTCGGTGCTGACGTCGACGTCCTCGTACTCCTCGCCGACCTCGCGCGCTCGCGCCAGCGCCCGCTCCGCCTCGGCCTCCATCTCCGGCGGCAGTTTCGCGTCAAGCGGCAGGGTGAGCGGCACTTCGATCACGAAGACGACGTCGAGCCGGGGATCGGGGTCGCCCCGCTTACGCTTCTCCTCGGCGGCCGCCAGGCGGCCGGCGGTGCCGACGATCTCGTCGTCGAACTTGGTCCCGAAGACGGGCACGAGGATGGTGCGGAATTCGACCTCGGGGACCTGCTTGGTCAGCGCCCGCTCGGAGACCGAGACGCGCTTGGTCAGCGTCGTCCCCTCGAAGACCTTGCGGTAGATCACGTAGAAGCTGAGGCCGAAGGCCATCCAGCCGAGCCCGACCCAGCGCGCGGTCGAGTGGAAGGCGAGCACGCTGAGGAAGGCGAGGCCGCTGACCAAGGCCGCGAACATCGCCGGCAGCGGCAGCTCGGCGCCGCGCCAGCGCACGTTCCAAGGGATCTTGAACGGGCGCCGCTTGTCGGGCTGGCTGATCCGCAGGCGGATGATCGAGAGGTGGGCGATCGTAATCGCCAGGGTCGCCCCGAAGGCGTAGATCCCGGCCAGCAGCTTGACGTCGGTCGGGAGTACGAGGCCGAACGCGATCACCCCGCAGATCACGATCGCGACGTAGGGCGTCGCCTTGCGCCGCTCGAGCTTGCCGAGCCAGCTAGGGATCTGGCGGTTGATCGCCAGCGTGTAGATGTGGCGGGAGACGCCGAGCATCGAGGTGTTGGCGGCCCAGAAGAGGACCGGGACGGCGATCAGCATCACCATCCAGCGCATCGAGTCGGCGACCCAGGCCGGTTCGAAGGCGGAGACGACCCCCAGCACCGGCTCCTCGACGTAGGTGCTGCCAAGCGCGGTCTGCGGGCCCGTCGGGGGCCGCGAGCACCGGCACCGCCATCAGCGCGATCGCCGCCATCCCGGCGTAGACCAACGGCACCGCGATCGCCCCCAGCGAGGCGATCCGCTTGAGGTCGCGGCGGCTGACTTCGATCTCCGGGGCGAGGTCGGAGGCGGCCTCGATCCCGGCGTAGGCGAGCATCGCCACCACCGCCGCGTAGACGATGTCGCGCAGGCTCGGGTCGGTGAAGAGGTCGAGCTCGGCGGTCAGCTGGTCGGGGTGCATCACGACCAGCAGGCCGACGACGATCACCGCCAGCTGCAGGAAGAGGTCGGCGAGCGCAAGCAGCGCCAGCGAGCGCTGTTTCTCCCGCCCGGTGACGTTGAGGATGTTGAGCACGCAGACGGCGGCGATGACCAGCGCCGCGACCGGGATCTCCAGGCCGGGCTCGCCGAAGCTCGCCGGAGATCGGCGCCAGATAGTGCGGCAGCGAGATCGCCGCCAGGGCGAGGACGATCAGGTAGTCGATCAGGATCACCCAGCCGGCGATGAAGGCGATCAGCTCGTTGAAGGCGTGGCGGGCGAAGGTCGAGGAGCCGCCGCGCTCGCGGAACATCGCCCCGCCCTCGACGTAGGTCAGCGTGGTCAAGCCGAAGAGCAGGCCGGCGGCGAGGAAGATCAGCGGGGTGAGGCCGAGGCCCTTGTCGGCGACGACGCCGAGCGCGAAGTAGATCGAGAAGCCGACCGCCGAGTAGGCGGCGGCGAACAGCCAGGGCACCCCGGTGCCGCGCTCGATCCGGCGGCGACTGCGCTGGGCGAGCTGCTGGCGGCGGCCCTGCGGCGGGGCGCCGCCGCCCTCGGGAGTGCTCACAAGCCGCTCCGCAAGCCGAGCCAGAAGCGCAGGCCTCCGACCGCGACGAAGGCGATGCCGAGGAGGAAGCCGAGCGAGACCGGCCCGCCGCCGTTGGCGAGCGTCGTGACCAGGACGAGGATCCCGATCCCGATGAAGGCCAGCGAGAAACCGCGCACGGCGCCGCGGTAGGCCTGCTCTCCCGCTGCCCGGCTCGCTCACGGCAGCGCTCCCGGCGGCGACCGTCGTCATCTGCTCGGAGGGGTCGGAGACGACGATCACCCGGCAGGGTCGCTCGCCGAGCACCGTCTGCAGGGTCTTGTCGTAGAGCGGCACGCCGCCCCGGTAGCGCAGGCCGATGACGATCGCGGCGGCGTCGATCAGCTTCGCCTCCCCGGCGACCGAGTAGCCGGCCTGACCGGGCCGAACGCGGGCGACATGGCCGGTCACCCGCTGGCCGCCGATCAGCCGCGCCTCCTCGACCTTGGCCTGCGCTTCGGCTTCCTGCTCGGGCATCTCGGCGTTCAGCGGCAGGTGGGTGGGCACGGTCAGCATCGAGTGGATGTGGATGCCGCGGCGTCGGTTGGAGGCGAGTTTGACCGCGGTCGCGACCATCTCCGGCGAGAACGATTCGTCGTCCTCAAAGCCGACCAGGACGCTCTGGTACTCGACCTCCTCGACGCCGAGCGGCTCCGGCGTCACCACCTTCACGGTTTCGGTCAGCGGCAGCCGCTGGTTGCGGCGGTAGAGGACGTAGACGGCGATCCCCAGCGCCATCCAGCCGAGCCCGACGAACAGCGTGCGCGGGTTCAGGGCCATGACGACCAGCCAGGCGGCGAAGGTGCCGAGCCCGCCGAGCACCGCGGTCAGCGGCAGCTCGAAGCCGAAGGCGCGGAAGTTGAGTGGCGGTTTCCAGGTGCGCTCGCGGTCTGCCTCTTTGCGCCGTAACTGGATCACGGCGACGTGGGCGATCGTGAACGAGAGCATCGCCCCGAACGAGTAGAGCGTCGCCAGGAAGTCGGTCTGACCCGGCAGCAGGGTGATGATCGCGATCGCGGCGAAGATCATGATCGCGATGTAGGGGGTGCGGTACTTCGGGTGGACCTGGCGCAGGCCCTCGGGGAGCTGGCGGTGCTGGCCCATCGAGTAGGTGAGCCGGGAGACGCCGATCAGGCCGGCGTTGGTCGCGATCAGCAGGATCACCGCGGCGAGGATGCCGACGTAGTAGCGGAGGATTTCGGTCAGCCCGTGGGCGAGCCCAAGGTTCTCGACGATCCCGAGGATCGGGTCGTCGGCGAAGGTCGTGCCGAGCTCGGTGCTGAAGTTGCCGGCGGCGTCCTGGGTGACCGGCATCGCCGAGAGCGCGACGATCGGGATCAGCAGGTAGAGGCCGAGCACGGCGACGACGGTGAGGCCGACGCTGCGCGGGATCGTGCGGGCGGCGTCTTTGGCCTCCTCGGCCATGTTGGAGATCGTCTCGATCCCCGTGTAGGCGATCATCCCGACCGCGATCCCGAGCGCGAAGTCGCTCCAGGTGGGGGCGACGC
Source organism: uncultured Thermoleophilia bacterium (assembly GCA_963837405.1). Taxonomy (GTDB): domain Bacteria; phylum Actinomycetota; class Thermoleophilia; order Solirubrobacterales; family 70-9; genus VAYN01. The sequence goes on from CAWINA010000001.1 coordinate 50,744, forward strand.
CGAGCTGGACGTTGTCGATCAGGACCTCGGGGCTGAGCACGAGGACGATCCCGATCAGGACCAGCACGACCTGGGTCGCGAGGTCGGCGACGGCAAGGACGAGGTTCAGTTTCGCCGACTCCTCGGTGCCGCGGATGTTGATCAGCGCCAGGGCGACGATCAGCACGGCGCCGCCGATGATGTCGCCCGGCGAGCTGCCCAGCCAGGGCCAGAAGACGGCCAGGTAGTGGGGCACGAAGAAGGCCGAGATCGCGACCGTGATCGTGTAGTTGAGCATCTGCCCCCAGGCGGCGACGAAGCTGACGAACTCGTTGAAGGCGTGGCGGGCGAAGCTGGAGGAGCCGCCGGCCTCCGGGTACATCACGGTCGCCTCCGCGTAGGTGGCGGCGGTGGCGGCGAAGATCAGCCCGGAGATGACGAAGGCGATCGGGGTGAGGCCGAGGGCGAAGGCGGCGGTGACGCCGAGCGCGTAGTAGATCGAGGAGCCGACGTTGCCGTAGGCCGCCGAGAACAGCGCCCCGACCCCGTGGACACGGCTCAGCGACTCATCTCTGGGGATGCGCTGGGCCATCTAGCCTGCGCGTCCCGCACGTGGGCGCGGCTGAGATCGGCGGGCGAGGTGCAGCCGCAGAGCGACAGCGCCAGCTCGAGCTCGGCGCGGAGCATCGCCAGCACCCGCGCGGCACCCTCCTCGCCGCCAGCGGCGAGGCCCCAGAGCGCCGGCCTGCCGACCAGGACGGCGTCGGCGCCGAGCGCGACCGCGATCGCAACGTCGATGCCGCGGCGGATGCCACCGTCGACCAGGACCGGGACCCGGCCGTCGACCGCGTCGACGATCTCCGCCAGCACGTCGGCGGTGGCCGGCGAGCGGTCGAGCTGGCGGCCGCCGTGGTTGGAGACGACGATCGCGGCGGCGCCGTGCTCGACCGCGAGTGTCGCGTCCTCGGGGGTGAGCACGCCCTTGACCAGGACAGGTACAGCGGCGTCGGCGGCGAGGTCGGCGAAGTCGCCCCACTCCATCGCCCGGGTCATCAGCTCGAAGGTCTCGGCGACGGTGACCGCTCGCTCGCCGCCGAGCGCCGCGGAGACGCTGGGGACGCCGACGTCGGCAGGGATCTCGAAGCCGGTGCGGCGGTCGCGCTCGCGGTTGCCGCCGGGCGGGGCGTCGACGGTGACGACGATCGCCTCGAAGCCGGCGCCGACCGCCTCGTCCATCAGCGCCCGGGTCACCGCCTCGTCGCGGAACTGGTAGAGCTGGAACCAGCGGCGGCCGGCCGGGACGGCGGCGGCGACCTCGCTCGGCCGCGTCGTCGCTAGGGTCGAGAGGCACATCACCGTGTCGGCCGCGGCGGCGGCGCGCGCCATGCCGATCTCGCCGTCGGGATGGGCGAGCCGCTGGTAGGCGACCGGAGCGACCAGCAGCGGCATCGAGAGCGGCGCCGCCAAACAGCTCCGTCTCGGTGCTGACCCGCGAGGTGTCGACAAGGACCCGCGGCCGGAACCGCCAGCGCCGCCAGGCCTCGAGGTTCTCGGCCAGGGTCAGCTCGTCGCCGGCGCCGCCGGCGAAGTATCCGAGCGGCCCGGGCTCGAGCCGCTCCGCCGCCTCACGCTCGGCGTCGCCGACGTTGATCCAGCTGCTCGCTCACGCCGCCGACACTAACCTGAGCGCGACTCTGTCTTGCCCTCGGCGCCATCTACCTCGTTCTCGCCGCGACCGTGTTCGCGCCGGTCGACCAACACGGGGCGACGGTCACGCACCTGAACGTCCAGAGCGAGGCGGTCGGCGAGACGCTCGGGGTCAACGTGATCGTGCCCGGCGGGCCGCAGCCGCGGAGCAAGCGGCCGCTGCTGGTCTTCCTGCACGGGCGCGGCGGCTCCGACGGGACGTTCACCGGCAACGAGGCGGTCTACGCGGGCCTGGAGCGGCTGGGGCGACGGGCGCCCGTCGTCGCCTTCCCCGACGGCGGCGACCACAGCTACTGGCACAACCGCCGCGACGGCAAGTGGGAGCGCCTACGTGATGCGCGAGGTGATCCCGATCGTGACCAAGGAGTTCGGGACCGACCCGCGCCGGGTCGCGATCGGCGGCATCTCGATGGGCGGGTTCGGCGCCTACAACCTGGCCCTGCACCACCCGAGCCGCTTCTGCGCGGTCGGCGGCCACTCGGCGGCGCTCTGGTTCGAGGGCGGCGAAACCGCACCCGGCGCCTTCGACAGCGCCGCCGACTTCAACCGCAACGACGTGGTCGGGACCGTCGCGGCCGACCCCGGCGCCTTCGGCTCGATGCGGATCTGGAACGACTACGGCGGCAGCGATCCGTTCCGCGGCTACAACGAAGGCTTCGTCGACTACCTAGAGGGCGGCGACGCCGAGGTCAGCGCCCACTCCTGGCCCGGCGGCCACGACAACGCCTACTGGAACCCCCACTGGCCCGCCTACCTGCGCTTCTACGCCAACTCCCTGGCCCACTGTTAGCGGCCGGGTGAGCCTGCCGGCGGCGTGCCGGACGGGGGCGGCGGGCCCCAGGACTCGCGGCCGTCGGCGGTCTGGATCGGGATCTTCGGGCCGGCCATCGCCGGAGTGTCGAGGGTGACGTCGACGACCGCCTTGACCCGGGAGAGGAACTCGCGGGCGGTGCTCTTGTCGCCCTGGTAGCCCCATTCGTGCAGGTCGGCGGTCAGCCCGGTGGCCTCGATCCCGGCCTCGTCGGCGAGGAACAGCGCCCGCGGCATGTGGAAGCCCTGGGTGACGACGACCGCGTCGCGACGTCGAAGATCGAGCGCGCCCGGACCATCGTCGCCCAGGTTTCGAACCCGGCGTGGTCCTCGAAGACGTCCTCGGGGTCGACGCCGTCGGCGACCAGGGCCTTGCGCATCGTGTCGGGCTCGTCGTAGTCCCAGCTGCCGTGGTCGCCGGAGACGAGGATCTTCTCGACCTTGCCGGCGTGCCACAGGGCCGAGGCCTGCTCGACCCGGTCGGCCAGCATCGCGCTCATCTCGCCGTCGGGCTTGACCAGCGCCCCCGGCACGATCGCGACCTCTGCCGGCGGCACCTCCGCGACCTCGCCGGTCGAGTGCTGGTCGGCGCTGAGCAGCACGTAGGCGTTGGCCACCGCGACGAACAGCGCCAGCAGCGCCGCGCCGCCGACCGCGAGCTTCGTCAGCCGCCAGCCCCAGACCGTTCGCACCAGTCCGCACGCCGCCACGGTAGCGAGACCGCAGAGCCCATGCGCACGCTCCCGCTCATCTGCATCGCTCTGCTCCTGGCGGTTCTCGTCGGCTGCGGCTCTGGCGATTCGCCGCAGACGACGCCGGCTCCCAGCGCCCGAAACCGCTGCAAAAAGCGATGAACTGAGGCTGGGCGAGGTGACGGTGGACAGCGAAGCGGTCGGCAGGCAGCTCGAGGTCAGCGTGATCGTCCCCGCCGCCGCCGCCGCCCAAGGACCGGCCGCTGCTGGTCTTCCTCCACGGCGCCGGCGGCTCGCACGAGAGCTTCCTCGAAAACGAAGCCGTCCTGGCGGACGCTCAGCGAACTGGGCGACGGAAGCGCCGGTCGTGGCCTTCCCCGAAGGCGAGGAGAGCTGGTGGCACGACCGCGCCAGCGGCGACTGGGGCGAATACGTCGTCCGCGAGGTCGATCCCGGCGGTCAGCCGCCGCTTCGGCACCGACCCGCGCCGGGTCGCCGATCGGCGGCATCTCGATGGGCGGCTACGGCGCCTACCACCTCGGCCTCGCCTACCCGGGACGCTTCTGCGCGGTCGGCGGCCACTCCGCCGGCCTCTGGCTCGACCCCAGCGAAGAATTCCCGGGCGCCTTCGACGACCAGGCCGACTACGAGGCGAACGACGTCCTCGCCACGGTCGAGGCCGACCCCGACGCCTTCGGCCCGACCCCGGTCTGGAACGACTACGGCGACCGCGACTGGTTCGTCGCCGGCAACGCCGCCTTCGTCACCGCCCTCGAAACATCCGACGCCACGCCCCTCACCGCCCACGTCTGGCCCGGCGGCCACGACGAAACGTACTGGGACACCCACTGGCCCCAGTACCTGCGCTTCTACGCCAAAGCCCTAGCCGGCTGCTGACTCGAAGATTTTGAAGCGGGCCAGCGCCGGGCTCGGATCGGCGTTGCCGGCCGGGTCGACCGCGAACACCTTGAAGACGTGCTTGCCGGATCCCAGGTTCGCGAACCTGACCGGGGAGTTACAGGTCCGCAGCGGCTTGCCGTCGAGGCGACAGCGGAAGCTGCCGCCCGCCTCGCTGGAGGCAAAGCGGAACTCGGCCTTGCCCTTATGCGGTTTCACCGCGCGTTTGCGAATCGTCGTCTGCGGCGCCTTCACGTCGAGCTCCGGCAGGGTGATCGCCGGCGGGCTGGGCGGGGTCGGCCGCCGGAGGTCGATGTGGATGGGGAAGCTGCCGGTCGCCGGCACGCCGCCATCCAGCAGCCCGTAGATCGCGATCCGGTAGGTGGTGCCACCGATCACCATCGCCTGGCCGGAGCCGATTCCTTGAGCCACCCCGGCGAACAGCGTTTCCAAGCTTCCAAACGCGGCTCCGCGATACATGGCCATCCCGAAGCCTGGCGCGCAGCACGAGGTGATCCGAGCGCTGCCGGTGACCGGGGGCGTCCAGCTGAACCAGACGCTGGCGTCGTTGGGCCCGCCGGAATGGGCCGGCTCCCCGGTCTCTCTCGTCGCGTTCCAGTTGTATCCCTGGCTCGTGCCGATGTACAGGTCGTCGCCTTCGAAGCTCTGGAAGAAGGGCGTCTCGATCAGCGTGGCGTCGGCGAAGTCGTCGTTCGCCGGCGCCGGAGTCTGCTCGATCCGCAGCGTGAACGTCCCTTCGGTGTCCGGCAGCGGGTTTCCCGGGAAGTAGAAGCCGTCGCCGTCGACAGCGAACAGGTACTCCGTCCCCGCCTCCGCTTTGAAGGTGAACTGCCGCTGGGAACAGAACGGGCCGGAGCCGCTGGGCACTTTGGTGAGCGCATTCGGCGCCGCACCCGTGTAGACGCCGATGAAGCCGGAGAAGTCCGCGTCGCAAGCGCCAACGGTCACCCAGCCCGACACCGTTGCCTCCCACTCGAACCACACGGAGCGCCCTGCGGCGGCGAAGTACCCGAGGGACTCCCCCACCTCTTTGGTCGCCTCGTCGTTCGATCGGGTCACCTCGATCGGCAGCGAGCCGCTCAGCACCTCGCGGTCGGCAAAGTTGTCGTTCGCCGGAGCGGCAGCCGAAGCCCCCGCCGGCACCATCAACGCCATCGCCACTAACGCGGCGACGGCAAAAAACCCTCTACCTAGTGCGAGCATCTCTTTATCTCCTGGCCGGCTAGAGCGCGAAACCCTACATACGAGCGTGGTTCGTCCCGATCGTCCACCCGAGCGGTTCCGTTAGAGGGGTCGTGTGCCTCTCCCGCGGAGGCTCAGGAGGCGCTCGGTGGCGTCCCCGGAGCTCGCTGAGCTGCGCGACGGCCTCCGGGGGAGAGGCACACGACCCCTCCCCCGTGCCGAACCTCTAGAAGTGGACGATCGGGATGATCAGGATCGCGACGATGTTCGCGACCTTGATCATCGGGTTGATCGCCGGGCCGGCCGTGTCCTTGTAGGGATCGCCGACGGTGTCACCGGTCACCGAGGCTTCGTGCGCCGGCGAGCCTTTGCCGCCGTGGGCGCCGTCCTCGATCAACTTCTTCGCGTTGTCCCAAGCACCGCCGCCGGCGGTCATCGAGATCGCGGCGAAGAGGCCGACGACGATGACGCCGATCAGCAGGCCACCGAGCGCGTCGACGCTGAGCAGGCCGACGATCACCGGGACGACGATCGGGATCAGGGCCGGCGCGATCATCTCCTTCTGCGCCGCCAGGGTGACGATGCTGACCGTTTCCCCGTACTCGGGCTTTTCGGTCCCGTCCATGATTCCCGGGTGCTCTTTGAACTGTTTGCGGACCTGCTCGACGACCTGGCCGCCGGCGCGTCCGACCGCCTCGATCGCGAGGGCCGAGAACAGGTAGACCATCATGCCGCCGATGATCAGCCCGATCAGCACGTCGGGGCTGGTCAGGTTGAACAGCGCGTTGAGATCGAAGCCGGCCGGGGCCTCGTCCGCGAGCTCGATCTTGAACGCCGCGAACAGGACCAGCGCCGCTAGCGCCGCGGAGCCGATCGCGTAACCCTTGGTCACCGCCTTGGTCGTGTTGCCGACCGCGTCGAGCGGGTCGGTGACGTTGCGGACCGACTCCGGCAGCTCCGCCATCTCGGCGATGCCACCGGCGTTGTCGGTGATCGGCCCGAAGGCGTCGAGGGCGACGATCAGACCGCAGAGCGAGAGCTGAGCCATCACGGCGATGCCGATGCCGTAGATGCCGGCGAGCTCGTTGGCGCCGAGGATCGCCAGCGCGATGACCAGCGCCGGAGCGGCGGTCGACTGGAAGCCCTGGGCGAGGCCCTGGATGATGTTCGTCGCGTGACCGGTCTCCGATGCCTGCGGCAATCGTCTTCACCGGACGGAATCGGGTCGAGGTATAAAATTCGGTAATCACGAAGAGCAGCGCGGTGACTGCGATGCCGATCACGGCGCAGAGCCAGAGGTCGCCGACGCTGACCGCAGCGGCACCCGCTTCGGCGAAACCGAACTGCAGCGGTTCGCTTCATCAGCCACTCGGTGATCGGGTAGAAGGCCGCGATCGAGATCAGTCCGGAGATGATCGTGCCGCGGTAAAGAGCACCCTCGACGCGGTCGGTTTTGGTCCGCACGAAGAGCGCCCCGATGATCGAGGCGATGATCGCGACGCCGCCGATGCACCAGCGGGTAGATCGCGACCTCGCGGGCGAAGTCGCCGCTGAAGGTAAGAACGCCGAGCAACATCACGGCTACTGAGGTGACCGCGTAGGTCTCGAACAGGTCCGCGGCCATACCGGCGCAGTCGCCAACGTTGTCGCCGACGTTATCGGCGATCACCGCCGGGTTGCGGGGATCGTCCTCGGGGATCCCCGCCTCGACCTTGCCGACCAGGTCGGCGCCGACGTCGGCGGCCTTGGTGAAGATGCCGCCGCCGAGGCGGGCGAAGACGGAGATCAGCGAACCGCCGAAGCCAAGACCGATCAGCGCGTCGACGGCCTCCTTGTCGGTGTGGTCGGTGATCACCAGGAAGCCGAAGTAGCCGGCGACGCCAAGCAGGGCCAGACCGACGACGAGCAGGCCGGTGACCGAGCCACCCTTGAAGGCGACGTCGAGCGCCGGCGGGACGCCGCCACGGGCGGCCTCGGCGACGCGGGAGTTGGCCCGTACCGAGACGTTCATCCCGATGAAACCGGTGGCCCCCGAAAGGACGCCGCCGATCACGAAGCCGAGCGCGGTCTCCCAGTTCTGCAGCAGCCAGAGCACGATCGCAAGCGGTACCGCGACCGCGGCGATGATCGTGTACTGGCGGTTCAGGTAGGCCTGCGCACCCTCCTGCACGGCGCCTGAGATTTCCTGCATCCGGTCGTTTCCGGGCGACTTCGCGAGCAGTCGCTGGGTGATGATTAGTCCGTATGCCACAGCGGCGCCTGCGCAGACAAGCGCGATGACGACCCCGTAGTCGGTCAGAAAGCTGGTCAAGTTCGTTTCCTCCGGTGGATTTAGCGGCGCGGGAGTCTATAGACGTGCACGGCGTTTTTGCCCGCTCCCTGTGCACTAAAGGTCTGTTTTGCAATCGCGAGGGCCGCTAGCCACGCCTGACTGGCTGGCCGACTCCGCCGTAGGTCCGCTGGGTCTCGGCCACCGCGCCGCGGTAGATCTCCTCGATCCCCGCGCCGGCGACGAGCGCCTCGCGGGCCCGCTCGGCCCCGTTCCGCTCCGGCAACCGGACCTCGATCCCGAGCTGCCCGCGGGCCGGCTCGGTCCAGGCGAGGATCGAGTCGAGCAGCGCCCGCGTCTCGACCTCCTCCCCCTGGCGGAAGTCGATCATCTTGCCGGCGGCGCCGTGGCGGATCGCCCGCCAGAGGTTCTCCTCGATCTCGCGGTCGCCAAGCGGTCCGCCACGCCCGTCGTAGCCGAGCTCGTCGTAGTCGAGCGCGGTCTGGGCGACGCAGGCGGCGATCAGACCGGCCAGCGCGAAGCCCTCGTCCCCCCTGGTCTGTGCGTCGCAGATCCGCACCTCGACCGTGCCGAAGCTGTGGTGCGGGCGCACGCTCCACCACAGCTGGGTCGACTCGACCACGGTGTTGGTGCGCTGCAGCAGCGAGATGAAGTCGGCGTAGCGTTGCCAGTCGCCGAACGGCGAGGGCACGCCGCAGCGCGGGAAGGTGCGGGTGAAGGTCTCGGTGCGGACCGTGTGCAGGCCGCTGTCGCGGCCGTCGAGGAAGGGCGAGTTGGCGGAGACCGCGAGCAGCAGCGGCAGCAGCTCGCGCAGCCAGTCGCAGACGGCGATCGCGCGGTCGGCCCCGCGCACGCCCATGTGCAGGTGCAGGCTCCAGGTGTTGTTGCGCTGGGCGACCCAGCCGAGTTCTTCGCGCAGACGGTTGTAGTGGGGCGTGTCGATGATTCTCTGATCGAGGTAATTAGCCCAGGGGTGGGTGCCGGTGGCGCCCAGCGCCAGCCCCATCTCGGCGACCAGGGCGAACAGCCGCGCCCGGCGCTCGCTCTGCAGCGCGATCGCCTCGGCCATGCTCGCGGCCCGCCCGGAGCGGATCTCGACCTCCGAGGCGATCAGCTCGCCGGCCGCGGACGCGGCCAGCACCTCGTCCTTCTGGCAGGCGGCGTAGACGTCCTCGAAGCGGTGCGCCAGCTCCAGCGTCGCCGGATCGAGAATCGCGAACTCCTCCTCGAGCCCGATCGTGAAGTCGGTCGAGGACTCGAATCTCTCGCGTGCGAGGTCGAGATCGAGGGACAAGGGAAGGTGCCTAGGCGAGGTAGAAGTAGAGCGCGAAGAGCAGGTCGACGGCGGGGCTCGACGTGTGCACGGTGACCTCCGGCGGCACCTGCAGGAGCTGCTCGGAGTAGTTGAAGATGATCTTGACGCCGGCTTTGACCAGGCGGTCGGCGACCTCCTGGGCCGCCTCGGCCGGCACCGCGAGCACGCCGACGACGATCTCCTCCTCCTCGACGACCGCCTGCAGGTCGGCCAGCTCACGCACCCGCAGGTCGCCAAGCTCGTTGCCGACCACCTCCGGGTCGGTGTCGAAGACGGCGACGACCTGGAACCCGTGGTCGGCGAAGATCGGCGAGTTGGCGATCGCCTGCCCGAGGTTGCCGGCGCCGAACAGGGCGATGTTGTGCTGGCCCGCGGTCTGCAGGATCTTGCGGATCTCGGCCAGCAGCGACTCGATGTTGTAGCCGACCCCGCGCTTGCCGAACTTGCCGAAGCCGGAGAGGTCGCGGCGGATCTGGGTCGGGTTGATGTGCGTGTACTCGGAGAGTTCCTGCGAGGAGATCGTTTCGCGGCCCATCTTGCGCGCCTGGGTCAGCACCTGCAGGTAGCGCGAGAGGCGCGCGGCGACGCCCAGCGAGAGCCGCTCGCCGCTGACCGGCGCCGACTCGGCGGCCTCGAACTCTTCGATCACCTCGACCATGCCCCCACAGTATCGAGCCTTTCGCGCACGGCTGCCTCGTCGAGGACCAGCTCGGAGGCGACTAATCCGTCGATCTCGATCACTGGGATGCGCTCCAGGTAACGGCGCAGCAGCAGCTCGTCGCTCTCGATGTCGATCTCGTGCAGCCCGAATCTGTACCCCTCCCCGTGCAGCGCGATCAGCCGCTCGATCGCCTCCGCGCAGAGGTGGCACTCGGGCCGCGAGTAGACGACCACGGTGGCGGGCTCGGCGCTCATGCGGCGGGACGCTCGGCGGCTTTCGCCGCGCGGGCCGCGGTCACTGAGCTCTCCCCGGTCGCGAAGGCGTCGTAGTCGAGATAGCCGGGATAGGCGAGCGGCTGCGCGTAGCGGGCGGCGGAGCCGATCATCGCGGCGTTGTCGGTGCAGAGCGCGATCGGAACCAGCTTCAGCCGCACGCCCTGGCGCTCGCAGAGCGCGGCGACCGCGGCGCGCAGAGGACCGTTGGCGGCGACCCCGCCGCCGAGCGCGACCGCCCCCCACTCGCCGCCCTTCAGCGCCCGCTTCAGCTTCGCGACGAGCTGGTCGACCACGGCGGCCTGGAAGGAGGCGGCGAGGTCGGCGCGGCGCGCGGCGACCTGCTCGGGACCGAGCTCGCGGCAGCGGTAGACGAGGGCGGTCTTGAGACCGCTGAAGCTGAAGTCGAGGCCCGGGTCGCGGCTCATCGCGACCGGCATCTCAAAGGCCTCCGGGTCTCCCTCCTCCGCCTCCTTCTGGATCGCCGGGCCGCCGGGGTAGCCGAGCCCGAGCAGGCGCGCCGACTTGTCGAAGGCCTCGCCGGCGGCGTCGTCGAGGGTCTGGCCGAGCAGCTCGTAGCCGTGGTGGTCGCGGATCCCGGCGAGCAGCGTGTGGCCACCGCTGGCGACCAGGCAGAGGAAGGGCGGCTCGAGCGGCTCCGGCTCGAGGAAGTTGGCGGCGACGTGGCCCTGCAGGTGGTCGACCGGGATCAGCGGCAACCGCCGCGCCGCGGCGATCGCCTTCGCCGTGCTGACCCCGACCAGGAGGGCGCCGATCAGGCCGGGACCGGCGGTGACTGCGACCGCCTCGATCTCCTCCAGGCCCACCCCGGCCTCGCCCAGCGCCGCCGCGACCACCGGCGCCGCCAGCTCAAGGTGGTGGCGGGCGGCGACCTCGGGGACGACGCCGCCGAAGCCGGCGTGGGCGGCGGCCTGCGAGGAGATCACGTTGCTGGCGATTGCCGCGCCGTCGAGCACGGCGGCGCAGGTGTCGTCGCAGGACGTCTCTATCGCCAGCAGCACGCGCGCCTCAGTCCAGCCACATGATCAGCGCGTCCTCGCCGTTGTCGTGGTAGTAGCGAGGACGGATCCCGGCGGAGCGGAAGCCGTGGCGTTCGTACATCTCGATTGCGCCGTGGTTGGAGACGCGGACCTCGAGCGTGAACGGGAGCACCCCGCGCGCCTCCTCGAAGAGGCGGCGCAGCAGCCCCCCGGCGATCCCACTGCGGCGGTGGTCGGGTGAGACGGCGATGTTCATCAGGTGCCAGACCTGGTCGTAGCGCGAGCAGACCACGTAGCCGAGCAGCTCGTCGCCGGCGTGCGCGGCGAGACAGATCCCCGAGGGCTTGGAGAGCTCGAGCACGAACATCGCCAGCGACCAGGGGGTCGGGAAGGAGCGCCGCTCGATCGCGATCACCGCCGGCAGATCGCTGTAGGCGAGCCGCCGGACTTTGACCTCCTGGGTCAGCTCACTCGGCTGTCGGGAAAGAGTCTCGCTCACGCCACCGCTCCGCATCGGGAGGTCGGAGATAAATCGGTTCGAGCCGTCCCGCCTCGCCCTCCGCCGCCGCGAGCGCGCATATGTGGCGCGCCGCAACCCGGTGAACGGGGTCGGCGTCGTCCGGGACGCGGACGCCGTGCTCGGTCAACTCACCGCGAAATCGTACCGCCCCCGAGCCGCCGACCGACGGCGCGGTACTTAGATCGTCGAGCCGAGCCCCGAGCTGCCCGGGGCTGTAGACGGCGGGCTCCCAGAGGCGCTCTCCATCCGCCGAGTACATCGCCGCGAAAACCTCGCCGCGAAAACCGTCCTGAACGACCAGGCGCTCGCCTTCCGCGCTCGCCTCACCGATCCCGCGGGCGATCGCGTCGAGCGTGCAGACGCCGCGCGCCGGCAGCCCGAGCGCCGTGGCCAGCCCCTGGGCGGTGGCGATCCCGACCCGCAGGCCGGTGAACGAACCGGGGCCGAGACCGACCGCGATCAGCTCGACCGCCCTCCAGCCGCCGGCCGCGGCGGCCGCCGCCTCGACCTCGGCCAGCAGGGCGGTCGCATGCAGCGGCCGGCCCCGCGAGGAGAGGCCCAGCAGCGACTCGTGCAGGACCTCGCCGTCGCGCCAGGCGCAGGCGGCCGTGTCGGCCGTCGCGGTGTCGAAGCCGACTACGACCAGAGCGGCGCCCCTACCTCAGGTGACGCGGAAGCTGAAGGTGCCGACCTTCTGGCCTTTGACGAACCAGGAGACCTGGTGCACACCGGGGATCGTCGAGGTGATCTTGTTCACGTAGAGGGTCCCCTGTTTGGCTTCCTGAGCCTGGGCGCAGAGGTTTTTCCCGCTCGGGAACTTGACGCAGACCGTGTAGGTGACGTCGGCTTCGTTGCTTTTGAAGAAGGCACCCTTCTTGCTCCCCGCCGGGCATTTGTGCGCGGGCTCGGCGTTGCGCGAGATTCCGCAGCCGACGTACTTCTTGTAGGCGGCCGCGTCAGCCGACGCCGGCACGGCGCTCACCAGCAGTCCGGTCACGACCAGAGTCGCCGCGAGCGCTTTCAGTGCCTTCATTGAGGTCCTTGCCTTTCGTAAATCGAATTCGCGAAGAAACGCGATGCTACAAGCTGCGTTCGCTGTCAGAACACCGGCGGGGGCGGGTCGGAGCGGCAGCGGGCCGCCAATTAGGCCTACCAGTCGAGCTCGATCGCCCGTCGCTCCCCCTCCGCGTGGCGCAGACGGATCTCCAGCGCCGGCCTGCCGAGCCGCTTGGCGCCGGCCGCCGGCCACTCGACGAAGGCAACGCCGTCGGCGCCCAGGTAGTCATCGAGCAGGGCCGGGTCCTCGTCGTCGAGGCTCTGCAGCCGGTAGAGGTCGAGGTGGGAGACGGGCAAGCGCCCACCCGCGTAGCGCTGACCGATCGTGAAGGTCGGCGAGGTGACCGGACCGGTGATCCCGAGCGCCCGGCAGGCGCCGCGGATCAGCGTCGTCTTGCCGGCCCCGACCTCGCCGGAGACGACGACCAGGTCACCGGGCCCGAGCCGCTCGGCGACGCGGGCGCCGAGCGCTTCGGTCTCGGCCGCGGAGCTGCTCTGCACCGTCTCCACGTCAGCCGAACATGTCGAGCTGGTCGGCGGGCGGCGGCGGGGCCGGGTCCTCCCCGGCCTCGAGCTCGGCGATCTCCTCGGGGCTCGGGACCGGCTCGGCCGGCGGGCCGGCGAGCAGCGCCGGGATCGTCGCGAAGTCGCCGCGCAGCGTCTCTTTCATCGCCGGCGTGCGCAGCGCCGCCGCCGGGTGCAAGAGCGGCAGGAGGAAGACGGTGCGGCCGCCGAGCCCGTGCACCTGCGGGACGCCACGCACCCGGGTGATCCCCGTCTGGCTGCCGCTCAGCAGCTTGGTCGCGAAGTTGCCGAGCGTGCAGACGACCTTCGGCTCGATCAGCCGCACCTGCTCGAACAGGTAGGGCTCGCAGGCCTCGATCTCCAGCGGCTGCGGGTCGCGGTTCCCCGGCGGCCGCGACTTGAGGACGTTGGCGATGAAGACGTCGTCGCGGTTCATCCCGATCTCTTCCAGCAGTTGGTTCAGCAGCTGGCCGGCGCGGCCGACGAAGGGCAGCCCCTGGCGGTCCTCTTCGGCCCCCGGGGCCTCGCCGACGAACATCAGCTCGGCGTCGGCGTTGCCGGCCCCGAACACGGTCTTGGTGCGGGTCTCGTGCAGGGGGCATCTGGTGCAGTCCTTGACCTCGCGATAGAGCTCGACCAGCCGCTCGCGGCGCGCCTCGGCGCCGGCGCTCACGGCTGCTCCCCCGCGGCGCGCTTCTTGCGGGTCTCAGCGAGCCGGTCCTGGCGGGCAGCTTCGCGGTCGCGGCGGCGCGATTCGTCCGAGCGCACCGCGGCGCCGCGCGGCTGGCGGCCCGGCGGCGAGACGCTGGAGAGGATCCGCCGCGTCAGCCCCGAGCCGCAGTGCGCACAGGCGACCGCGGGCGCGTCGACGGCGACCAGCTCCTCGAAGCGAGCCCCGCACCTCTCGCACTCGAACTCGTAGATCGGAATCGTGGCCCTCCCGGTGACTTGCCTGCCGGGCCGACCGTAACAGTCGCGCCAGGGGAGAGCTCGACCGAGGGTTCAGTCCGCTGTAGAGCGCTCCGGCATCTCAAATGCCGTGTTGAAAGCGATGATCGGAAAGCCGGCGTCGTCCGCGCCCATTCGCTCCGCGCTTTCACGCTGGATCTCGAACTGACGTTCCAGGGTTTCCATCTGGAGGTCGCGCATGGCCTTCCAGCCCTCCTCGTCCACCCGCATCGGAATGCGGCTGATGTGGTAATCCGACCGCTTCACGAAGGTCCCCTCCGCAAGCGCGGTGGTGGCGTTGGCGGTCATCAGGGAGAAGATGTGCCGTGAGAAGGCGGCCCTGTCCTCCAGCGACGCTTCCTCGATCTCCTCGTCGGAGAACATCGGCCGTTTGACCGACCGGTAGAAGTGCTCCATCGCACCGCGGACCGGTTTTTCTTCGACGATCTCGACAACCCCGGCGCGCCAGAGCTTGCGCACGTGGTAGCTGACGTTGCCGAGGTTCTCTCCGAGCTCATCGGCAAGTTCGGCTGGGCTCGCGGTGCGGTCGGCCAAAAGAGTGAGGCACTGGCTGCGGAGCGGGTGCGACACGATCGCCCCCAGAGTCAGCTTTGAAGCATCTTTCTGCTTTGCGGTAGCCACGAATTCCTCCCCCCAGTCGGAATAGTCCAGATACCTCCATCGTAGACAGATATCTGACTTATAAAACGGCCTTTTGGGGTAGTAGTTTTCACCAGTGGAATCAATTCCACCATTCTCAGGGTCGTGGGGCGGCGTACTCCGAGTCGTAAGGGAGGGGGTGAGCCGCATGCGGATTGCCGCCAGGGAAACCGTTGTCCCCGCGATCTCGATAGCCAAGTCGTCCTGATCTCGGTCGGCGCCGGTCCCTGCCATCTAGGGGCCGGCGCCATCAATTCCCGCGAGCCCAGGCTCGCGGCGGCCGCTTAGCTCAGCGGCTCCCACTCCCAGGCCTTGGCCGAGGTGAGGCTCTCCTGGTCGATGTAGTCGCGGAAGTGGGCGAGCTCCGTCTCGTCGATCGAGTAGGAGTGCTCGGGGCCTGGGAACTTGCCGCTCCGCACCTCCTCGCCGTAGGCGCCGACGGCGGCGACCATCTGCTCGTGGATCTCGGCGTAGCGCTTGACGAACTTCGCCATGTGGCCGGTGGTGATCCCGAGCAGGTCGTGGAAGACGAGCACCTGGCCCGAGGTCGCCGGGCCGGCGCCGATCCCGATCGAGGGGATCTCGAGCTTGGCGACGATCGCCGCCGTGACCTCGGCCGGCACCGCCTCGAAGACGATCGCGAAGCAGCCGACCGCCTGCAGAGCGAGTGCGTCCTCCAGTAGCTGGATCGCGTCCTTGGCGGACTTACCCTGGGCCTTGTAGCCGCCGAGCGCGGTCGCGGTCTGCGGGGTGAGGCCAATGTGGCCCATCACCGGGATGCCGGCGCGAACGATCGCGCGGGCGCGCTCGACCGAGACCCCTCCCGCCTCCAGCTTGACCACCTGGCAACCGGTCTCCTTGACCAGCCGCTGGGCGCTCTGGATCGCCAGCTCGTTGCTCGACTCGTAGCTGCCCATCGGCATGTCGCCGATCATCAGCGGCGTCTTCAGGCCGCGGCGGACGGCTTTGCCGAGCACGATCATCTCCTCCATCGAGACCAGCTCGGTGCCGGAATAGCCGAGCACCACGTTGGCGGCGGAGTCGCCGACCAGGACGAGGTCGACGCCGGCGGCCTCGGCGACGGTCGCCGAGGGGAAGTCGTAGGCGGTGACCATCACGATCGGCTCGCCTTTCTCCTTCATCTCGTGGAGCCGCGGCAGGCTCATCGCGACGCGGTCTTCCGCCGGCACCGTGTGGGAGCGCCCTCCGGAGCTCATGAGACCAGCACCTCCGGGCGGCTGTCCACGGCGACGGCACGGTTCGCGTCGTCGACGTGGACGACGACCGGCTCGTAGCGCTCCAGGTCGGCCTCGTCGTAGGCGCCGAAGGAGGCGACGATGATCTTGTGGCCGGGCTCGGTCAGGTGCGCGGCGGCCCCGTTCACCTGCATCGTGCCGGAGCCCGGCTCGCCGTCGATCACGTAGGTGACGAAGCGCTGGCCGTTGTCGACGTCCCAGACGTGGACCTGCTCGTTGGTGATCAGGTCGGCGCCGGCCATCAGCTCGGTGTCGATCGTGATGCTGCCGATGTAATCGACGTCGCAGTCGGTGACGGTGGCGCGGTGGATCTTCGACTTCAGCATCTGCCTTTGCATTGGTGGGTCCCCTTCCTTTGCGGTGCCTCAGGGCGAAATCAAGACGTTGTCGATTAGGCGGGCGGCCCCGACCCGGGCCGCGACGGCGACCAGCAGAGGTCGCCCGTTCAGCTCGGCCGCCGGCTCGAGGGTCTCGGCGTCGCGGGCCTCCAAGTACTCCGGCTCGATCCCGGCAGCGCTGAGCTCGCGGTGGGCAGCCTCGAGGCCGGCCCGCAGCGAGCCGGCGCGGGCCTCGCGCTCGACCGTGGCCAGCGCCTGCGAGATCGCCGCAGCGCGCTCGCGCTCCGCAGGCTCCAGGTAGGCGTTGCGCGAGCTCATCGCCAACCCGTCGCGCTCGCGCACGGTCGGCAGCACCTCGACCCGCAGCGGGAAGTCGAGGTCGCGGACCATGCGGCGGATCACCGCAGCCTGCTGGGCGTCCTTCTGGCCGAAGTAGGCGACGTCGGGGCCGACGACGTTGAAGAGCTTGGCGACGACGGTGGTGACGCCGCGGAAGTGCTCGGGGCCGCGACGAGAGCGATCGCCGTCGAGCACCTCGGTCAGCTTGCCGCCGACCTCGACCCGCGTGGCGAACCCTTCCGGATAGACCTCGGCCACCGAGGGGGCGAAGACCAGGTCGACGCCGGCCTCCTCCGCAAGACGCAGGTCGCGCTCCTCGTCGCGCGGATAGCGCTCCAGGTCCTCGCCGGGGCCGAACTGGGTCGGGTTGACGAAGAGGCTCATCACGACGACGTCGCACTCGGCGCGGGCCGCGCGCAGCAGCGAGAGATGGCCCTCGTGCAGGTAGCCCATCGTCGGCACCAGGCCGATCGTCTCGCCGGCGGCACGGGCCGACGCGAGCGCGTCGCGCAGCGGCGCCTTGGCGCGGAAGACGCGCAGGGCAGAGTCCTGCTCGGGGGTGTTCCTGGTGAGGTTGGAATTCATTTGGTCCATGCCCTACGGGGTCACGGCCAGCGGCCTCGAATTATAGGCAGCCTGACGTCAGACCTCGCGAAGAACCTAAATATCGGGCGGAAAGTGATCTACCCGCTCCCCCGGTCCCGCAGTCGGAGGACAAGGCATCACCCCCCACCTAGCCAGGAGGACCGGATGAGCACCGAGAAGGCACTGGAGCAAATCGACAGCGGTGACGCGGTCGCCGCCGCCGCGCACGAGGCGATCGAGGGACTGGAGCCGGGCGACAGCCGCCGTGGCTTCCTCAGGAAGGCCGGCCTCGCCGGCGGCGCGGTGGTCGGCGGAGGCGCCCTGCTTGGCGCCCTCACCCCGGCCGGCGCGATGGCCGCGGGCAAAGGGCGGCCGCCAGCCAGCTTCGGCAAAGGCGACATCGGGATCCTCAACTACGCGCTAACCCTCGAGTACCTGGAGGCCGCCTTCTACAACGAGGCCACCGCCAACAACAACAAGAAATCCTTCCTCAAAACGGCGCAGGAGAAAGCATTCCTGAAGCAGACGACGACCGACGAGAACGCCCACGTCAAGTTCCTCAAGAAGGCGCTGGGCAACAAAGCTGTCGCCGCTCCGAAAGTCGACTTCGGTGCGACCACTGGCGATCGCGACTCCTTCATCAAGACCGCGGTCGCGCTCGAGAACACCGGTGTCGGCGCCTACTCCGGACAGGCGCTGAACATCAGCAGCCCCGCCTACATCGCCGCCGCGCTGTCGATCTGGTCGGTGGAGGCGCGCCATGCCTCGGTCGCCGGACTGCTGCTGAAGCCGACCCCGGCCAACATCTCGCCGAGCGGCGCCTTCGACAAGCCGAAAACGGCAAGTGAAGTGCTGAAGGCGGTCGAAATGACCGGCTTCCTCGTCTAGCCGCCCTGGAGCTAGCGGGGGCGGCGAACCCGCCGCCCCCAAATCGATCGACTGGAGAGAGTCATGCCCAACATCGGACCGCTGGAGATTGGAATCGTCCTCGTCATCGCCCTGATCGTGTTCGGGCCGAAAAAGCTGCCGGAGCTCGGCAAGTCCCTCGGCAGCAGCATCCGCGAGTTCAAAGGCACGATTGGTGGCGAGAACGACGAGCCGGCCGCAAAGCCGCAGGTTGAGGCAAAGCCGCAGGTTGAGGCGGAGACCGCCGCCAAGTAGTCGCGGGTCCTGGTCCGTCGACCCTGCGAAGATGTTTCTATGCCCAACATCGGACCACTCGAGATCGGCATCATTCTCGTCATCGTCCTGATCATCTTCGGGCCGAAAAAGCTCCCCGACCTGGGGCGCTCGCTCGGCAGCAGCATCCGCGAGTTCAAAGGCGGAATCGGCGGCGGCAGTGACGACGACGAGAAGGACGAGAAGCAGGTCGAGAAGACGACCGAGACCGAGAACGCCGGGAAAAGCTCCTAGGCGCTCCCGCCGTCCCCGTCCGGGGCGGCGAACTCGACTTTGCGGATCGGAACCGCCGGAGCGCCGGCGGCGATCGTCAGCTCCGGCAGGTCGCGGGTCACCACCGAGTTTGCCCCGACCACGCAGCGCTCGCCGATCCGGACACCGCTGGTGACGACGACGTTGGCGGCGAACCAGCAGTTAGAGCCGATCTCGACCGGACCCTTGGTGGTGAATCCCTGCCAGGTGATCGGCTTGTCGGGATCGTCGAAGCGGTGGGCCGCGTCGCCGACGAAGCAGCCGTTGGCGAACATCGTGTGGTCGCCGATCGCGACCCGTTGCTGGGCGGCGATCATCGTGTTGCGGTTGAGGAAGCAGCCGGCGCCGATCTCGATTTCCGCCTCCGGGGCGAGGGTCAGCCAGCAGCCGGGCTCCAGCAGCGTGCCTTCGCCGATCCGCAGGCGGCCCTCGTCGAGCGCCTCCAGGACTTCGCCCTCGATCGGGTGGCGGATGTAGAAGCCGCCGCGGGCGGCGTGACGGTCGAGCCGCCAGCGCCGCAGCAGGCGGTGGTTGCGCTCGTACCAGCGTCGCTTCGTCCACCAGACCTTCCAGCCCCGTTGATCGGCCACGCCCCTAGCTTTCCAGAGGCGGCGCGGATAGGGTGCCCTCGCTGATGACTGGCCTGACTCAGCTGCGCGGTGGCATCGACCTCGGCGGCACCAAGATCCAGACGGCGATCGTCGACCACGGCGGCGAAGTGCTGGGCGAGGCGCGGCGCCCGACGCCGACCGACGGCGGCCCGGCCGGCGTCGCCGAGCAGATGGCCGAGGCGCTGCGCGACGCGGCGATGGCCGCCGACGTCGAGCCGGCCCAGCTCGAAGGCGTCGGGGTCGGCTCGCCCGGCGACGCCGACGAGAAGACCGGCGTCGTCTCCTCGGCGAAGAACCTGCCCGACTGGGAAGGGAGCTTCCCACTGGCCAAAAATCTGAAGGCGGCGCTGGGGACCGAGGTGCGGGTCGGCAACGATGTCCAGGTCGCGACCGAGGCGGAGTTCCACCTCGGCGCCGGGCGCGAGTTCCACAGCTTGATCGGCGTCTTCTGGGGAACCGGGGTCGGCGGCGGTCTGGTGCTGGACGACAAGCCCTGGCTGGGGCGCGGCGCGGCCGGCGAGATCGGCCACGTGGTCGTCAAGCATGGCGGCGCCAAGTGCCCCTGCGGGCGCCGGGGCTGCATGGAGGCCTACGCCGGCCGCTCGGCGATGGAAGCCGAGGCGCGCCGCGAGCACGAAGAGGGCCACAAGACCGACCTCTTCAAGCTGATGGAGAAGCACGACAAACCGCGGCTGACCAGCGGCATCTGGGAGCGCGCCCTCGACCACGGCGACCACATGGCGACGAAGCTGATCGACCGCGCGGTCGAGGCGCTCGGGACCGGAATCGCCTCCGCCGTCAACCTGATCGACCCGGAAGCGGTAATCATCGGCGGCGGCCTCGGGATCCGCTTCGGCGAGCGCCTGATGGACCCGCTGATGGAGGAGATGCGCAAGCACCTTTTCCTCGACGCGCGCCCGCCCGCGGTCCGGGTCGCCACGCTCGGCGACCTCGGCGGCGCAATCGGCGCCTCACTTTTGTTTGCGCGTTAGAGGCCGCGGGACCAAGCGGGACGGTGACGACACGACTCCCGCGTAGCAGCGCTACGCGGGATGTCGGGGAGGTGCCGTATCCGCGCCGGTCACGTGGTCTCTAACTAGACGCGGCCGGAAGTTTGGCGCTGCTGGCGGGCGATCGCGTCGACCAGGACGGCCAACAGGAGGACGCCGCCGGTGACCATCAGTTTCACCGCCGAGGAGAGCGAGAGCAGGTCCATGCCGTTGGAGATCGAGCCGATCACCATGGCGCCGAGCAGGGCCGTCCAGACCGAGCCGCGGCCGCCGAAGAGGCTGGTGCCGGCGATCACCGGGCCGGCGATCGCGAGCAGCAGGAGTTCA
>CAWINA010000002.1:0-288605 GCA_963837405.1 uncultured Thermoleophilia bacterium
GATCAAGAAGCGTCACGTGGCGCTGGAGATCTGGCAATCCAGACGTTCTACAGTTGAGAATTGAGAGACGAATTATGACAATGAGTAGCGTGCGAAAATTTTTGTCAATACTTATGGTGCTTCTCCTCGTTGCGACGGCATCACCGCCGGCAGTGGCAGAGCAACAAGCATCCGCGGAATTGTCGGAAGATCAGGGACAAGTGTTCAAGCGCATTTTCGATTTGTTGTCCTTCGTCCTTGGTTTGCCCATAAAAGCAAATCAAAAAGACAAACTGACTGATGGCTCGCAAGTAGGAACAGGCAACAACTCATGGTCCGAAATCTCCTCACTGAAGTGGTGACTCGCCAGTGGTCCAACACCGTAGTCAAAGTGCTTCCCGGCAAGCGCACTGTGTTTTTAGCAAATGGCGAGATGTTATTTAGACTCAAAAAGAGGCAGTGCTAACGACTATAACGTCTGGACAAAAGTACTGCAGGCTCGGATCAGAGGCACGACGGTTCTCTTCCAACGTACGCCTGAAGTCACGAGAGTCTGCGTAATTGAAGGTCACATCGCAGTCAAGAATCTGCTCGATGGCAGCGATGTCAATTTGGGACCGGGTGCCGTCTATGAAGTTCTGACACCGGGAGGCGAGAAGACCGAAACCGGAGAATCCGGGAAGTGATGAACTCCCCTGGGCGACGCCGACAGAACCTCCCGAGCGATTGCCGCCCGTAACCTTCAAAGACGATAATCCGAAGTGGACAGCAGATCGAAGAACAGTTGAGTTGCCGGCGCACGAAATTTGCCAGCTCGATATTCCACCGGTTCAGTTGTTCGGCACGCAAATCATCCACCTCGATATGGGTTGAAGATCGAACGGCGGTTTTAGTCATCCGCTCATACGCGGATTTCAACAGCCTCTCGATAGCTTCCCGTTAATCAAAGCGTCAACGGAACAATTGCCGGATATCTGTTTCTCCGACAAGAAAAAAATTCAGTAAATCCGCTTGCCGATAGAAATAAACTCCTGGGTGGTGTAGTCGAGGTGGTCTACGGTCCACCGGCAGATCGGCGCATTGAGATCGGCAAGGAACTCGGATACCGCTTCTCCATGCCGACTCCGGTCGCAGCTGAAGCGCGCAGGAAAAAATCAAAGTTCCATCAAACGTGACACATACGGGGTACGTTGTGGCGCGAAACACTAACGCCGCGGGGCAACAGGGAATTGATGAATTAGAGAGACAGTATAGCGAAGCCTGCCGCAAAGCTCAGGACTTTAAGAGTTCCGCGATGCGTGAGGAAAAGGACCGGCTCAATCACCTTCAACAGGAATGTTCTTCACTCACCCCGGAAGAGTGTCATTCGCGAAAACAAAGCCTCGAAAGCTGGAAGCGCGAACAAATGCAAAAATGCGATCAGTTGCACGGAATCGCAAACGGTATCAAAGCACAAATCGATCAACTGCGGTCGCGGCAGTTAGATAGACCCTGGGCGCCGTGTGTGTAACCGAATGTCCAGGCCGGTATCGGGCGGGTAACGGTCTGTTACCGAACTGGTATCGAACTGGTATCGCCCACGGTGCCTACTCGCATGGTATTCATCTTGATATCATTTATGGCGCATCGCCTGAATACCTTTAGTTCGGACACCCGTCGAAACGTTGACATACCTCTCAACGAACGAATGTAAGCCAGTTTTCTCATGAAAGTACTATGCACTTTCTGCTTAAGCTTTCGCATGGAATCTGGGGCACCGGCCTGGTTACTGCAGGAAGAACTCCAGTCGATGTTCATTGCGTGCGGCGCAATCGCGTAACATGCCCAGTGGTGGTAGATTCGAGTAGGTGCATATCATGAAATCCAAAGGCCTTCTTTCACGCCGGTTAAACAGTCGTGGGGCTTCTCTCATGACAACCTTGCTGGCTTTGAGCGCAACTACCAGTGGCGCGGGCCCAGGCCAATCCAGACCGGCTCCTGAACCGATTGAATAATCTCAATGACAGGGCAGTTTTCGGGCGGGTCGCCTCGAGGCGCGCACCGAGCGCAGAGAGCTGAGGAGCGAGAATCGTACCATGGGCATGCTGTCGGTCCCAACTGTCATTCCGACAGCGGTGACGACGGGCGTTTCAACAATACCAACACTGAGCGATTCAAATCGACACGGCGCCAGCGCGGCTGTACTTTCCCCGGCCGGTTTCCACCTTTCGCACTTCCAGACCTGAGAGCAGCCGCACCACATACATAAATGATGCAGGCAGAACCAGGGCGGTCACCCGCGGAGTCTCACTCGACCTTTCATCGACCAGGGCAAACATCACTGTCGGCGAAAACCTCTTTGATGGAAACATAACGATTCAGGTTGGTGAGCAGTCACGCGAAGTCTCAGCCGGCAGCAAAGTCACAGCCGCTGATTGTGGCAGGTTTTATCAGTCAAAAGCTGGCGACGGGCACTCAAGCACTGACATTGAGCAGTAGCGGCGCAGCCAACGGCGGTTCCCTTAATCTCAACCAGCTCAGCGACGACGGCGCCACAATCCGCACGTCGGAACTGGTGATCCCGCAGAACGTCTCCGTCACGGGCGACTTCGCCCGCGCCGCAGATGGTGTCAGAGTGACGAAAGACCTGGTCAATTATGGTTCACTTCTAGCTACGTCAACAAACCAAAATAGAAACACGGCAATAATCACCACACGAGATATCAACAACGAGCAAGGTGGATCGATCTCTTCGCAGTCCAACGCGTCGAACCCTCAGTTGAACCTCGCGCTGAGAGCTGACCGCGATTTAAACAATTCAGGATCTATTTCAGACGCCGGAGATCTGGAGCTTTCCGCGGGACGTTCCATCACCAACGGCTCAGGCTCAATAGCACAGGCGAGTGGAAGCGTATTGCTGAATGCTTCCGCGGTAAACAACCAGGGTCTTGTAAGTTCGGCAAATAGTCATATCACATTCCGGCCGCTGCCGACTCAAACCTTCTGATCAACAATTATGGTGGCAATTTGAACGCCACCAATGGCGCCATCAATGTTCGCGGCGCGGATTACGCCGGCACGGGCAATAGCACCTTATATGGTGGCAACCTTTATTCTGCGGAAGTAAACATTAATGCTGGGCAGGGAACGGGCGATCTGATCGCCAATGAAGTGACCGGCGTAGTAAGTACGTCCGGTCTTGCTGCACACGTGAGCACCAACACCACGAACCTTCTGCTCGGAACGCAGTGCCTGACAGGCGATCCAACATACTACAATACCGGCAACATCATACTCGGCGGGAATTTCATCGTCAGAGAGATCTTGCCATCATCGCCGGTGGCAGCATCACAACCAATCAAGTCAACCTCTCAATCCGGGCTCGTGACCTGAGCAATCAGGGGCACGACGTGACTCTTATTGCCGGTGCAAACATTACTGCCGGTACCGGAGAAGTTTCTCCAGCCGGCGGTCCAGCTACGTTGCCGACACAATCTATTGGGACTATCACACAAAACGCCACAGCTCCGGTTACCGTTTCGGGCGGCTCCGCCGCCGGTGGCAATATCAACTTCACGAGCATGGCCGGAGCCCTTGTTATCGAGTCGTCTTCGCAAGGAACATTTGAGCGGCGGCAATCTTACTCTAGCGGATTTCGCTGGTTCAGGCGGTTTTAACGGACGAATACTCACCCCGCTCGGCGCAATTCGATGCAGGCGGTTCCGGCACCGGCGCCAATGGCAACGTACTGGTCGTTGCCGTTGCAACGTCCGGACAAGGATGCCGCTGGAATCGTAAGCAACGCCAGCGGCTCCGGCGCCGCCGGAAACTTAACGATTTCCAATGCACGACCTACAACTTCCAACGGCAGGTACCGATTACCTTTGCCACCAATGGCAGTGTCACTTCCAGCAACAGTATTATCGCCTCAAGCACGCTCGCGAGCGGCAGTGTCATTACCGGGCCGTTGAACACCGATGGCACTGCCACAGTTAACTCCGGCTCAGATATCACATTGAACTCCATCGGTGCCGCCCAAGCGCGCGTCAGTTCGGACGGGACGTTGGTTGTCGGCGGAGCAATCACGGCAAACTCGATTTCGCTTACCGCGACCAACGACATCGATCTTAACGGCGATCAAATTGCTAAAGGTGGCATTCTGATCGTCTCCGGCGGATCTATAACTACCACCGTCAATCCGACGATTCTAGGTACAAACCCCAGCGGCGATGGAAGTAATGTTGTAATAGTTGCCGGCGCGAATTTCACCGAAACGGCAAACGATGTCACCATTCTCGGTGCGTCGGCGACAGGCGGCAACGTTGACTTCATCAACTTTGGCGGTGACTTGAATCTTCTGCAGACCAACTCGTTAAATGCGGGCAGTAAGGGCGGAGATATAACCATTATCGCTTTCGAAACATTGGCAGGTACCGGTTCGGTAGTGATAAATTCACCTAATCCAATTGACACATCGGGATCGGGAGCGCTCGGAGCGAGTGGCGACATCACAATTCTGGCGGCACAAAACAGTTCTGTCAATCAAGGTATTGATGTAGGAAATATCGACACCAGTTCTGGAAGTAACGGCACTGGCGCCGTGATCATCGCAGAATCGATTGCTCAGCCCGGCACGGCGAGCTCTATTCAAAAGGTCAGCGCCGGTTATTCTCCGGCACGTTTTTCAATCCGGCCAGTGTCCGTGGTGGCGACGTCATAACCGGCTCAATAACCACTAATCACGCCAACGTCACCGTAACAGGTGGCAGTTCTGTCAACGTGAGCTTCGCTATCAACGCTTCTGCTGGTGGTACCGGTAATGCCAACGGAGGCAATGTGATTGTCAGCTCAGGTCCGGGTTTTTCACTTAGTCATGGCAACATCATAACCAACGGGCTGGGGACTGGAAACGGCGGCAACGTAAATATCTTCGTAGGAACCGGAATTTTCGCGGCCCGGCACAATCACTTCCAATGGTGGTGTTGTGGGAAGCGGTGGAGATGGTGGCAACGTCACAATTTCCACATCCCCGACCAACTACTCTCGATATTGGAAACCAAATTTCCGTTACCGGTGGTGGCACATCTGGTGATGGTGGATCAATCACAACAGCAAACGCCGGAAGTGGTGGCATCGACGTATTTCGCTAATCTCATAGCCAACGGAACGGGCACCGGAAACGGTGGCAACGTGAGTATCCTCGCTGGTAACGGTACTCTGATTATCTCCAACCCGATCAGCGCTAATGGCGGCAATACAGGAATCGGTGGCGCTGGTGGCCTCATTATAATTACGGCAAGTAAAGCAACACCTCTTTTCTTGACCAACACAATTTCCGCAACCGGTGGTGGCACATCCGGCGATGGCGGCTCCATTCTCGTCACCAATCAGGGGACTGGTGGCATAAACATAGACAGTTCCAAATGACTCATCACAGGTCCTGGCGATGGCGGCAATTTCACATTCAATGCCAGCTCCGGCACCATCATCAGCACTGCTGGTCTTATTAACTTGGACGTCGGTGGTGGTCCAACGTTTGCCAACGGAACGATCGCCCTTCAAGGCTCGAGTATGCAGCTCACCAACGACTTAAACTTGTTCGCCAACAATGGAAGCACAGAGGGCCTAATTAATCTGAACTTTCCAGCCGGCGTGACTACTACAGGAAACGTTTTTGTGCAGTCGGATGGAGACATCGGTCTTAATTTGAACGGCCAGCCGCTCAGTACAGTGGACGTGTCACCCGGTCTTGTGCAAATCATAGCCGACGGAAGCATCACAGGTAGTGCCTCGATCAATACGTTCAGCCGTTCCAGGAAATAACAACACCGGCCTTTATCTCAGTAATATCAACAACCGGTCCACTAACACTCGGCAATGTCACTGCAAATGGAAGCGGCACTGGCAGTGCCGGTTCTATAAGTCTGTCTACGGGTTCAGGAGATTTGACTGTAGGACAGATCTCCTCGACAGGTACAGGCACCGGAAATCTCAACCTCATGAGTACTGACGGTGATATCACAACTGGTACCGTAACATTGACCGCGCCTGTTTCTCAATTTCAAATCTTTCTATTCGGTACTGCACCAGGCGACTACACCATACCCGGGACCGCCCAGTTCGGCGAACTAAGAGCGTTTGGAGGCGGAACCGTCACGTTATCTGCTGGCGCTAATCCAGTGGTAATTGGTGGTCTCGGACCGGCAACAAACCTGGTGCTATCGACGACGAACGTCGCCACAGGTGTGAGCGTGATTAATCCTCTGACCACAACAGGCACAATCACTTTAAACACGCCAAGATTCGAGACCACAAGCGACATTACCGCGGCAAGCATTACTGTCCAGAGCTTGGGCGCCCTGACCGTTGTTGGCAATGTGAGCAATCCTGTCATTACTGGTACGACCCCTCCTGCAGGTTTGCCCGGTGCTCCAAGTAATCCTGCGGCGATCATATTCAACACCGGTATTGGTGCGAATCTCAATTTGTTCTCAAACTTGACGTTCAATGGCGATGTCGAACTGAATAACTTCAACGGCACCACAACATCGAATAATGGTTCTCTATTGACCGGCAACAACAACATCAAATTGACAACGAACATCTGGACACAGATTGGTACCGGCAACATCGTTGCAAACAACTTGATCTTTGGAGGGCAGACCATTGCCAATACATCCGGCAACGTCAACCTTCCAGGCAACACGATCTTCAATGGAACAGACCTCGCGATCATCTCAAATCAAAACGTCAATCTCGGCAACTTCCTGATCGAAACCTCTCCAGGCGGAAGTGGTAACGCAGGCAACATCACGATACTCGCCGGCTTCAACTTCGCACCGGATACCTTAAAACACTCTAGTAACAACTCAAGTGCCGTTCACCTTCGTCGACAATCTGTCATCAGGTGACATTACTGGAAGCGCTACGATTATTGCAACAGCTGGACCCAGATCGAGACCGTCTCCGACATCCGCGAGCTCGCGCCGCAGAGCATCGAAGCGGTCGAGGAACTGAACGAGCTGCAGGAGGCGACCGGCGTCTCCGGCGAGCTCGACGTGGCGATCGAATCGGACGACCTCGAAGACCCGGCGACGATTGAGTGGATGGCCGACTTCAAGCGCCGTGTCCTCCGCGCCAACGGGTTCAGCGGCGAAAACCCGAGCTGCCTCCAAGCCGACATCTGTCCCGGCCCGGCGCTCTCGGATTTCCTCGTCCGCGAAGGCCGAACCGTGACCAGGGCCGGGGTCGAGGCGACGCTGGCGGCGCTCTCGCCCTACGCCCTGCGCCAGGTCGCGCCGCTCGACCCGCGCACCGGGGCGCTCGGCGACGAGGCCTTGATCAGCTTCGGCATCCGCGCCCAGTCGCTCGCCGACCAGCAGGCGCTGATCGACCGCGTCCGGGCCGAGATCGGCGCGCCCGGCGCGCCGGGCGGCCCGCCGCCGGGGGTCACGGTCCGGCTCGCCGGTCTGCCGGTGATCGCCGCCGAGTCGGCCTCCGACCTCGCCGCCAGCCGCTACTGGCTGACCCTCGCCGGAATCCTCGCCGTCGCCCTCGCGCTGCTCGCCGTCTACCGCTCGCCCCGCCGCGCCCTCGTCCCCCTGGTGCCCACCGTGCTCGCGACCGGCTGGGCCTCGCTGCTGCTCTGGGTAACGGGGATCCCGCTCAACCCGATGTCGGCCGCGCTCGGCGCCCTGACGATCGCGATCGCCACCGAGTTCGGGGTGATCCTCAGCGGCCGCTTCCACGAGGAGGGGGGCGGCGCCGGCCCCGCCGAGCCCGCCCTGCGCCGCGCCTACTCCCGCACCGGCGCCGCCGTGCTCGCCTCCGGCGTCACCGCCGTCGCCGGC
This sequence comes from uncultured Thermoleophilia bacterium, assembly GCA_963837405.1. GTDB lineage: Bacteria > Actinomycetota > Thermoleophilia > Solirubrobacterales > 70-9 > VAYN01. Next base: position 7,809 of record CAWINA010000002.1, read on the forward strand.
TTCGCCGTCCTCATCGCCAGCGACATCCGCCTCCTGCGCGACTTCGGCGCCGTCACCGTGATCGACCTCACCGCCGCCCTGCTCGGGGTGATGGTGGTGCTGCCGGCGCTGTTGGTCTGGCTCGAGGGGAGGCGGGCATGAAAGACCGCTACTCGGTCGCGGTCGGGCTGATCTTCGTCGCCCTGATCGCCTTCGTCACGGTCAACACCCTGAGCGGCGACGAGAGCGGCGGCACGCTCGGTCTCGACCGCATGGAACCGCGCTGGCCGCTGCCCGAGTTCGCCGTCCCGGCCGCCGCCGGCCAGCTGGAAGGCGACGCCAACGTCGCCCAGGACGACTGCGCGCTGGCCGCCGTGCCCTGTCCGCAGGACGCCGTGCGTACCTCCGCCTGCGAGATCTCGACCGCCGGTGCGATCCGCGTCTGCGACCTCTTCGGCCGGCCGCTGGTGATCTCGTTCTGGTTCACCAAAGGCGGCGACTGCACCGCCCAGCAGGACGTGGTCGAGGACGTCTCTCGGCGCTACCGTGGCAGGGTGAACTTCCTCTCACTCGACATCCGCGACGATCGCGACGAGGTTCGCGACCTGGTCCGCGAGCGCGGCTGGACGATGCCGGTCGGCTACGACCGCGACGGCGCGGTCGCCGGCCTCTACCGGGTCGGCGGCTGCCCGACCTTCGCCTATGTCTACCCGGGCGGCACGCTGGAGAGCGCCAGCAGCGGCGAACTCACCGCGGCCGCGCTGCGCGACCGGGTCGACCAGTTGCTGGCCGCGACGCGGACGGCGGAGGAGGGGTGAGATGGCGGGCCCGCAGGCGGACCGGGCGCGCCCCGAATGGGACCCGACCCCGGTCCAGGGCTGGGTCGCGCCGCAGCTGACCGCCGAGTTCCCCGGCCTCGGGATCGCCTGGGTCGAGGTCGACGCCAAACCGGGCAAGAGCCCCGACTCGGTGCGCCGCCGCCTGCGCGAGCTCTCCGACCGGATCTACGGCGCCGAGGCGATCCGCCAGCGCGAACGGCCTGTCCCTTGGTCCTATCGAGTTTTCTTCCGCCAGATCGGGCTCGACCCCGACCGCACCCGGACGCCGATCGAGGAGCGGATCTTCGACCGCATTTACGACGGCGGCTTCGTCAGCCGCGGCCTCGTCGCCGACGCGCTGACGATCGCGATCGTCGAGACGGGGGTGGCGCTGCGCGCCTTCGACGCCGACCGCTGCGAGGGGCGGCTCTGCATCCGCGAGGCGGCGAGCGCCGAGCCGCACCCGGCCGGCCACGGCGAGCTCGCTCCCGGCACCCTGATCGTCGCCGACGAGTCGAGCCCGCTCGGCCTGCTGTTCGGCGAAACCACCGAGGCCCACCGCGTCACCAGGGATACCCGGCGGGTCGCGGTCACGGCGATCCAGGTCGGCTCGGTCTCGCAGATGTCGATCGAGGAGGCGCTCTGGATGGCCGCGGCGACTGTCGAGCACGCCTAGCTCGCCTTAACCGAGTCATCGCTTCCGGCCCGGATCCGTGATTTAGACTCGACTCGAGGCGCAGATGGAGGATCTCCTCGCAAGAGACGGTTTCGCCGCGCTCGATGCAGAAGTCGACGAGCGGCCCGCCCGCGCCCAGCTGCGCCGTCAGATCGGCACGCTTGAGCGTGAGCTGGCGGGCCTCCTCGCCGAGGGTTTCGGCCGCCTCACCGTCGAGTACCGCGTCGCCGCCCTGGCGGCGGAGCCCCGCGTCCTCGGCCTCGGAGAACTCGAGTGCGCCCGCGACGCGCTGGCCGCGCGGATCGGCGCCGCCCGGACCGCCCTGCGCGAACGCGCTCGGGAGGAGCGCGCGAAGCGCGAGCTGCTGCGGGCGATGCTCGCCAACCCCGCCGAGCACAAGTGGGTCCAGGTGAGCCGCGCCGAGGTCGGCGAGCCCGGCTGCGGCGGCTGGCACTCCCAGCCCCGGCTCGGCCCGCTCGGCCTGCTGATGGGCTGGTGGCGGGTCAAGGTCTCCTCCGGATGCCCCAGACCCGGGCGGCTTGCGGCCGTTGAGCGCGCAGCAGGGTAAGCGCATCTCCGCCCCCGACCAGCGCCCGCCGGCGCCGTGGGGCAATTTCCCGCTCGCCGAGCTGGTCATCCTCGCCGGGATCGTCTGCCTGCTCATCGGCTTCTTCGGCGGCGACGAGACCTTGATCGGAGTCGGCGTCGTGCTCGCTGGGCTGGGCGGGCTCGAGGTGGCGGTCCGGGAGCATTTCGCCGGCTACCGCTCGCACACGACCCTGCTCGCCGGCTTCCCCGCGGTGGTGGTCGCGGTGGCCCTCTTCTACATCGGCGATCAGATCATCGCCGTCTGCCTGGCAGCCGGCGCCGTCGTCTTCGCGGTCGCCTTCTACCTGGCGCGCCGCGCATTCCAGCGAGCCTCTGGTGGACTCAGCTTCAGGATCGGTGGAATGCGCGGCTAGTCAGGTCTTCTACACGGTGGCCGTGGCGCGGACGCCGGTGGTGCGCGAGGCGAGCTCGGCGGACAGCAGGCGCCGCTGGCGCGAGGTCAACGTGCCGAGTTGCTTGTTCTCGTTTAGGGCGAGCGGCAGCAAGAACTTGCGGGCGCGGGTCCGCCCCCAACGTCGCTGGCTGGTCAGCAGCTCGGAGATCGTCATGCTCTCGGTCTCCCAAGGGCACTCGCGGACTACATCGGCCGCTTCCAGGTCACCTCGCCCGATCGCTCGCTTCAACTCGGCTCGGGCCAGTCGCACCGTGTTGGCGCGTTCCAGCGCCCTCATGTGCTGCGGCGCCTCCACCGAAGCTGCGGTCGTCGTTGCGGGTGCCGTTGCGGCAGCGTTCACTGGACTCCTCCCTTCATAAGGAATCGATCAACTGGGTATCTCGCCACGGATGTGGCTCAGGGCCCCTGGCCTGACCGGGCGGAGTGGGTGACATCCGAACCCCCGGCCATTGCTTCGGGCGAGGACGCCAAGCTACGTCGCGGGGGTAGCCCCCGTCAACCCGACCTGGGCGAAAGAGAGATCGGTCCGGTCGCTAAGAGCAACAATTTCGTCACGACCGCGAACGCTCCCGAATCAGCAGAGCCTGAAACTACCCACAAGGGGGGATGTCAAAAGGTGGTGAACCTGGACGGAAGGGAATTCAGGCCCGCGGAACGTCGGGGAAGTCGCCGATCACCCTGGCGATCGTCCCCAGCGCCGCGTCGAGGTGCTCGCGCTCGTGGGTCGCCATCAGGCTGGTCCGCAGCAGCGCCCCGCCGGGCGGGACCGCGGGGTGGATCGCGACGTTGGTGTAGACGCCGGCGTCGAACAGCGCCTTCCAGAGCATCACCGCCTGCCAGTCGTCGCCGCACAGCACCGGCACCACCGGCGTCGTCGCCACCGTCCCGTCGGGCAGCGTGCCCGGCTCGATCACTTTCAGCCCCAGATGGCGCAGCCCCTCGCGCAGGTACTCGGCGTTGGCGAGCAGGCGCTCGAACAGCTCGGGGCCGTCGGCGCGGATCACGCGCAGGGCCGCCAGCGCGGCGCCGACCGCGGCCGGAACCGCCGAGGCGCTGAAGATGAAGGAGCGCGAAGAGACCCGCAGGTACTCGATCACGTCGGCGGGGCCGGCGATGAAGCCGCCGCAGGAGGCGAGGCTCTTGGAGAAGGTGCCCATCCGCAGGTCGACCGCGTCCTCGAGCCCGAACAGCTCGCAGGCGCCGGCCCCGCGGGCGCCGAGCACGCCGGCGCCGTGCGCCTCGTCGACCATCAGCCGCGCCCCGTAGCCCTGGCAGAGCTCGACGATCCGTGGCAGGTCGCAGACGTCGCCCTCCATCGAGAAGACGCCGTCGACGATCACGAGGACGCCGCCGCCGTCCGTGGCCGCACGCTGCAGCATCTTCTCCAGCTTGTCCATTCGGTTGTGGCGGAAGGGGCGCAGTTTGGCGCCGGAGAGCCGGCAGCCGTCGAGGATCGAGGCGTGGTCGCCGGAGTCGCAGATGACGGTGTCGCCGGGGCCGAGGATCGTGCCGATGCAGCCGACGTTGGACTGGTAGCCGGTCGTGTAGACGATCGCGTCCTCGGTCTTCATCCACTCCGCCAGCTCGCGCTCGAGGTCGACGTGCAGCGGCGTCGTCCCGTTCAGCAGGCGCGAGCCGGTGACGCCGGTGCCGTAGGTCTCCAGCGCCTCGCGGGCGGCGCCCTTGACGCGCTCGTCGCCGGTCAGCCCGAGGTAGTTGTTGGAGCCGAGCATGATCGTCTCCCGCCCTTCCATCTCGACCACCGGGCCGGCCTGCGAGGTGAGCAGGCGGAAGTAGGGGAGGAGGTCGTGCTCCTTGGCCGCTTCGAGCTGCTCGAGCCGGTCGTGGCTGCGCGCCTTCTCGAAGACGTCGACGGGCGCCTTGGCGGTCTCGCTCATCGCCTAAGAGTGTAGGTTCCCCCCTCGATGGGAAGCGTCACGATCCGTCCGGTTGGGAGCCGTCGGGAGCTCAAGCGCTTCGTCAAGGTCCCCTTCCACCTGCACCGGGACCACCCGCAGTGGGTCGCGCCGCTGATCTTCGAGCGGATGGAATTTCTCAACCCGCGTAAGAACCCCTGGTTCGAGCACGCGGAGGCGCAGCTGTTCGTCGCCGAGCGCGACGGCGAGCCGGTCGGCCGGATCAGCGCCCAGGTAGACAGCCGCTGGGACGAGTTCCAGGGCGGCAACGACGCCCTCTTCGGGTTCTTCGAGACGAGCGAGGACCCGGAGGTGGCGCGGACGCTGTTCGCGGCGGCCAACGAGTGGGCGGCCGCGAAGGGCCGCGACCGCATCCTCGGGCCGATGGACTTCACCACCAACGACGAGCTCGGGATCCTGATCGAGGGCTTCGAGCGGCGGCCGATGATCCTCGAGCCCTGGCACCCGCCCTTCTACCAGCAGTTGGTCGAGGCCGAGGGCTTCGAAAAGACGATGGACCTGCTGATGTGGGAACTGCAGTTCGGCGAGCTGAAAGAGGGGGAGGCGTTCGACCCCTCGATCCACGCAGCCGCGAAGAAAGCGCTGGAGGACGAAGGGATCACGATCCGCAACATGCGCAAGCGCGACATGGCGGCGGAGGTGAAGCGCTTCATGGAGGTCTACAACGACGCCTGGGGCAGCAACTGGGGCTTCGTCCCGATCACTGACGCCGAGGTCGCCTACCAGGCCAAGCACCTGAAGCAGGTGCTGGACGAGAACTGGACCTACATCGCCGAGAAGGACGGCGAGGCGGTCGGCGCGGCGCTGACCCTGCCGGACATCAACCAGGTGACCGCGAAGATGAACGGGCGCCTGCTGCCGTTCGGCTGGCTGAAGTTCCTGCTCGGCAAGCCGAAGATCGACCAGCTGCGCGTCTTCGCGCTCGGGGTCAAGCACGAGTACCGCCACACCGGCGTCGCCGCCGGCCTCTACCTGCGCCACCTCGAGGAGGCGGCCAAACCGGGCGGGATCGGCGGCGGCGAGATGGGCTGGATCCTCGAGACCAACAAGGCGATGAACCGCGCGATGGAGGGCATGGGCGGCAAGGTCGTCAAGCGCTACCGGCTTTACGAGCGCAGTTTGCGGGAATAGCCCCGGGGGCGACCTGGGGCGTCGCTAGAGTCGAAGCGGTGAGCGATTTCGAGATGGACGCCGAGGTCGTCGCCGAGGAAGACGCCGCGGCGGGCGAGGCGACCGAGCCGGTGCGGCCGCTGCCGACGACCTACGAGGAGCCCGGCCGCTCGGCGCTGCCGGTCCTGCGCCCCGAGGTGCAAACTGCCGCGATCGCCGCCGCCGGCGGCGTGCTGGCCGGCGCCGCGACCGTCGCCGCGGTGCGCGCGGTCGACCGCGGTCGGGTCGAAGCCGCGCTCTCCGCGGCGGATGGTTCGGCGCCGTGCCGACCGTCCCAACGTCGTCGCCAGCCGCTCCTTCCTGGTCGACGTCCATCTGCTCGGCCGCTAGCCCGTGGAAGCCGAAGTACGGCCCGCCTCGCCCTACCGGCTGGGGCGCGGCAGCACCGACCGCACGTTGCGGGTCCGCGCCCGGATCGCCACCCGCCTCCTCCACGTCGATGGCAGCCCGATGCTGGTCCGGGCCTGGGAACCGGGGCCGGGGCGGCTGAAGCTGCGGGCCGAGGCGCTCGACCCGCGCACAGTGACGACCCCGCTCGCCGCCGCAGCCGAGCCGCGCCTGGCGGGGACCGCGCAGCTGCGGCTGGGGCTGGAGCGGATGCGCTTCGCGCTCGGCGTCGACGACGACCTCGCGCGATTTCCACCGCCGCTTTCGCCGCGACCCGCTGCTGGGGCCGCTGATCCGGCGGCTGCCCAGCCACCGGCCGCTGCGCAAGCCGTGGCCCTGGGAAGCGCTGGCGACCGCGGTCGTCGGGCAGCTGATCGAGGCCGACCGGGCGGCGCTGATCGAGCGCCGGATCATCGGCCGCTGGGGCGCGCGGGTGGGGGAGGGGCGCGAGGCGCTCCGCGACGTGCCCACTGCCTCGGTGATCGCCGGCCGCGCTCCGGCCGAACTCGCCTCGATGGACCTGGCGCCGGTCCGCGCCTCCGCCCTGCGCCGGGTCGCGATCGAGGTCGATCGCGGGCGCTGCCCGCTTGATGATCCGGCCGGCGACCGTCGCCTGCTCGCGATCTCCCAGATCGGCCCCTGGACGGTCCAGTGCCTCCGCCTCTTCGGGCGCGGCGAGATGGACTCCCTGCCGGCCGGCGACCTCGCCTACATTAAGCTGGTCGGCCACCTCGCCGGGCTCGGCCGGCGAGCCACGGTCCCCGAGGTCGAGGAGTTCTACGCGCCGTACGAGCCCTACCGCGGTCTGGCTGGCACGCTGACCGTGGCCGGCCTCTACGGGTCGGCCGCCAAGGGCCGGCCGTTGCCCCTGGCGCCCGAGCAGCGCGCGGCCTAGAGCTTGCCGACGCTGGCCAGGTACCCGTCGAGCTGCTTCGCCCGCTGGGTGTCCTCGTAGACCTCGTAGTCGCGCAGGAGTCCCCAGCGCAGGTGCCCCCAGATCACGTAGCGGTTCTCGTAGACCCGCTCGCCCTGCGGCGTGTCGAGGTGGTCGCGGCCGCGGATGCAGATCGTCTGCCTCCAGGGGAAGCCCTGGAGGACCACCTCGTCGGGGTAGATCTCGATGCCGGCGTCGGCGAAGCGCTGCAGCCAGGGCCTGAGCGCCTCCTTGCCTTCGATCTCCCCCGCCCAGGAGCTGTCCCCCGGGAAGCGGAAGCGAACGTCCTTATGGTCCATTTTCAGCGTCGGCTCGATGTCCCCGGCGCTGGCCCGCTCCATGTTGCGGGCGATCATCCTCTTGGCCAGCCACGACAGCATTTGCGCCCCCTCCAGTCGTTGTCCGCCGTCGGGGAAGAGTAGGACTAACCGGCGATGCGCCGCAGGTCGGCGGGTCGCAGCAGCGCCTGCAAGGTGGCGCCATCGATCACCGCCAGGCCGCCCTTGCGCAGCCTCGCCTTGGCACCGGTGAGGCGCGCAACCTCGTTGGAGAAGTCCGGCTCGTGGCCGACCAGCAGGACGTCGCCGCGGCCGGCCGTGAGGGCCAGCGAGTCGAAGCCGCCGCCGCGCAGCTCGGCTGCGGTCTCGGGCACGGTCCCGAGCGCCTCGCAGGCGAGCCGGGCGGTCTCGAGCGCGCGCAGCTTGGGGCTGGTCAGGCAAGCGTCGATCGCGGCTCCCAGGGTGGCCAGGGCGCGGCCGGCGTCGCGCGCCTGGCGCTCCCCCTTGGGGGTGAGGCGGCGGGCCCCGTCGTCGCCGTTGCCGGGCTCGGCGTCGCCGTGTCGGAGCAGGTAAATCATCCGTCGATCCTAGGCGTCGATCCCAGCGTCCGGCGGAAGGGGATCTTTGCCCAACCGGCCGCCTGGCTACCATGCGCCGGAATGCCGACCTTCCCAGGCCGACGTTTCCTTGTACTTGCGCTCGCGGTCGTGGCCCTCCTCTTGGTCCCGACCGTGGCGACCACGGCTGACCGCATCGTGGTCTACGGGGCCCCGTCCGGCACCCATCTGAAGCTGACCACGATGGGCAACAAGGTCGTCGTCAAGGGCAAGCAGGCGCGTGTCCACCCGAAGGGCTGCTGGCTGGCGCCGAACCGGTGGAAGTCCGTCTGCCCGGTCCGCAGCGCCAGCTCGATCGAAGTCGTGATGGGCCCCTCTGGCGACTTCGTCAGGGTCCTCGACCCGATGCCCGTGCCCCTTACCGCCTACCTCGGCGCCGGCTCGGACAAGTTCATCGGCAACGCCGAGCGCGACACCTGCTTCTCCCAGGGCGCCAGGCGCAACCGCTGCGTCGGCGGTCCAGGCAACGACGTTTGCATCACCGGCCTGCGCAACAGCGACTGCGTCGGCGGTCCAGGCAACGACTATTGCCGCCACCGCTTCGGCAGCGACGGTTGCTGGGGCGGCCCCGGCGACGACGTCTGCGTCATGGGCCCGGGCCAGGACGGTTGCCACGGCGAAGCCGGCAACGACCGCCTCTACGGCGGCCGCTCCCCGGACCGCCTCTACGGCGGGTCCGGCTGGGACTACTGCGACGGCCAAGAAGGCCGGGGCAAGTCCCGCAGCTGCGACGCCGGGCCGCGCAGATAGCCGGGAGCTCGCGGTTGACCGACTCGGGGATGGTCCAGCGCTTCCTCGCCGCCTTCGGCGCCGCCGACATGGCCGCGATGCGCAAGCTTCTCGCCCCCGACCTGGTCGCCTGGGTGACCAACGCCGACGGCGAGATGGACCGCCTCGAAGGCCGCGATGGCTACCTCGAGCGGATCGAGGCGATGGACCTCTCCGCCGCCCGCTTCCGCGTCGAGCTCACCCAACCGCCCGTCCCCGTCGCCCCCGACCTAGTCCTCGCTCTGGTCGAGGTCCACGCCGAGCGCGACGGCCGCACCCTCCACAACTTCGCCGCCCACCTCCTCCGCATCACCGACAACCAGATCGCCGAGTGGTGGATGGCCGACGCCAAACCCGCCGAGAGCGACACTTTCTGGGCCGCCTGAGCATCCCCTGTCGAGTTCCTCTCGCATAGAGAGAGGAACTCGACACTCACAGCCCCATCGTCTTGCCGACGATCTCCTTCATGATCTCGTCGGTGCCGCCACCGATCGGGCCGAGGCGGGCGTCGCGGACGGCGCGCTCGATGCCGTACTCGCGCATGTAGCCGTAGCCGCCGTGGATCTGGAGGGACTGGTCGGCGATCTCGAGCACGGCCCGCTGGGTGACGAGCTTGGCCATGCTGACTTGCTGGATGCAGTCCTGGCCTTCGTGGAATAGGCGGAGGCCGTTGTAGGTGAGGGCGCGGGCGGCCTCGGCCTTGGTCGCCATCTCGGCGAGATGGTGGCGGATCGCCTGGAACTTGCCGATTGGGCGGCCGAAGGCCTGGCGGTCGAGGGCGTAGGCGACGGTGACCTCGATCAGGCGCTGCATCGCGCCGACGGCGCCGATCGCCATTAGCAGCCGCTCCCAGGCGAAGTTGGCCATGATCAGCTTGAAGCCGCCGTTCTCCTCGCCGAGCAGGTTGGCGGCCGGGACCTCAATGTCGGAGAAGGCGAGCTCGCCGGTGTCGGATGAGTGCCAGCCCATCTTCTCCAGCTTCTGGGCGACCTCGTAGCCAGGCATCTCCCGCTCCAGCACGAGGAAGGAGATACCGCCGTGGCCGCCCTCCTCGGTGGTCTTGCAGGCGCAGACGAGAAAGTCGGCGCGGACCCCGTTGGTGATGAAGGTCTTGGCGCCGTTGACCAGGTAGCCGCCGTCGATCTTCTTCGCCGTGGTGCGGATGCCGGCAACGTCGGAGCCGGCGCCCGGCTCGGTAATTCCCAGCGCGCCGATCTTCTCGCCGGCGATCCCCGGCACGACCCAGCGCTGTCGCTGCTCCTCGGTCCCGAAGTTGAAGACCGGCGGCAGCGCGATCGAGGCGTGCGCGTTGAGCCCGGCGGCGACGCCACCGGAGCCGCCGGAACGGGCCAGCTCCTCGACCCAGACCGCGTCGTGCAGGTGGTCGCCGCCCTGGCCGCCGTAGCGCTCGGGGAACTTCAGCCCAAGGAAGCCGAGCTCGGCGCAGCGGCGGTACAGCTCACGCGGGAATTCCCGCGCCGCCTCCCACTCGTCGACGTGCGGCGCGATCTCCTTGGCGACGAACCGCGCCACCGACTGCCGCAGCTCCTCGTGCTCCTCCCCGAACGGCGGCAGGATCGCCCGCGCCCCACTGTCCTTGATCACACTCATTTCACGAAGGCGTTGCGCTAGATTTGCAGACAACGCGTTTCAGGTGCGTTGATTCTCTGTAGCGTCGAGGCATGGAGCGAACTGTGTGGAGTGACGAGCGGCTGGACGACCGATTCGATGGCATCGATCGCAGGTTCGACCGGGTTGACAGCGACCTGAAAGAGCTACGCGGCGAGATTCGCGACCTCCGCACGCTCATGTGGCAGCTCTGGGGCACCAACATGCTCGTCATACTGGTCACCCTCCTCGCGGTGATCGTCACCAGGGCTTGACCTCGGACTACAGCCCGTAGCTCCGCCCGATCACGTCGAGCATCACCTCGTCGGTGCCCGCCCCGATCCGGTTGAGGCGGACGTCGCGGTAGGCGCGCTCGATCTCGTACTCCTTCATGTAGCCGTAGCCGCCGAGGATCTGGACGCAGTCGTCGGCGACCTCGCAGGCGATCCGCGAGGCGTAGAGCTTCGCCATCGTGATCTCGCGCACGGGGTACTCGCCGTTGCCGAAGCGCCAGGCGGTCGAGTAGGTGAACTGCTTCGCGGCCTCGGTCTTGGTCGCCATCTCGGCGAACTTGTGGCGGATCGCCTGGAACTTGCCGATCGGCCGCCCGAAAGCTTCGCGCTCCTTGGCGTAGACGAGGGTTTTCTCGATCATCCGCTCCGCCCCCGCGTGGCAGCCGGCGGCGGCGACCAGGCGCTCGCCCTGGAGCTCCCAGGCGATGTGGTAGAAGCCCTTGCCGACCTCGCCGAGCACGGCATCGGCCGGGACGCGGACGTCTTCGAAGGCGAGTTCGCCGGTGTCGGAGGCGTGCATGCCCATCTTCTCCAGCTCGCTGGAGACGCTGAAGCCCGGGACCTTCTCGCCGTTCTCGTCGCGTAGGTCGACGACGAAGAGGGTGATCCCGGCGTGGCGCTCGTTCGGATCGGTCTTGCAGACAAGGACGATGAAATCGGCCCGCGGCCCGTTGGTGATGAACGTCTTCGAGCCGTTGATCACGTATTCGTCGCCGTCGCGGATTGCGGTCGTGCGGATGCCGGCGACGTCGGAGCCGGCGCCCGGCTCGGTGATCCCGAGGCTGCCGACCTTTTCGCCCTTCAGGCCCGGTTCGAGGTACTTCTTCTTCTGCTCCTCGGTGCCGAGCAGGTGAATCGGGGGGAGGACCATGTCGCTCTGCACCGCGAAGCCCATGTTGGTGCCGCCCGAGCCGGAGTAGCTCATGCACTCGGCCCGGACCAGCGAGTAGAAGTAGTCGCCGCCCTGGCCGCCGTACTCCTCGGGGAAGCAGAGGCCGAGGTAGCCGAGCTCGCCCGCCCGTTCCATCGCCGAGGTCGGCCAGTAGGTGTCCTCCCACTCGTTGCGGTGGGGCCAGAGCTCCTTTTCGACCCAGGAGCGCATCGACTCGCGCAGGTCTTCGTGCTCCTGGCTGAAGATGAAGTGCTTGCGCCCTGACTCGTGGTCGGGCTTGATCACGCTGGAGCCGTTGGTAGTCGCGCTCTCCACTGGTCTATTCCTCCCTTGAAGTTCCGTTCCCCAAAGCGAGTAGACAGTAGCACTTCCCACTTTCAACTTGTTGCGTTATGGTTTCGCGCCGATGGGCGAGGAGAGCTACGAGCAGGTCCGCTACGAGGTCGCCGACGGCGTCGCCACGGTGACCCTCGACAACCCCGAGAAGCGCAACATGCTGAGCGGGCAGATGCTGGTCGAGCTGGTCGACGCGATGAAGCGCGCCAAGGCTGACCCCGGGGCCCGCGCCGTGATCCTCACCGGTGCAGGGGACAAGGCCTTCTGCGCCGGCGCCGACCTCGGCGGTTTCGCCGCCGACGTGCCCCTGGTCCAGAAACACTTCGCCTCCGACCTCTTCCTCGAGTTCTTCCGGCTGATGCCGACGCTCGGCAAGCCTTCGCTCTGCGCCGCCAACGGCCACGTCCTCGCCGGCGGCATGGGCCTCGCCCTCTCCTGTGACCTGGTGATCGCGAAAGAGGGCGCGACCTTCGGCACCCCCGAGATCAACGTCGGCGCCTTCCCCTACATGATCATGGCGATCATTTACCGCAACGTCCCGCGCAAAAAGGTCAACGAGATGATGCTCTTGGGCGAGCGTCTCAGCGCCGAGCAGGCGGTCGAGTACGGGCTCGCCAACAAGGTCGTCCCCGCGGCCGAGTTCGAGGCCGCGGTCGCGGACTGGGCGACCAAGCTCGCCTCCAAGAGCCCGGTGCTGATGCGCCTCGGCCACGACGCGATGTACCGCCAGGGGGACATGGCGCTGGACGACGCCCTCGAGTTCCTCCGCTCCCAGCTCAGCCTCACCTTCAGTACCGAGGACATCGTCGAGGGGGTCACCGCCTTCTTCGAAAAGCGCGATCCCGAGTGGAAAGGACGCTGATGGGGGCGACCGAGGAGGAGAACAAGCACCTGCTGCCCGGCGCCTCGCCGCTGGGTGAGCTGACCGAGCAGCTGCACGAGCGCCGCGCTAAGGCGAAGCTCGGCGGCGGCGAGGAGAAGATCGCTAAGCAGCACGACCGCGGCAAGCTCACCGCCCGCGAGCGGCTCGACCTGCTGGTCGACGAGGGCACCTTCGTCGAGCTCGGCCTGCACGGCCAGCCGCACTTCGCCCAGCGGGCGATGGATGGGGTCGACGCGCCCGCCGACGGCGTCGTCACCGGCTGGGGCGAGATCGATGGCCGCCTCTGCTGTATCGCCGCCTACGACTTCACGGTGATGGCCGGCTCGATGGGGATGACCGGCGAGCTCAAGGTCACCCGCCTGCGTGAGATGGCGCTGACCAAGAAGATGCCGTTAGTCTGGCTGCTCGACTCGGCCGGCGCCCGCATCCAGGAGGCGACCGGCTCGCTGTTCGCCGGCTCCGGCCACCTTTTCCGCGAGGAGGTCGAAATGTCGGGGGTGATCCCGATGGTCGCAGCGATGATGGGACCCTGCGCCGCCGGCACCGCCTACATCCCGGCGCTCGCCGACTTCGTCCCGATGGTCTCCGGTCAGGGCGCGATGGCGCTCGCCGGCCCGCACCTGACCAAAGCCGTGACCGGCGAGGACATCACGATGGAGGAGCTGGGCGGCGCCAAGGTCCACTGCCGCAAATCGGGGGTGGGGGACCTCGAGGTCGCCGACGACGAAGAGTGCATCGCCGCGATCAAGACCTACCTCTCCTTCTTCCCCTCCAACTGGGAAGAGAAGCCGCCGATCCGCGACTCCGCCGACCTCGACGAGCGCATGTCGGAGAAGCTGATGGAGATCGTCCCGGACTCCAACCGCAAGCCGTACGACATGTACGAGGTGATCGCCGAGATCGTCGACGACGGCGAGTGGTTCGACCTGAAGCCGCGCTTCGCCCGTAGCGTGATCACCTGCTTCGCCCGCTTCGGTGGCCAGCCGGTCGGGATCGTCGCCAGCCAGCCCAAGCACCTGGCCGGGGTGCTCGACAACGACTCCGCCGATAAGGCCGCCCGCTTCATCAACCTCTGCGACGCCTTCAACATCCCGCTCGTCTTCCTCCAGGACATCCCCGGCTTCATGGTCGGCCAAAAGGTCGAGCACGCTGGGATCATCCGCCACGGGGCGAAGCTGCTCTACGCGGTCAGCCGGGCGACGGTGCCGAAGGTGACCGTCGTCGTCCGCAAGGCATATGGCGCCGGCTACTACGTGATGTGCGGCAAGGCGTATGAGCCGGACCTGATCGTCGCCTGGCCGGGGGCCGAGATCTCGGTGATGGGGGCCGAGGGCGCGGTCGAAATCATCGGCCGCTCGGCGATCGAGGCCGCCGAGGACCCCGAGGCCGCGCGCGAGGAGATGCTGAACGCGGTGCGCGAGCGGATCGACCCCTACATCGCCGCCGGCAACGCGGTGATCGACGACATCATCGACCCGCGCGAGACCCGTCCGACGATCATCAAGGCGCTGCGAATGGCCGCCACCAAGGACGTCCAGAAGCCACGCAAACGTCACGGCGTGATGCCGGTATGAGCAAGTTCGGCGACGCGGTGATCATCAGCTGCTCGATCAGCGGCGTGATCGCCAACCGCGACCAGTGCCCGGCGATCCCCTACACGCCGGAGGAGTATGCGGCGGAGGCGCGCCGGGCGGTCGATGAGGGCGCCTCGCAGATCCACATCCACGCCCGCAAGCCCGACGGCACTCCCTCCTACGAGGTCGAGGACTTCAAGGCGATCACCGAGGCGATCCTGGCCGAGGTCGGCGACGTGATCGTCAACTACTCGACCGGCGCGATCGGGATCTCGATCGAGAAGCGGATCGAGTACCTGCGCGCTTGCCGTCCCGACGTCGCCGCGCTGAACATGAGCTCGATGAACTATGCGAAGTACTCCAGGCGGCGCAGGGACTTCGTCTTCAACACCGTCTTCGAAAACAGCTTCGACACGATCATCGAGTTCCTCACCGCGATGAACGAGATCGGGATCAAGCCCGAGCACGAGTGCTTCGACTCCGGCCACGTCGCCAACCTCGACCCGCTGCTCGACATGGGGCTGCTGGAGGAACCGCTGCAGATCTCGCTGGTCATGGGGGTGACCGGCGGCATCCGCCCGACCCCGCGCAACGTCACTCTGATGTCGGACCAGATCCCCGGCGGCCCCGAGGGCCAGAACCAGTGGCAGGTGATCGGGATTTCACGCGACCAGTGGAAGCTGCTCGCCGCCTCGCTGGTGCTCGGCGGCAACGTTCGCGCCGGCGTCGAGGACAACCTCTACCTCCCGAACGGCGAGATGTGCAAGTCCAACGGCGAGCTGATCGCCAAGGCGCGGCAGATGGCCGAAGACATCGGCCGCCGCCCGGCCAGCGTCGCCGAGGCGCGCGAGCTGCTCGGGGTCCCGCGCCGCGCCGAGGCGTAGGCGTGGAGACGACGATCCACCGCGCCGGCGTCCTCTGGGAGGGCGGCGAGGAGCCGGACGTGCAGGCCCACGACGTCCTGCTCGGCGCCCAGACGTTGCCCAGCTCCTCGGCGCTCGAGCTCGGCGGCGACGACGCCAAGTCCAACCCGGAGGTGCTGCTGGTCGGGGCGCTCTCCAGCTGCCACATGCTCTGGTTCCTCGCCCTCTGCCGGAAAAAGGGGTTCGAGGTCGAGAGCTACGAAGACGACGCCGAAGGTGCGCTGGAGGGCAAGCGGTTCAGCTCGGCGACGCTGCGGCCGCGGGTCCGCTGGGCGGACGAGCCGCCGCAGCCGGAGGCGATCGAAGCGCTCCACCAGCGTTCGCACGAGCTCTGCTTCATCGCCAACTCGGTCGACTTCCCGGTCGCCGTGGAGCCCTCGTGAGCGAGCTGCCGCTCGCCGACGTCAAGGTCCTCGACCTGACCCGGCTCCTGCCCGGCGGCTTCTGCTCCCTGCTGCTCGCCGACCTCGGCGCCGAGGTGCTGAAGGTCGAGGACACCGGGATGGGCGACTACATCCGCTGGGCGCCGCCCTACTACGGGAGCGACGAGGAGCAGGCGCTTGGCACCCGCTCCTCGCTCTTCCTTGCGCTCAACCGCGGCAAGCGCTCGGCCCGCCTCGACCTCAAGTCCGAGGCTGGCCGCGAGGCCCTGCTCCGCCTGGTCGCCGCCCACGACGTCGTCCTCGACGGCTTCCGCCCCGGGGTCCTCGACCGGCTCGGGGTCGGCTACGAAAACATGCGCGGAGTAAACCCGGCGGTCGTCTACTGCGCGATCACCGGCTACGGCCAGGACGGCCCCAACACGCAGCGGGCGGGGCACGACATGAACTACCTCGCCCTCAACGGCCTGCTCGGGATGACCGGCGAGCGGGGGGACCGCCGGTCCAGTCCGCGGGCCAGATCGCCGACATCGGCGGCGGCGGCCTGCTCGCAGCCTTCGGGGTGATGGCGGCGCTGCATCACGCCCGCCGCAGCGGCGAGGGTCAGGCGGTCGACGTCTCGATGACCGACGGCTCCCTCGCCTGGCTGGCGCTGGTCGCCGGCCGCTACTTCTGCGACGGCGAGGTGCCCGAGCGCGGCAACCAGCAACTGGCCGGGGCGTTGGTCTGTTATCTGCCCTACGAGGCCGCCGACGGCTGGGTTACCTGCGGTGCCCTGGAGCCGAAGTTCTGGGCCGCCTTCTGCAACGGCGCCGGCCGCCCGGACCTGGTCGAGAAGCAGTTCGAGGCGCCGGGCTCGGAGGCCTGGGAGGAGATCGCCGCCGTCTTCCGTGGCAGGAGCCGGGCCGAGTGGCGCGCCTTCAACGACGAGCACGACTGCTGCATCGAGCCGGTCCTCGACCTCGACGAGGCGCTGGGCTCCGAGCTGGTGCGGGCGCGCGAGATGGTGGTCGAGCTCGAGCAGCCGCGGCTCGGCAAGGTGCGCCAGCTCGGCGTCCCGGTGAAGCTGAGCGCAACCCCCGGCGACCCGAGCCGTCCCGCCCCCGCCTTCGGCGAGCACACGGTGCAGGCGCTGCGCGCGGTCGGCTACTTGGACGAGGAGGTCGCGGCGATGATCGAGTCCGGCGCCGCCGCCGGCAACGAGGCCGGTGGCCCGGCGGGGGAGTTCCGCGCATGAGCTCGGCGAAGACCGACGAGCTGCTGCGGATGGGCGAGCTGGCCAAAGCCTCGGGAGTGCCGGCGCCGACGATCAAGCACTACCTGCGCGAGGGCCTCCTGCCCGAGCCGGTGAAGACGAGCCGCAACATGGCCTACTACCCGCCCGAGTTCGTCGAGCGGATCCAGCTGATCAAGCGCCTGCAAGAGACCCGCTTCATGCCGCTGAAGGCGATCAAGGCGGTGCTCGAGGAGGATCCCGAGCGGGCCGTCGCGATGCTCGAGCTCGAGGACCAGATCCTCGACCGCGCCCTGGCCGGCGAGCGCGCCCGGACCAGCGCCGCCGAGGCCCGCGAGCGCTACGGCGTCCCCGCCGAGGTCCTCGACCGGATGGCCGAGCTCGGCGTGCTCAGCCCCAACAGCCGCGGCTACTCGCCCTCCGACGTGCAGATCATCGAGGCGATCAGCCGCTTCCGCGCCGGCGGCTACGACGAGCAGATCGGCTTCACCGTCTACGACACCCTGCGCTACAAGACCGCGCTCGAAGAGCTGGTCCGCCAGGAGGTCGACATGGTGATGAACCGGCTCGCCGCCGAGGTCCCGCCGGAGCGGGTGATCGAGATGCTCGAATCCGGCGCCCAGCCGCTGCGCGATCTGATCGCCGCCCTCCACACCAAGCTGCTCGTCGCCGAGCTCGAGCGCCAGCGCGCCGAGCGCCGCGGCTGACTTCGGAAGTGTTGCGAGAGGGGTCGGGGACCCTCCGCCGGAGGCCGTCGCGCAGCTGGGACGAACGCCGGGGGTGCCATCGAGCCCCTCTTGAGCCTCCGTCGGAGGGTCCCCGACCCCTCCACTCGGGCCACCCCGCGAGGCCTCGCGGAGGCTTGGATCCGCGAGTCCGCAATTAGGCACCCATACGGTGCATAAGGACGGACTCGTGCTAAGCCGCCGCCGGGGCGGCGCGCTCGGCTTCGACTTTGCCGAGGGTCTGGGCGTGGCCGAGGCGCTCGCAGATCTCCGCCGCTTCGTCGAGCGCCTCGTCGACGCCGTCGCTACAGGTGGCGCGGCGGGCTTGGGCCAGAGCAAGCAGGGCGGAGGGGAGCTGCCAGTTCATTTCTCGTTCGCGGGCGACCCGCTCCATCCGCTCCGCCTGGGCCAGCGCCTCCTCGTCGCGGCCGAGCCCGAGCAACGCCCAGGTCTTGATCGTCCCGCGCCAGGCCTCCTGCTCGCCACCGGCGTTCATCGCCTCGCGGTAGGTCCGCTCGGCGAGGTCGAGTGACTCGACCGCCGCCCCGTGCTCGCCGGCCATCGTCTGCACGTAGGCGAGCCCGGCCAGGGCGACCGAGCGCGAGAAGACGTCGCCGAGCCGGTCGGTCAGCTCGCTGTTGCGCTGCGCCTGGGCCACCGCCGCCTCGACCAGGCCGCGGTCGGCCATCATCGTCGCCCGGTTGCCCCGCGCCCAGCTTTCGGTCTCTGGGTCGCCGAAGGTCGCGGCGACGTGCAGTGCCCGGCTCGCCACCGCGTCGGCCTCCTCCAGGCGGTCGCGCTCCTTGAGCACGATGCTGCGCGCCATCAGCGCCCAGGAGTAGGGGCAGTTGATGACGATGTTGGCGCCGGCCTGGATGTCGTCGCCGGTCAGCTCGAAGATCTCGTCGAGCAGCGCGTCGACCGCGTCGAGGTCGCCCGCGCACATCTCGGCGTAGGCGCCGACGCTGCGGATCGCGATCCTCAGGTCGACGTCGCCGGCCTCGTCGGCGAGGGCGATCGCTTCATGCGCGGCGGCGATCCACTGCGCGGCGCGGTGTGAGACGCCGGGCCGGGCCGAGGTCATCAGTTTCAGCAGGGCGAGCGAGCGCAGGTCACCGGTTCGGTCGGCGATCTCCTTCGCCTCGGCCGCAAGCGCGTCGACTTCGGCCGGGTCCATTCCCAGTCGCCAGGAGTAGTCCAGCTGCTGCAGCCGCGACGAGAGCGCCAGCGCCGTCGTCTCTTCGTCCTCGTCGAGGCGATCGGCGAGCCTGGTCACGTCGCGCCAGAGGCGCAGCGCGTCGACCGGCCGCTGGCGCCCGGCCCAGAACGCCGCCCGCGCCGACCAGCGTGCCGCTTCGCGCTCCTCTTCGCCGGCCTCCATGTGGCTGGCGATCAGCGCCGCCAGCTCGTCGTGGCGCTCGGGCTCGAGCTCGATCATCGCCCGCGCCGCCGCGGCGTGGGTGCCGGTGCGGCTCTCGGCGAGCTGGGTGCCGTAGGCGACCTCGCGGGTCAGCGGGTGGCGGAAGGCGAGCACGCGGCGCGGGTAGAGCTCGACTTCGTAGAGGAAGCCGGCGCCGACCAGCACCCGCAGCAGGGCGTCGATCTCCTCCTGCTCGAGCCCGGCGGTCAGCCGCAGCGCCTCGGCGCTGATCTCCTTGCCGACAACCGAGGCGGTCCTGCAGCAGCTGCTTGGCCTCGGGGGCGAGGCGGTCGATCCGCGCCGCCAGCACGGCCTGCACGGTGACCGGTACCCCGTGGTCGCCGATCGGGCGGACCAGCCGGTAGGCGCCGCGCTCGCCCTCCAGGTGGCCGCACTCGGCCAGCTCGCGGACCAGCTCCTCGACGAAGAACGGGTTGCCCTGGGTGCGCTCGTGGATCGGCTCCTCGAGGCCGTCGAGCGAGGGATCGGCGCCGGCGATGTGGCGCAGCAGCTCGGCGGTGCCGGCGCGCTCCAGCGGCGCCAGCGGCAGGCGGGCGTAGATCTCGGCGCTCTCCCAGCGCGGCTCGTACTCGGGCCGGTAGTTGACGACGAGCAGCGTGTTGGTGGTCGCGATCGTCTCCAGCAGGGTCGCCATCATCGCCTCGCTGCCGGGGTCGATCCAGTGCAGGTCCTCGACCACCAGCACCAGGGTCTGGCGCCGCTGCGGCGCGTTGACGATCCCGCAGACGAGGTCGGTGAGCCGCCGCTGGCGGGCCTCGGCGCTGAGCTGCCGGCGGCGAGCTCTCGGGGTCGGGGACGCCGAGGAACTCGAACAGCAGCGGCAGCTCGCCGGCCAGCTCCGGCTCGACCAGCAGCGCCCGGCCGGCGATCCGCTCGCGCGCGATCCGGTCGGGATCGCCGTCGTCGATCCCGAAGAAGGAGCGCAGCATCTGCAGCACCGGCAGGTAGGGGCTGGAGGCGCCGTGCGACTGCGCCTGCGCCTCGAACACCTCGTAGCCTTCGCGGCGGCAGCGCTCGGCGAACTCGTGGCAGAGCCGGCTCTTGCCGACGCCCGGTTCGGCGACGATCCCGATCGCGCCGCCGCTCCCCGACAGCCGCCCGCTCGAGCGCCAGCGCGAGCTCGCCGAGCTCCGCCTCGCGGCCGACGAAGCGGGAGAAGCCGCGGCCGCGGGCGAGGTCGAGCCGCGAGCGCGCCGCGCCGACGCCCTCCAGGCGCGAGACCCCGACCGGCTGGCTCGCGCCCTTGATCTCGAACTGGCCGAGGTCGTCGAGCTCGAGGAAGCCCTCGACCAGGGCCGCGGTGTGCTCGGTCAGGTAGGCGCGTCCCGGCTCGGCCAGCGACTCCATCCGCTGCGCCAGCCCGACGGTGTGGCCGATCGCGGTGTACTCGCCGCCATCGCCCTGGCCGATCGCGCCGGCGACGACCTCGCCCGAGTTGATCCCGATCCGGGCGGAGAAGTTGAGCCCGAGGCCGCGGCGCAGCTCGGCCGCGTACTCGGCGATGTCCTCGAGCATCCGCAGGGCCGCGTAACAGGCGCGCTGAGCGTGGTCCTCGTGGGCGATCGGCGCGCCGAAGATCGCCATGATCCCGTCGCCGGTGAACTTGTCGACGGTGCCCTCGAAACGGCCGACCGCGTCGGCGAGCAGCGAGTAGAAGCGCTGCATGATCTTCCGCCACTCCTCGGGGTCCTGCTGCTCGGCCAGGTCCATCGAGCCGTTCACGTCCGCGAAGAGGACGGTGACCTGCTTGCGCTCGGCGTCGTCGGTACGGGGCGGAGCCACGACGCCGCCAAGGTTACGCCTGACTGGCTCGCTGGCCAAATCGGGGTAGCCTGAGCGGATGCGGAGCGTCCTCGTCACCGGCGCCTCGACCGGAATCGGCCGCGCCACCGCGCTGCGGCTCGACCGCGGCGGCTGGAAGGTCTTCGCCGGCGTGCGCCGCGAAGAGGACGCCCAGTCGCTGCGCGAGGAGGGCTCGGCGAACCTGGCGCCGCTGCTGCTCGACGTCACCGACCCGGCGCAGATCGCCGCCGCGGCGGAGACGATCGGCGGGCGGCTCGACGGCCTCGTCAACAACGCTGGCGCGGCGATGCCGAGCCCGCTGGAGACGATGCCGATCGACGACTTCCGCCGCCAGCTCGACCTCAACCTGACCGCTCAGCTCGCCGTCACCCAGGCGCTGCTGCCGGCGCTGCGCGCGGCCCGTGGACGCGTCGTCTTCATCAGCTCGATCGGCGGCCGCGTCGCTTTCCCGATGACCGGCGCGTATCACGCCGCCAAGTTCGGGATCGAGGCGATCGGCGACGTCCTCCGCCAGGAGCTGCGCCCCTGGGGGATCGGGGTCGCGATTGTCGAGCCGGGCTCGATCGACACCCCGATCTGGAGCCGCGGAGAAAAGACCGCCGACGAGATCGGCGGTCGCTCCCCGCAGCGCGAAGCGCTTTACGGCAAGGCGATCGCGAGCTACCGCAAGGTGATCAAAGACACCGCCGAACGCGGCATCGCGCCGGACAAGGTCGCGCGGGCGATCGAGCACGCGCTCGGCGCCCGGCGGCCGAAGACCCGCTACCTGGTCGGGATCGACGCCAAGCTGCAGGCACGGCTGAAGATCGTGATCCCGACCCGGGTCTTCGATTCGATCGTCGCCCGGATGATGAACCTATAATCCCTGATTGACTCGTCAATCAACGGGGGGATCGCGCTTTGCGCGTTGCTGCGGTACAGCTCAACTCGAACGCCGACAAGGACCGGAACCTAAGCACGGCGGAGCGCCTCGTGCGCGCCGCAGCGGCCGATGGCGCCGAGCTCGTCGCGCTGCCGGAGAAGTGGAACCTGCTGGCCGCCGGGAGCGAACTGCGCGAGGGCGCCGAGCCGCTCGACGGCCCCTGTCTCAGCGCCGCCCGCGCCTGGGCGCGCGAGCTCGGCATCCACCTGCTCGCCGGCAGCATCAGCGAGCGCACCGAGGCCAAGGCCTTCAACACCTCGGTCCTGATCGGGCCGGATGGGGGGGACCTCGCCGTCTACCGCAAGATCCACCTGTTCGACGTCGAGGCGGGCGGCGTCTCCTACCGCGAGTCAGAGCACGAGCAGCCGGGGACCGAGCTGGTCACCGCCGCGATCGGCGAGCTGACCGTCGGCCTTACCGTCTGTTACGACCTGCGCTTCCCCGAGCTCTACCGGATCCTCGCCCTGCAAGGCGCCGAGCTGATCGCGGTCCCCTCGGCCTTCACTAGCGCGACCGGCCGCGACCACTGGGAGGTGCTGCTGCGGGCGCGGGCGATCGAGGACCAGGTCTTCGTCCTCGCCCCCAACCAGGTCGGGACCGCGCCGCCGCACTACGACTCCTACGGGCATTCGGCGATCGTCGACCCCTGGGGAACGGTGCTCGCGACCGCCCCCGACGAGGAGTGCTTCGCCGCCGCCGATCTCGACCTCACCGCGCAGCGGCGGACCCGCGAGCAACTGCCTTCGCTGGCCAACCGCCGCCCCCTCGCCTACGCCTGGCCGCAGGTGCTGGAGGCGTCCGCCTGATGGCCAAGGCGCCGCCCGCCGACAAGCGCCGCCAGATCCTCGACGCCGCCGTCGCGGTTTTCGCCCGCCAGGGCTTCCACGCGACCCGCGTCTCCGACATCGCCGACGAGGCGGGGGTCGCCTACGGTCTCGTCTACCACTACTTCCGCTCCAAGGACGACGGTGCTGAACGAGCTCTTCGTCGAGCGCTGGTCGCTGCTCCTGACCGCGATCGAGGAAGCCGACCGGGCCGGCGGCCCGCACCGCGACAGGCTCGCCGCCGTCGCCAGCTTCATCGTCGATTCCTACCGCTACGACCCGGAGCTGATGAAGGTGATCATCGTCGAGGTCACCCGCGCCGCCAACTCCTTCGGCCAGACCCACCTGACCGAGATCCGCCGCGCCTACGAGGGCATCGCCAAGATCGTCGCCGACGGCCAGGCGGGTGGCGCCTTCCGCAACGACGTCGACCCGCTGTTCGCCTCGATGGCCTTCTACGGGGCGATCGAGCAGTTGCTCTCGGGCTGGATCTTCGACGTGATTCCCACCTCGGATGCCGGGTACGACGAGGCAAGGAACTTGCTGGTGACGACGATATGCGACGGCCTCGAGCCGCGATAGGTAAGGTCGGCGGGCGTGGATAACGAGATCGTCAAAAGGCTGATCTGGAGCGGCATGCTCGCCGCCACCGGCGCGCTCGCCAGCGTTCTCGCCGCCAAGGCCTCTGCCGCTGCTCTACCGGCGGCTGTTCGACGAAGACCCGCCCGACTGAGGAGCGCGATGACCGAGCCCAACCAGACGCCCCCGCCGACGCCGGCTCCGCCGACCCCGCCGGTGATCCCTCCGGCCGAGCCGAAGCGGGACAACCGCCCGCTCGGCGAGCTGGTCTTCGACGTCTCCGAACGGACCTCGGTCCTGATCCGCGAGGAGATCGAGCTCGCCAAGGCCGAGGTCTCCGAGAAGGTCGGCAAGATCGCCCGCGGCTCGGCGGTCGGCGTGGCCGCCGGGACCTTCGCCTTCCTCGCCCTGATCCTGATCATGCACGGGATCGCCTGGGTCCTGAACGAAGAGCTGTTCGACGGCAAGACCTGGCCCGGCTTCTTCGTCGAGGCGGCGGCCTTCCTGCTGCTCGCCGCCCTCGCCGGCACGATCGCCTACCGGGCGGTGAAGGCCGGCGCGCCGCCGGTCCCCGAGCAGGCGATCGAAGAGGCGAAGCTGACCAAAGAGATGTTCGAAGCCGAGAAGGAGAAAGTGGGCAAATGAGCGCCGACCCGACCCAGCCGACGCCGTCCCAGCCGACTCCCTCGGCTGGCATGCCCGGTCGCTCGGCCGAGCAGATCCGCCGCGACATCGACCTCCAGCGCCAGCAGCTCGGCAGCTCGGTCGAAGCGCTGCGGGTGCGGGTCACCGAGCTGACCGACTGGCGCCGTCAGGTCGACGAGCACAAACGCGAGATCATGATCGGCGCCGCCGCGGTCGGGTTCCTGGTCGGCGCGCGGTTGATGTTCGGCCGCCGCCGCAAGCGCTAGCTAGCGCGGCACGACGAGCTCGGTCGGCACGCTGCCGACCCCAAGCAGCCCCGGTCCCACGTGGGCGCCGAGGACGGCTCCGACCTCCGAGGTGAAGACGGGGTCGCAGCCGAAGATCTCGTAGCAGTCTTCGATCAGTTTGTCCGCGGTCTCCTGGTCCTGGATGTGTTGCACGACCCAGCCGTCGGACCCGGACTCGTGGCGCTGGCGGGCGTAGTCGCGCAACCGCTCCAGCGAGCGGGCGCGGGTGCGGACCCGCTCGACCGGGGTGATCTCCTCCTCGAGCGTGAGGATCGGCTTGATCTTCAGGGCGCTGCCGATCCAGGCGCGGGCGCCGCCAATCCGGCCGCCGCGCCGCAGGTACTCGAGCGTGTCGATCGCGAACCACATCTTCAGTGCGGTCCGGACCTCATGGGCGCGGGCTTCGGCGGTCTCGGCGTCGGCCCCTTCCAGGGCCGCGGCCGCCGCCCCGAGCGCGCAGAGGCCCATCCCGCCGGCGGCCGAGCGCGAGTCCATGACCCGGATCCGCTCGCCCCCCTTGCCCTCCTCGATCAGCCGCTCGCGGGCCTGCCCGGCGGCCTCGAAAGTGCCGGAGATGCCGGCCGAGATGTGGATCGAGACGATCTCCTTGCCGGCGTCTAGCAGCGGTTCGTAGACGGCGATGAAGTCCCCGATCGAGGGCTGCGAAGTGGTCGCGCTGGTATCGGAGGCCCGCAGCCGCTCGTAGAAGACGCCGTAATCGGCGATGTCGGCCTCACGCTCCTGCAGGCCATCGACCGAGACGTAGAGGCTGATCGTCTCGATCCCGCGCTCCGCCACCAGGTCGGTCGGCAGGTAGCCGGTGGTGTCGCAGACGACGGCGGTCTTCTCGCTCCCGGTCAACACGGCGATTCTTTCAGACCTGGGACGGGCCCATCGGGCCCGCTCGGCTCAGACCGCGGCTGATGCCGGTGCGTCGTCTTTGACCTGGAAAGACGACCCGCAGCCGCAGGCGGCGACGACGTTCGGGTTGTTCACCTGGAAGCCGGCGCCCTGCAGGCCTTCGACGTAGTCGACCTCGGAGCCGAAGACGAACTGCATGCTCACCTTGTCGACGAGCACCGAGACGCCGTCGACCTCGAACACGTTGTCGTCGTCCTTCGGCTTGTCGAAGGCGAGCGCGTACTGGAAGCCGGAGCAACCGCCGCCGCGGACCGCGACGCGCAGCGCCTGCTGCTCGGCCTCGGCCTGCGAGCCAAGCAGCTCGCCGATCTTCTCGGCGGCCTTGGCGGAAAGGGTGATTGCGGCCTCTGGCGTATCGGTCACTTTACAAAGTGTAGCGAGGGATGGCGCCGGCTATTCGATCTGCAGCGGCGGGGACTGCGCGGGGGCGGCTGGCGGCGGTGCGACGGCGGTCGCCGGCTGCTCGACTCCGAGCGCCTCGGCCAGCTCGCCGGACTCGAACATCTCCTCGACGAGGTCGCAGCCGCCGAGCAGCTCGCCGTTCACGTAAAGCTGGGGGAAGGTCCCCCAGTCGGCGATCTCGGTGGTCGCTTCGCGCAGCGGCTGCAGCGCCGGCAGCACGTCGATCGCCCCGTACTCGATGTCCACCTGGTCGAGCACGTTGACGACCCGTTGCGAGAACCCGCAGCGCGGCGCGTCCGGGGTGCCTTTCATGAACAGGAGGATCGGGTTGGCGACGATCAGCTCTTCGACTTTGGACTTCAACTCTGGATCGACCATGGCGAAAGACTAGCTGGGAGTGGGTGCCGGCTTCAGATCTGAGTGGCGATCAGGCCGATGATCGCCGCGAGAACGGCGACGAAGGCGGCAAAGATGCCACCGCCGACGAGCATGATCGTGTGCTGGAGAGCATCGATGCGGCCGCTTAGTTCACTGACTCGACCGTTGAGGTCGTCTAAGCGGGCGTCGGTCCAGGTTGATCGCATCAACTCCATGCCCCCAGCGTAGGGATCGAATCCGCAAATGTGGCGCCCGGAAGTGTAACTTTTTGTCTGCGGCCGCGCTGGACGGGCGCGGGCCTCAGTCAGGGACGCTGGTCTTCACCGACAGTGCGTGGACCGCGCCGTCGTCGAAGCGCGGTTTGACCGCCGCCTTGACCAGCCGGTGCTGGTCGATCCGCGAGAGCCCCTCGAACTGGGGCGCGGAGACGATTGCCAGCAAGTGCTGGCCGCCGCCGTCTTCGTCGGAGACCTCGACCGAGGCGCCCGGCAGGGCCGCCTCGATCATCCCCTTCAGCTCCGCCAGGTCGACCATGCTCAGCTGGAGACGCTTTCCAGGGTGCCGAGCATCTCCTCGACCCGGACGAACTTGACCCGGGGCCGGCCGTGCGGCTCGCCGCGGCCGACCTCGGCCTGGTCGATCGCCTGCCAGTCCTCGAAGCTGACGAAGCGGGTGCCCTTCGCCGCGAGCAGCTCCTCGATCGCCTCCGGGGCGGGGTTCTCGGGGGCCAGCAGAGTCTGCGACTCGACGTCGGCGAGGAGGTGCCGCACCGTCTCCAGGGCGTCTTTCTTGTTGGTCCCGATCACGCCGGAGGGGCCGCGCTTGATCCAGCCCGCGGTGTAGTGGCCGACCTTGTGCCCGGCGTCGTGGGAGTCCAGCACCCGGCCGCCCTCGTTGAGGATCAAGCCACGCTTCTCGTCGAACGGCACGCCCCCGATCGGGATGCCCGTGTAGCCGACCGAGCGCAGGATCAGCCCGCACTCGAGCTCTTCGCGCTCGCCGGTGTCCTTGGCGCGCAGCGCGTCGCCTTCCTCGACCAGCTCGTTGCGGCCGACGACGATCGATTCGACCTTGCCGTCGCCCTTGATCTCGATCGGCGAGGAGAGGAAGCGGAGGACGATCCGCTGCTTCTTGCCCTCCGGCGTGCGCTCGGAGAACTCGCGCAGGGTCTCGACGTTGACTTTGGTCGTCTTGTCGGCCTGATCGGACTCGAGGAAGGCGGCGCTGGCCGGATCGAGCTCCATCTCGCTCGGGTCGACGATCGGCTCGGCGTCCTCCATCTCGCCGAGCTCCTTGATCTCGGGGTTGGTGAAGGCCGCCTGCACGGGGCCGCGGCGGCCGAGCACGACGATCTCCTTGATCTGCTTACGGTCGAGCAGCTCGATCGCGTGGTCGGCGGTGTCGGTCTGGCGCAGCTCGTGGTCGGTCAGCGCCAGCATCCGGGCGACGTCCATCGCCACGTTGCCGTTGCCTATCACCACGGCGCGCTCGCTGGAGAGGTCGAAGTCGTGGTCGGCGTAGTCGGGGTGGGCGTTGTACCAGCCTACGAAGGCGGTGGCCGCGTAGCTGCCGGGCAGGTCCTCGCCGGGGACGCCGAGCGCGCGGTCGGTCTCGCAGCCGACCGTGAAGACGATCGCGTGGTAATGGCGCTCCAGATCCTCGACCTCGATGTCGTGGCCGATCTTGACGTTGCCGAAGAAGCGGAAGCCGTCGCGGGCGGCGGTTTTCTCGTAGACCCGGGTCACCGACTTGATCTTCGGGTGGTCGGGCGCGACGCCGCCGCGGACCAGGCCGAACGGGGTCGGCAGACGGTCGAAGAGGTCGACCTGGGCGTGCAGGTCGCCGTCCTTGAGGATGTGCTCGGCGGCGTAGAAGCCGGAGGGCCCGGCGCCGACGATGGCGACACGAAGGGGGTGGTCTTGACTACCGATCTGGCTCATTACGTTCTTTCTAGAGGTGGATGCATCCCGCGTTTGGCGAGCGCGAAAGGATAGGGGAGTCAGGCAGTCGCGGCGACCGCGGCCCGGACGCCGTCGAGCGCGTCGAGCGCCTTGCCGACCGACATCGCCACGCAGGTGAAGATCGGCGTCTCCAGCTCGGTGTACTCGCTCGACTCGGTCGGGCGCAGCTCGTTGACCAGGTCGAGGAACATGCCCGGGTCATCGCCCTCGAAGCAGACGACGAACTCCTGGTCGTCGATCCCGTAGGAGTAAGTCGTGTTGATCGTGATCTCGGGGTAGCGGCGGCCGACCTCGATGTGGCTTTTCATGATCCTGCCGCGCTCCTCCGGCGGCAGCCCGTACCAGCGCCGCTGCTTGACCATCGGGTAGAGGAACAGGTACTTGCGCTCAGAGGTGCAGATCTCGGTCCGCGCCTGCTCCTCGGAGTAGGGCGAGGGTTTGGTCATCGAGAGGAACGAGTAGGGCGTGTGCGCCCACTGCGCCAGGCCGCTCTGGGCGAGCACGACGTGGAAGTCGTGGATGTTCTGCAGGTTGGCGCTCTGGCTCAGCAGCACCAGGTCGACGTCGCCGCGCGTGCCTATGGTTGAGTAGGCGCGCAGCGACCGATCGACCCCGAAATCCTCGCAGGCGGCGAGGAACTCCCGCTTGTCAGCGGCCCGCAGCTCGGGGTCGCGACGGCGCCAGGCTGGATCCATCTTGAAGAAAGTGAACTTCGCGAACGTGCGGTCGGCCATCTTGGGAGGGACGATAGCGGTCTGTCTGATCGGGATTTGGGGAGGGGTTTCGCTTAGTTTTTTCGTGGATCGGGCGGTGGCTGGCGCCTCGGAACGAAGCGCCGAAAAAACACAAGACGCTTCACCCCTCCCCAAATCCCGATCCCACGTCACCCTGGCGTGGCTCCCGAGCTCGACCACGGTGGCTCAGCTTGCAGCTGCTGGGTTCGGGCCGGGGTTGATGAGCGCGGGGTTGGGGGAGGTTCCGGCGGAGCAGACTTATTTGGATATTTCGCAGGGGAACCGGGTGTTCGATTCGCTTTACGACGGGCCGTTGCCAGAGAGGAGGGGGAACTCGGAGTGGTGGCGGGAGGTCGTTGAGCGGGCTGAATCGGCGCCGGCGGAGATCGTTCCCGGGCTGCTGGCGACCACGCTCAGGGAGACCGGGCTGAGCGCCGACTACACGCAGCGGACGGCGAGCCTCGGGGAGTTGCGCTCGCTTGCCGCGGGCCTCGGTGACGATTACCTCGCGATCGCGATCGCGCGGCCGACCGGGGGGTCGGATGCGCCGCTGCCGATCGGGATCGCGGGGGAGGGGTTCGACGGCAACCTGACCTCGGACAGCACCCGGATCGACGGCTACCTGCTCTCGACCGACGTCGCCCCGACCGTGCTCGACTGGTTCGGGGTCGGGGTCCCGGAGGAGATGTCGGGGCAGCCGATCCGCAGTGAAGGCGCCGTCGACGTGGCGGCGATCGAATCGCTCGGCGCGCGGATGGGGGTGATCTCGCACCGGCGCGGACCGGTGATCGGGTTTAGCCTGCTCGCCTGGCTCGTGGGGTTGTCCCTGGTCGCCGCCGCGAGCCGCGGCGCTCTGGCGCGGCCGGCGGTCCGCCTCACCGGCCTCGCGGTCCTCTATATGCCGTTGACGATGCTCGTCGCCGCGGCGCTGGAGCCGGGCGAGACCGCGGAAGTGCTCCTGGTCCTGCTCGGCGCGCCGCTGCTCGCCGGCCTGACCCTGGCCCTGCTGCGCGGTTACCGAGCGCTGGCCGCCGCCGCCGCGATCACCGTCGGCGCCTACGCCATCGACCTCGTTGCCGGCTCGCCGCTCACCTCGCTCTCGCTGCTCGGCCCTAACCCCGGCCTCGGCGTCCGCTTCTACGGGATCGGCAACGAGCTCGAGGCGCTGCTCGCGGTCCTGGTCGTGGCTGGGACCGGCGCCGCTCTGGCCGGGTTCCGGCCGCGTCTCGGCGGCACCGGCGCTGCGGCCGTCTTCGCCGTCGTCGGCCTGCTCGCCGCCTTTCTCTTCGCCGCCGGGCGTTTCGGCGCCGACGTCGGCGCGGCGATCGTCTTCCCGGTCGGCGCCGCCGTCGCGGCGGTTGCGATCGCCGGGCGCCGGCGCCGTCGGGGCCTCTTGGCGGTCGTCGCGGCGCCGTTCGCCGCGCTGGCGCTGCTGGCCCTGATCGACCTTGTCTCCGGCGCCAACGCCCACCTGACCCGCTCGGTCCTCGACGCCGGCGGCCTCGGCGACCTCTCCGACGTCGCCCAGCGCCGCCTCCAGCTCTCGGCCAACAGCTTCGGCCGCCCGGTGCTGCTCGTCTTCCTCCCGGTCGTCGCCGCTCTCGCGGTGGCCGCGGTGGTCAAGCGCGAGCGGCTGCGGGTCTGGGTCCGAGACGTCCCGGCCGTCCGCGCGGGCCTGCTGGGCGCGCTGGCCGCGACCGTGATCGGGACCCTCGCCAACGACTCCGGCGCCTTGCTGCTCGAGGTCGGCACCGCCTACCTGCTCGTGTTCACCGGCTTCGCCTGGGCGGAGAGCGCACCCGCGGCGCGGCGCCCGTCGGCGTCCTCGGTCGCTCGCGTGCAGAGCACGCCACGCTCCCTGCGTCCTTGACGTGCTTGGCCGCGACCGCGCTCTCGCTGAGATCCGGGAAATTCGAGGCGAACTCGGCTCTCTGCAGAGGACCCTAAGATCCGCGCTGATTGCGAGCCGGCGCGCGGCTCGGCCCGGACGATGTCGTACCCTTGAAGTTCGTGCGAATCGGTCTCGTCTCGCCATATTCCTGGTCCTACCAGGGGGGCGTAAACCGGCACGTCGAAGCCCTCGCCGAGGAGTTCCTCGGCCGCGGGCACGACGTCCGTGTCCTTGCCCCCGTTGACCCTCCTGGCCGGCTCACCCGGGTGCTGCACCGTGCCCAGGCCGAAGCGCGCCCGCTGCCCGACTACCTCGTGCCCATGGGACGAAGCGCCGCCTTTGGCGCCAACGGCGCCGTCTCCAACCTGGCGCCGTTCCCGGCGGGCGGGGTCGTGGCCCCGCGCCGGCACGTCCGCAACGGCGGGTTCGACGTGATCCACGTGCACGAGCCGCTGGTCCCCTTGGTCGGCTGGAACGCGACCCTCGGCGCCCGCACGCCAGTCGTCGGCACCTTCCACACCTACTCAACCAAGGCGGTCCCCAACTACATCGCCAACGCGGTCGGCGCCCGCCGCCTGTTCAACCGGCTCTCCGCCCGGATCGCCGTCTCGGAGGCCGCCGCCTGGACCGGCCGGCGCTGGTACGGCGGCGAGTACACGATCATCCCCAACGGCGTCGACGTCGACGCCGTCCCGCTGGCGCCGGACTCGCCCCGCGACGAGCTGAAGATCCTCTTCGTTGGCCGCCCCGAGGAGCGCAAGGGCCTGCCGATCCTGCTCACCGCCTTCGGGGCCCTGGTCGAGCACGTGCCCTCGCGGCTCAGCGTGATCGGGGCCGAGAAGGAGGACGTCCTCCGTTACCTCGCCGACCCCGAGCTGATCGGCTCGATCGACGTGCGCGGCCGCGTCTCCGGCGAGGAGCTGTGGGTCGCGCTGGCCGAGGCGGACGTGCTCTGCGCGCCCTCGCTCTCCGGCGAGAGCTTCGGCATGGTCCTGACCGAGGCCTTCGCCGCCGGCACGCCGGTGATCGCCTCGGCGATCGCCGGCTACAGCGACGTCGTCACCGACGGCGTCGACGGGCTGCTGGTGCCGCCGGCCGACCCGCAGCGCCTGGCCGAGGAGCTGCAGCGGATCCACCACGAGCCCGAGCACCTGCGGGAGATGGGCGAAGCAGCGCGCCGCAGCGCGCAGCGCTACGCCTGGCCGCGGGTCGCCGACCAGGTGACCGAGGTCTACGAGCGCGCGGTCGCGGTTCCGCGGCCGCAGACCAGCGGCGAAAAGGTCGCCCACTGGATCGGCGTCCGCCCGGCCGACGGGCTGCCCAAGCGCCCGGCCGAGCGCCTGCCCTCGCTCGACCCCGCGCCCGCCCGCGCCGGAAAAGGCAAGCGCAAGCTCGCCCGCCGCCTCGGCCTCGGCGTCGCCGGCGCCCTCGGCATCGGCCTCACCGTCCTCGCCGCGCAGAAGATCGGCATTGACCGGCTGGTCGAAAGCATCGTCCGCTCCAACCTCACGCTCGTCCTCGTCGCCTGCGCGCTGATGGCGACCTCGCTCTTCTGGCGCGCCGCGTCCTGGTACTGGATCGCCCGCGCCGCGCTGCCAAACCGGCCGATCCGCCGCCGCGACGTGACCTCGGCGACGATGATCGGCGTGCTGATGTCGGCGACCCTGCCGGCCCGCCTCGGGGAGCCGGCCCGTGCCCTGGCGCTGGCCCGGCGCACCGGCCGGATGCGCGAAACCTTCCCGGTCCTGGTGGGGACGCTGGTCTCCCAGACGATGCTCAACCTCGTTGCCCTGGCGCTGCTCGGCGTGATCATCATCTCGACCACGCCGCTCTTCCACTCGGGCACCCAGAAGATCTTCGCCTTCAGCATGGTGCCGCTGGTCCTGCTCGTGGTCGTGTTGATGGCACCGAGCCTGCTGCGCCGCGGCGGCAACGGACGGCTGGCCCGGATCGGGGCAACCGTGCACAAGGCCCTTGTGCAGGTGCGGGCCGGGCTCAAGGTCTTCCGCGAGCCGCGCCGCGGGGCACTTGCCGCCGGCGCCCAGCTCGGCGCTTGGGCGATTCAGCTCGCCGCCTGCTGGGCGCTGCTGTACGCGCTGAACCTCGACGGCAAGGCCGGCATCGGCGCCGCCGCCGCGGTCCTCTTCGCCGTCAACGTGACCGCGGTGGTACCGGTGACGCCGTCCAACATCGGCATCTTCCAGCTCGCGGTGCTGAGCGTCCTGCACACCGGCTTCAACGTCAGCACCGCCGACGCGCTCGCCTACGGCGTGATCCTGCAGGCGGTCGAGATCGCGACCGCGGTCGCGCTCGGCCTGCCGGCGCTCGTCCGCGAGGGGCTCACCTGGAGCGACCTCCGGGTGCAGGCACTTTCCACCGCCCCGGTGCGGCTGGAGCCGAAGCCGGCCCCGCGCGAACCGCGCCGCGGCGTTCGTATTTAGTTTACGCGTCGGCATTACTTAGAGGACGCCAAAGCATCTAGGATGTCGTTCGTACGGCCAGTATTGAACGAGCGTCAGGAGCATCCGGCAGTGCCCGACGTCCAAGCAGGGGAGCAGCGTGCTGGCAGTCACGCGCTGGCGCTTTTCACCAACCCGTTGCACGCGCGTGTTCTCAGGGCCCACCTCGAGGGACCGCAGCGCCTGCAGGGCGTGCAGGCGGCGCTCGGGTCCGCGGCCGAGTCAACTGTACGGGCGGCGATCGCCTCCCTCTGCGAGGTCGGCGCCCTGGAGCGCGGGAATGCCGGGCCGTCCCCGCGCGGGGTGGCGACCAGCCTCAGCCCAGCGGGCACGGATCTGCTCTTTCTCGCCGACGTACTCGAGGACTGGCTGGCGCTGGCGCCGGACGGACCGATCGAGCCGGACAGCGAGGAGGCGAAGGGCGCGATCAAGGCCCTGACCGGCGGCTGGAGCTCGACCTTGATCCGGGAGATGGCCAACCGACCGGTGACGCTCGCCGAGCTCGACGAGGCGATTCCTAGCGTCAGCTATCCGATGCTCGAGCGCCGGATCAACTGGATGCGGAGGACCGGCCAGATCGAGGCGGCGCCACGCGAGGGCCGCGGCACGCCCTACGTGGTGACCGACTGGCTGCGGCGCGCGATCGCGCCGCTCTGCGTCTCCGGCCGCTGCGAGCGCCGCCACATGAGCGAGGAGAGCCTGCCGATCACCGATATCGAGGTCGAGGCCGCGTTCCTGATGTCGATTCCGCTGGCCCGGCTGCCCCTCTACGCCGAGGGGTGCTGCCTGCTCGTGGTCGGAACCGGGCCGGACGAGGGCGAGCCGCCCCTGGCGGTGGCGGGGGTGACGGTCCAGATGAGGCGCGGTGAGGTGTCGTACTGCCGTCCGCGCGTCGACATCACACCGCCGACTTGGGCGGTCGGCAGCTCCAGCGCCTGGCTCGATGCGGTGATCGACGGCGAGATCGCCGAACTGCGGCCCGGCGGGGCGGATCCGCAGCTTGCCCTCGACCTGGTCGCGGGGCTCCACAACGCGCTATTCCACGAACGCTAATGCGCAAATACGCAATATTGCGCGGAATTAGCTTAATAGCTCAGAAAACCCCCATGTATTCGGATAGGATGCCCCGCGAGGTGTGCCGCCACCTTTCCCAGGCCGGCACTCCTGGCTATCGAGGTGGCTACGGCCGGCGCCTTTGTCCATCCACCCGGCGCCGGCCGGCCCCTCGTCTTCCGCAGGTTCGCGCGGGTTGGGTTGAAAGGCCCGGTCACCTCACCTAAATTCGAAGGGCGGGCGAGGACCACTTAGCAGGAGGGGGTACCAGTGGATTTCGATGCGGCGCTTTTGGAGCGGGTCGCGCAGGAGTTCCGGCGCGACATGTGGGAATCGGTCGTCACCGAAGCGGTGGCGGAATCGGGGATCGAGGTCGAACAGTTCGGCCCCGTCCAAGCGTCGGCCTTCGGCGAGCTGCCGGAGATCGCCGTGCTCAATCAGATCCAAGGGGCGGGGGAGCCGGGAGCGGTTTCCGGCGGCCACCTGGCCGCGGCGATCGAATGGATGCGCTCGCGTGAAGTCGACTACCGGATCTTCGTTGCCGAGGGGCGGCCGGAGAGCGTCGAGGCCGAGGTCTGGCTCGGCAGCCGCGGCTACGAGCGCGGCGAGGGCTGGGTCACCTTCGTTCGCGACACCTCGCCGCCGGAGCTCTCCGTCAACCCGGAGGTGACGATCTGGCCGCTCGGCGACAACGAGCTCGACGGCGAAGGGCTGAGCGCGATCGCCTCCCAGGCGATGGACCTGCCGCTGACCGCCGAGACGCTCTTCTTCTCGCTCCCGCAGCGGGCGCGCTGGCATTGCTACACCGCCTCGGTGGCGCCCGAGGAGCAGGTCGCGGCGACCGCCTCGATGCTGATCCACGAGGGCGTCGCCCAGCTTGGCCCCGGCAACACGCTCGAGCACGCCCGCCGCCGCGGCTGCAACACGGCGCTGCTGCAGCGGCGCCTGGCCGACGCGATAGACGCCGGCTGCCACACGATCTTCGCCGAGGTCTGGGACTGCCAGCCGGAGCGCTTCTCGACTGTCGGCCGCAACCTCGTCCGCGCCGGCTTCGAGCAGGCCTACGCGGTGCGCAATTGGCAGCGGCCGGCGCTACGACCCCACCCCGCCGCCACGCACCGCTTCCGCGCCGACGGATAGGCGCGGCCAGGCCCGGCTAAGAGCGGGTCGCGGCGGGCTCGGCGTCCTCGCCCCCGGCGTCGGGCTCTGACTCCGGCGGCAACCCGCGGCCGCGATCGGTCCCGGCGATCAGTTCGTCGGGCGACTTCTCGGCCGGGATGAAGCCGGACTTCATCCCGAAGTAGACCGCCTGCGGGTGGTGGGCGATGATCGCCACCGTCGACTGCTCGGGCATCACCGCGTAGCCGTCGGAGAGGGTCATCCCGATCTCTTCGAGCCCGAGCAGCCGCCAGACTTTGGTGTGCTCGGACTGGTCGGGGCAGGCCGGGTAGCCCCAGGAGTAGCGACGGCCCTGGTCGAGGTCGATCGCGAGCTCGCGACGGGCCTCCGCGTGCAGCCACTCGGCCAGTCCCTCGGCCGACTGCACGCCGAGCCCGTGCACGTAGAGCTGTTCGGCGAACTCGCCCTCGCGCTCGAGCCGCTCGATTTCCTCGGTCACCTGCGGCCCGACCGTGACGCCCTGGAGGGCGACGACGTCGCGTTCGCCGGAGTCCAGCGGCCGGTAGAAGTCGGCCAGGCAGATGCGGTCGTGCTTGGGCTGGCGCGGGAAGACGAGCCGCTCGATCTCGCGCTCGGGGTCCTCGGGGTCGAAGACGACCAGCTCGTTGCCGTCGGCGTTGCAGGGGAAGAAGCCCAGCCTGGCCCGCGGGTGCAGGTAGTCCTGCTCGCGCCACATCCGCTCCAGCTTCGGTGCGAAGCCCTCCTCCTCGGCCGTGCCCTCGACCAGTTCGCGCCAGGCCTCGCCCTTGACGCCGCGCCCGCCCCAGTGCAGCTTGAAGAGCACGTGGCGGTCGAGGTAAGGGAAGACCGCGTCGAAGTCGACCGGCGTCTCGCGCACGCCCCAGTAGGGGGGTGTCGGGATCGACAGATCGGTGCGCACGGCGGAGCGCACGCTGTCGTCGCTGGTCGGCGGCCCGTCGTCGACCACCACCGGCTTTTCGCGGAAGGTCTTGGCCTCGGACTTGATCCGCTCGACCAGCGCCGCCCGCGCCTCCGCGTCGACCAGCGCGTCCATCGTGTCGAGACCCTGGAAGGCGTCCTTGCAGTAGAAGACGCCGGCCTCGTAGACCTCGTCGGACTCCTTGCCCTTCGGGTAGAGGGTGCGGCGGCCGAAGTCGCGGTTGATCGCGGCGCCGCCGATCAGCACCGGGAACTCGAGCCCGCGCTGGTGCAGCTCCTGCACGCAGGTAGGCATCTGCTTCGAGGTCGAGACGAGCAGCGCCGAGAGCCCGATCGCGTCGGCGTCGTTTTCGACCGCGGCCTCGATGATCGCGTCGACCGGGACCTGCTTGCCGAGGTCGATCACCGTGTAGCCGTTGTTGGTGAGGATCGTGTTGACGAGTGACTTGCCGATGTCGTGGACGTCGCCGAACACGGTCGCGATCACGACTTTGCCCTTGGTGTGGCCGTCGATCCGGTCCAAGTAGTTCTCCAGCTGCGCGACCGCCCGCTTCATCACTTCCGCCGACTGCAGGACGAAGGGCAGGATCAGTTCGCCCGCACCGAATTTGTCGCCGACCTCCTTCATCGCCGGAAGCAGCACTTCGTTCAGGGTCGGGACCGCGCCGATCTTCTCCACCGAGCGGTCGATCCACTCCTCGACGCCGTCCTTCTTGCGACGCAGGATGTGCCAGTGCAGCGCCTCCTCGGGCGTCATCTCGGCG
Organism: uncultured Thermoleophilia bacterium; assembly: GCA_963837405.1. GTDB lineage: Bacteria > Actinomycetota > Thermoleophilia > Solirubrobacterales > 70-9 > VAYN01. The sequence goes on from CAWINA010000002.1 coordinate 44,367, forward strand.
GTCGGGTCGGCGACCTCGGCCTCCGCCTCCTCGCCTTGGGCCTCGAAGTGGGAGATGAAGCGCTCAAGCGCGTCCTCGCGGCGGTTGAAGACGAGGTCGTCGGTCAGCTCGCGCTCCTCGTCGGAGATCTCGCTGTACGGCGTGATGTGGTTCGGGTTGACCATCGCCAGGTCGAGCCCGGCCTCGACGCAGTGGTGCAGGAAGACCGAGTTGAGCACGGCGCGCGGCCGCGGGGAGACGCCGAAGGAGACGTTGGAGACGCCGAGCGAGGTCTTCACGCCGGGGATCTCTGCCTTGACCCGGCGGATCCCCTCGATCGTCTCCACCGCCGAGGGGCGCCACTCCTCGTCGCCGGTGGTCAGGGTGAAGGTCAGCAGGTCGAAGATCAGCGCCTCGGGGGCGAGTCCGTGCTCGTCGCAGGCGATCTCCTTGATCCGCCGGGCGATCTCGACCTTGCGCTCTGCCGTCTTCGCCATCCCGACCTCGTCGATCGTCAGCGCGATCAGCGCTGCGCCGTGGGCCTTGGCCAGCGGGATCACCAGGTCGGCCTTGTCGCGGCCGGCCTCGAGGTTCACGGAGTTGACCACGGCCCGCCCGGGGATCGTCTCGAGCGCCGCCTTGATCACCTCCGGCTCGGTCGAGTCGACCTGGATCGGCGCCGGCTGGGTCAAGGACACGCGCTTGACGACGGCGCTCATCTGCTCGTCCTCGTCCTGGCGCTCGGTCAGCGCCACACACACGTCGAGCACGTGGGCGCCGCCTTCGACCTGGTCTTCGGCGACCTGGACGAGGCCGTCGTAGTCGTCGGCGAGCAGCAGTTCCTTGGCTTTTTTCGAGCCCTGCGAGTTGACCCGCTCGCCGACCAGGGTCGGGCGCGGCTCCTGCACGAGCGGGGTGGAGGTCATCATCGAGGAGACCTCGATCTGCCCGGGGGCGGGGCGCTCGGCCGGGACGAGACCGTCGACCCGGGCGCGGATCGCGGCGATGTGCTCGGGGGTCGTCCCGCAGCAGCCGCCGACGATCCCGACCCTGTAGCGCTCGACGAACTCGCCCAGCGTCGCCGCCAGCGGCTCGGGCTCTTCCGGGAAGATCGTCTCGCCGTCGGGCCCCTGCAGCGGCAGCCCCGCGTTGGGGATGCAGTGGACCGGCAGCGGACTGGTCTCGCCGAGGAAGCGGATCGCGTCGCGCATGTCCTCCGGCCCGGTCGAGCAGTTGAGGCCGACGACGTCGACGTCCAGCGCGGTCAGCGTCGTCAGTACCGACTGGACGTCGGTGCCGAGCAGCATCTTGCCGCCGTTGGGCAGCAGCGAGACGCTGATCTGCAGCGGCAGCCGCCGCCCGGTCTTCGCGAACGCCTCGCGGGCGCCGAAGATCGCCGCCTTCACCTCGAGGATGTCCTGCGCCGTCTCGATGATGATCAGGTCGGCGCCGCCTTCGACCAGGCCGGTCGCCTGTTCGGCGAAGACCTCGGCAAGCCGCGCGAAGGAGATGTCGCCGAGCGTCGGGTCGGTGGAGGCCGGGAGGAATCCCGTCGGCCCGATCGAGCCGGCGACGAAACGCTCCGGGCCGGCCGCCTTGCGGGCGATTTCGGCCGCCTTCGTGTTGATCTCCAGCGTCTGCTCGCCGAGGCCCCACTCCTCGAGCTTCAGTCGCGAGCCCTGGAAGGTGTCGGTCTCGACCACGTCGGCGCCGGCTTCCAGCATCGAGGTGTGGACGCCCTCGATCACGTCGGGGCGGTTGAGGACGAGGGCCTCGTGGCATTTGCCCTGCAGCCCCCCGTAGTCGGCCTCGGTGAGGTCGAACTGCTCCAGGGTCGCGCCCATGCCGCCGTCGAAGACGACGACGCGCTCCCGCACCGCGGCTAGGTAATTGCGCTCGCTCATGAACCTAAGAGGCTATCGAGGGCGCTGCCAGTTCATGCTTCGGTAGGCGGGAACGAAACCCGCCCGCAAGAGGTTGCGACCGCCGGCGGAGGCCCCTTCGGACTCCCCTTCGTTCAACTCGGCGAAGATCGTGTGGCAGCCGGCCTCGATCGCGGCAAGGATCCGCTTGCGCAACAGGACCTGGTTGCAGCCGCGACCGCGGGCCGGGGCGACGGTCGCGTCGAGCCCGATATGGGCGACGCGGTGGTCGATCAGCATCGAGGCGAAGGAGACGATCCGCCCTTCGAGCTCGGCCGTGTAGGTCCGCCACCGCTCCTGGTGGGGCAGCGCGAACAGCAGGCTCGCCGCCTTCGAGGGAAAGCCGAGCGCGGGCGCAGCGTCGAAGACCATCGTTTCTCCGGCCGCGTCCTGGTCGCCGATCTCCCAGACGGTGATCGCGGGGTTGCCCGGTAGGTCCGGCCAGGAGGCGTCGCGGACGTACTTCCAGATCCCGCGGCCTTGCTCGAACCCCTGGTGGTTGAGGTAGGACTCGGCAGCGACGGTGCCGGGACGGCCGCGGGCGACCGCGACCCGGTAGCCGACGTCGAACTCGTCGGCCCAGGCGATCGCGTTAGCCAGGTGGCCGTCCTCGACCGCGCCCGGCTCGGCGGCGCCGAGGACCACGTTCATGCCCGGGTCGTCGGGTAGCGCCTCGAACAGCGTTACCTGGACCGGTCCGAACCAAGCTTGGACGATCCCGCACTCGAGGACGGCGTCCTCGCAAACGGTTCCCCACATGTCGGATCGGAATGTTTTCGCCGTGCGCTCAAGCGTCGCAGCGTCGTATTCCACGGGTCGCTCCCTCTCCCTAAAAAGGTCGCGTCAAATGCCGAATCGCCACCATAAGAGGATCGCGCTTATTTATCAAGGAACTTGTTTATCTATGGAAAAAATCGCAGCAACAATCCCCTCAGACAGCCCGCGTCACCAAAATTTGGTAGCCATCTGCTCTAGCCAGCCACCCGCAGCAGGCTGAATCCACCCTTCGACGAGGGCGCCCGCGGTGAGGGCATCTCAGAAACCTTCGTTGGAGCGGGGCGGGGGACCCTCCGAATGAGGCTGAGAAACCACAGTTGCGCCCCCGGGGCTCGACCCAGCTGCGCGACGGCCTCAGGCGGAGGGTCCCCCGCCCCGCTACACCGCCGCGCCCCTAATGAAGTCCCTTAGCCGCGACGGCCGAGGCGGCGCTTCAGGTCCCGAGCGCTGAACGCCTGGGCGATTCGGCCGACGAGGCCGCGGCGCGAGCGGGTGTAGGGGTACCAGGTCGGTTCGCGCTTGCCGGCGAAGCGAGTGATCACGACCGACTCGGTGCGGCAGAACTTCTTGATCCCCGGTTCGCCGTGGCGGTAGCCGATCCCCGACTCCTTCCAGCCGCCCATCGGCACGTCGGAGGCGAAGTAGTTGACCAGCACGTCGTTGACGTTGACGGCGCCGCACTCGACTCGGCGGGCGACCTGCTCGGCGCGCTGCTTCTCGCCGAAGACCGAGCCCGAGAGGCCGTAGCGGCTGTCGTTGGCGAGCCGCAGCGCCTCCTCGGCGTCGCGCACCTTCATCACCCCGACCACGGGGCCGAAGGTCTCGTCGCGCATCACTTTCATCGAGTGGTCGACGTCGACCAGTACGGTCGGCTCGAAGTAGTCGCCGGCGCTGGCGACGCGCTTGCCGCCGGTCAGCGCGCGAGCGCCGGCCGCGAGCGCGTCGTCGACGTGGTCCTCGACGATCCCGATCTGGTTCGGCGAGGTCATCGCGCCGACGTCGGCGTCGTGGCCGCTAGCGTCGGGCCCCTGGCGCAACTTGCCGACTTCGGCGGTCAGCTTGGCGACGAACTCGTCGTAGGCGGGCTCCTCGACGTAGATCCGCTCGACCGACATGCAGATCTGACCCGAGTTCATCATCCCGCCCCAGGCCGCGGCGTTGGCGGCGCGGTCGAGGTCGGCGTCGGCGAGCACGATCATCGGGTCCTTGCCGCCGAGCTCGAGGCTGACCGGGGTCAGCGTCTCGGCCGCGCGGGCCATCACCTTGCGGCCCGTCTTATCGGAGCCGGTGAACTGGATGAAGTCGACGTTGTCGACCAGCGCGCCGCCGGTCTCGCCGACTCCCTGGACGATGTCGAAGACGTCGGGGCCGCCGATCTCGTGCTTCCAGGCATCGGCCAGCTCGGCGATCCCGAGCGGGGTGAACTCCGAGGGCTTGATTACCACCGCGGCGCCGGCCTGCAGGGCGGGAATCGCGTCGCCGAGCGAGAGGATCAGGGGGAAGTTCCAGGGGCTGATGATGCCGACGACCGGGTGCGGGCGGTACTGCACTCGCAGCTGCTTGGAGGCGAGCAGGGGGGAGTGGGGGCGGACCGCCTCCTCGCCGATGAACTTGGCCGCGCGGGCGCCGTAGAAGTTGATGATGTCGGCCAGGTAGACGGGCTCGTTGGAGGCGTCGGCGCGGACCTTGCCGGTCTCGCGCTGCATCGTGTCGAGAATCCGCTCCTGGTTGTCGAGGATCCAGTCGCGCAGCTTGCCGAGCCAGTGGTAGCGGCCCTCGATCCCCATCGCCTCCCAGTCGGGCTGGTTCGCGCGCACGCGGGCGACGGTCGCCGCCACTTCCTCGGGCGAGGTGACCGGCACGGCCTGGATCAGCGCACCGGTGGCCGGGTTCAGCACCTCGATTTGCTTCGGCTCGCCGCCGCCGTTGCTGGCGCTGCCGTTTGCCTCAGTGATCTTCTCCGCGGTGCCGCTCTCCACTGGAATGCCCCCTCATGATTCGACCCGTTTGGCTGCCTAGCCAAACTGTAGCCGCAATCGGCTCCGGCGGCTGAAATTCAGGCGCTGGCGCGGTGGCGCTCGATGATCCGGCGCGAAGTCGGCGCCGGCCGGCAGGGTGCCGAAGGCCTGCCCCCAGTCGCCGGCGAGGCGCGAGGCGCAGAAGGCGTCGGCGACGGCCTCGTCGCCGTAGCGGACCAGCAGCGAGCCCTGCAGGGCCAGCGCCATCCGCTCGACCAGGTGGCGGGCGCGGGCCTCGGATCGTCTCGACTTCGCCGGGAAGCTCCGCGCGCAGCGCCGCGGCGTAGGCGGCGAGCCGCGGCTCGGCCGCGGCGCCCTCGCCGACCTCGGCGAAGAAGGCCTCCAGCGAGGCTGGGCTCCTTGATCATCGCCCGCAGCACGTCGAGGCACTGGACGTTGCCGGAGCCCTCCCAGATCGAGTTCAGCGGGCTCTCGCGGAACAGCCGCGGCATCCCCGACTCCTCGACGTAGCCGTTGCCGCCCAGGCACTCCAGCGCCTCGCCGGCGTGCATCGGCGCCCGCTTGCAGATCCAGTACTTGAGCACCGCGTTGGCGACCCGCTTCAGCCTCGCCGCCTCCTCGTCGCCGGCGATCGCTTCGTCGTAGGCGCGGGCCAGCCGCAGGGCCGAGATCGTCGCCGCCTCGGACTCGATCGCGAGGTCGGCGAGCACGTTCTGCATCAGCGGCTGCTCGCTCAGCACGGCTGCCGAAGACGCGAGCGGTGCGAGGCGTGGTGGATCGCCTGCGCGACCCCGGCCCGCATCCCGGTGGCGCCGCCGAGCACGCAGTCCAGGCGGGTGTGGTTGACCATCTCGATGATCGTCCGCACGCCGGCGCCCTCCTCGCCGACCAGCCAGGCCGAGGCGGCGTCGAACTCGACCTCGCTGGAGGCGTTGGAGCGGTTGCCGAGCTTGTCCTTCAGCCGCTGCAGGCGGAAGCGGTTGCGCTCGCCGTCCGGGCGTCCAGCGCGGGAAGAGGAAGCAGGAGAGGCCGCCGTCGGCCTGGGCGAGGACGAGGAAGGCGTCGCACATCGGCGCCGACATGAACCACTTGTGGCCGCTCAGCTCGTACTCGGCGCCGGGGCCGCCGCCGTTGACGGGGCGGGCGACGGTGGTGTTGGCGCGCACGTCGGTGCCGCCCTGCTTCTCGGTCATCCCCATCCCGGCGAGGGCGCCGGGCTTCTCCGCGCGCCGGCCGCGTTGGCGCGGGTCGTAGCGAGGCGAGAGGAAGCGCGGCTCCCACTCGGCGGCCAGCTCGGGCTGGGCGCGCAGGGCGGGGATCACCGAGTAGGTCATCGAGATCGGGCAGCCGATCCCGGCCTCGGCCTGCGACATGCACATGAAGGCGGCGCCGCGGGCGACGTGGGCGCCCGGGCTGCGGGTCGCGCCAGGGCGAGCTGTGCAGTTCGTGCTCGACCGCGACGCCGAGCAGCTCGTGCCAGGCGGGGTGGAACTCGACCTCGTCGACCCGGTTGCCGTAGCGGTCGTGGGTCTTCAGCTTCGGACCGTTCTCGTTGGCGAGGCGGCCGAGCTCCTGCGCGTGGGCGCTGCCGGCGTAGGCGCCGACCGCGGCTGATCCGCGGCTCGGCCCACTCGGCGCCCTCGCGGCGCACCGCCTCGCTGCAGCGACGGTGTCGGTCTCGAAGAGGTTGTAGTCGGTCAGCGGCGGCGGCTGGTTGGCGACCTCGTGGTTGCCGAACGGATCTGGCGCTCCCTGGTTGCCATTGGGTACCGATTGTGGCACTTCCCAGGCGCACGGGACGGCGCCGCAGCCGAGGCGGCCGGGTAGATAGCATCGCCCGCCGGTGGCGAAGATCCAGGTCAAGAACCCGGTCGTCGAGCTCGACGGCGACGAGATGACCCGCATCATCTGGTCGTTCATCAAAGAGCAGCTGATCCTGCCCTACCTCGACGTCGAGCTCGAGTACTACGACCTCGGGATCGAGAGCCGCGACGCGACCGACGACCAGATCACGGTCGACGCCGCCAACGCGATCAAGAAGCACGGCGTCGGCGTCAAGTGCGCGACGATCACCCCCGACGAGGCGCGGGTCGAGGAGTTCGGCCTGAAGGAGATGTACCGCTCGCCGAACGGGACGATCCGCAACATCCTCGGCGGCGTCATCTTCCGCGAGCCGATCGTGATCTCCAACGTGCCGCGCCTGGTGCCGGGCTGGACGAAGCCGATCGTGATCGGCCGTCACGCCTTCGGCGACCAGTACCGCGCCACCGACCTGGTCGTCCCCGGCGAGGGCACGCTGACCCTCACCTACACGCCCGAAGGACGGCTCCGAGCCGGTCGAGCTCGACGTCTACGACTTCCCCGGCGGCGGGCATCGCGATGGCGATGTACAACCTCGACGACTCGATCCGCGACTTCGCCCGCGCCTCGATGCGCTACGGCCTGAACCGCGGCTACCCGGTCTACCTCTCGACCAAGAACACGATCCTGAAGCGCTACGACGGCCGCTTCAAGGACATCTTCGACGAGGTCTACGAGGCCGAGTTCAAGGCCGACTTCGAGGCCGCCGGGATCACCTACGAACACCGCCTGATCGACGACATGGTCGCCGCGGCGATGAAGTGGGAGGGCGGCTACGTCTGGGCCTGCAAGAACTACGACGGCGACGTCCAGTCCGACACCGTCGCCCAGGGCTTCGGCTCGCTGGGGCTGATGACCAGCGTGCTGATGAGCGCCGACGGCAAGACGGTCGAGGCCGAGGCCGCGCACGGCACCGTCACCCGCCACTACCGCCAGCACCAGAAGGGCGAACCGACTTCCACCAACCCGATCGCCTCGATCTTCGCCTGGACGCGCGGCCTCGCGGCCCGCGGGCGGATGGACGAGACCCCCGAGGTCTCGAAGTTCGCCGAGACCCTCGAGCGGGTCTGCATCGAGACGGTCGAGAGCGGCAAGATGACCAAAGACCTCGCGCTGCTCGTCGGCGGGGACCAGGGGTACCAGACCACGCAGGAGTTCCTGGCCTCGATCGACGAGAACCTGCAGGCCGCGATGGCCTAGACGTTTCGGCTCGCCAAACCACCGACTCCGAGGAGAGGAATTTCGTGAGCACCCCCGTCAAGGTCACCGTCACCGGCGCCGCCGGCCAGATCGGCTACGCGCTGCTGTTCCGCATCGCCAGCGGCCAGATGCTCGGCCCCGACACGCCGGTCGAGCTGAGCCTGCTGGAGATCCCCGACGCGATCAAGGCCGCCGAGGGCACCGCGATGGAGCTCGACGACTGCGCCTTCCCGCTGCTCCGCAAGATCGACATCACCGACGACGCCAAGCAGGCCTTCGACGGCACCAACGTCGGCCTCCTGGTCGGCGCCCGCCCGCGCGGCCCCGGCATGGAGCGCGCCGATCTGCTCGAGGCCAACGGCGGCATCTTCAAGCCGCAGGGCGAAGCGATCAACGCCGGCGCCGCCGACGACGTCAAGGTGCTGGTGGTCGGCAACCCGGCCAACACCAACGCCCTGATCGCGATGTCGAACGCGCCCGACGTACCGCGCGAGCGCTTCACCGCGATGATGCGGCTCGACCACAACCGGGCGATCGCCCAGGTCGCCAACAAGCTCGGCAAGCCGGTCTCCGCGGTCACCAACATGACCGCCTGGGGCAACCACTCGCCGACCCAGTACCCCGACCTGGTCAACGCCAAGGTCGACGGCGCCAGCGCCTGGGACGCGGTCGACGACGAAGCCTGGATCGCGGACGAGTACATCCCCCGGGTCGGCAAGCGCGGCGCCGAGATCATCGACGCCCGCGGCGCCTCCAGCGCCGCCTCGGCCGCCAACGCCGCGATCGACCACGTCCACGACTGGGTGCTCGGCACCCCGGAGGGCGACTGGGTCTCGATGGCGGTCCCGGCCGACGGTTCCTACGGGATCGGCGAGGGCATCATCTGCGGCCTGCCGTGTCAGTGCACCGGCGGCGAGTGGAGCGTCGTCCAGGGTCTCGAGGTCCCCGACTTCTCGCGCGAGCGGATCGACGCCAGCGTCATGGAGCTCCAAGAGGAGCGCGACGCGATCTCCCAGCTCGGGCTGATCTAGCCCGCCTCCTCCTCGAGGCATGAAAGAAGGCCGGCCCCTCGCGGCCGGCCTTTTACAGCTCGAAGCGGTGCTGGCTCAGCCGGCCGGGTAGTACTGGCGGCCGTCCTTTTTGACCCGGCCCTCTTTCTCCAGGTCGCCGAGCACCCGGTACAGGTAGTTCGGCTTGATTTTCATCGTCTTGGCGACGTCCGAGGCGCTGATGCCCGGCTGCGACTCGATCAGTTTCACCGCCTGGTCGGCGCGGGTGCCGCCACGGCGTTTACGGCGTTTCCGGGTCCCACCGCCGGCGCCGCCACTGGGGGCCGCGGCTTTGCCGGCTGCCGCGCGGGCGGCCGGGGCCGCGTCGGCGGTGACTTTGCCACCGAGTTCCTTCAGGGCGCCCTCGAGGCGCTTGCGCTCCTCGTCGAGCTCGGCCAGCCGACTCTGGATCAGCTGACGGGCCTCATCGACCACGTTGTTGCTGGGCATCTTTTCCTTTCCATCCAACAGGGGGTCCCTGTGTGACCGTTTCCTGGCTGCCGTGAGTGTGCCATACGCACATTCACTGTGACTGCACGAATTGGTCAAGAGGGTTTCGGCGACCATCCGATCGGCCGCTTCCTCATGCCCTTACAACAGGTGTTGTGTTACCGCGTGCGTTCGGCCTGGCGCTCGGGTGAGATCCGGATCACGTTGCGGGCCAGGCCGAGCTTCTCCATCGTGCTGATGATCAGCGCCGACGGGTCGAGCTCCCAGCGCTTCAGGCCGTGGACGGCCGAGCGGGGGAAGGCGTGGTGGTTGTGGTGCCAGGACTCGCCCAGCGAGGGCAGCGCCAGCCAGAAGACGTTGGTGGACTGATCGTCGGTGTCGAACCTGCGCGTGCCGAGGAAGTGACACACCGAGTTGACGCTCCAGGTGATGTGGTGGACGAAGAAGATCCGCACGAAGCCGCCCCAGAGCAGAGCCGGTCAGGGCGCCGACCAGGGTGCCGGTGACCAGGAACCCGGCGAGCGCCGGGATGGCCAGGCTGAGGTAGACCAGGAAGCCGAAGTGGCGGTTGATGAACCGCATGCCCTTGTCCTCGTAAAGGTCAGGCGCGTACTTCTTCCAGTCGGCCCGGCCCTGCGATCGACATCAGCCAGCCGGTGTGGGCGTGCCAGAGGCCGGCGAAGACACCGTGCACGCCGCCGTCGGGGCTGACGTGGGGACTGTGCGGGTCGCCCTCTTCGTCGGTGTGGGCGTGGTGCTTGCGGTGGTCGGCGACCCAGGCGATCACCGGACCCTGGACGGCCATCGAGCCGAGGACGGCGAAGGTGTATTCGAGCGGCTTCGAGGTCTGGAAGGAGCGGTGGGTGAGCAGGCGGTGGAAGCCGACCGTGATCCCGATCGCGGTCAGCACGTACATGACCGCGGCGATGATCAGGTCGGCCGCGGTCACCCAGCTGTTCCAGAGGAGGACGATCGCGGTGATCGTGGCGACGAAGGGAACGACGACGGCGCCGAGGTTGACGCCCTTCTCCAGTGTCGTCATTTCGCCCATCTGCAAGCAAGATACGCCGAGCAAGACGATATGTATTAGTCGCTATGCCACTTTCTCAGCGCTAAAATCTATCAGCATAGATGCCAAAAACCGTCGAGTCTGAGCCCTGGCGGGGCCTGCCCGCGCACGTCGCCGACCTGATCGAGCCCGAGCTCGCCGGGATCACCGAGGAGATCCTCGCGACGATCGCCCGCGAGGTGCCCGAGTACGCGCGCCCGCTCGAGGGCCGCTTCGGGCGCGGGATCCGCACCGGCGTCGGCGAGGCGCTCTCCAGTTCGTCGCCGTGATCCGCGACCCCGACGCCGGTCGCGAGCCCGGCCGCGAGGTCTACGTCCAGCTCGGCCGCGGCGAGCAGCGGTCAGGGCGGCCGCTCGACTCCCTGCTCGCCGCCTACCGGGTCGGCGCCCGGGTCGCCTGGCGCCGGATCGCCGCCGCCGGCCGCCGCGCCGAGCTCGAGGCCGAGCCACTGACCCTGCTGGCCGAGGCGATCTTCGCCTACATCGACGAGCTCTCGGCCGACTCGGTCGAGGGCTACGCCGAGGCCCAGGCCGAGGTCGAGGACGTGCGCCGTCGGCGCCGACGGGAGCTGGTCGCGGCTGCTCGTCTCCGAGCCCGCGGCCGAGCCCGCCGACCTCGAAGCCGCGGCGCGCGCGGCGGGCTGGACGCTGCCGAAGCGGATCGCCGCCGCAGCCTGCGCCGAGGCCGACCTGGCGGGCGTCGCCCGCCGCGCTGCCGCCCGAGCCGCTGGCACGTCCTCGACGGGCACGGGCTGCATCCTGCTCGGCGACCCCGAGGGCCCGGGCCGTCGCGAGGCCATCGCTCGAGCGGCAGGCGAGCTCTCGGCTTGTGCTCGGGCCCACGGCCGAGCTCGACGGCGTCGGCTGCGTCGTGGTCGCTGGCCCGCTCCCTGCTCGCGGCCGACGCCGACGGCTCGCTCGGCCGCTCCCGGTCCTGCTGGTCGCCGAGGACCACCTCGCCGACCTGATCCTCTTCGAGGCCCGCCCGCTGACGACACGGATCGCCGCCCGTCGCCTGGCCGCGTTCGACGACCTCACCCCGAAAGCGCGGCGAGCGCATGCGGGAGACGGCCCTCGCCCACGTCCGCCACCACGGCAACGCGGTGGCGATGGCCGCCGAGCTCCACATCCACCCCCAGACCGCCCGCTACCGCATCGCCCGCCTGGGAGCTCCTCGGCGACCAGCTCGACGACCCGATGCCGCTTCGAGCTGGAGCTGGCGTTGCGGCGGGAGGCGGGCCCTCCGCCTGAAGCGTCGCGCAGCTGGGTCGAGCTCCGAGTCGACTTCCCAGCTCAGAGCGTGCGCTGGCCGCACCCGCCATCGCTGAGGCACCGTGTCTAACGGGGCTGGGCGACTCCGTTCAACGCGCTCTGGCTCAGATAAAGCTGCGCGACGGAGCTGCGGAGGGCCCCGTCCGCCCCGAGCATCCTCTTCTTGCGCTGCGCGGCAAGGTCCGGAACGCGACGTCCCAGATCGGCGAAGAGACGCCGTAGCCGTAGCGGTGGTCCTGGAAGTGGTGGCGCATGTGGTGCTCGCGCAGCCGTTTGCCGAACTTCGTCTTCGGGACGAAGTGGTGGACGTAGTAGTGCGTGTAGTCGTAGCCGAGGTAGCCGAGGATGAAGCCGCCGAAGACGGGGAAGGCGGCGTCGCCGAGGATCAGCCAGAAGGCGAGGAAGAAGAGCGCCGCCAGCGGGATCGAGACCGAGGGCGGCATCACCAGGCGCATCTTGTCGTTGGGATGGTCGTGGTGGATGCCGTGGATGATGAAGTGCATGCGGCGGCCGAAGGCGTTGTCGGGCTCCCAGTGGAAGACCAGCCGGTGCAGCCAGTACTCGGTCAGGGTCCAGACCCCGATCCCGGCCAGCGAGAGCAGGACCAGCTCCCAGGCCGCGTAGCCGCGGTCGGCCCCGAGCCACTCCATGCCGATGATCACCGGGATGAAGATCACCGCCGGGATCGCCGGGTGGACGCGGGAGAAGAAGTTGAGGAATTCGCTCTTGAAAAGCGGCGGCGAGGCCGCGAGCTTCTCGGTGCGCTTCGAGTGAGCCTCCATCCGGGCGTGATCTTAGCGACGCGATCCCGGCGCGTTCGCAAGACGCGGGGAAGATGTCACGAAGCTGTTTCAAAGAGGCACGGGATTTGCGGGGTAGTCGCTCACGCTTCGGCGTGCCTGGGTGGCACCATGCGCGAGCCGATGCCGCGCAAGCCCAAACCGCCCACCTGCGAGGACTGCTTCTTCCACAAGAACATGCTCTGCGCGCTCGAGCTGAACGAGCCCTGCGCGACCTTCCGGCCGAACCGCCCCGAGGGCCTGGTCCCGCCCCGCCAGCCGGTGCTGCTGATGCGGGCGCCGCGCTGGGCGGCCCAGAAGGCCGCCTAGCCCTCCTGCGCTCGGCGGGCTAGCTTTCCCGGCGATGCCCCAGCGCGATCTCTTCGCCGACTTCGCCCGCATGCGCCGCGAGATGGACCAGATGCTCGGCGACGCCTGGGGCCGCGGCCGCTACGTCAGCCGCCGCACCACCGGCTTCTCACCCAACGTCGACGTCTACTACTGCGGCGAGCCGCAGCGCGCCGTGGTCAAGGTCGACCTCGCCGGCGTCTCCCTGAGCGAGGTCGGGATCGAGGTCTCGCGGCCGCCACCTCGCGGTCGTCGGCGAACGGCCGGTGCAGGAGACCGAGGGGCGCGTCTACCAGCAGGTCGAGATCCCCTCCGGCCCCTTCCGCCGCGTCGTCGAGTTCCAGGTCGAGGTCGACGCCGAGCGCGCCAGCGCGACCTACGAGGACGGCATGCTGCGGATCGAGCTGCCGCTGCGCGACCCCGAAGAGACCACCCACCGGGTGCCGATCGGCCGCGGCGCCTGATGGGCCGATCCTGATGGAGGGCGCCCCGGTCCTCGAGGTGGTCGAATCGCCGCTCGACGCGGAGGAGCTGCTGCGCGCCGGCGCGCCACTGCCCGACGCGCTGCCGGTCCTGCCGCTGCGCGACTCGGTCACCTTCCCCGACTCGCTGACCCCGCTGGCGGTCGGCCAGGAGCGCTCGATCCAGCTCGTCGACGACGTGCTCGGCGACAACCGGATGCTGGTCATGGTCGCCTCGCGCGACCCCGAGAACGAGGAGCCGGGGCCGGACGATCTCTACGACGTCGGCGTCGCCGGGGTGGTCGCGCGGATGGTCAAGATCCCCGACGGCTCGCTGCGGATCCTCGTCCAGGCGACCCAGCGGGTCCGGCTCGGTCGACTACGTGTCCGAGCGCCCGTACCTGCTGGCGCGGATCACCGAGCTGCCCGACGTCAGCAAGCCGAGCGCCGAGCTCGAGGCGCTGACCCGAAACGTCCAGCGCACCTTCTCGGAGATCGTCGAGCAGATCCCCTACCTGCCGGAGGAGCTGCAGCTCGCGGTCGCCAACATCGACGATCCGGCAGCGCTCGGCCACCTGATCGCCGGCTCGCTGCGGATCGGCGTCGAGGAGAAGCAGAAGCTGCTGGAAGAGGTCGACGTCGCCAAGCGGCTGCGCCACCTCTCGCGGATCCTCGCCCGCGAGCTCGAGGTCGTTCAGCTCGGCACCCAGATCCAGACCCAGGTCCAGTCCGAAGTCGACAAAGGCCAGCGCGAGTTCTTCCTCCGCCAGCAGCTGAAAGCGATCCAGGACGAGCTGGGGGACGGGGACGAGCAGCAGGCTGAAGCGAGCGAACTGCGCGAGCGGATCGAGGCCGCCGGCCTGCCCGAGCACGCGCTGAAAGCGGCCGAGCGGGAGCTAGGGCGGCTGGAGAAACTGCCGCCCGCCGCGGCCGAGCACGGGGTCATCCGCACCTACCTGGAGTGGCTGATCGAGCTCCCCTGGTCGGCCGAGACCGAGGACAACCTCAACATCAAGCACGCGCGGCAGGGTACTCGACGCCGACCACTACGACCTCGAAAAGGTCAAGGACCGGATCCTCGAGTACCTGGCGGTGCGCAAGCTGAACCCTGACTCGCCGGGGCCGATCCTCTGCTTCGTCGGCCCGCCCGGGGTCGGCAAGACGAGCCTCGGGAAATCGATCGCGAAGGCGCTGGGCCGCGAAGTTCGAGCGGATCTCGGTCGGCGGCGTGCGCGACGAGGCGGAGATCCGCGGTCACCGCCGCACCTACATCGGCGCCCTGCCCGGGACGATCGTCCGCGCCCTGCGCGACGCCGGCTCGCGCAACCCCGTCTTCATGATCGACGAGATCGACAAGATGGGCGCCGACTTCCGCGGCGACCCCGCCTCGGCGATGCTCGAGGTCCTCGACCCGGCCCAGAACGACTCCTTCCGCGACCACTACCTCGACCTCGAGTTCGACCTCTCCGACGTCGCCTTCATCGCCACCGCGAACGTGCTCGACACGATCCCCGGGCCGCTGCTCGACCGCATGGAGACGATCGAGCTGGCCGGCTACACGCTCGACGAGAAGGTCCACATCGCCCGCCAGTACCTGGTCGGTCGCCAGATCGAGGCGAACGGGCTGAAGCCGTCGCAGATCGAGTTCTCCGACGCGGCCCTGAAAGCGATCGTCGAGGAGTACACGCGCGAGGCCGGGGTCCGCAACCTCGAGCGCCAGATCGGCACGATCTGCCGCAAAGTCGCGCGCGAGGTCGCCGAGGGCAAGGCCGAAGCGCAAGGTCAAGGTCTCGGCCAAACGCGCGCGCGAGCTGCTCGGCCGCCGCCGCGTCTTCGCCGAGCAGCGCCGCCGCACCAAGGACCCGGGCGTCGCCACCGGCCTCGCCTGGACCCCGACCGGCGGCGACGTCCTCTTCATCGAGGCGACCGCGATGCCGGGCGCCGGCAAGCTGACGATCACCGGCCAGCTCGGCGACGTGATGAAGGAGTCGGCGCAGGCGGCGCTCTCCTACGTGCGCGGCCACTGGGCGGAGATCGCCCCGAAGCTCGGCGAAGAGTGGTTCGCCGAGCACGACATCCACGTCCACGTCCCGGCGGGGGCGGTGCCCAAGGACGGCCCCTCGGCCGGGGTCGCGATGACCGTCGCGCTGTCCTCGCTGATCAGCGGCCGGCCGGTTCGCAACGATGTCGCGATGACCGGCGAGGTGACGCTGACCGGGCAGGTGCTGCCGATCGGCGGCCTCAAGGAGAAGTCGCTTGCGGCGCAGCGGGCCGGGATCAAGCGGGTGATCGTTCCGGAGCGCAACCAGGGAGACGTCGGTGAGATCCCCGAGCACGAGCTCGGTGGCCTGGAGTTCGTCTTCGTCGACGAGGTCTCCAAGGCGCTCGACGTGGCCCTCTCCTAGGGATGGACTAGCGGTGGAGGCGGCAACCCTACGCAGGGGCGGTCCGGCGGCGCTCGTGCAGGGGGCGCGGGAGGCGCTTGGCGAACGCTCGCGCGTCTTCTGGATCGTCGTCGGGATGACCGCGTTCGGCGCCCTGCTGCGCTTCGCGACCCTCGGCCTGCAGAGCTACCACCACGACGAGGTAGTGACCGCCAGCCGTGTCCTGCAACCCGACTTCTTCCGCACCATGGACGTGGTCGGCTACAGCGAGTCGGCGCCGCCGCTCTACTACGCGCTCGCCTGGCTCTGGACTCAGTTCACCGGCACCGCCGAGTTCGGCCTGCGCTCGCTCTCGGCCCTGGCCGGGACGGCGACGATCCCGGTCGCCTTCCTGCTCGGCGCCGAGCTGCGCGGCCGTCGCACCGGCCTGCTCGCGGCGGCCCTGGTCGCGGTCAACCCGATGCTGCTCTGGTACTCGCAGGAGGCCCGCGCCTACGCGCTGCTGACTTTGCTCTGCGCGGTCTCCCTGCTCTTCTGTCTGCGGGCGCTGCGCAACGGCCAGCGGCGCGACTTCGTCCTCTGGGGTGTCGCCTCCGGGCTCGCCATCGCCACCCACTACTTCGCGATCTTCCCGCTCCTGGTCGAGGCGGTGCTGCTGGCCCGCCGCCGGCGCCGCGCCAGCTGGGTCGGGCTCGGGGTCTTCGGCTGCTTCGGAGCCCTGCTGCTGCCGCTGGCGATTCACCAGATGTCCTACGGCCACGCCGAATGGATCGGCAACCTGACGCTCGGCCACCGGCTCTGGGAAACCGCGGCAACCTTCCTCACCGGGGAGACGGCGGACATCATCGGCCAGCCGGAGCAGCCGGCGTTCGCCTGCGTGCCGCTGGCCTTCTGCCTCGCTGCCTTCGCGTTGCTGCTCTGGCGCGGCGGTCGCCCGGAACGCCGCGCCGCCCTGCGGCCGCTGCTGGTCGGCGCCGCGGCGATCGGGGTGCCGGTGGCGCTCGCCGTCCTCCCCGGCGGCAAGGACTTCGTGCTCGCCCGCAACATGATGGCGGCGCTGGTCCCGCTGCTGCTCGTGGTCGCGATCGGGTTGACCCTGCCGGCGGCGCGGCGGCTCGGCACGGTGCTCGCCGCCGGCCTGCTCGCCTACTCGCTCGGCTTCTGCGCTCTACGCGAGCTTCTCGCCCGACCTGCAGCGGCCCGACTGGGGCGCGGTCGCCAGCCGGCTCGGCGAAGCCGAGGCGCCGCGGGCGATGGTCACCTGGACGCTGGGCCTGGCGCCGCTCCGCTACGAGCTCGACGACGACGCCTTCATGATCAAACCAGCCGAACGGTATGACTGGATGGCGCGCGAAATCGTCTTCGTCTCCGAGGGCAAGGCGCCGCCGCCGCCGCGCCGGATGCTCGGCCCGGGCTTCCGCGAAAGCGGCCGCGAAGGCGACGGCCGGCTCTTCGTCCGCCGCTACCGGCAGACCCAGCCGGGCCTGGGGCCGCTGCGGCTGCGCGAGTTGCGCCGCGCGCCGCTCGACTTCCGGACCAATGGCGTACTGCTTGACGGCGTCGGTCCCGGGTAGCTGTGCGTTGGCGAGTTGCGAGTTATCCTGCCAGGAGCGCTTCGGAATCCAGTGAGGAGAGGGAATGAGCAAAACCAAGGCCGCCCGCGCCACCGACATCTACGAGACCGCCCGCGAAAACCCCTACGTGCAGCGGCTGATCGAGGACGAAGAGTTGCGCGACAACCTTCGCGAGGCCTTCGAATCGGCGAAGAACGCCTACGGCCGCGCCACCGGCAACGGCAAGAGCCCGGTCAAGGCAGTGACCTCTGACAAGCGGGTCCAGAAGGAAATGAGGAAGACCGCCGAGCTGCTGCAGGAGGCGAACGAGCGGCTGCAGAAGCCGAAGCGGCGCAAGAGCCGCCTCGGCAAGGTGGTGCTGCTGGCGCTGGCCGGCGCGGCGCTCGCCCTGGTCCTCAGCGAGGGCGCGCGGAAGGCCGTGCTCGACGCGCTCTTCGGCGCCGAAGAGGAGTTCGAGTACTCCTCCACGACGTCGATCAACGGTTCCTGACGGCAGGGAGGGTGGGTTCGCCCGCCCACTCTCCTAGACTGCCTGTATACATGGAGGCAGCGACCAAACCCAAAGAGCGAGAGCTGAGCGGCGACAAGGCGAAGCGCATCGTCGACGCGATGCGCGACTCCGTCGCCGAGCGCGGCGCCGCCGGCTCGACCTTCGAGCACGTCGCCCGCGAGGCCGGGGTCAGCCGCGGCCTCCTGCACTATTACTTTGGGACCAAGGAGCGGCTGCTGATCGAGGTCGTGCGCCGCGACACCGAGCTGCGCGTCGCCCGCCTCGACGAGATGCTGGAAAAGGCGACGACTGTCGACGACGTTCTCGACGGGCTCGTCTCCAGCCTCACCGACATGATCGAGAACGATCCCGGCTACTTCCTCCTCCTCTACGAGCTGTTCAGCGCCGGCCGTCGCAACCCCGACATCCGGCACGAGGTCGGTCAGCTCTTCGAGCGCACCCGCTCGCACGTCGCCGAGGTGCTGGAGGCCAAGGAGGCCGAGGGCATCCTCAAACTGCGCTTCCGCGCCGAGGCCGTCGTCTCCTACCTCTTCGCGCTCGGCGACGGCTTCGCGCTGCAGACGCTCTCCGATCCCGAGCGCGACAACACCGGCGCCCTCGAAGCCGGCTCGGCCAGCGCCCGTTACCTGCTGATCTCCGAGTAGTTCGCGCGATCGCGAACCGACGCGTACGCGTGACGCTCGTCACGAAGTGACGGCGCGCACAGACCGGTGACCGGTCGGTCGGAGAGGCTCGCGCTCGGATCATGCGAGACGCGATGAACCGACTTGCGGCAGTGCTCGGCCGGCGCCGGCGGTGGGTCGTCGGGATCTGGGTCGTGATCGTGCTCGCGGCACTGCCGTTCGCCGCCAAACAGACCGAGCACTTGACCGGCGGCGGCTTCGACGTCCCTGGCAGCCAGTCGCAGGCGGTCAGCGAATCGCTGCAGGACGAGTTCGGCGAAAAGGCCGACGGGATCGCAGTGGCGCTGCAGGCGGCGCCGGGCGCGACCGCGGCCGAGCGCGCCGCCGCCGTCACCCGGGTCCGCGCCGAGGTCGCCGGGATCGAGGAAGTGACGCTGCCGCCCGCCGCGGCGCTGGCCGGCCGCCGGCAACTGCAGGAGACCGGCTTCGCGCTGTTGCCGCTGCGCAGCCAGCAGTCCTCCGATGAGCTGATCGACTCGGCCGCCGAACTGCGCTCCGACCTCGACCCCGGCACCGCCGCGGGCGGGGTCACGCCCTACCTGGTCGGGCAGCCGACGATCTGGGCCGGGATGCAGGAGATCTCCAAGGAAGACCTGGCGAAGGCGGAGACGAGCGGCTTCCCGATCGTCGCCCTGATCCTGCTCGTCGTCTTTGGCTCGCTGGCCGCGGCGGCGCTGCCGCTGACCCTCGGCTTCGTCAGCGTCCTCGTCACCGGCGCGCTGATCTACTTCATCTCGCTGCAGATGACGACCTCGGTCTTCGTCACCAACATGGCCTCGATGATCGGGATCGGGGTCGCGATCGACTACTCCCTCTTCATCCTCGCCCGCTACCGCGAGGAGTGCCAGACGGGCCTCAGCAAGCGCGACTCGCGCGCCCGTGCGCTTTCGACCTCGGGGCTGGCCGTGACCTTTTCCGGGATCGCCGTGATCATTTCCCTGGCCGGGCTTTGGATGGTCGACAACCAGGCGCTGCGCTCGATGGCGCTCGGCGCGATGACCGTCGTCGCCGTCTCTATCCTCACCGCGACCACTCTGCTGCCGGCGCTGATCGCGATGCTCGGCGACCGGGTGATGCCGGGCGGGATCGTCGGCCGCGTCGCTGGCTTCTTCAAGCGCCGCTTCTACCGCCGCCGCACCGCCGAGCAGACCGCCGTCGCCGCCACCGGCCGCAGCGAGTTCTGGGAGAAGTGGACGGCGCGGGTGATGGCGCGGCCGTGGACCGCGGTGATCGCCGTCTCCGCGGTGCTGCTGGTGCTGGCCAGCCCGCTGCTCTCGATGGAGACCGGCACCGAGGCGCTCGCCCAGTTCCCCAAGGACTCCGACGTCCGGGTCGGCAACGAACTCGCCTCCGAGGAGCTCGGCGGCGGCACCGACCCGATCCAGGTCGTCGCCACGTTCGACGGGCCGCCGACCGCGGCCGAGCAGGCGGCGGCCTTCGGCTACTCCCGGAACCTGGTCCGGACGCCGGGTGTGAGCTCGGCGTCGCCGCCGGTCTACGGCGGCGACAGCGCCCTGATCCAGCTCACCTCGGAGCGCCGGCAGCGAGTCCGACGCGGCGATCGCCCTGGTCGAGCGGCTGCGCGCCGAAGCACCGCAGACGGCGCTGGGCGCCGCGGCGAGCGTCGCCGTCGGCGGCGAGACCGCGCGCGGCTTCGACGTCCGCGAACAGGTCAGCGGCTCGATGTGGAAAATCATCCTCTTCGTCCTCGCGCTCAGCTTCGTTGTCCTGATGGTGATGCTGCGCTCGCTGGTCCTGCCGCTGAAGGCGGTGCTGATGAACCTGCTCTCGATCGGCGCCGCCTACGGCGTCCTCGTCGCCGTCTTCCAGTGGGGCTGGTTCGACAGCGTGCTCGGCTTCGAAAGCCAGGGGGCGCTCGACACGATCAACGTGCCGCTGATCTTCGCCGTCGTCTTCGGCCTCTCGATGGACTACGAGGTGTTCCTGATGTCGCGGATCCGCGAGCGCTACATGCTCCACGGGGACAACGAACGCGCCGTCGCCGAGGGCCTCTCCTCGAGCGCCCGCACGATCTCCTCGGCGGCGCTGATCATGACCTGCGTGTTCGCCGTCTTCATCCTCACCGGCGTGCCCTCGATCAAGGAGCTCGGCCTCGGCTGCGCGGTCGCGATCGCCCTCGACGCCACCCTGGTGCGGCTAATCCTGGTCCCGGCGGCGATGAAGTTGATGGGCGAGTGGAACTGGTGGATGCCCGCCTGGCTTGACCGCGTCCTGCCGAATCTCAGCTTCGAGACCGATCCGGAGCCCGCCAAGGCATAGGATTGGCTGCATGGCCAGTACGGCGGTGGGAGAGGACGTCGCCTTCGCGGGGGCGGGGCGGCAGGCGGAGATGGTGCGGGCCGGAGAGGTCTCACCACGGGAGCTCGTCGAGCTCTCCCTGGACCGGATCGCCCGACTCGATCCCGAGCTGAACTCATTCCGCAAGGTCTTCGCCGAGCGGGCGCTGCTCGAAGCCGAGCAGGCCGAAGCGCGGCTGAAGGCGGGGGAGGAGCGACCGCTGCTCGGGGTGCCGATCGCGATCAAGGACGAACTGGCGATCGCCGGCGAGGTCTGCACGTTCGGCACGGACGCCTTCTCCGAGCCGGCGCGCGAGGACGCCGAGATCGTCCGCCGCCTGCGCGAGGCGGGGGCAATCATCGTCGGCGTGACGCTGCTGCCGGAGCTGGCGATCTGCGGCTTTACCGAGTCGGCGACCTACGGCGTCACCCGCAACCCGTGGAACCTTCAGCGCAGCCCGGCGGGATCGAGCGGCGGCTCGGCCGCGGCGGTCGCCGCCGGTCTGGTGCCGATTGCCTCGGCCGCCGACGGCGGCGGCTCGATCCGGCTGCCGGCCGCCTCCTGTGGGCTCTTCGGTTTGAAGCCGCAGCGGGGCCGCGTTTCGCTGGCCCCTGACCTCGACGGCTGGCACGGGCTCAGCGCGGCGGGTTGCGTCAGCCGCTCGGTGCTCGACACGGCGCTCTGGCTCGACATCGTTTCCGGCGGCTCGGCCGAGCCCGGCGCCCCGCCGCCGCCCGCCCGCTCCTTCGTCGAGTCGGCGAAGACCGACCCGGGGAGGCTGCGCGTCGCCTGGTCGACCGCGGCGCCGCGCGCGATGGCGCCGCCGATCGTCGGCGACGTCGTCAAGCAGGCGGTTGCCGACGGCGCCGAGCTGCTGGGATCGCTCGGCCACGAGGTCAGCCAGCGCGATCCCGACTGGGGCAATATCGGCAACAACATGGCGCCCCGCTTCCTCCGCGGCGTCTCCGACTCGGTCGCCGAAGTCCCGCATCCCGAGCGGCTCGAACGCCGCACCCGCGGCTTCGGCAAGCTCGGCGACTTGCTCCCCGACAAGCTCTACCAGGCGGCGCTGAAGGGCAAGGAAAGCGACGGCCGCCGGGTCAACGCGATCTTCGACCACGTCGACGTTCTGGTGATGCCGGTGATGGGCGGGACGGCGATCCCGGTCCGCCGTTGGCAAGGCCGCGGCGCGCTCAACACCGTGCTCGGGATGAGCCGCTTCTATCCCTTCTGCATCCCCTGGAACCACCTCGGCAACCCGGCGATGTCGGTGCCGATGGGGTTCGCCGCCGACGGCATGCCCACCGCGATCCAGGTGATTGGCCGCCCCGGCGACGAGTCGACCCTGCTCTCGCTGGCCGCCCAAATCGAGTCCGCCCGTCCCTGGGCTGACCGCCGTCCCCCCATCAGCTAGGCACGAGCGAAAGCTGTTCGATTCGCGACCGCTGGGTCGGAGGGTCGGGTACCACTCTCACGGAGGCTCAGGAGGGGCTCGGTTGCGCCTCCGGCGCGCGCTCAGCTGCGCGACGGCCTCCGGGGGAGTGGTACCCGACCCTCCCTCACCGTCCGTCTAACCGTTGAACACCTTCCGCAACCGAGCCAGCTCGCGGATCGAGCCCTTGGGCCGGATGCGGCGCTGGAGGAGCATCTTCAGCTGGTTGGCGTCAGGTTTGCCCTGGGCGATCCAATCGGCCCAGCTGCTCTCGATCGTCACCGTCGGGCTCGGGGCCTCGCCTGGTTCGGCGCGGGTCGAGCCGTTGTCGATGATCAGGTGCCAGGGGTCGGCGTCGGTAAAGCGCCACTGGTAGACGAGCGGTGAGCCGTTGGCGGCGGCCGGGTCGGCGACGCGGGTGATCAGGTCGAAGTAGATGCGCTGCATCTCCGGGTCGGTCGAGGGCGGCGGGCCGTCGGGCGGGCCGAGGATGCCGGCTTCCATCATCTTCACCTGACGGACGGCGATCTCATCCTCGCTCGCCTCGGGGTCAAAGGGGAAGGTGCCGGGCGGCATCTCCTCGGTCGGGAATCCGATCGTGCGCCAGCGCTGGCGGATCAGTTTGAGCCCGAAGGCGAAGATGTCCTCGAGCGAGAAGCCGTAGCAATCGGTGTAGGAGCGGTCCATGTTCGGCGGGTAGAAGACGGCCGGTCCGTAGGGGAGAACCTCCCGCAGCAGCTCGACTACGGCGGCGCGGTTCTCCTCCCAGCCGGGGTAGCCCTCGCCGAGGATTTCGGAGAGGACCTTGACGCCGAAGCCAATGTGTCGCTGCTCGTCGCGGGAGACGTTGGTCATGCCGGCGCTGAACCCGGGCATCGTCTCTTCGGAGGCGAAGAAGTCCTCGATGAAGTGCTGGCCGGGCTGCGCCAGGCTGCCCTCGACGATCAGGTGGTAAAGGGTGATCGCCTGCGCGAACTTCGCCACCGAGCGGTCCTTGCGCAGTTCCTCGGCCATCCGGTCGAGGCGGTCGAAGATCCCGCGGTAGCCCCAGTTGAGCTGCGGCAGGGTCGAGGAGAGCGTCTGCTGCACCGACTCGCCGCCGACCCCGATCACCTCCTTGAAGAAGCGGTGGAAGAAGACCGAGTGGCGGACCTCGTCGACCTGCTGGGTGGCGAGGAAGTACTGCTGCTCCTCGGTCGGGGCCGCGGTCACGTAGGGGGCGAGGGTGTCGGCGACCCGGTCCTCGCCGTAGTAGAACATCGAGTAGATCCACATCGCCGAGCGGCGCTGGATGTCGCTGAGCGCCTGCCAGCCGTTGCGGTCCTCGGAGAAGTCGATCTCGTAGGCGCTCCAGTTGCCCTGCTCCCAGCGCTTGTAGAGATCCTCGTAGGTGATGTTGTCCATCAGGCTCTGGGCGGCGACGCTCATCTTGTCTCCTTTTGGTGCAGAAGTCGGCTGGGGATGAGGATACCGCGAAACTGGCTGGGCAGCCAGTTCTTTCCTGTCGACTTTGTTCGGGCAGGCCGAACAAAGTCGACAGGCTCAGGCGCTGGGGCGCTCGATCTCGCGCTTGAGGATCTTCCCGGTCGGGCCTTTGGGTAGCTCGTCGAGGAACCAGACCACGCGCGGGTACTTGTAGGCGGCGAGGGTGCCCTTGACGTATTCGCTGACCTCCTCGGGCAGCAGCTCCTCGCCCTCCATCGTCACCACTGCGGCGCCGACCTCCTCGCCGAGCTCGGGGTGGGGCAGGCCGACCACAGCCGCTTCGCGGATCTTCGGGTGCTCGTAGAGCACCTCCTCGACTTCGCGCGGGAAGACGTTGTAGCCGCCGCGGATGATCAGGTCCTTCTTGCGGTCGACGATGAAGAAGCGGCCGTCCTCGTCGACCCGGGCCATGTCGCCGGAGTGGAACCAGCCGCCGCGCATCGCCTCGGCGGTCGCGTCGGGGCGCTGCCAGTACCCCTTCATGATGTTGTGGCCGCGGATCACGATCTCGCCGACCTCGCCCTGCGGCACCTCGGCGTCGTTCTCGTCGACGACCTTCATCTCGACCCCTTCGATCGGGCTGCCAATCGAGCCGGGGAGACGCTCGCCGTCGGGGTGGTTGGAGCAGGCGACCGGCGAGGTCTCCGAGAGCCCGTAGCCCTCGAGCACGATTGCGCCGAAGGCGTCCTCGAAGCCGCGCAGCACCTCGACCGGCATCGAGGCGCCGCCGGTGATGCAGGTGCGCAGCGCGGAGGTGTCGTAGCTCTCGCGCTCGGGGTGGTGGAGCAGCGCCCCGTACATCGTCGGCACCCCGTAGAAGTGGGTGACGCCGTCGCGCTGCATCGTCGCCAGCGCCTCGCCGGGGTCGAATTTCGGCACCAGGGTCAGCGTCGCGCCGGCCATCAGCGAGGCGTTCATGCTCACCGTCTGGCCGAACGAGTGGAAGAGCGGGAGGGAGCCGAGGACGACGTCGCCGGCGGCGATCTCGCAGGTGGTGCGGCAGGAGACGTCGGCGTTGCGGTGCAGGTTGGCGTGGGTCAGCTCGGCGCCCTTCGGCTTCCCGGTCGTCCCCGACGTGTAGAGGATCACCGCGGTGTCGGACTCCTCGGTCTCGGCGAGCCCAGTGGTCGGCTCGTGCTCGGCGAGCAGCGCCGCGAACCCGGCCGGCTCGACCTCGATCAGCTCGGCCCCGGCCTCCTCGGCCCCGGCCCGGGCCTCCTCGGCGAAGCCGTGCCAGGCGAGCAGCAGCTTGGCGCCCGAGTCGCCCAGGTAGAAGGAGATCTCGCGCCGCTTCAGCAGCACGTTCATCGGCACCACGATCGCGCCGGCGCGCAGCACGCCGTAATAGGCGATGAGGAACTCGGGGACGTTGGGCAGCATCACCCCGACCCGGTCGCCGGGCCCGACGCCGCGGGCGCCGAGCAGAGTCGCCAGCCGGGCGCTGCGCTCGTCGAGCTCGGCGTAGCTCAGCTCCAGCTCGCCGAGCCGCACCGCGGCGTTGTCGGGCACCCGCGCGCGCGACTCGGTGACGATCGATGCCAAGTTCAGCCCCATACTTCCTCCGTTCCCCTAAGAGTCTCCCTGGGCGGCAGTCTAGGCGGGGCCACTCGGTTACGCTGCCGCGATGATGGATCTCGGCGAGCCGACTTCCTATTTGGTTGTCGACAAGGGCGTGCCCGTGTACTCGAGCGACGAGGTCGAGCTGGGCACGGTGGTCCGCGTGCTCTCGGCCCGCGAGGCGGACATGTTCGACGGGATCATCTTCGACACCACGCCGAACCGGCCGGGCGGCCACAAGTTCGTCGACGCACCCGAGGTCGCCGCCCTCTACGAACGCGGCGTGGTGCTGAGGATCGACGCCGCTGAGGCGGCGGAGCTGCCGGAGCCGAGCGCCAACCCCGGCTCGATCTCAATCGGTCCGGGCGACCTCGGCCAGGGCGGTTTCATGGACCGGATGCGGAACATGTTCCGCGGCGGCCGCCGCTGACGCCGCGCGTTCGCGCCGCCGCATGAGCACCAACCCGGCCGCGCCGGCGAGCGCGCTGAGGCCGCCGAGCTCGTTTCCGGCGGTTTCGCGAACATGGTCACATGGCGGGGACGACTCCGATCGCGGCGCGACTGCTCGCGCAGGGGCTGGCGGGGACGCCGCTGGGCGGGCCGGTCGAGGTGGCCGAGCGGCTGCTCGCAGTCCAGGGGCAGGACCCGCGCGGGGCGCGGCTGGCGGTGCGGGCCCGCACCGAGGGAGCCGCCGCCTCCGACGTCGACCGGGCGCTGACCGAGGAGCGCTCGCTGCTGATCACCTGGCTGAACCGCGGCACTCTGCACCTGGTCCGCAGCGAGGACTACCCGTGGCTGCAGGCGCTGACCACGCCGCCCCTGATGACTTCCAGCGCGACCCGGCTCTCTCAGGAAGGGATGACGCCGGCGGCGGCCGAGCGCGGGGTGGAGACGATCGAGGCGGCGCTCGCCGATGAGGGACCGCTGACCAGGGCGCAACTGCGCGAGCGGCTCGACGCCGCGGGCGTGCCCACCGAGGGGCAGGCGGTCGTCCACCTGCTGTTTCGGGCGGCGGTGCTGGGGGTCGCCGTGCGCGGGCCGATGGTCGGCAGGGAACATGCCTACGCGTTGACCCGCGACTGGCTCGGGCCGCAGCCGGCAGTCGATCGTGAGGCGGCGCTGGCCGAGCTGGCGCGTCGCTATCTGGTCGGGCACGGGCCGGCCGACGATCGCGACCTGGCCCGCTGGGCGGGGCTGCCGCTGCGCGACGCCCGCGCCGGGCTCAGCGCGATCGCCGCCGAGCTGGAGCAGCGCGAGGACGGTCTGGTCGAGCTGAAGCGGCGGCCGCAGCCGGCGCCGCTCCCCGGCCCGCTGCTGCTCGGCGCCTTCGACCCGCTGCTGCTCGGCTGGTGCTCGCGGGCCGACATCATCGGCCCGCACAACCTCCTGGTGACGAACAACGGGATCTTCCGCCCCTTCGCCCTGGTCAAGGGCCGCGCCGTCGCGACCTGGGGCTACGCCGCCGGCAAGGTCACCCTGAAACCGCTGGAGAAGCTGACCAAGGCGGCGGGGAAAGCGCTCGACGCCGAAGCCGCGGCCGTCGAGCGCTTCCTCGGCAGCTGACTAGGCCTGCGGTGGGGGCGGGGGTGGCGGCGTGTCTCCAGGCGAAGGGGCTGGCGGTGGCATCTCGCTCGGCGGCGGAGTCTGGACCACTGGCGGAGGCGGCGGCGGAAGCGTCTGCCCGAGGGCGGACATCGCGGTCAAATCGCCCTTCCCGTCAGGCCCCTGACCGTACTTGTTTGGCGGCTTGGAATCGAGGCAGGCGAAAACGATCAGGATGATGAACCCGAGGAGCGGGACGAGCCCGATCAGTACCCACCATCCGCTCTGGTCCACGTCGTGAAGGCGGCGCACCATAACGGCGATGCTGGGGATCAAGAGCGCGAGCGAGGTGAGGCCGCTAATCACTTCGGTCTTGATAGCGCGGTCACCGATCGTCGCGCCAAGGAAAACGAGGACCGTGAAGAGAGTCCACCACCAATAGGCGGAGCGCGAGGAGCGTCCGCTGAACGTCGCGTATTTCGAGAGCCCGTCGCTTACTGCTTCACCGAAGTTCATCTGTCTCTCGCTCCCGTGGGTTTGAGGGTTGGGACTGGCGCTGGAATGAGCTGCCGCCGCCTGGGTGTACGCACCGGCTCGATCGCGAGCCAGATGAGCGCGGCGAAGACGAAGGGTGCGGCAGGGTTTGACCTGATCGCCTGCCGCGGGCGGCCACGCCACAGAAACACAAAGGCGCGAGCCATTCCACAGCCCGGGCAGTTGTGACCGGTCGCCCGGTGAATCGGGCAGAGGTCAGGCAAGGGCCGGCCTCCAACCACCAACGGCCTGCCGACAGCGGGGTCCCGGGCCGCAACGGCCAGCGCCGCGCTGACCAGGAGGGCTCCCGCGGCGGCGGCGCTAGGCCTTGCCGAGGTTCTGCCAAAGGACGTTGCCAAATTCGTCCACCACCACCATCTGCCGCGACTCGCCGCCGGTCGCGGCGATGATCGCCCAGACGATTCCCCAGAGCAAGCAGGTGAAGATCGTGAGGATCGCGTGCAGCACATGGTTGACGGGCTTGCCCTCCACGAGTACGGCCTGGAAGTCGCTTTGGGACTCGATGCGTAGGCCGCGTGCCGCCGCCGTCTGGAGCTGCTGGGAGAGAATGACCTTGCGTTCGTCGGCCGTCCGGTGGGTGGCGCTGACTTCGCTCCCGCCCTGAACCTGGTCGGTCCAGGCGTCGCCGTCCCAATACCGCATCAGGTTTGCGCCGCCGGCGTTCGGGTCCGGATACCAACCCGCGGAGGGACCGGAGGCGGCTTCGGGCTCTGGTGGTCCCTCTGGCTCCGGAACTGGAGGCTCTGGGGTGTCCGGCTGGTCGGCTTCGGTGGAGTCTGCCATCGCGGACCGAAAGCTATGTCCAATCGAAGGCAGCTGTCAACTCAGGGCCGACTAAGCGCTCCAGAGCGGCCTATCGCATCGTGAGGTCGCAGTTGTTGCCGCTATGCGGATTTAACTGCGACCTCAAGGATGTGTACTAAGCCTGCGGTGGGGGCGGCGGGGTCTCGCCCGCCGAGGGGGCCGGGGGCGGCATCGTGTCGCTGGCCGGCGGCGCTGCCTGGCCCGGCAGCGGGTCGGCTTCCTGCTCCCAGATGTGGTTGAGGGAAACCTGCAGGTAGGCCCAGAAGGCGGGGGCGATCAGCACGTAGAGGATGATCGAGATCCAGCCGTTGACCGGCTCCTTGCCGGCGATCTTGGCGGCGCCCATGATTCGCTTGGTGCCGCGCCAGTAGGTGATCAGGGCGGGGATGATGATGATCCCGCCGGGGAACAGCGCGAGGACCGAGTTGGTCGGGTTCTGGCCGAGGTCGTAGCCCTTGGCCTCGCCGTACTCCTTCAGCTCCTTGTTGATCTTGTACCACCAGACCAGGTGGTAGATGCCGAGCGTGATGATCGGCAGCAGGGCGGCGGCCCAGGGGCTGCGCACCTTCACCTCGCTCTGGGTGCCGCGGATTTGCATCTCGTAGGCCATCGTCGTTTCTCCCCGATCTGGTTCGTGAACTGGGTCGGTTGACCCTACCCCGGATCGGGGCCGCCGCTCGGAAAAGATCGACACTCTGGTTCGTTGATCGACCAAGGAATGGTTTGTTCGTGAACACGCTTCTGCGGGAGACAATGGACTCGGCGCAGATCCCCCGCGGGATCGACCGCACTCCAGCGGGCATGCGGCCCTCCGAGCGGCCGCCGCTGATCGCCGTGCTCGGGCTCGGCGACGTCGGGCTGCGGAGTGCGGCCGCTCTGCAGCGGACGGGCATGGAGGTACTCGGCATCGATCTGTCCAACGAGGCACGGCTCGCCGAGGCCGACGCGGTTCTGGTCTGTGTCCCGACCGCGGACGAAGAGCCCCACCAGCCTGACCTCTCCGAGTTGAACGCCGCCTGCGCGGCGGTCTGCAGGCACGCCCGGCGCGGTCAGACGATCGTGCTCACCTCGGTCGGCTACGTCGGCGCCACCCGCGACCTCCTCGTGCGGCCACTGGCCGAGGCTGGCTTCGAGCTCGGCACCGACGTCTGCGTCGCCTGCTCGCCGCCGGAGCCAGCGCCCCGCGTGCTCGGTGCCGACTCCGAGCTCTGCGCCGAGAAGGCGAAGGCAGTGATCGGCGCGCTCGCGCCCTCGATTCAGATCGTCGCCTCGACCGAGTTGGCCGAGCTGACGATGCTCCAGTGAGCGCGAGCCCGCTCTACTACACGGTATGCGTGTATTTGAACGGGCTCGCGGCTAGGGTCGATGGACGTCTACGCCCTGATCCACCGCGCCGTGGTCGAGCGCAAGCGGGTCCACGCCCTCGTCGACGGTCGTCCCCGCAAGCTCTGCCCGCACGTCCTCGGCAGCCGCGACGGCGAGCCGCGGGCGCTCTTCTTCCAGTTCGCCGGCTACAGCAGCCGTGGCCTCGAGCCGGGCGGCGACTGGCGCTGCCTTCCGCTGCACAGGCTCACCGAGGTGACCCTCCACGACGGCGACTGGCGCACGACCTCCTACTCGCGGCCGCAACACTGCATCACCGAGATCGACGTCTCGGTCGACTGACCGCGGCTGCGGCTAGCCCAGCTTCGGGCTGGTCCAGGGCGCTTCGAGCTTGCCGACCAGGAGGTCGCCGAGGCCCGCGATCGGGACCCGGGTCTGCTCAAGTGAGTCGCGGTCGCGCAGGGTGACGGTGTCGTCCTCCATCGTTTGGTGGTCGACGGTGATGCCCCAGGGAGTGCCGATCTCGTCCTGGCGGCGGTAGCGCTTGCCGATCGAGCCGCCCTCGTCGAACTCGGCCGGGAGGCGGCGGCGCAGGTCGGCGAAGACCTCGCGCGCCTTCTCGGCCAGCCCGTCCTTGGAGACCAGCGGGAGGACGGCGGCCTTGACCGGGGCGAGGCGCGGGTGCAGGCGCAGCACGGTGCGCTGGCGGCCCTCGACTTCCTCGACCTCGTAGGAGTCGACGAGGAAGGCGAGGGTGGCGCGGTCGGCGCCGGCCGCCGGCTCGATCACGTGCGGGACGTAGCGGTCTTTGGTCTGCTGGTCGAAGTACTCGAGCTTCTCGCCAGAGTGGGTGGCGTGGGCTTTGAGGTCGAAGTCGCCGCGGTTGGCGATCCCCTCGAGCTCCGACCAGCCGATCGGGAAGAAGTACTCGACGTCGCTGGTCCCCGAGGAGTAGTGGGAGAGCTCGTCGGAGTCGTGGGCGCGGACGCGCAGGCGGTCGGGGCGGATGCCGAGGTCGGTGTACCAGCGCTCGCGCAGCTCGATCCACTCGCGGTACCAGCGCTCTGCGTCGGCCGGCGGCACGAAGAACTCCATCTCCATCTGCTCGAACTCGCGGGTGCGGAAGATGAAGTTGCCAGGGGTGATCTCGTTGCGGAAGGACTTGCCGATCTGGGCGATCCCGAAGGGCGGCTTCTTACGAGCGAAGCCGAGCACGTTCTTGAAGTTGATGAAGATGCCCTGGGCCGTCTCCGGGCGCAGGTAGACGGTCGAGCCCTGCTCGGCGACCGGGCCGACGTGGGTTTCGAACATCAGGTTGAACTGGCGCGGCTCGGAGAGCTCGCCGCCGCACTCGGGGCAGCGCACCTCCGCGTTGGGGTCACCGCCCTCGGCTTCGACCGCCTCGCGCAGGTGATCCTCGCGCCAGCGCTTCTTGCAGTCGCCGAGGCACTGCACGAGCGGGTCCGAGAAGCCGGCAAGGTGCCCGGATGCCTCCCAGACCTTCGGGCTCTGGATGATCGCCGAGTCGAGCGCGACGATGTCGTCGCGTTCCTGGAGCATCGCCCGCCACCACTCGGCCTTGACGTTGTTCTTCAGGAGGACGCCGTAGTGGCCGTAGTCGTAGGTCGAGCCGACGCCGCCGTAGATCTCCGACGAGGGGAAGACGAAGCCGCGCCGTTTGCAGAGGGCGACGATCTCCTCCATCGTCACCTCGGTGCGCTCCGTCTCTTGCTCGGTGCTGCCCATGAGGAGCTGAACGGTAGCGGCTGCGATAATCCCGCACTTCGTGCCTATCTACGAGTACAAATGCGAGAACAGCCACGTCTTCGACGTGATGCAGCGGATGAGCGAGGAGCCGTTGACCAAATGCGAGGAGTGCGGCGCCCCGGCGGTCAGGGTCCTGCACTCGCCCGCGGTCCACTTCAAGGGCTCCGGCTTCTACAACACCGACTACGGCAAGAAGAAGAAGGGCGCGGCCGCCTCCTCAAGCGACGACTCCGGGGACACGAAGTCCTCCGACTCCGGGTCGAGCGACTCGGGCTCCAGCGACTCCTCCAAGAGCGAGTCGAAGGCGACCGCCTCCGCCGACTAGCCGTCGAGCAGCTTCTTGACCGCCTTGCGGCGGACTTCCTCCGGGACTTCGATCGAGCCTTCGGGGCCGTCGAGGCTGCAACCTGACTTGGCGAGGTCGCCGCAGAGGACTTCGGTGTCGCCGCTGCCGCCGATTCCGGCGGCGAGCACGAGCTGTGGCATCGTGAAGAAGCCCATGTCGGAGACGAACGCTTTCGGCGCCTCCCAGCCGATTATCGGGCCCTTAACGAAGTTGTAGGGGATGCGCAGGGGGTCGGTGAGGCGGTCCTTGATTCCGTTGATCACCGCCTGCTGAGCCTTGGCGCGGTCGAGGTCGTCGTAGCCGAGCGAGAAGGCGCTGGCGCCGGTCCCCGGGCATTCGCTCGGCTTGCGGACGCGGGAGTAGGCGAGCGCCTTTTCGCCGCTGAGGGTGTTCGTCCCCTTGTGCAGCCGGATCGACTGGCCGCCCTGGCCGCCGCCGGCGCCACCGGAGATGTCGGCGCAGAGCTTCACCGGCACGTCGACCTCGACCCCGCCGACTGCGTCGATCAGGTCTTCGAAGCCGGTGAAGTCGATGATCGCGACGTGGTCGATCTCGATCCCGAGGAAATCCTCGACGGTCTTGATCTGCAGCGCTGCGCCGCCGTGGGAGTAGGCGGCGTTGATCTTTTCCGGCGCCTGGCCCGGGATCTCGGCAAAGACGTCGCGGGGGATCGAGAGTTTGCGGAAAGCGCCGCCGCCGGCCTGGATCAGCATCAGGGTGTCGGCGCGGAATTCGCCAGCTTCGCAAGGGTCATGCGGCTTCTCGCCCTTCGACTGCTGTTCGAAGCACTTCTCGGAGGAGCCGGCGCCGTCGTCGGTGCCGGGCGGGCGCGCGTCGGTGCCGATCACCAGGATCGTCTGCGGGCTGAACAGCAGGAACGGGTTGCCGTGCAGCGTCTCCCTCGCTTCGCCCGAGAGCTTGAACGACTGCAGCTGGGCGGAGACGCCGAAGGCGAGCAGGCTGAGCAAGATCCAGCCCAAAGCGGCGAGTCCGACCCATTTGAGGACCCGCTTCGGGGTGACTCGCCCGCCGGTCCCGGCGCTGCGCACGCGCCGCCGCCGGCCCGGGGCGCGGCCGTCCCCGCTCGGGTCGCCGCCGGCCCGCGGCGACTTGCCAGGGGGCTTCGGCCCGCCCTTCAAGCGGGAGAGGTCTGGTGACCTCAGTCGGGATAAGAGGCCTTTGCGGGACCGATAGACCTTGTAGTCCGGCGGTCCCGACGGCCGTTGCTCGCCATCGTCGGGCATCGAGAACGAAACAAAATAGACGGTCGAAGTTCCGCAAAACCCGCGCAGGCGCCTCTGGAGGCGAAGGACGGCTAGCCTAGCGCCGGTGAGCGAGGCCAAAACGATCGGCGTCGATCTCGGCGGCACGAAGATGCTCGTCGGCGCGATGGCGGGGACCGAAATCCTCTCCGAGAGCCGCGAGGCCTCGACCGGCCAGAGCGAGGACGAGCTGGTCGAGCTCCTGGTCCGCGAGATCGAGGAGGCGCGGGAAGGCTGCCCGGAGGCTGTCGCGGTCGGGCTCGGGATTCCGGCGACGATCGACCAGGAGACCGGGTTCGCGGTCGGCGCGGTCAACCTGCCGATCGCCGACCTGCCGATCCGCGAGCTGATCTCCGCCCGGGTCGACCTGCCGGTCTTCGTCGACAACGACGCCAACGTCGCGGCGCTCGCCGAGAGTCTCTACGGGGCCGCCAGGGGCAAGGCCGACGTGGTGATGCTGACGATCGGGACCGGGATCGGCGGCGGGCTGATCCTCGGCGGCGAGGTCTACCGCGGTTCGACCGGCGCCGGGGCTGAGCTCGGCCACACGGTGATCCAGGCCGACGGCCCGCCCTGCCAGGGCAACTGCCCCAACCACGGCTGCGTCGAGGCGCTCGCCTCCGGCACGGCGCTGGGGCGCGAGGGCCTGGCGGCGGCCGAATCCGCGCCGGACTCGGCGCTCGGCAAGGTCCTGGCTGCGGGGGAGACCGTCGACGGCAAGGCGGTGACCGAGGCGGCGATTGCCGGCGATGAGACCGCGATCGGCGTCTTCGAGCTGATCGGCAGCCGGCTCGGGGTCGCCTGCTCGAGCTTCGCCAACATCTTCCAGCCCGCCGCGATCGTGATCGGCGGCGGCGTGATCGCCGCCGCCGACCTGCTGCTCGACCCGGTCCGGCGCGAACTGCGCGAACGAGCGCTGCGGCCGATGAACGCGACGCCGATCCTGGCGGCGACGCTCGGCAACGACGCCGGGATGATCGGCGCCGCGGCGCTGGCGCGGACCGAACTCGAGCGAGGCGCTGGCTGATGCCCGGCCGCCTGATCGTCTGCCCGACCCCGATAGGCAACCTCGACGACGTCACGCCCAGGATGCGGGAGGCGCTGGTCGGCGCCGACTTCATCGCCTGCGAGGACACCCGCCGGACCGGCGCCCTGCTCGACCGGCTGAAGATCCGGCCGGCGCCGCGGATGATCTCCAACCACGAGGGCAACGAAGCGGCCCGGGCGACCGAGCTGGCGCAGCGGATCGAGCGCGGCGACACGGTCACCCTGGTCTCCGACGCGGGGATGCCGGCGATCTCCGACCCCGGCTTCAAGCTGATCCACCGCTGCATCGAGCGTGACCTCGAGGTGACCGTCCTGCCCGGGCCCTCGGTCGTCCCAGTCGCCCTCGTTGCCTCCGGCCTGCCGACCGACCGCTGGCGCTTCGAGGGCTTCCTGCCGCGCCGGGCGGGGGAGATGGAGCGGGTGCTGCGCTCGACCGAGACGGTCGTCGCCTTCGAGAGCCCGCGCCGGGTGGGGGAGAGCCTCGCGGCCCTCGCCCAGCTCGCGCCCGACCGCGAAGCCGCCGTCTGCCGCGAGCTCTCCAAGGTCCACGAGGAGGTCGCCCGCGGCTCGCTCGGCGAACTCGCCCGCCGCTTCCGCGGCGACGTCAAAGGCGAGATCGTCCTGGTAATCGGCCCGACCGAGTCGGCGACCCAGGACAAAGACGTCGGCTTCGCGGTCGACGCGCTGCGCCACCTGGTCCAGTCGGGCGCCCGTCCCCGCGCCGCCGCCTCCGTCGTCGCCGCCCTCACCGGCACCCGCGCCAACGACCTCTACAAAGCGCTGACCGGGCGCGAGGCGCGGCGCTAAGCCCTCCTAGTCCCTCGCGTCAGCTCGTAGGGCTCGCCGGCGGCCCCGGTCGCGCGGCCTTCGCTTCGCAGCCGCTCGAGCTGGAAGGCGACCTCCGACAGCGATACGTCCTCGCGGTCGATCGCGGCCAGGAGGTCGTCGGCGGTCTGCGGTCCGGCGCTCAGTCTCGCCACCAGCTCCGCTCGCAGCTCTTCCCCCCGGACCCTCGCGAGCCGGTACTTCTCTCTCCCGTCGCCACCTTCCAATTCAGCCCCCTGTCGCTCGTCAACGAAAGGGATAACCTTATGACAGTTTGGCAGGTAACCAGCGGCGGGGCGCCGCGAAAGTGCCCCGATGCCCGAGAGTCAGCACGCGAGGTTCGCTGCAAACATACGGCGGCTCCGGGAGCGTCGCGAACTGACCCAGGAGCAGCTCGGGTGGGCGGCGGGAATCCACCAGACCGCCGTTGCCCGGATCGAGGCCGGCGAGCGCAAACCGGGGCTGGAGACGATCTTCAAGCTCGCGCGCGGCCTCGAGGTCCCGCCGGGCGACCTCTTCGACGGCACCGGTTGAGTTAGCCGCCGCCGATGGCCGGTCCTCGCGCGCGGGGCTGTAGCGTGGCGCTGACCGATGGCCGGAAAAAGCGTCTACCTCACGACCCCTATCTATTACGTCAACGCGGAGCCCCACCTCGGGCACGCGTACTCGACGATGGCCGCCGACGTGCTGGCCCGCCACATGCGCCAGCGGGGCGAGGACGTGTTCTTCCTCACCGGGACCGACGAGCACGGCGAGCCGATCGAGCTGGCGGCCGAGCGGGAGGGGATCACGCCGCAGGAGCTGGCCGACCGCAACGCGGCCAAGTTCGAAGCGCTGATGCCGATCATCGACGTCACCAACGACTTCTTCATCCGCACCTCGGACCCGCGCCACAAAGCGGCGGTCGCGGGGATCATGCAGCGGGTCTACGACAACGGCTGGGTGACCAAAGGGACCTACGAGGGCTGGTACTGCCCGCGCTGCGCCGACTTCAAAACCGAGCGTGAGCTCGGCCCCGGCAACACCTGCCCGATTCACGAGATCCCCCTGGAGAAGGTGCGCGAGGAGAACTGGTTCTTCCGTCTCTCCGCATTCCAGGCGCAGCTGGAAGAGCTGTATGAGGCGCAGCCGGACTTCGTCGTCCCCGACTTCCGCCGCAACGAGGCGGTCTCGTTCATCAAGCAGGGACTCGAAGACGTCTCGCTTTCGCGGCCGACCCTGAAGTGGGGGCTGCCGCTGCCCTGGGACCCCGACCAGCGGATGTACGTCTGGTTCGACGCGCTGCTCAACTACGTCACCGCGCTGACCTTCGCCCGCGAGGGGGAGGACCTGACCGAGCGCTACTGGCCGGCTTCGCTGCACGTGATGGCGAAGGACATCCTCAAGTTCCACGCGGTGATCTGGCCGGCCTTGCTGCTCGCCGCCG
Source organism: uncultured Thermoleophilia bacterium (assembly GCA_963837405.1). Taxonomy (GTDB): domain Bacteria; phylum Actinomycetota; class Thermoleophilia; order Solirubrobacterales; family 70-9; genus VAYN01. The sequence goes on from CAWINA010000002.1 coordinate 80,332, forward strand.
GCTACGAGCTGCCGCGGCGGATGGTGATCCACGGCTTCCTGCTGATGGGCGAGAAAAAGATGTCGAAGAGCCTCGGCAACGTGCTCGACCCGTTCGAGGTGATCGACCGCTTCGGCGCCGACGCGCTGCGCTTCTATCTCTTCCGCGAGGTCAGCTTCGGCCAGGACGGATCGATCTCGACCGCCGGCTTCGAGGCCCGCTACGAGACCGAGCTCGCCAACGATTACGGCAACCTGGGCAGCCGGGTGCTGGCGATGGTCGACCGCTACCGCGACGGGGTCGTGCCGGAGGCGGCGGTCGACGCGACCCTGGCCGAGGACTTCGAAGGCGCCGTCGGCCGGTTCCGCGAGCTGCTCGACCTGGCCGAGCTGACCCAGGCGCTGGAGGAGATCTGGAAGCTGGTCCGCCGCCTCAACCGCTTCGTCGAGGAGACCCAGCCCTGGGCCCTGGCCAAGGACGAGGCCGATCCCGAGCGGCTCGACGAAGTCCTCTACAACCTGGTCGAGGGACTGCGGGTGACGACCCTGCTGCTCGTCCCCTACCTGCCGGCGACGGCCGAGACGCTGCTCGCGGCGCTGGCCGAACCGGGGCGCGAGCTGGCCGAGCTCGGTTCCCGTCCCGGCGGCCAGCGGGTCGAGCGCACGCCGGCGCTGTTCCCGAAGATCGACTCCTGATCATTCCGCCAGCAGGTCCGGCCCGATCTCCGACGGCTGGGTGAGGCCGCAGAGGGCCATCGTCAGGTCGAGCTCGGCGAGGACCATCTTCAGCACCGTTTCGACCCCCTGCTGCCCCTCCAGCGCCAGCCCCCAGATATAGGGCCGGCCGAGGCAGACGGCGTCGGCGCCGAGCGCCAGCGCCTTCAGCACGTCGCTGCCGCTGCGCACGCCGCTGTCGAAGAGCAGCGTCAGCTCCGCGCCGACCGCCTCGGCGATCGCCGGCAGCGTGTCGAGCGAGCCGACCGCGCCGTCGACCTGGCGGCCGCCGTGGTTGGAGACGACGATCCCGTCGACCCCGCGCCGCGCCGCCTCGCGCGCGTCGTCGGCGTGCTGGACCCCCTTGACGACGATCGGCAGCGCCGTCTGCTCGCGCAGCCAGGCGAGGTCGTCCCAGGACAGTGCCGGGTTCGCCTGCAGGCCGAGGAAGTGGCCGGTGGCGGCGCCCTGGTCCTCCTCCGGCGTCCGCTCGAGCGCGGCGCGGAAGACCGGGTCCTGGAAGTAGTTGCCGACGCCGACGCCTTCGAGGAACGGCAGCCAGGCCTGCTGCAGGTCGCGCGGCTTCCAGCCGGGGATGAAGGTGTCGACGGTCAGCACGATCGCCCCGTAGCCGGCGGCCTCGGCCCGTTCGAGGAAGCTCTTGACGAGCGGCCTGTCGTCGGCCCAGTAGAGCTGGAACCAGCGCGGCGCCTCAGGGCCGCCCGCGGCGGCGATCTCCTCCAGCGTGAAGTGGGAGGCGGTGCTGGCGATCATCGGCACCCCCAGCGCCGCTGCGGCGCGGGCGGTGGCGAGCTCGCCGTCGGGATGGACGATCCGCTGCACCCCGATCGGCGCGAGCAGCAGCGGCGCCGGCATCGCCGTCCCCAGCAGCTCGACGGCGAGCTCGCGTTTGGAGACGTCGCGCAGCACCCGCGGCACGATCCGCCGCCGGCGGAAGGCCTCACGGTTGGCCCGGATCGTCTCCTCGGCGCCCGCCCCGGCGCCGACGTAGCTGGCCGTGCGCGGCTCCATCGTCGCCACCGCGCGCTCCTCCAGCTCGGCCGCCGCGACCGGGATCGACGGCGACTCGCCGCCCAGCCCGCGCACGTAGATCTCCCGGTAGTAGTCGGCGAAGTCCCCCACTGCGAGAAGGCTAATGGGATCGCTGAGTAGGCTCAGCGCCGATGATCGACTCCCACACCCACCTTTTCCTCTGCGACGGCGAGGAGGCCGAGCTGGTCGCCGCCGCTGAGGGCGCCGGCGTCGGGCGGATGCTCAGCATCGGGCTCGACGAGGAGTCGAACGCGACGACGATCGCCCAGGCCGAGCGCCACGCCGGCGTCTTCGCCAGCGTCGGTCGCCACCCCAACGACGCGGCCGGGTTCGACGACGCGGCGGCGGCGGAGCTGCTGCGGCTCGGCGCGCACGAGAAGGTGCGGGCGATCGGCGAGACCGGGCTCGACTTCTACCGCGATACCGCCGCCCCCGAGGACCAGCGCCGCGCCTTCGCCGCCCAGATCGAGGTCGCTGGGCAGCTCGATCTGCCGATCGTGATCCACGCCCGCGATCCCGATGGCACGACGGAGGCAGTCGATGAGATCTTCGCGACGCTCGACGAGCGGGCGGCCGGCCAGACCGTGATCCTGCACTGCTTCTCGGCGCCGCAGCGGGTCGCCGACGCCGCCGAGCGCGGCTGGTACTGCTCGTTCGCCGGCAACGTCACCTACCCGAGCGCGAAGGAGCTGCGTTTCGCCGCGGCCAAGGTGCCGGAGGACCGGATCCTGGTCGAGACCGACGCGCCCTACCTGGCGCCGCAGCCGCTGCGCGGCAAGCGCAACCAGCCGGCCAACGTGGTCGAGACGGCCAAGGTCGTGGCCGCCGAGCGCGGCGTTTCCTACGCGGAGCTGGAGCGCACGGTCGAGGCCAACGCCCGCGCCCTCTTCGGCTGGTAAACAGGGCGGCGTGGTCCGCCTCGGCCAGAACTTCCTCGCCGATCCCAACCTCCTCGCGGCGATCGTCCGCGACGCCGGGTTGGCTCCCGAGGACGTGGTGCTCGAGGTCGGGGTGGGGGAAGGGGTGCTGACCGAGCGGCTCGCCCCGGTGGCAGCCCACGTCCACTGCATCGAGATCGATCGCGGCCTGGAGCCGGCTCTGACCGGCCTAATGTCGCAAGCGAACGTCGACCTGCACTGGGGCGACGCGATGAAGGCCGACCTCGGCGCGCTGGCGCCGCCGCCGACCGCGATGGTCGCCAACCTGCCTTACGCGGTGGCGACGCCGCTGCTGCTGCGGACGATCGCGGAGCTGCCCTCGCTCGGCCGCTGGACGGTGATGGTCCAGCGCGAGATCGCCGACCGGCTCCGGGCGGCTCCGGGCAGCCGCACCTACGGCTCGCCCAGCGTGCTCGTCCAGCTCGCCTGCGAGGTCGAGCTGATCCGCAAGGTCGACCCGGCGGTGTTCAAGCCGCGGCCGCGGGTCGAGTCGGCGATCCTCGGTCTGCGCCGCACCGGCCCGGCCGCCGACAACGCGACCCGCGAGTTGGTCCGCGCCGCCTTCGCCCACCGCCGTAAGGCGCTCGCTCGCTCGCTCGAGCACGTGCGTCCCGGCTCGCTGGGCCCCGCCCGGGCCGCCCTCGAGGAGCTCGGCTTCGACGCCGGCATTCGCGCCGAGGCGCTTTCCCCCGAGGACTTCGCCAACCTTTCGGCCAAGCTCCGGGCCGACGCCTGACCCGGGCCGCCACCCGATGCGCCTCCACGCCCCCGCCAAGCTCAACCTCTGCCTCTACCTCGGCCCGACCCGCGCGGACGGGCTGCACGAGCTCTGCTCGCTGTTCGAGCCGCTGGCGCTCGCCGACCTGATCACTGTCGAGCCAGCGGAGCGCGACGAGGTGCTCTGCCCCGGGGTCGCGGGCGAGAACCTGGCGGCGCGGGCGCTGGCCGCGCTGCGCGCCGCCGGTTGGGAGCGGGAGCCGCTGCGGGTCGAGATCGAGAAGCGGGTGCCGGTCGCCGCCGGCCTCGGCGGTGGCAGCGGCGACGCCGCCGCGGTCCTGCGGCTGGCCGCCGGTGAAGTCGCCGAGCTGCCGGCGATCGCCGCCGGGCTCGGCGCCGACGTGCCCTCCCAGCTGCGTCCCGCGCTGGCCCTGGTGCGGGGCGCCGGCGAGCTGGTCGAGCCGTTGCCGGCGCCGACGTCCCACGCCGCGCTCCTCCTGCCGGACGGGGGCGGCCTCAGCACTGCCGAGGTCTTCCGCGAGGCCGACCGGCTCGGGGTCGGCCGCTCCGCCGGGGAGCTCGCCGAGCTGGCGGCGCGGCTGCGGACGACGGCCGGGGCCGGCGCCTCGCCGCTCGCCTACCCGGAGCTGCTTGTCAACGACCTCGAGGTGCCGGCCCGCTCGCTGCGCCCGGCGATCGGGGAGGCGCTCGAGCAACTGCGCGAGGCCGGCGCCCCGGTCGCGATCCTCAGCGGCTCCGGCCCGACCGCGGTCGGTCTGTTCGCCGACCTCGCCGCTGCCTCGGCGGCGGCGGCGGCGATCGGCCGCGAGGACGCGATCGTCTGCGCCGCCGGCGCCGCGCCGCCCCTCGAGGTGACGCCGTGAGGATGCCCGGCGAGCAGGGGGGCGGCCGCAAGAAACTGCTGCTGATCCCGGCCGCGGCGCTGGTCGCGCTCGGCTACTACCTGGTCAGCCAGGAGCTCGGCAGCATCGACCTGCAGGGCCTGCTCGAAGACATCTCGAACACGCTCGGCGCCTGGACCTACCTGCTGGTCGGCGTCCTCGCCTTCGCCGAGACCGGCGCCTTCGTCGGCCTCGTCGTCCCCGGCGAGACGGTGATGACGCTCGGCGGCGCGGTCGCCGGCCAGGGCGCGATCGACCTCTACCTGCTGATCGGGATCGCCTGGTTCTGCGCCTGGGCGGGCGACACGACCAGCTTCTTCCTCGGCCGCCGGCTCGGCCGCGAGTTCGTGCTCAAGCACGGGCCGCGCTTCGGGGTCAGCCACGAGCGCTTCGAAAAAGTCGAGGACTACTTCTCCCGCCACGGCGGCAAGACGATCTTCCTCGGCCGCTTCATCAGCCTGGTCCGCGCCTTCGCCCCGTTCATCGCCGGCAGCTCGGGGATGCGCTACCGCGCCTTCGTCCCCTACAGCATCCTCGGCACCGGCCTCTGGGCGACCGCCCACATCATGGTCGGCTACATCTTCTCGCGCAGCATCGAGGCTGCTGCCGACTACGCCGCCAAAGGCGCTCTCCTGCTCGGCACGCTGATCGTCATCGTCGTCGGCACCGTCTGGCTGACCCGCTTCTTCCGCGTCCCCGAGAACCGCGAGCGGACCGTGCGCTGGATGGAGGAGCACCGCTCGACGCGCTGGTTGCTGGAGCTGGGCCGCCGCTACCGGCCGCAGCTGCGGTTCCTCTGGAACCGGGTGACGCCGGGCGGCACGTTCGGGCTCGAGTTCACCTCGCTGATGGCGACCCTCGCGGTCGCGCTCTTCGTGCTGATCGCCTACGTCGTCCTGATCGACCGCGATCCGGGCCCGACCCCCGGCGATGAAACCGCCTTCGAAATCGTCGAACACCTGCACAGCGGCGCCCTCCTGGCGGTCTCAAAGGTGATCACCTTCCTCGGCAGCGGCGTCTGGACCTGGAGCCTGACCGCGGTCTGCGCGGTGCTGTTGGCAGCGCGCAGACGTTGGGCGGAGGTCGGGGTGCTGCTGGCGGGGATGACGCTGAGCTCGATCGGGTTCCTCGAGATCAAGGACGCGACCGACCGGCCGCGGCCCGACGACCCGCTGGTCGACACCCACGGCTCCTCCTTCCCCAGCGGCCACGCCGCCCACTCGGTGCTCTACGTCTGGCTGGCGGTGACGATCGTCCTGCGCCTGCGGCCCGGGATGGCGCAGGCGAGCGCCGTGGTCGCGACCGGGATCGGGCTGACCGTCCTGATCGGGCTCTCGCGCGTCTATCTCAACGTCCACTACCTCAGCGACGTCTCCGCGGGGTGGGCGCTGGGCGCGGCTTGCTTCGCATTCTGCGGGGCCACAGCACTTGTCATCACGCAAGTGCGCCAAACTCTCAAGCAGTGATCTACGCCCTGACGAACCTCGGCAACCAGTACTGGTTGTTCGCCGGCGCTGGCCTGATCTGCCTGGTCACCTTCGTCCTGCTGATCCTCACCCCGGCGCTGAGCGCTCACGGGCGGGTCTGGGAGAAGGCCGCGGCCGGCTTCCTCTCACTCTTCGTGCTCGCCGCGCTGATCGTCGGCGGCGTCGTGATCGGGCTGACGATCGTCTACTACTACACCGACATCGTCAATTTCCTCAACGGGAATTAGGCGCGAGGACCCCGTCCTGGGGCGATAATGCGCGGATGCCCACGAGCGGCAAGCAGACCGATGTGACTGCGCGTGCGCAGGACCCAGGGCTGCTCGACGCGCTCTCCGAAGCGGTCGAGTCGGGCGCCGGCCTGCCCGCTGTGGCGCGCGCGGCGGCGCGACTGCTCGACGCCAGCGTCGCCCTGATCGACCGCTCCAGCGCCGTGCTCGCCGTCGCCGGCGCCTCGCCCGACCAGGAGCAGCGGCTGCTCGCCGGCGGTGAGGGCGTCACCGCGGTCGAGCTGCGGGTCGCCGACGCCGCGGTCGGCGAGCTGCGCTACCGCGCCAAGACGCCGCCCGAGCCGGCGATCGCGCGGATGGTGACGACGCTGCTGGCGCTCGAGCTGGAGCGCTCGCGCTCGCCCGAGTGGGAGAGCGAGGAGGTGGCGAGCACCTTCGTCGCCGACGTGCTGGCGCGCCGGGTCACCGACCGCGGCGACATCATCGCCCGGGCCGCCGAGCTCGGCGCCGACCTCGACCGCGGCGCCGGCGTCCTCCTCCTGCGGGCGGCGCCCCGCGCGGCGCAGACCGGCGAGTGGCGCGGGCGCGTCCTCACCCTGGCCCTGCGGGCCCTGCGCTCGCTGGCCCCGGGCTCGCTGGCGACGGCCGAGGACAACGGCGAGAGCGGCTCCGCCAACCTGGCGGTGATCGTCCCGGCCGAGGACGACGAGCGCCTCGCCCGCGCGGTCGCCGGCCTGGCGCGCGAGCTCGACGACAGCCTCGCCGGCTTCCACCTGACGATTGGCCGCAGCCGCCGCTGCGCCGACCCGGTCGACCTCTACCGGGCCAGCTCCGAGGCGCACCTCGCGGCCAACGTGGGGGAGGCCGAGGGCCGCGCGGTCCTCGCCTTCGAGGACACCGGGGCCTACCGCCTGCTGCTGCCGGCGATGAGCGAGGACCCTGGCGAGCTGCAGCGCTTCTACGCGGAGACGATCGAGCCGCTCTCCAGCTACGACGACCAGTACGAGACCGAGCTCGTCGCCACGGTCGAGGCCTACCTCGACAACGACGGCAACGTCGCCGCCACCGCCAAACATCTCTTCACCCACCGCCACACGGTCCGCTACCGGCTGGAGCGGGTGAAGGAGCTCTGCGGCCACGACGTCTCCGCCACCGAGGGCCGCGAGAAGCTCGGCCTCGGACTTAAGGCGATGCGCGTGCTCGGGATCGCCTCACCCCGCGGCCCGGCCCAGGAGCCGGGCGCCAAGGGCGGCAAAGTCCCACGCGCCGGCGAGGATTGAGCCGGAGGCGCCGGTCGGCGCTAGGCTCGGTCCCGATCCGGGGTGGTGTAATTGGCTAGCACGTCTGGTTTTGGTCCAGGAAGCGAGGGTTCGAGCCCTTCCCCCGGAATCATCCGCCTGACCGCTTAGGGTGCCGCGCATGGAGATCGGAGGAGCGTCGATGGACCCGGAGGTCCGCGCCGGGCTGCAGCGCAGCTGGAAGGGCCTGATGTTCGTCGGGATCGCCGCGATCGTGATCGGCTGCATCGCGATCCTGGTGCCGGCAGTAGCCGCGGTCGGCACGGCGATCTTCATCGGCTGGATCCTGGTCATCGTCGGCGGCTTCCTGATCGCCGCCGCCTTCTCGGCCCACTCGGTCGGCTCGCTGCTGCTGCGTCTGCTGTGGGCGGCGCTGACGCTGATCGTCGGGCTCTGGTTGATCATCGAACCGCACAACGGCACCCTCACCCTGACCTTCGTGCTCGGCGTCTACTTCCTCTTCATGGGCGTCACCCGGGTCACCGTCGCCTTCATGGGCCGCGGCCAGGAGGGCGCCGGCCTGATGGGACTGAGCGGCGTCTGCGGCCTTCTGATCGGGATCCTGGTCTTGGCCAAGTTCCCTAGCTCGGCCGACTGGGCGATCGGGCTCCTGGTCGGAATCGACCTGATCTTCGCCGGCTGGACCCTGACCAGCATCGCCCTGGTCGGGAAAGACCTCGCCAAGCGCGCGTAATCCCGAGGACGCCAACGACGCGCCCTGGCGCGTCCCTTAATACGATGCCGGCGTGAGCTCCCCCCTCACTCTTGTCATGGCGGCCGGGGAGGGGACGCGAATGCGTTCCTCCACGCCGAAGATGCTGCACCCTGTCTGCGGACGACCGCTGGTCGCGTGGCCGATCCTCGCTGCCCGCGAGGCGGGCGCCGGCGAGGTTGCGGCGATCGTCTCGCCGGGCCGGGACATCTCCGCCGGCCTGCCCGAGGGGGTGAGGACGGTCAAGCAGCCCGAGCCCGACGGCACCGGCGGCGCGATCCGCGCCGCGCTGTCGTTGATCGAGGGGGCCGAGCACGTGCTGATCCTCTCCGGCGACGTGCCGCTGATCTCGACCGAGACGATCCGCCAGCTGCTGGAGGCCCACCTCGCCTCCCAGGCGGCGGCGACGATGCTGACGATCGAGCTCGACGACCCCGGCTCCTACGGCCGCGTCGTCCGCACCGAGTCGGGCGAGGTCGAGCGGGTGGCCGAGGCGAAAGCCGACGGCGACGCCGACCCGGCCGAGCTAGCCATCCGCGAGATCAACGCCGGCACCTACGCCTTCGACGCAGCGCCGCTGAAGGCGGCGCTGGAGGGCCTCTCCAACGACAATGCCCAGGGCGAGTACTACCTGCCCGACGTCTTCCCGGCTCTGCGCGAGGCTGGCTACTCCGTCGCTGCCCACCTCGCCGACGACGTCGCCGTGACGATGGGGGTGAACAACCGCGTCGACCTCGCCGCGGTAGAGACCGAGGCCCGCCGCCGCCTGCTCGAGCGGCACATGCTCGACGGGGCGACGATCGTCGACCCCGCCTCGACCTGGGTCGACGTCGGGGTGGAGATCGCCGCCGACGCGCGGATCGAGCCGGGCACGACTCTGCAGGGCGCGACCAGCGTCGGCGCCGGCGCCGTCGTCGGCCCGCACACGACCCTGATCGACAGCGCGGTCGGGGCCGAGTCGAGCGTGATCCAGTCCTACCTGGTCCAGTGCGAGGTCCGCGACGGCTGCAGCGTTGGCCCCTTCGCCTACCTGCGCCCTGGGGCGCTGCTCGATGCCGGCGCCAAGGCCGGGACCTTCGTCGAGATCAAGAACTCCCACATCGGCAAGAGCGCCAAGGTGCCGCACCTGAGCTACATCGGCGACGCCGAGGTCGGCGGCGGCAGCAACATCGGCGCCGGCACGATCACCGCTAATTACGACGGTTTCCGCAAGAGCCGGACGGTGATCGGTCGCGACGTGCGGATCGGCGTTGACACGATGCTGATCGCCCCGGTAGAAGTCGGCGACTCCGCCTACACTGGCGCCGGCGCAGTGGTCAGGTCAGACGTTCCCGAGGGAGCGCTTGCGGTGAGCGAGAACGCGCAACGAAACATCGACGGATTCGCCGCCGAGAAGGCGGCCAAGATGCGAGAGGAAGAAAACCCGTGAGCACGATCGAGGATCGCCCGCAGGTGGATACCGGCATCGAACACGACTACCGGAAGCGAATGATGGTCTTCGGGGGCCGCGCCTCGATGGACCTGGCCGCGAAGATCGCCGGCAAGCTCGACGTCGACATGGGCCAGGTCACCCTCAAGACCTTCGCCAACGGCGAGGTCTACTGCCGCTACGAGGAGTCGATCCGCGGCGCCGACGTCTTCCTCGTGCAGTCGACCTGCGCCAACGAGCAGAGCGGGATGACCCCGAACGACTCGCTGATGGAGCTGCTCTCGATGATCGACGCCGCCCAGGGCGCCTCGGCTCACCGAATCATCGCCGTGCTGCCCTGGTACGGGTACGCCCGCCAGGACAAGAAGTCGGCCCCGCGCGAGCCGATCTCGGCCCGGATCGTCGCCAAATGCCTCGAGGCGGTCGGCGTCGACCGCGTCCTCACCATGGACCTCCACGCCGGCCAGGTCCAGGGCTTCTTCCACGTCCCGGTCGACCACATGACCGCATACCCAATGCTGACCCAGTGGTTCATCGACCAGGAAATGAGCGACGAGCTGGTGATCGTCTCGCCCGACGCCGGCCGGGTGAAGACCGCCCGCAACTTCGCCCGCCGGATCGGCACCCACTGGGCGGTGATGGAGAAGGAGCGCCCGGCGCAGCAGGTCGCCGAGATCGGCTACGTGGTCGGCGACGTCAAGGACAAGACCGCGGTCCTCGTCGACGACATGATCGACACCGCCGGGACCCTCTGCGCCGCCGCCCAGACGGTGCTCGACGAGGGCGCCGCGCGGGTCATCGCCTGCGCCACCCACGCCGTCTTCTCACCGCCCGCCTACGAACGCATCGCCGACTCGGCGATCGAGCGGATCGTCGTCACCGACACCCTGCCGCTGCGACCGGGGGCGCCGGACAACATCACCGTGCTCTCGACCGCGAGCACCTTCGCCGACTCGATCCGACGGATCTTCACCGACGACTCCGTCTCGGAGATCTTCGCTGGCGAGAACCAGCTCTTCTAGTCGCTTGCGACTGGTCGGCCACAAGGGCGCGGACGCGATCGCGCCCGGCAACACGCTGGAGAGCTTCCGCGCCGCGGTCGAGGCGGGGGTGGACACGATCGAGTTCGACGTCGTCTGGCTACCCGACTCGCACCTGCCGATCGAGCAGCGGGCGCCGCTGGTCGTCGCCCACGACTGGGAGGACGCCGAGCGCCGCACGCCGCTGCAGTTGACCGAGGCGCTCGACGCCTTCCTCGAGCCGCCGCTCGACCAGGTCGAGATCGACCTCGACATCAAGCTGCCCGGCCGCGAGGAGGAGCTGGTCTTCGCCCTGCGCGAACGCGGTCTGACGCAGCGGGCGATGGTCTCGACGATGGAGCTCTACTCGCTCGGCAAAGTGCTCGAGCTGGCGCCGGAGCTGCGCCGCGGCTGGACCTATCCGAAAGTGACCAAGGACTGGACCAGGAAGCGCTGGGCAAAGGCGCCGATGGCCGGCGCCCTGGTGGCGATGCGCCACCGCCTGCCCGGCCTGGCGGCGCAGAAGCTGCCGCAGATGGGGGTCGAGGCGATGTGGGTCTACCACCCGCTGGTGACGCCGCGCCTGGCCCGGATCTGCAAGCTGGCCGGGGCCGAGCTGATCGCCTGGACGGTCGACGACGCGGCCCGCATGCAGAAGCTCGTCGAGGCCGGGGTCGAGCGGCCTCTGCTCGAACGACCCGCGGCTCTTTACTCGCTTAGATCTCGCCTGACCGTCAGCACGGTCCCGATCGCGACCAGGAGCAGCGTCCAGCCGGCGAGCACGAAGCCGGCCCCGAGCTGAGTCAGGGTGCCGTCGCCTTCGACCCGGCCGTGCAGGGCGCCGACCGTCTGGGCGGGGAAGTACTCGCCGATCGAGCCCGGCAGCAGTTCGGGCAGCGAGGAGACGACGAAGAAGACGGCGATCGCGGCGATGATCGCGCCGACCTGGTTGCGGACGATCGCGCCGATCCCTAGGCCGAAGGCGGCGAGCAGGGCGAAGGAGGCGACGACCCCGGCGTAGATCTCGACGATTCGGTCGGTCGCGGGCAGGTCGCCGCCGCGGCCGGAGAAGATCGGCAGGGCGAGGCCGCCGTTGACGAGGACGAAGAGCAGCCCGGCCAGCACCCCAATCAGCAGGCAGGCGCCGAGCTTCGCGACCAGGACCGGCCAGCGCTTCGGCGTCACCAGGAAGGTCGAGCCTGTGGTCCCGTGGCGGAACTCGGTGGTGATCACCAGCACCCCGAGCACCAGCATCAGCGTCATCAGCAGGCCGAGCCCGGTCAGCACCCCTTCGAAGCCTTCGTCGTCGCTGCCGACGATGTCGGTGATCGAGGCCAAGCCGACGTAGAGCCCGGCGAAGAGGCCCTCGCAGAGCAGCCCGATCCCGACCATCACCCAGGTCGTCCGGGTCGAGAAGAGCTTGATCCACTCGCTGCGCAGCAGGTTCACGGGGCCGCCTCCGTGCCCTCATCCTCGCCCATCACCTCGAGGAAGCGCGCCTCCAGGCTGGAGCGCTGCGGCGCCAGCTCGTAGAGGGCGATCCCGCGCTCTAGTGCCAGCACGCCGATCTGCTCGCCGGAGAGGCCCTCGACCAGCAGCGCCCCGTCCTCGTCGTGGCCGATCGTGTTGCCACCCTCGCCGAGCGCCGTCGCCAGCGTCTCCGGGTCGGCCGCGCGTACCCGCATCGCCGCTCGGCCGCCGGCGGTGAACTCGGCCAGCGTCGTCTGCGCGACCAACTCGCCCTTGCGGATCAGGATCAGTTCGTCGGCGGTCTGGGCGACCTCGGAGAGCACGTGGCTGGAGACCAGCACGGTGCGGCCCTCGGCAGCCTGCGCTTTCAGCAGGTCGCGCAGCCAGTGCATTCCCTGTGGGTCGAGACCGTTGGCGGGCTCGTCGAGGATCAGGATGTGGGGGTCGCCGAGCAGGGCCGCGGCCAGCGCCAGGCGCTGGCGCATGCCCAGCGAGTAGCCCTTGACGCGGCGGTTGGCGGCGCCGGTCAGCTCGACCATCTCCAGCACGTCCTCGACCCGCGAGGCCGGGATCTTCGCCCCCGCCGCGAGGCTGCGCAGGTGGTTGCGGCCGCTGCGGCCGGGGTGGAACGCGGTCGCCTCCAGGGCGGCGCCGATCGTGTGCAGCGGCCGCTGCATCGCCGCCGGCGGCCGGCCCTCGACCAGCGCTTCGCCGCGGGTCGGGCGCAACAGGCCGAGCAGCGCCCGCATCGTCGTCGTCTTGCCGGCCCCGTTGGGACCGAGGAAGCCGGTCACCCGGCCAGCCTCGACCGCGAACGAGAGATCGTTCACCGCCACGGTCGAGCCGTAGCGCTTGGTCAGGTTGCGAACCTCCAGCTCGGGCATGGCCGGGGAAGATATTCAGTATTCGAATTCGGCGCGGCGAGGGCGCCGCAGCGTCAGACCGTGCCGGGGCTGGCCGTCGGCGGCGTCTCGCGGCGTCCCTTTTTCAGCTTCACCGCTGACTCCAGCTCCTCCGTGGTGAAGCCGCCGACCGCTTCGCCGTCGACCGCGTAGCGGTAGAGGGCGACGCCGAAGACGCCGCTCAACGCCTTCGAGATCAGCAGCGCCACGCACATGATCACGGCGCCGATGAGGATCAGGACCACCGCGGCGGCGCCGCTGGTCGGCCAGAGCACGACGCCGGCGGCGATCAGCAGGGCGGCGGGGAGGACGCCGATCAGGAAGATCGCGCCGCCGATCGCGATGTTGCCGGTGATCTGCTGACCCCATTTCTCCTTGAAGATCGCGCCCGAGCGCTTCAGCGTCCCGAACGGGCCGGTGCCCTCGATCGCCAGCACCGGCACCGCCATGAAGGTGACGAGCGCCCAGGCGAGCCCGACCAGGCGGGCGGCGATTTGGCCGAAGATGCCGCCCTGGTTCTCGAGCAGCGCCATCAGTAGGCCGATCGCGGTCGAGAGCGCCGCCCAGCCGCAGATCTCGGGGAAGCGCTGGCGCGCGACGGCGAGCCCGTCGGCGACGGTCGCCTCTTTGCCCTGGAAGATCTGGTTGGCGGCGGCGGCGAGGCCGACGGCGAAGAAGAAGCTGACCACGCTGAGCACGTAGACGCCGGCGACGAGCAGCGGGATCGCGCCGCCGTAGCTCTTCTGGTCGAGCAGGTAGAGCCCGGGGCCGAGGAAGACGATCGCCAGCGGGATCGTCGCCAGCGCGCCGTAGAGCGGGAAGCGGACCAGTTCGCGGTGGGAGTTGAGCAGCGCCCAGCTCTTCTTGGTCAGCGCCCAACCGCGTTTGATCCGCTTCATCGTTCCTCCGTCACTCGTCGAAAAGTCCTGGTCCTAGGTGGTTTCGGCGAGACCGGGTGCGCGCTTTAGCCCGCGTTCCTCGAAGTAGTCCCATTCCTGTTCGCCGAGCTCGGTCGCCGGCGAGTCGGCGTAGACCCACTCGCGGAAGATCCGGTGCCAGTTGCGCTTCGCGCCCAGCTGCCCGAGCACCGCGACCACGCCGATTTCCATCCGCCGTCCCATCAGCTCGTCGGCCGGGATCGACTCGCGCCGCATCAGGTCGAAGTACTCCGAGCGCGGGTCGTGAGTCGACTCGATGATCTTCATCACCCGCCGCGGAGTGATTTCGATCTCGCGGTCCTCGATGTACCAGCCGCCGACCGCGCCCATGTGCTCCAGCAGCCGCTCGGCGTCGAGCTTCGAGGGCTTCTTGACGAAGCCGAGGTCGTGGAGGGCCCGGCGGAAGGCCTCCGGATCGTCGCGCGAGGCGGCGTCGAAGGCGCGCTGCTCGAGCTGGATCTGCTCGCGGTCGAGCTTCTTCGTCATCCCGAAGTCGAGGAAGGCGACGCGCCCGTCGCGCAGGAGGATGTAGTTGCCGGGATGGGGGTCGGCATTGAAGTGCTGGACGTTGAACATCGAGCCGATGCTGCCGCGGAAGACGATCTCGCCGAAGCGGCTGCGCTCCTCGTGCGGCAGCTGCTTGATTTCCTCGAACCCCAGGCCCTCGACCAGCTCGGTGACCAGCACCCGCCGGCGCGAGAGCCGGGTCACCACTTCCGGCACGTAGATGAACGGGTGGTCGCGGTAGGCGCGGGCGAAGGAGCGCTGGTTCTGCGCCTCGTACTCGTAGTCGAGCTCCTCCATCACCCGCTCGCGGATCTCATCGGCGATCTCCTTCGCGTCGAGGCCGGGAGCCAGCGCCCGCGCCAGCCGCACCAGCGTGCCGGCGTTGCGCAGGTCGGCCTCCAGCGCCTCGGCGATCCCGGGGTACTGGATCTTCACCGCGACGGCGCGGCCGTCGAGCAGTTCGGCCCGGTGCACCTGGCCGATCGAGGCGGCGGCGAACGCCTCCTCATCAAGCTCGGCGAAGAGCTCGGAGAGCGGTTCGCCGTCGTACTCCTCCTCGAGCACCTTCGACGACTTGCTCCCAGGGCATCGCCGGCGCGTCGGTGCGCAGTTTCGCCAACTGCTCCTGGTAGATCTCGCGGTACTCCTCGGGGATGAACTCGGTGTCGATGAAGGAGGCGAACTGGCCGAGCTTCATCGCCGCGCCCTTCATCTGCCCGAGCGCGCCGACCATCTTCATCGCCGTCTCCAGGTGGCGCTGCTCGAGGCGCTCGCGGCTGGCGTCCTCGTCGCGGCCGACGTTTGCCGCTTTGGTGCCGGCGTAGCGGGCGCCCTGGACGCCGACGATCGACCCCAGCTTTGCCGAGCGGCGTAGCCGTCCTTTGGGGATCTTCGAGTCGTCCGCCATCGTCCAAGGTTGCCATAGGAGCCGCTTTGCGGCCGGTTTCTCTATCCTCTCCCGTCCGATGGCAGCCTCACGCTCAACTTTGAAGGTCGCGCCCCGCGCCGAGTTCGGCTCGCGGGCCTCGCGGCGCATGCGCCGCGACGGGGTCGTCCCCGGCGTCGTCTACTCCGGCGGCGAGGAGGCGATCGCCTTCCAGGTCGGCGAACGCGAGGTGCGCAACATCATGCTCGAGGGTGCCGCCCTGTTCGACGTCGAGGTCGAGGGCAGCAAAGCGGTCCCGGTCGTGGTCAAGGAGCAGCAACTGCACCCGGTGCGCGGCTCGATCCAGCACCTCGACCTGCAGCAGGTGAACCTCAAAGAGGCGATCCAGGCGGACGTCGCGATCGAGCTGGCGGGCGCCGACGCAGCCCCCGGCGTCAAGGCCAGCGGGGTGCTCGAGCACGTCACCCACGAAATCACCGTCGAAGCGCTGCCCACCGACATCCCGGACAAAATCGTCGTCGACGTCTCCGGCATGGAGATCAACGACACCCTGCAGCTCTCCGCCGTGGTCGCTCCCGACGGCGTCTCCTTCGTCGCCGAGGACCCCGACGAGATCACGATCGTCAACCTCTCGCCGCCGCGCGTCGAAGAGGTCGCCGAGGTCGAGGTCGAGGAGGAGACCGAGGTGATCGGCGAGGGCGATGGCGAGGGCGGCGACGATGCCGGCGAGGGCGATTCGGGCAACTCCGACGGGGAGTAGGTAATCCCCGTGGGTCTGTTCCGCCGCGGCGAGCGCGGCGAGCAGGGCGACCGCATCCTCGTGGTCGGGCTCGGCAACCCCGGCGCCGAGTACTCCGGTACCCGCCACAACGTCGGCTTCGAGGTCCTGGCCGAGCTGGCCCGGCGCTGGGATCTGCCGCGGGCGAAGGACAAATTCCGCGGCCGGCTGGCGGAAGGACGGATCGCCCCGGGAGGCCCCCGGGTCGCGCTCCTGCAGCCGCTCACCTTCATGAATGAATCCGGTACCTCGGCCGGGCCGGCCCGCGGCTCGCTCAAGGTGCCGCTCGACCGTGTCGTCGTCGTCCACGACGAGATCGACCTCCCGTTCGGCCGGATCGAGCCGCGGCTCGGCGGCGGCCTCGCCGGCCACAACGGTCTCAAGAGCCTCAAACGGGGCTTCGGCGAGGCCGAGTTCTGGCGCGTCCGGGTCGGGGTCGGGCGGCCCGACTCGACCGACCCGGAGGTCGTCTCCGCCTACGTGCTCGGCAAGTTCCGCGAGCCGAAGGACGCGGTCGCCGAGCTCGTCGCCGACGCCGCCCGCGAGACCGAGCGGCTGGTCGAAGAGCTAGGTTCCGCGGACGATGAGTGAGAGCGGCGAGAACGGAGCGGTGACCAGCTACCGGGTCGACGACCTCGGGGTCGCCCTGGTCCGGCTCGAACGCCCCAAGGCCCGCAACGCGCTCAACGGCCAGATGCTGTCCGAGCTGCTCGAGCACCTGGCGGTGGCGCGCGGTGACGAGGCGGTCCGCGTGCTGGTGATCAGCTCCGGCGACCACATGGGCCTCTCCGCTGGCGCCGACGTGCGCGAGCAACTCGACGCGGAGGGCCACGTGCGCCGCATGGAGCTCTTCTCCGACCTCTACGACACCGTCGTCTCCTTCCCGAAGCCGACGATCGCGGTCTGCCACGGCGACGTGGTCGGCGGCGGCGCCGAGATCGCGATCGGCTGCGACATGCGGGTCGGCGGCGCGAACTTGCGGATGCGCTTCCCGGGGGCGGCGCTGGGGATGCCGGTCGGTCCCGCCCGGCTGGTCACCCTCTGCGGCCTCGCCGCCGCCAAGTACCTGCTGCTCAGCTCGCGCACCGTCGGCGCCGACGAGGCGCTGCGGCTCGGGCTCGTCAACCGGGTGGCGCCGGCGGCCGGGACCGAGGACGCCGCCCTGGAGCTGGCGGCCGGCGTCGCCGCCCACCCGCCGGAGGCGGTCGCCCGCCTGAAGGCGATGCTGCACGAGTGGGACGACGTGGTCGGCCGCTCCGCCCATGAGGGCCGCGGTCAGATCGAGCACGTGCGCGCCGGCGGCTTTCCCGAGTAGCGTCGCATGTCAACCTCAGAGGCCGACTGAATGAGCCTTAGGCCCCTGCTCGACATCGCCGCCGAGAACGAGCGCGTCCACGCGCTCTGCGGCCGCGTGCGCGAGGCGGCCGGCGGGGGCGAGGCGATCGAGGTCCGGGCCTCGGCGATGCTGCGGCCGCTGCTGCTGGCGGCGCTGCTCGAGGACGATCGCGGCCTTGCCGACCGACCGGCCCTCCTGGTCTGCGCCGACGACCGCTCGGCGCGGGACCTCGCTGCCGACTTGCGCGCCTACCTGGCGCCGCGCCGGGTCCGCCTCTACCCCTCGCGCGGCACCGGCTACGCCTCCTCGATCTCGCCGCCGCCGCACCTCGTCGGGCTGCGGATCGACGCTCTCGACGCGCTTTCCGCCGAGCCCGACGCGGTCGTCGTCGCCAGCGCCACCGCGCTCGCCGAGGCGGTTCCGGACGCCTCGCTGCGCCCCGCCGGGTTCGTGATCGAGAAGGGCGAGGAGGTCGAGCTCGGCGCCGTCGCCGATGACCTCGTCGCGGCCGGCTACGAGCGGGTCGAGCAGGTCGAGGAGCGCGGCCAGTTCGCGGTCCGCGGCGGCATCCTCGACGTCTACCCGGCGACCGAGGAGCGGGCGGTGCGGATCGAGCTGTTCGGCGACGAGGTCGACTCGATGCGCTGGTTCTCGACCTTCACCCAGCGCTCGCTGGGCGAGGCGGAGCGGGTCGAGCTGGCCCCCGCGGCGGAGCTCGACGCCGAGCACCGCGAACTGGCCGAGCTGGCGGCGATGGCCGCCGAAGAGGCGGGCGAGGCCGGCAACGTCGCCGAGGCGCTGCCGCTCGACCGCTTCCAGGGCCCGCTCGACCTCGTCCCGGCGGGCGCCGCGGTGCTGCTCGCCGCCGCCGAGGAGATCGAGCCGGCCCTGCGCGACCACTGGGAGGACGCGACCACGGCGATGCACGCCGACGACGCCCAGCATCTCTACGTCGACGTCGCCGCGCCGCTCGCCGAGCGCGCCGCTCTCGCCCTAACCGGGGCTGGCGAGGATGACGAGGACGCCTTCCGCGCCGCCCGCGCCGAGTCGCCGGCCCGCAGCGTCAAAGAGGCCGAGGCCGAGCTGGAAAAGCTGGTCCGCTCCGGCTACCGCACCGTCGTCGCCTTCGACAGCCGCGGCGAGGCCGAGCGGACCCGCTACGGGTTCGACCGGCTCGACGCCCGCCTGCTCGAAGGTGGCCGCATCTCGCCCGAACCCGGCCTCGCATTCGCCGAGGCGCGCCTGCGCGAGGGCTTCGTCAGCCCGGAGCTGAAACTCGCCGTCTACCCGTATCGCCGTCTCGTCCACCGCCGCAAAGCCGAGGAGCCTGCGATCGGCGGCGGCCGCGGCAAGCTCGCCTTCAGCGACCTCCGGGTCGGCGACTACGTCGTCCACGAAGACCACGGCGTTGCCCGCTTCGCCGGCTTCGAGACGCGCGAGATCGGCGGCGTCACCCGCGACTATCTCTACCTCGAATACAAGGGCGAGGACCGCGTCTACGTCCCCACCGAACAGCTCGCGAAGCTCTCCCGCTACGTCGGCGCCGGCGGCGAAGCGACGCTCTCGGCGCTCGGCGGCAAACGCTGGCAGAACCTCAAGGCGCGGGCCCGCAAAGCCGCCGGTGCCCTGGCCGGCGAGCTGCTCAACCTCTACGCCGAGCGGCGCTCGCGCAGCGGCCACGCCTTCCCGCCGGACGGCGAGTGGCAGATCGAGATGGAGGCGGCCTTCCCCTACCGCGAGACCGCCGACCAGATGGAAGCGATCGAGGCGGTCAAGGGCGACATGGAATCGGAGCGGCCGATGGACCGGCTGGTCTGCGGCGACGTCGGCTTCGGCAAGACCGAGGTGGCGCTGCGGGCCGCGGTCAAGGCCGCCTCGGACGGCCTCCAGGTGATGATCCTGGTCCCGACCACGATCCTCGCCCAGCAGCACTTCGGGACCTTCCGCGAGCGCCTCGCCGACCTCCCGTTCCGGGTCGAGGGCGTCTCGCGGCTGCGCTCGGCGGCGGCGACGAAAGCCGTGCTGGCCGACTTCGAGGCGGGCAAGGTCGACATCCTGATCGGCACCCACCGGTTGCTCTCGCGCGACGTTCGCGCCAAGGAACTGGGGCTGGTGATCCTCGACGAGGAGCAGCGCTTCGGGGTCAAACAGAAGGAGCTGTTGCGCCAGCTGAAGCTGAAGGTCGACGTGCTGGCGCTCTCAGCGACGCCGATCCCGCGCACCCTGCAGATGAGCCTCGCCGGCCTCCGCGACATCTCCGTGATCGAGACCCCGCCCGAGGGTCGCCGCCCGGTCCGCACCTACGTCGGCCCCTTCGACGAGGACCTTGTCGCGAAGGCGATCCGGCGGGAGCTGGAGCGCAACGGCCAGGCCTTCTTCCTGCACAACCGGATCGACTCGCTGCCGGAGACGACCGAGCGGCTGCGGGCGCTGATCCCCGGAGCGCGCTTCGTCGAAGCGCACGGGCAGATGGACGAGCACCAGCTCGAGGAGACGATGCTGGGGTTCCTGCGCGGCGAGGCCGACTGCCTGGTGACGACGACGATCATCGAGTCCGGCCTCGACATCCCGACCGCGAACACGCTGATCGTCGAGCGCGCCGACCAGCTCGGTCTCGCCCAGGCCTACCAGATCCGCGGCCGGGTCGGGCGCTCTCGCGAGCGCGCCTTCGCCTATCTGCTCTACCCCTCGGCCGAGACGCTGACCGAGGATGCGGCGGCGCGGCTCTCGACCCTCGCCGACCACACCGAGCTCGGCTCCGGCTTCCGCATCGCGATGCGCGACCTCGACATCCGCGGAGCGGGCAACCTGCTCGGCGACGAGCAGTCCGGACACGTCGCCGCGGTCGGCTTCGAGCTCTACTGCCAGATGATCGACGAGGCGGTGGCCGAGACCGCGGCGGCTCGCGGCGAGGGCGAGGGGGAGCGCGAGGAGGCCCCGGAGCCGGTCCGTCTCGACGTCCCCGTCGACGCCTACCTGCCGGCCGGCTTCATCCCCTTCGAGGCGGCCAAGATCGACGTCCACCGGCGCATCGTCGCCGCCCGCGAGCCGGGCCAGCTGCGGGCGATCCGCGACGAGCTCGCCGACCGCTTCGGCCCGCTGCCGGATCCGGCCGAGAACCTGCTGCGGCTGCAGAAGGCGCGGATCGAGCTCGGCCTCGCCGGCGCCCGCAACGTCGAGTTCCGCGGCGGCAAGCTCAGCGTCACCGGGGTCGAGCTCGACTCCGAAGGGGCCGGGGTGCTGGCCGAGCAGGTCGAGGGAGCGGTCTACGAATGGCGCGAGCAGACCGCGGCGCTGCGGGTCGCCGGCGACCCCGAGGAGCGGCTTGCGGCGGTGCTGGCCTTGGCCGCGGGGCTGCGCGAGGCGCAGCGCCTCGGCGAGGCGGCGGCGGCCTGATTCGGTCACCCACCGCGCCGTTTAGCTCGCCCTAACCAAATTTGACTATGCTGCCGGCTTCGTGGGAGCAAAGAAGGGGCAGACGGGCAGGAGGGCCGGCTTGCAGCGGCTGGCGCTGATTCTTTTCGGCGCGCTGCTGATCGCCCTCTTCGTCGGCTTCGCGGTCGCTCAGGGTCTCGGGCGCGAGAGCGTTCCCGAGGGCGACGTCGCGATCGTCGAAGGGGTTCCCGACGGCGCGAACACGGTGAGCGAAGCCGAGCTCAAACGGGCGACGCTGCAGCAGGCGCTGCAGGGCGGCCTGAAAAAACTTCCGAAAGAGGACAGCAGCCAGTTCGAGGAACTGCGGCGGGTGGCGCTCGGCGAACTGCTCGACTTCATCTGGATCCAGGCCCAGGCCGACGAACTCGGCATCAGGGCGACCAAGAAACAGAACGAAGCCGAACTCGAAAAAATCAAAGAACAGAATTTCCCGACGGAAGCCGCCTACGAAGAATTTCTCAAAAGCTCGAAACTGACCGTCGCCGACGTCGAACAGCGGATCGAATTACAGGTGCTGAGCAGCCTGATCAGCGAAGCGGTCAACCGCAACGCCACCCTCCCCAGCAGCGGCGAAATCTCCGACTACTACGAGGCGGCGAAGGCCAACCAGTTCACGACCGAAGCGAGCCGTGACGTCCGCATCGTCACCAACAAAGACAAAGCGGAAGTCGAAGCGGCGAAAGCGGAGCTGGAAAAAGACGACTCCCCGGCGAACTGGAAAAAAGTCGCGGAAAAATACTCGTCGGACCCGACCACTGGCTCCAAAGGCGGTCTGCAACGCGGCCTCACCGAAAAACTCCTGGCCACCGCCGGACCGTTCAAAGAAGCGATCTTCGGGTCCGCCAGCAACGAACTGATCGGCCCGATCAAATTCCAGGGCAACTACACCCTGATCGAGGTCGTGAGGCTGAAACCGGAGAAAGTCCAGACCTTGGCGGAAGTGCGCTCCCAGATCAGCAGCACCCTTCAGCAGCAAGCGCGGGAAGCCGTCTTCGAAAGGTTCATCGCCGATTACCAGAGCAAGTGGGAATCGCGCACGATCTGCAATTCGGACGTCGCGATCGAACGCTGCTCCAACTTCCGCGGCGACGGCCGTCCCCTCGGCGCCAACCCGGCCTGCTACGAAGCCGATCCGAAAGCGCCGGCGACCGAATGCCCGTCGCTGGTCACGCCGATCAAACCGACCGTGCCGGGCAAGGTGACGATCCTGCAGCCGAAAGGCGAACCACTGGTGCAGCGGCCGGTGCCGGCGAGCGCCGCTGCGGGCGCACCCACGGGCGGCGGCGAAGAACTTCCCGAAGGCGCCGAAGCCGCCCCGGGCGAATAGCCCTGCGGCCGCGCCGGGGAGCAGCCGCGGCCGGCCGGCGTGTGAATAAACTGCCGCCTCCGTGAGCGCTATCGCCTCCATCCACGCGCGCCAGATCCTCGACTCGCGCGGCAACCCGACGGTCGAGGTCGAGGTGACGCTGGACTCCGGCGCACGCGGGCTCGCCGCGGTCCCGTCCGGCGCCTCGACCGGCGAGTTCGAGGCGGTCGAGCTGCGCGACGGCGGCGACGCCTGGGCGGGTAAGGGCGTCACCACCGCGGTCGCCAACGTCAACGGCGAGATCGCGGCGGCGCTGGCCGGCTTCGAGGCGACCGACCAGGCCGGCCTCGACGCGAAGATGATCGAGCTCGACGGCACCCCGAACAAGGGCCGGCTCGGCGCCAACGCCCTGCTCGGCGTCTCCCTGGCGGTCGCCAAGGCCGCCGCGGCCGACGCGGGTCAGCCGCTCTACGTCTACCTCGCCGGTCTCTACGGCGCCGCCGAGCCGAGCCTGCTGCCGGTGCCGATGATGAACGTGCTGAACGGCGGCGCCCACGCCGACAACTCGGTCGACTTCCAGGAGTTCATGATCGTGCCGGCGGGCGCGGCGAGCTTCTCCGAGTGCCTGCGGGTCGGCGCCGAGGTCTTCCACGCGCTAAAGAAGTCGCTGCAGTCCCAGGGCCACTCGACGGCCGGCGGCGACGAGGGCGGGTTCGCGCCCAACCTGGAGTCCAACGAGGCGGCTCTGCAGGCCGTCCTGGCCGGGATCGAGGCCGCCGGCTACGCCCCCGGCTCCGACGTCTTTATCGCCCTCGACCCGGCGACCAGCGAGGTCTACGAGGGCGGTGCCTACGTGCTCGAGCACGAGGGCCGCACCCTCTCGCCCGAGGAGATGGCCGCCTACTGGCAGGACGCCTGCTCGCGCTACCCGATCGTTTCGATCGAGGACGGGATGGACGAGGAGGACTGGGACGGCTGGAAGCTACTGACCGAAGGCCTCGGCGAGAGCGTGCAGCTGGTCGGGGACGATCTCTTCGTCACCAACCCGGAGCGGCTGCGGCGCGGGATCGAGCTCGGGGTCGGCAACTCGATCCTCGTCAAGGTCAACCAGATCGGCACCTTGAGCGAGACGATGGAGGCGATTCGGACCGCGATCGAGGCTGGCTACACGGCGGTGATCTCCCACCGCTCCGGCGAGACCGAGGACACGACGATCGCCGACCTCGCGGTCGCCACCGGGGCCGGCCAGATCAAGACCGGCGCCCCGTCGCGCTCGGACCGCGTCGCCAAGTACAACCGCCTGCTGCGGATCGAGGAGGAGCTCGGCGATCGCGCCCAATTCCCCGGCTTGCAGGCGTTTGTTCAGCGTCGCTGACGCACGTACCCTCGAGGAGGAAAATCCTCCTTTGCGCCAAAGGAAGCCCCGTGGCCCGACGCCCAGCACGACGGCCCGCCCCGCGGCGGGGCCCCAGCCGGATCAAGTGGGACCGGGTTGGCCGCGTCGCCTTAACCCTTGTCCTCTTCGCGGTCCTCTACTCCTACCTCAACCCGGCGCTCGATTTCGTCAAGACCTACACGGGGACCAGCGAGGCGAAAGCGCAGCTGCACGAGCTGCTGAAGGAAAACCGCAAGCTCCACGAGAGCGTGCAGTCGGCCGAGGACCCGCTGGTGATCAGCCGCCGCGCCCGCAGCGTCGGCCTCGTCGCCGAAGGCGAGCGCCCGGTCAAGATCAGCGGCCTCGCCCGCTGATCCGTCCCCCGGAGCGGGCCGATGCTTGACCTCGGCTGCTACCTCCTAGGCGCCCTCCAGGTCCTTCTGGTCGCAGCGTCCCTAGGCAGCTCCGCCTATCGGATCCGTCGCAAGCTCCTCCCGAGTTGGGCAGGCGCTCCGGCCTGCCTGGTCGAGGTAGTGGTAGCGGTGGCGCTGTTGACCTGGCTCAGCGAGCTCCTCGGCTCGGTCAATCTGTTCTACGGCTGGACCCTGGTCCTCGGCGCCGTACTGATCGCCTTCGCCTCAGCTTTTCTGCCGGGGGGTGGCGCGGTAGGGGGTCCCACGGGCGAGGAAGCTTTAGCTACCGCAGCCCGTGGGGGCACTGCCGCGACAGGACCCGCCGGCCCGCAAACCCTGGTCCTGGTCGTCATGTGGGGCGTCATAGCCCTGGTCGTCTTCCACTGGGGCATCACGACCAAGCACGCCTTGGATCGGGGGATGTTCAACTTCGACTCCCTCTGGTACCACCAACCCTTCGCCGTGGACATGGTCCAGTCGCACTCGCTCACGGGAATGTGGCACGTCGAGACCGTCTTCACCAACTGGTTCTACCCGCAGAACTCCGAGCTGCTGCACGCCGTCGGGATCGCCCTGACCGAACGCGACACGCTCTCGCTCTTCCTCAACTTCGGCTGGCTCGCCGTCGCCTTCCTCGCCGCCTGGGGAATAGGCCGTCCTTACGGCAAGGGACACCTGAGCGTGGTCGCGGTCGCGATCCTGCTCGAGTGCCACACGCTGGTCGTGCGCGAGCCCGGCGCCGCCAAGAACGACCTGATGGCCGCCGCCCTCTTTCTCGCCGCGATCGCGATCCTGGTCGAGCTCTGGGCGCGGCGCGAGCGCATGCAGCCGGGCTGGGCGCTGGCGGCGGCGGGGCTCGCCGTCGGGCTGGCGGCGGGGACGAAGGTGACGGTGCTGGCGATGGCGGCGGCGTTGAGCGTCGTCGTGCTGGTGCTGGCGCCGCGGGGCAGGCGCTTGGCGGCGGCGGGGTGGTGGTTCGTGCCGGCCCTGCTCGGCGGCGGCTTCTGGTACCTGCGCAACCTGATCGTCGCCGGCAACCCGATCCCGGCGATCGAGAGCCTCGGCCCGATCTCGCTGCCCCATCCCGAGCGGCTCCAGGTCGGCCGGCCTGACTTCAACATCGCCCACTACGCGACCGACGCCGGCATCTGGAGCGAATACTTCACGCCGGGACTGCACGACGCCTTCGGCGTCCTCTGGCCGCTGGTCGTCGGGGGCGCCCTGGTCGCGGCGCTGTGGGCGCTGGCGGCGGGGCGCGACCGGATCGTCCGCGGCGCTGGCGCCGTCGCCCTGTTCGGGATGCTGGCCTACCTGTTCACGCCGCTCGGCGCCGCTGGCGCCGAGGGCGAACCAGTCGGCTTCGCGATCAACGTCCGCTTCGTCGTCCCGGCGCTGCTGGTCGGCCTGGCGCTGCTGCCGCTGCCGCGGGCGCTCGACGGTCGGCGGCGGCAGTGGGCGCTGCTCGCCGCGCTCGTCCTCGTCCTGCTCGTGACCGACAGCCCGGTCGACGCGATGCGCGATCCCTCGCGCCCCTTCGCGCTGCTGCTCGCGGTGCTGCTGGTTGCGGTCCCCGCCGCGCTCCTCTATGCGCGCCAGCGCGGCGCCGCGCACGGGGTGGTAATCGCTGCCGGCGTGGTGCTGGCGCTCGCGGTGCTGGCGATCGGCTACCCGGTCCAGCGCCACTACCTCGAGTCGCGCTTCGCCAACGACGGGCCGCGCGAAGAGTGGATCCCGGGGATGGACCTCGACTCTTCCTACCGCTGGGCGCGGGGGATTGAGGACGCCAGGATCGGCCTCGCCGGCAGCAGCGCCGGCTTCTCCGGCTACAGCTTCTACGGCACCGACCTCTCCAACGAGGTGGTCTACCTCGGCCAGCCGGGACCGCACGGCGCCTTCAACGCGATCCCGACCTGCGCCGGCTTCCGCGCCGCCGTCAACGCCGCCGACCTCGACTACCTCGTCACCTCGCCCTTCCTCAACTTCCTGCACCCGAGCCAGCCGGTCGACTCTCCGGAGGCGCGTTGGCTGCGCGGCGAGGACGCGGTCGAGCCGGTCCTGCGCAGCGGCCGGGTCACCGTCTGGAAGGTCACGGGCAAGCTCGACGCCGGCGGCTGCACGGGGGCCAACGCGCCGCTGTTCGAGGTCCCGGACACGCCGCCTGGGTAATCTCGGGCCGGTGAGCTATCCGCTCGAGAACGCGCTGTTCCAGTGGGAGGAGGGCTGGCGCGCCCTGCAGGCGATCGACGACCCTCGCCAGCGTCGCCTCGCCGACCGGGTGATCGCGGCGATCCGCGACGAACTACGACGCCGGATCGGGCCGACCTTCAGCGCGGCCGAGCTGGCCGCCCTCTACGGAGAGGGCACCGATTGGTGCCAGCAGGTGGCGCTGGACGTCGCTCCGAGTGCCGAAGGCGACGCGCAGTCGCTCGCCGACGCCGCCTTCTGGCTGTATCTGCGTGGGGCCGCCGACTTCGCCGGTGGTAGGCAGCTGCCTGTCTGAGCGCTACTCGTCTGAATCGTCCGACTCGGAGTCGGACTCCTCGGCGGCGTCTGCGCCGGCGCGGCGGATCACGATCTGGTCGGCCTCGATCCGCACGGTGACGTCGCTGTGGCCGGCCCAGTGCTCGGTGTAGACGGGGTTGTCCTTGATCCCGGCGTCGAGCCAGAGGCCGTAGCCGTCGGTTTCCCCGTGGTCGAAGGTCGCCTCGAGCTCTTTACGACGACCGCGGCCTCCGCGGCGGCCGCGACGACGGCGCCGGCGCGGTTTCGAGCCGCCAGAGCCCTCGCTGTCCTCGTCGTCGTCGCCCTCGGAGTCCTCGTCCTCGCCGCTCTCGCCGCTCTCGGCCTCTTCGGTCGCTTCCTGCTCGGTGGCCGCCTCGATCTCCGCTTCGATCTCGTCGCGCAGATCGATTTCGCTGGAGCCGGCGTTCTCATCGTCGGGCGTAAGGTCGTACTGCTTGCGGAACTCACGCAGCTCGCTGGCGCTGATCTCGAGCTGGTGGGCGATCCATGCGTCGGTGCGTCCCTGGTGGACCCAGGCACGGATCTGGTTCAGTTGGGGCTTCAGTGAGCGTCGGGCCATAGGCGCGCGAGTCTATTCAACCGGGGCATTCGTTCGCGGAGCGCCTGCCGACTAGGCCATCAGCAGGGCGAGCGCCTCGAACATCGCGACCACGACGACGATCACGGTCACGGTCAGGCAGACCGCGAGGACGCTGAAGCGGACCTTCCCGTGCTGCTCGTTGCGGCTGATCCGCCGGGCGCGGGAGCGGTTTGCCGCACGGCGGCGCAGCTGCTCGCGGCGGCGGCGCTCGAGGGAGGTCTCCTGCTCGAAGGCGGTCTCGAACTGGGAGATGCTTTGACGCATTCGCATGGTGGTGGCCCCCGCGGGGCCGGGGGGCACCCTAGCAAAGGAAATTGCACCGCTCACCTGACACTCACGTTTCACAGGCTCCCCAAAGCCCCCTTCCGGCCCGTCCAGCCGCGATCTCAAGCCGTTTGAAGCGCTCCGCAAAGCGGTCGTTGGGGGCAATCGTGAGCGTTCGCCCAAATCCCCATTCGATCAGCTCGGCGTTGACGAAGCGGCGGCCGAGGTAGACATAAGAAAGCAGACGCCCGTAGCGATCGCGGCGCTCGACCCCGAACACGAGCCGCACCTGCCGGCCGCTCACCAGGGCGTGGTTGAAGGCCGAGGCGCGCGGCCCGAAGCACTCGACCGGCGCGTCGAGATCGACCGTCTCCGGGGTGTCGACGCCGATGTAGCGGACGACCTCGAGGCGGCTGTCGAGCCGGACTTCGACCGTGTCGCCGTCGACCGTCCGCACAACCCTGGCCTCGGCGCTGGCCGGGCCGGGAGGGTCCCCGACCCCTTCCCATGGCCGCAACAAAAGAAGCGCGGCCGCAACCAGCACGACCGCGCTCCCAAAAGCTCCTCTCATCCCCTCCCAAGGGGCGAGAGCCGGGTTTTCGACCCCCTACGGGGTGCGGCGCACGTTCGCGAGCAGGCTTTCCTTGATCTGCTCGATGATCGCCAGCGCCTCGTTCCACTCGCGCTGCCAGACGTTGCGGCCGAAAATCACGCCGGAGCCGCCGGCGGTCATCACCTCACGAGTGTGGCCGAGGACGGTCTCGTCGTCGGTCTTGGAGCCGCCGGAGAGCACGACCAGAGCGCGGCCGGCCGATTCGACGCACTGGCGGATCGCCTCCTGCTGGTCGATCTCCATCTCGTTGTAGGGCGGCTGCGCGTCCTTGTCCTTCTTGGCGTCGATCTTCGGCATGTTGAGCTTGACCACGTCGGCGCCCATCTCCATCGCCATCCGCGCCGCGTAGTCGATCGCGTAGAACGAGTTGGCGCCGCCCTTGGCGTCGACGGCTTCGCCGCGCGGGTAGGACCAGACGACCAGTGGCATCCCGAAGCGGTCGCATTCCTCGCGCACCCGCCGCAGCTGGGCGAGGTCCTCGTCCTGGCGCGGGGAGCCGACGTAGAGCGTGTAGCCGATCGCGTCGGCACCGAGCCGGACGCCGTCCTCGACGCTGGCGTTGCAGGAGGAGAAGGCCTTGACGGAGGAGGGGATGTCGGTCTTGCCGTTGACCTTGAGGATCAGCGGCACGCGGCCGGCGTAGTCCGGGTAGTACTTCTCGGCCATCCCGATCTGGCAGGCGAGGGCCGAGTAGCCGGCCTCGGCGGCGAGCCGGAACTGGTAATCGGGGTCCTTGGAGGCGGGGTTGGGAAAGAAGTCGCGCGGGCCGTGCTCGATCCCCTGGTCGATCGGCAGCAGCATCAGCGTTCCGTTGCCCGGGCCGAACTCGAACAGCAACCGGTGCAGGCGCGCGCGTTTGCCCGGCGGCAGCACCGAAAGCAGCGATTTCTGCTCGGTCAGACTCTTCAGCTCCACAGTCAATTCCTCCTCGAAGATTGGGGTTCGGGGAGTATGGCATCGCGATGCGGAGCAGAGCGCTCCACGCGGGGGGTATTCTCGGTGTCATGAGCGAGACCGAGCTCAGCGTCATCTGTAAGAACTGCGGCTCGGAGGTCAGTCCTTACGTCACCGAGTGCCCGTACTGCGGCGCTCGGCTGCGCAAGCGGGCCCCGAAGCTGGAGCGCCGCGGCGACGCCCTCGAGGCCCAGCGCCCGCGCCGCCGGCGCCGACGGCTGCTGCCGCCGCGGCCGGCGCTGTTGGCGACGGACCGGCCCTACGCGACCCTGGTCGTGATCCTCGGCTCGGCGATCATGCTCCTGATCCAGGAGGCGACCGGCTACGGGCTGACCAGCTTCGGCGGCGTCCTGGCGGTTCCGGATGGCTTCGACCAGGTCGCGGACAACGAGTGGTGGCGCTACCTGACCTCGCCGTTCGTCTACAGCAACGTCGGCTTCCTCTTCGTGGTCGGTCTCGCCCTGGCGATCTTCTCGACCGGGGTCGAGCGGCGGCTCGGCACGGTGCCGACCGCCTTCCT
The DNA here is from genome assembly GCA_963837405.1 of uncultured Thermoleophilia bacterium. Lineage (GTDB taxonomy): Bacteria > Actinomycetota > Thermoleophilia > Solirubrobacterales > 70-9 > VAYN01. The sequence continues at coordinate 109,606 of CAWINA010000002.1, forward strand.
GCTGCTCGGCTGCGGCGGCCTCAGCATCCTCGCCGGGGCGGGGTTTGCGCAGAGCCAGGACGACCTCGCGGTGATCGCCGGCGGCAACGGGATCGCTCTGGGCATGCTGGCGGCCTGGTTCGCGCTGCGGCGGGCGGAGACGCGCGGCCGGGTCGAGGAGGAGTACGACGTGATCGGCGTCGCGGTCTGCGCGGTGGTGCTCCTCCTGCTGCCGCTGCTGACCGGCGCGGACCCGATCGTCGGGATCGCCGGCGGCCTCGTCGGCGGGCTCGCGGGCCTGATCGCAGCCCGGCTGCGGCCGGCCGCCCACCGTTAGGCTTCGCCGGGTGCCGAGCGAGAGCGAGTTCGACGCCGCGATCGAGCGGCTGCTGGACCCCGAGCGGTTCTCCGAGGCCGAGCGGGTCGTCGCCCGCGCGGCGCCGCAGCTGCAGAAGGTCCTCGCCGCGGCCCTCGCCGAGGGCGGCTGGTTCGGCGAGCCCCACGAGGCGGAGGCGCTGAAGGCTGCCACCGTCCCCGATCCCGACGAGCGGATCACCGCCGTGCGCGCCCTGCTCGCCGAGGAGGCGCGGATGGGGATGATGGTCGGCGTCGCCGTCGGCTGGGCACTGAAAGAAGAGATGAGCGACCGACCGAATGGAGAGAGCTAGATGGAGATCAAGTACCACGGTCATTCCTGCTTCGAGCTCAGCGACGGTGAGACGACGCTGCTGATCGATCCGTTCCTGAAGCCGAACAACCCCGCCGCGGTCCACACCGGCGAGGAAGTCGAGCCGACCCACATCGCGATCACCCACGGCCATGCCGACCACATGGCCGACGCGGTCCCGGTGGCGAAGCGGACCGGCGCTCATTGCGTCTCGATCGTCGAGCTCGCCGAATGGCTGAAGGGGCAGGGGATCGAGGACGTCAGCGACCCCAACCTGGGCGGCACCGTCAGCTTTGAGTGGGGCTCGATCAAGCTCGTCCCGGCCTGGCACACCAGCACCCTGCCGGGCTCCGAAGAGGCGCCATTCAGCGCCGAGCACGGGATCGCGATCGGCACCCCGAGCGGCTTCGTGATCAAGATCGGAGGCGTCACCGTCTACCACGCCGGCGACACCTGCCTGTTCGGCGACATGAAGCTGATCGGCGAACGCGACCCGATCGACATCGCCTTGCTGCCGATCGGCGGCCACTACACGATGGATCGCCACGATGCCGTCCTCGCCGCCGAGTTCGTCGGCGCCAAGACCGTGATCCCGATCCACTTCGACACCTTCCCCCCGATCGAGACCGACGCCGAGGCCTTCAAGGCCGACGTCGAGTCCAAGACCTCGGCCCAGGTCGTGGTCCTCAAGCCCGGCGAGTCGCACACCGCGTAGCCACTCACAGCGATCGCGACATTGACCCTCCTCTGGGGTCGTCAATGTCGCGATCGCAAAGCTGAGACGGACCTTTGAGCGGTTTCGTTGGCGAGATCGGGGGACCCTCCGTCGGAGGCCGTCGCGCAGCTGGGCGTGCGCCGGGGGCGCGAACGAGCCCTGCTCGAGCCTCCGTCGGAGGGTCCCCCGATCTCGCACGCCGCCCCTCAAAGCAAGACGTCTGGCTGGCTGGCCAGTCCGGTGTTACGCTCGACACCGGACTGGCAGTCGACGGAGGGAGTGGGAGATGGAGGCGAAACAGGCGGCCGGAAGCGCTCGAACTCAGCGCGAGGACTTCCAGGCGACGGCGGACCCGGGGCTGATCGAGGCGGCCGATCGCACGGCCGACGTAAAGCTGCTCGACTACAAGCAGCTGTATGAGCTCTGGGAGCGCCAGCAGTGGCAGACCCAGGAGCTCGACTTCAGCGTCGACCGCGAGCACTGGCACGAGCGGATCCCGGCCGAGGAGCGCTTCCAGCGCATGTACGGGCTGTCTTCGTTCTTCATCGGCGAGCAGAAGGTCGCCGAGGAGTTGGGGCCGATCATGCGGGCGGCGCCGACCGAGGATCAGAAAGTCTTCCTCTGCACCCAGATCGCCGACGAGGCCCGGCACGTCCGCTTCTTCGAGCGTTTCTACCGCGAGGTCGGCGTGCTCGAGGCCGATGGGCTGAGCGAGATGCTGGAGGAGACTTCGGTCCACCTCAACGACAAATTCACCCGCCTATTCGACGAGATGCTGGCGGCGCGGACCGCTCGGCTCTCGGCCGAACCGGAGGACACCGAGGTGCTGGTCGAGGCGGTGACGCTCTACCACATGGTGATCGAGGGAATGCTCGCCCTCACCGGCCAGCACTTCATCATGGACTTCAACGAACGCGAAGGGACGCTGCCGGCCTTCGTCGAGGGCTTCCAGAAAGTCGCTCGCGACGAGCACCGCCACGTCGCCTTCGGCTCGGTCTTCCTGCGTGAGAAGGCCGGCGAGGACGACCGCTACAAGCAGGCGATCCAGCGCACCCTCGAGGAATCGCTGCCGGTCGCCGACGGCGTCCTCTCGCCGCCCTGGATGGAGGACGAGGACGACTTCGAGCTGTTCGGTTACTCGCTCGATGAAACGCGCGAGTTCGCCGGCACCTGCTTGATGAGGCGGCTGAAAGTGATCGGCCTCGCCTAGCTGGGCGAGGGCTTGAGAGCGCCGAAGCCGGGGCTCAGGGTTCGACGGTCGCGGCGGTTTCTTCTTCGCTCGGGACGACGACTGGCGGCAGGGTGATTTCGATCACCGGCGGCGCCGCGGGAGAAGAGGCCGGCGGGGCGACGGGCGGCGGGGTCGGTTCGGGAGTCACTGCCGGCGGTGGCGCGGTCGGCGATCCGCCGACGGTGACGACCACGGTGCCGGCGCCGCCGTGGGCGCCGGGCGTTTCCGCGGAGGGCGTCGCGGGGGCGATGCCCTCGCCGCTTTCGGCCAGCGACTGGCCGGCTTCACCCTCGACTTCGGTCGCGGGTACGCCGCCGGTGCCGCCTTCGGCCGTTTCTTCGGTCGGGAGTGCCGCCGGAACCGGCTCTTCGACTGGGACCGCGGCTGGCTCGGCTTCGGTGGCGCCGGGGTCGAGCGCGGGGGCGACGTGACCGCTGTCGATCGCCGGGGCGACCGTGGCAATCGCCGGCGCTTCGACACCGCCGTTGTAGCTGAAGGGAGCCGCTGACTTCGGGGCGATGCCCGCAGTCGGGTCCTGCCCGGTGGTGTTCAGATGCTTGACCTCGACCGCGCCGGCGGTGATCACCGCCGCGGTCAGAGCGCCGGCCACCGCCTTGGCCCCGATCCCGGCGCCGATCGCGCTCAACCCGCTGGCCGCGCCGCCGCTGAGCACCGCGCCGGCGCCAACCGCACCGGCTCCGGCGGCGCCCGCCGCACCGGCCGCGCCCGCACCGGCTCCGGCGCCGGTTGCGCCCGCGCCGCCGCCGGCCGCGCCGGCGCCGCCGAGCCCGAGCTTGGCGGCGATGAAGCCTTTGAGGGCGAGCAGCGGCCCGACCGGGAAAAGCGCCGCCAGCATCTTCTCGTTCGAGCGCATTTTCGAGCGGAAGTCGGCGCACTCGTCGCAGTCGCGGATGTGGCGGCGGACCGGGGCGGAGACCTTGCGCAGTCCCTCGGCCGCTTCGGAGAGCTCGACGTGGACCTCGTTGCAGGTCAGCAGGCGCGCCTGGCTCGCCTCGGCCAGCGAGATCCGCGCCCGCACCAGCAGCGACTTGACCGAGGGCACGGTGGTGTCCATCGCGGTGGCGATTTCCTCGTAGGAGAGCGCGTCCATCTCGCGCAGCAGCAGGGCAGTGCGCTGGGTCTCGGGAAGCTTGTTGACGTCGCCGAGGATTTGCCGGAACTCCTCGCGGTTATGGACCCGCTCGGCCGTCGAGGAAGCCTCGACGGCGGGCACCATGTCCATCGATTCCTGCGCGTCGGCGGTCGGTTTGCGCAGGTGGTTGAGGCAGCGGTTGCGGGCGATCCGGTAGAGCCAGGGGCGGAGGTTGATCTCGCGCTCGTCGCGCAGCATCGCCCGGTGGGCGTTGACGAAGACCTCCTGCAGGACGTCTTCGGCGTCCTCGGTCGAGCCCAGCATCTGCCGGCAGAAGCCGAGCAGCCGCCCCTGATAGCGGTCGACGATCATCTCGAAGGCGCTGGCGTCGCCTTCGCGGACCATTGCGATCAGCTTCTCGTCGCCCTGCAGCTTGAGCAGCGGCGAGCGGCGGGCCAAGAGTCCGCGGCGACTGGCGTGACTGAGTGCTGATGCCTCCAAGCTCTCCTCCAGGGAAGGCGTTGTCTGCCTAAAGGACACCGTAACAGCGGCCGAGTTGCGCCCCGCGAAGATTTATTGCGTTTTTACCCGCCCCGTTGGCTCTGCAAGCGGGATACCATCGCCAGGCCCGGGTGGCGAAACTGGTCATACGCGGCGCCCTTAAAAGGCGCTGTCCCTTTGGGGACGTGCGGGTTCGAGTCCCGCCCCGGGCATTTTCGGAACGTCTCTGGTATCGCCGGGCCTATAGGCTCGGCCGATGGAGGCTCACGGGGGGCGCATCGTCGCCAAAGTCCTGAAGTCGCGCGGGGTGGAGTGCCTGTTCACGCTCTCCGGCGGCCATCTCTTCTCGATCTACGACGGCTGCAAGGAGGAGGGGATCCGGATCCTCGACGTGCGCCACGAGCAGACCGCCGCCTTCGCCGCCGAGGGTATGGCGAAGGCGACCCGCGGGCTCGGCGTGGCGGCGCTGACCGCGGGGCCGGGGGTGACCAACGGGCTCAGCGCGATCGCCGGCGCCCAGGCCAACGACTCGCCTGTCTGCGTGCTCGGCGGGCGCGCGCCGGAGCTGCGCTGGGGCTCGGGCTCGCTGCAGGAGATCGACCACCTGCCCTTCGTCGCGCCGCTGGTCAAGTCGGCCGCGACGGTGAAGGAGCCGGGCGCAATCGCCGCGATGACTGCCGCCGCGCTCGACGCCGCCGCCGCCGCCCCGAGCGGGCCGACCTTCATCGACTATCCGCTCGACGTCGTCTTCACCGAGGCCGAGGTCGAGGTCCCGGCCGTGCCGACGCCGGCGGCCGCGGGGCCGGCGGCCGGGGTGGAGGAGGCCGCGGCGTTGCTAGCCGGCGCCGAGCGACCGGTGGTGATGGCGGGCACCGGCCTCTACTGGTCCCGCGGGGAGGGGGAGCTGCAGGCGCTCGCCGAAGCGCTCGGCATCCCCGTCTTCCTCAACGGCCTCGGCCGCGGCTGTATCGCCGCCGATCACGAGCTCGCCTTCAGCCGGGCCCGCGGCACGGCGCTGCAGGACGCCGACGTGGCGCTGGTGGTCGGTGTACCGATGGACTTCCGGCTCGGCTTCGGGGGCAGCTTCGGGGGCGAGGCGAAGATCGTCCGCGTCGACGTCGCCGAGAACGAGCTGACCGCCAACCGCGAGCCCGCGGTCGACCTGGTCGGCGACGTGCGGGCGACCCTGGCGGCGCTGGGCGAGGCGGCGGGGAAGGGCGGTCGCACGCGGCCCTGGCTGGAGCAGCTGCGCAACGTCGAGAGCGAGAAGCGATCGGCCGAGCTTGCCGAGCTGGATGACTCGCGTTCGCCGCTGCACCCGGTGCGGATCTATCGTGAGCTCGGCGAGGTACTGGACCGCGACGCGATCGTGATCGGCGACGGCGGCGACTTCGTCTCTTATGCGGGGCGCTTCATCGACACCTACCAGCCGGGTTGCTGGATGGACCCCGGGCCGTTCGGCTGCCTCGGCGCCGGGCCGGGTCAGGCGATCGCGGCCAAGGTCGCCCATCCCGACCGCCAGGTCTGCCTGCTGCTCGGCGATGGTGCCTTCGGCTTCGCGGGCATGGAGTTCGACACGATGGCCCGGCACGGGCTCGGCGTCGTCGGAGTGATGGGCAACAACGGGATCTGGGCGCTCGAGCACCACCCGATGAAGTTCCTCTACGGCTACTCGGTGGCGGCCGAGCTGCGGCCGGAGACGCGTTACGACCAGGTGGTCGAATCGCTGGGCTGCGACGGCGTCCTGGTCCGCCACCCGGACGAGCTGCGACCGGCCCTCGAGCGAGCCTTCGCGTCGGGTCGTCCGACCCTGGTCAACGTGTTGACCGACCCCGAGGTCGTCTACCCGCGCAAATCCAACCTCGCCTGAATCCGGTTCAGTTTCAAACGCGGGAACGGCCTGCGGGTGGCTCCAGGGAAATCGGTCGCCAAAACGAGAATCGGCCGCCATTGCTGACGACCGATTCAAGCTGGTCCCTCAGGACGGGCAGGGGTACGTCTTCAGGGACCATTTATTTGATGGGCTCAGACGGCGGGAGGCGCCATGATGCGGCAATCGCCTAAGCCCTGTATCGAGGAGCAGAGCGAGGAAAAACCCCTCTCCGTCCCCGGTGTGACGATTATCCGCTCGGCTATCCGACGCGTCTAGTCGTCGCGGAGCAGAGTACCAAATTTTGACTAGAACCGCGCTACTGAATTCTTGTTGTTCGCGCGCCTGAGTAGCCCATTTGGCCTACTCACGTGTTCCGATACGTACAGTGAGTACCGAGAGCTTCTTCGAGCTAACGGGAAAGTTCCCTACTTCGACTCAGCCGCGGCGAGGGCCGTTCCATAGAGGATGTCGTGCTCGGAGACCGTGATCCGCTCGAGCCCGAACGCCCTCATCGCCTCGACCAGGATCACCACTCCGGCCGGGATCGTCGGCGCACGGTCGGGATGCAGGCCCGGGATCTGCACGCGCTCGTCGAGCGGGGCGGCGGCGAGGCGGGAGAGCATGCGCTGGATCGAGGGCAGCTCCAGCACGTGGTCGTGCACCTGCTCGGCGTCGTAGGGCACCAGTTCCAGCTCGACCGCGGCCAGCGAGGTCGGGGTGCCTGCGACGGCGATCCCGGCCTCGGCGCGGACCTCGCGGTCGACCGCGGTCTCGATCAGCCCGCGCACGTCGCCGGCCAGTTCTTCCAGCTCGATCGCGGTCGGCGGGTCGGAGCCGATGTGGCGCTCGGTGTGGCGGACGACGCCAGCCTGCAGCGAGGTGTGGAAATCGATCCGGTCGCCGTGGCCGACGATCAGCTCGGTCGAGCCGCCGCCGATATCGATCACCAGGGTCGGCACGGCTGGCGCCGTCTCCGAGCTGGCCCCGAGGTAGGTGAGCCGCGCCTCCTCGGAGCCGTCGAGGACGCGGGCGGAGAGCGCGAAGCGCTCGCGCAGCTCGGCGATAAAGGCGCTGCCGTTCTCGGCGTCGCGGACGGCGCTGGTCGCGATCGCGTCGACCGCCTCGACGCCAAGCTCGCCGATCACCTCGACGTACTCGCCGATCGCCGCGCAGGCGTCCTCGATCGCCTCGGCGGCAAGGCGGCCCGAGAGGTCGACGCCGCGGCCGAGCCGCGTCACCGTGCTGCGGCGCTCAACCGGCGCCACCCGACCGTCGGCGACGTCGGCGACCAGCAAACGAGCCGAGTTGGTGCCGACGTCGATCGCCGCGACGCGCTTACTCGCCACCCAGCTCCATCAGGTTCTCGAGGAAGCTTTTCTTTTTCGACTTCCGCGGCTTGCCCTCAGGCTTGTCGGGCCGCTCGTCCCGCTTGGGCTGAGGCTCCGAGTCGCGCTGCTCGTAGAACGAGCTCTCCGCGTCGATCAGCCGCTCCAGCTCGCCTCGGTCGAGGAAGATGCCACGGCAACCCGTGCACTGATCGACAGTGACGCCGTTGCGCTCATAGCTGCGCATCTCGCTTTCGCACTTGGGGCAGTTCATGGTTCTCGGCAGGATATCCAGCCTCGGCAATCCCCCATGCGGACACCCCAGGCCGTCTGCTACCCCGCTTCCATTGCTACAGTTGCTGGTCCGCCGCGGGGTGGAGCAGCCAGGTAGCTCGTCGGGCTCATAACCCGAAGGTCGCAGGTTCGAATCCTGCCCCCGCTATAGGACGAAAGCCCCGCTTACCAAGAGGGGCTTTCGCGTTTTCGAGGGACCTCAGAATCGGCCGGAAGACGCCCTGGGGCAAGCGGTGGGGCAAGGCGAGGTCATAAGAGAGTCGATTTGCTCCATTGCCCTAGTGCGGACGAGACGGTGCAGCCGACGCGATCCGCTCTGCGCTTCTCCGAGGTCATGGGAGGGCTCAGCGTGCGTGCGGGCCGCCTAAGATCTCCGCGTGTGCGCCAGGGACGGTTACGGCGGCTCGGCGGCGACAGCGGATTCCGAGAAAGCGCTGCTCGTCCTGCTCGAGAGCGTCGCGGGGGAGACGCTGATCGGGGCCTACCGGCACGGGTCCGCGACGCTCGGCGGCAGCCTTCCCGACAGCGACGTCGACGTGCTTGCGGTGACGTGGCGTAGCCTCGACGGCGGCCTGCGGCGGGCGCTCGTCGACGGGCTGCTGGAGCTGTCGCGGCCGCCCGGCACGGGCGGCCGCGCGCCGCTCGAGCTGACGGTGGTGGCGCAGGACGACGTACGGCCGTGGCGGTTTCCCCCGGTGCGCGACTTCCAATGGGGCGAGTGGCTGCGGGGCGACCCATCGGTGCCGGTGCGCGAGCCGGATTCCGATCTCGCGGTGATGCTAACCCAGGTGCTCCGAGCGCGCGTGGCGTTGCGCGGGCCCGACCCCGTCGGCGTGCTCGACCCGGTCCCCGAGGCCGACGTCGTTGCGGGGATGGCGGCGGCGATCCCACGGATCGCCGCCGGGCTGTCCGAGGATCCCCGCCACGGGCTGCTCGCGCTCGCGCGCATCTGGCGCACGCTCGCGACCGGTGAGATCGTGCGCAAGGACGAGGCCGCCGCCTGGGCGGCCGAGCGCCTCGACGCCGCCCACCGGCCCGTACTCGAGCGGGTGCGAACGCTTTACCTCTCCGGTGGCGGTTACTCGGCGACCGTCGACCTGCCGGCCGTCGAGGCCGCCGGAAGAGTGCTGGCGTGGCGCGCCGCCGCGGCGATTCCGGAGCGATTCGCGCCGCCGCACTAGTCAGTGCGACAAACATCAACCAGGACTGTCCCGCGGTCCTGGCCGACTCGATGGCGCCCCCATCTGCCGCTCTCCGGCCGAGCTGGTCGAGGCCATCGAGGCTGAGCTGTAGGGCCGGAGCGCTGGGGCAAGAAATGGGGCAAGAAGCCCACAGATCCCAGCCGATCTCGATCTCGTATAAATCGCTTGAAACCGTGCCCCACGTAGTCCAGCGGGGCTCCAGGTTCGGGCTCATAACCCGAAGGTCGCAGGTTCGAATCCTGCCCCCGCTATAGGAAAAGGCCCCGCAGTTGCGGGGCTTCTCCTTTCTAGGGCTCAGACAACGGGGTTCAGGATTTCGGGGAGGGGCATGCTCTTGGGGCAACAAGATGTTCGATCCCCTGGTCGCCGGACTGAGGTTCGGGGCGTCGAGGTACGGCTGACCGCGCACGAATCGAACTGATGCGCTGCAGGCGACCGAGCCCGGTCGCGCCCTCTAGGCGCCGGCCCATGCGCCCAGCGGACCCCTGGTTCGGGCTACGAACGAAGTGTCACTGGTTCGAATTCTTGTCAGGCGCGCCGATCGAGCCGTCGAGGGCTTTGCCGCTGTTCTCCGGCGCGCCAGCGCCCCTCTGCGCTTCGACACCCGCTCCATAGCCCGCGCCCTCCCCTCTCAGAAGTCTGTCTCTCCCGCGCTCGTGACGTCACGAACCGGGCCGCGTCGTTTCATCGGGAATGTGGACGGATAGTCGATTTCTACTGTATACGCAGTAGTTCTTTATTGAACAGGTTTTGCTTTGGTACAGTCGAATCTAGGTGTGGTTCAGAGCCTTCGGCACTCACACCGGCTTCATTCAGAGAGAAAACGGGAGGAATCATGGAAATGACTCATAGGAGTTCGCTTACGGCTGCTCTCGCACTGGGAGCTGTTGCAATCGCAATGTTCGTGACGGCGTTCAGTGCATCGCCGCCAACCGCGCAAGCGGGTGAAAGCCAATATTGTTGGGGTAACGTGGTCGGAGCAAAAAGCTACTGCCACTCTGGCGCCCGGTGGTTCAACGCCCAGTATGGTCAGGGCCAGCAGGGGTCGGTCTGCGTAGGCAACGGCTACAGCGGATCCGCCTGCTCAGGTGGTCCAGCCCCTCAAAGCGTCTACATGCCGGTGGGCGCGACAATCAACCAGGACGCCTGGATCACAAACAACCTGTGGAGCCAGAATAACCAGGTCTACGGAATCACGTTCACGCCGTAAGTCATCGGCCGGGGCAGCGACTCCTGAGCCTGCCCCGGCCAGTGCTCTAATGCATATGAAACGGGCAATTGCCGGTATTGTGGGAGCCCTTGTCATCTCGGTGGCTTGCTACGCAATGTGGCGCTCCGCCAACGCCGAGGAGGCAGCGGGATACACCCCAGCCTCACCACAAGCCTTTGGCAGTGCACAGCTCGAGAACTTTGCTGTGCTGCGAGGACCGACTCAGGCGGTCCCTCGGTCTCTTCAAGTTGAGCTACGGAGAGTTCGCAACCAAACGGTAAGGACCCTCTGGATGGGTACTGCAAAGTACGTTCCGATCGATGACGGCATCTGGGTGGTAAACGGGAAGAGTGAAACCTGCATCGTCCAGGCACGCGGCGGCGCTGTTGCGTGCGTGCCCAGAAGCATCCTGTTCCGAAGCGGAGTTGCCCTAGGCATAGTGGAAACGGGCCCGCCGCCTAAGCGAAAGGCCCGCGAATTCATTGTGTACGGGTTTGCCCCCGATCAGATCACTTCAGTTGAGGTGCGGATCGGCAACAGGAAACGGTCGGCGGCGGTTCAAGACAACTCGTACTCGTTACGTTCGCACGAACCCATAGTGATAGTCGGCTTCAACCGCTGATCGCGACACCCACTCCCCACCGAGCCAAGAAGGATGCGGCGTCGGAGCCTAGGAAGCAGAATGCCTCGGCTCGGGCTGTCCGCCGGGCGATCGAGACCCTGACTACGAGGAGCGGTCTCGCTAAGGGGCGCTGGGCCGGGGTTCACCCGCACTTAGGCCTCTGCCGGTTCACTGCACGACGTTCAGCAGGGCGCGCCCGTCGAGGTATCGTCGGATCTGCTCCCCGACAAGCTCATAGACCCGCTGGTCCGCGGCCGGGCTGTCGCCGGCGACGTGTGGGGTGATGAGAACGTTCGGCTGCTTCCACAGGGGGCTCTCCGGCGACAGAGGCTCGGGATCGGTGACGTCAAGAGCGGCTTGCAGTCGCCCCGTCTGCAGCTCGTCGATTAGGGCCTCCGTATCGATCACGGCGCCGCGGCCTGCGTTGACGAGGAGCGCACCCGACTTGAACCTCGCGAGCCTCGGCCCGTCGACCAGCCCCGTCGTCTCGGCGGTGGCCGGCAGTAGGACGATTACGATGTCGGCTTGGGGCAGGAGCTCGTCGAGGCCTCTATTCCGTGGGCGCCGGGGCGTTGGCGCCTGGCCACGCCCGTCTCCTCGACGCCGAACGGAAGCAGCCGCTTCTCGACCGCCCGGCCGATCGAGCCGTAGCCGATGATCAGCGCCTTTGACCCCGCCAGCTCGCGCGGCATACGTGGCGCCCACTGTCCCTTGTCCTGCTGCCGCCGGAAGCGGGCGAGGTCCTTGTAGCTGTCGAGGATCACGCCAGCCGTCCACTCGGCCACCGGATCGAGGGCGCGATCCAGTCGACTCCCACCGAGTTCGCCTGGACGATGCGCAGCGCGCTGAGTCGAGGCAGAGCCTCGATCACTCGGCGCGACCCATACGGCGGAACGAGGAACTCGACCGTCTCGAACTCCGGCGCCATCGCGCCATCGCGGGGGATCAGGTGAACCTCAACGGCTTCGGGCAGCTTCCCGACGCTGGCTCGGGCGGCGGTGTCGGGTAGCAAAACCTCCACGCGGCGAACACCTATCACGCCGCCGGGCCCTTCTGTGCATAAACAGGATTTTTCTATTAATCTAGAAACTGCTTGGCGATCGACTGGTTCTGTCGCATCGCGAAATGTCCCGAGGGAGCGGTGGCAGGGATGGAATCGAGGTCAACCCGAGCAGCGATTATGGTCACGCTCGCTCTGGCGATCAGCGTGCTGGGATCGGCCTGCGGAAGCGACGGGGGAACCGACGCCAACTCCGCTCCTGCGTCGTCCACCGACAGCGGCCAATCAGCGGGCAACACGTTGACGGTCGGCGCCTACGGCACCCCTGAACAGAAGATCCTCGCGGAGATCTACGCTCAAGCATTGAAGAGGGCGGGCTACGAGGTTCGCAAGACCGTCCCGCTCGGGATCTATTACGCGGATGCTGGTCCGAAAGGGATCGAGAGAGGCTTGATCTCTGGTTACCCGGACCATCTGAGCACCGCGGCCTTCTCGTTGAACGAAGCCGAGCCCCCGATTCCGCCAGACATTCCCGGTGATCCAAAGCAGGCCTACAAAGAGGTGAGGGAAGCTTTTCAGGCGAAAGGGATGACTGCGTTCCCCCCGACGGAGTACGGGTCCGCCAGAGTGGTGGCCACTTTGCGATCGACCGCCGATCGATTGGGGCTGAGGAAGATCTCCGACCTGTACGGGAAATCCAAGCAGGTGCTGATCACGGGTTTGATCGGATGCCACGGTGCTCTCGACTGTGCCGGAGGACTCGAACAGCTCTACAAGTTGAGGTTCGAGGGATTCGTCAACACTCCGAAAAAGATGGGCGATGTCTTTGATCTGCTCGAAGCCGGCGGGACGGACCTCGCAATGGTGCCGAGCACCGACGGGCGGATCGCGAGGGGGAAGAAGGAGATCGTCCTACTCGAAGACGACAAGCAGCTCTTCCCCCCCGGCAACGCCGTCTTCGTGGTCTCGGGCGAGGTCGCCGAAGCGCTGGGCCCGCGCTTCGAAGAAACCATCGCCGACGCCCAGCGCAGGCTCACGCTCCCGGTGATGCAAGAGCTCCTCGCCGAGGTCGAAATCGATAAGCGCCAACCGGCTGCGGTCGCAGCCCAATACCTGAAACAGCAGTCCTAGCGAGCTAGGTAGCCGCCGTCGACCGGGAGGATTACGCCGGTTATGAAGGAGGCGGCGTCGGAGGCCAGGAAGCAGATCGCCTCGGCTACCTCCCTGGGCTCACCCAGCCTTCCCAGCGGGTGCGCCGCCCGCATCGGCTCTACGTAGTCCTCGGGCAGCGTCGCGACCGCCTCGGTGCGGATCGTCCCCGGCGCAACCGCGTTGACCCGGATGTTGCGCGGCGCCAGTTCGACCGCCAGGTGCTTGGTCAGGCCTGAGGCGAGGAACTTGGCGGGGCCGTAGACGGCTTGGTCGGACTGGCCGGCGAGGCCGGAGATCGAGGAGAGGCAGACGATCGAGCCGCCCTCGGGGCCCATCGCTTCGATCGCGAACTTGCAGGTGAGGAACATCCCGCGGCCGTCGATCGCCATCACCCGCTCCCATTCCTCGGCGCTGGCCTGCTCGATCCCGCTCAGCGGGATGATCCCGGCGTTGGCGACCAGCGAATCGACGGCGCCGAAGCTCTCGATCGCGGTGTCGACGATCCGGCGCGCGTCCGCCTCGACGGAGACGTCGGCGACCACGGTCACGACCTCGACCTCCTCGCCCAGGCTCGCGGCGGTCTGCTGGAGACCGGGCTCGTCGATGTCGTTGAGGACCAACCGCGCGCCCTCGCGGGCGAAGAGCTCAGCGCAGGCGCGGCCGATCCCCTTCGCAGCGCCGGTGATGATCACCGACTTCCCGTCCATTTGCCCCGGCGCCATCGTGCGCTCCCGCTAGTCGGTCCACCACTCGCGCCGGCCCTCGACGTCCTCGCGCGGATCCTCGCCGAGGTTGGGCGCGCCGATGACGAAGATCTCCAGGCCCTCCGGCCCGGCCTCGTAGCCGCGCCACGTCCCGGGCGGGACGCGCACCGCATCCCACTCCCTCAGCTCGACGATCTCGTCGTCGAGCTTCATCCGCCCGCTCCCGCGCAGGACCACGTAGACCTCCTCCTGCTCCTCGTGCGTGTGGCCGTAAGGAAAGCGGTAGCCGGGCGGGATCCGTTGGTAGCCCAGGCCGGAGTTCTCGAGCCCCAGCGCCTTGGTCGCTAGGCGGAACTCCAGGTCCGGCGAGCCGTCGAAGTTGGACCCGACGTCGTCCAGGTCCTCCTTGAGGTTCCTGCGAGTAAACGGCACTCAGCGATCCTAGGGCACCCCCTGATCGACGCCAGGCGCTGCCACGTGCAGAGCGCTCTCGAAGGCTTCGAGCGACGCGGCCCACAGCGGGTCGCCGCTGGGCAGCTCGTCCTCGGCCGCCTGCATCGCCTGGGCGAGCGACCGGAGGAAGCGGTTGGCCGGGGCCGGGTCCAGGAACCTGGTCGCGCGGGCGGTGACGGCCGTCGCGGCCTCGAGCTGGCCGATCAGGGCCTGGACCGCGCTCTCCGCCGCTTCCGAGAGTCCGGGGGCGCCGGCGGCTTCCGCTTCGCTCTTCGCTCGCGCCACGCCCCGCACCGCGAGGACTTCGTCCAGCTCGGCCTGTTTCTGGCCGACCTTCTCGTGGTCGAGGCCGAGCCGGCGCTCGCGCGGCGCCTGCGTCATCAGATAGGAGACCAGCGCGTCTGCGTACCGGTCGTCCCGCTCGCGGCCCTCGAGCGTGATCGCGTCCTCGCGGATGTCGGTGCGCAGGTCCTCGAGGGTGAGGGTGCCGCCGTGGCGGGCCCGCAGCCGGTCGTGGCGGGCGTCGACTTGCGCCACGTCGAGTCGCAGCGGCCCGGCCTCGCCGGGCGCGGACGACGGCTCCGTCGGCCGCAGCCAGACGTGCTCGTCGGCCGACGCCTCGAAGCTGACGACCTGGCCCTGGTCCTCCAGCAGCGCCGCGACCGAGCGGGCGACGACGGCCTTGCGCGACCAGTCGAGCGAGCTCGGCGAGTCCGCCGCGGGCGCCGCGATCGTCACCGGCTGAAGCGTGGGAGCCGCCGCCGCCGCGGCCTCCTGCGAGCCCTCGAAGAACCAGGTCCGCAGCGCCTCGGTCTGCACCCTTACGTGTAGATGCGAGGTTTTCGATGCGACCAGGTCCACGCCCTGCTGCTGGCCGAGCCAGGTGGCGAGGCCGTCGAGGTCGACCTCATGGCCGTTCTCTGGCCGGAGGATCAGCGTGCACGGCCCCAGGGTCGAGCGGTCGGCGATGCCCGTCGCGACGCCAGGCTCCGCGGAGTAGCCGGCGAGCACCTGCAGCAGTCGATCCTGCACGGGCCCTCGGGGGGCTGAACCCCTCTCCGTCACGCCCACCACCTCCGGCTACGGCATGAACCGTTCCGGGCCGCGGAACACGAAGCAGGTCTCCCGCAGCGAGGCCTGGGCGAGCAGGACCATCAGGAAGCGGTCGATGCCGATCCCGAACCCCCCGTGGGGCGGACATCCGAACCTAAACATCTCGAGATAGTGCTTCTCCAGGTACTGCTCGATCGCCTCCTGGTCGAGCTCCTCTTCGGCCTGGGCACGCAGGAGGTCGTAGCGATGCTCGCGCTGGCAGCCGGAGGTCAGCTCGACGCCGCGCCAGAGCATGTCGAAGCTGCGGGTTGGCGAGCTTGCGTCGGACTCCCCGTCGGCGTCGGTGAGCATCGTGTAGAAGGGGCGGGCCGCTTTCGGGTGGTCGGTGAGGAAGACGAAGTCGTGGCCGAGATTTTCGTGGACGTACTTGGAGAGGTCGCGCTCCATCCGGGCCGAGACCTCGCCGGTTTCCGCGACCGCCTCGTCCTCGCCCAGCGCCTTCACCGCCTCCGACAGCGGGATCCGCGGAATCGGGTCCTCGAACGGCTTCACCCGCAGGCCGAAGTGACGCTCGATCTCCGCCCCATGGCGCTCGCTGACGACGGTGAGCACGTGGCGGACGAGGCCTTCCTCCAGGTCCATCAGCGCCTCGTGGGAGTCGATCCAGGCGAACTCGACGTGGAGGCAAGTGAACTCGGTCGCGTGGCGGTTGGTGACGCTGTTCTCGGCCCGGAAGACCGGCCCGATGTCGTAGATGCGATCGAAGCCCGCGCCCATCGCGAGCTGGGCGTAGAACTGGACCGACTGCACCAGGCAGCCGGTCTCGCCGAAGTACGGAAGCTCGAAGACGGCGGCGCCGGACTCGCTGCCGCCACCGCTGATCCGGGGGCAGTGGATGCCGGTGAAGTTCAGCCCGTTGAGGTACTCCCGGATCGCCGACTCGACCGTCGCGCGGATCTTGAAGAGGGCGAATTTGTCCGTCGCGCGGAGATCGAGGAACCGGTGGTCGAGCCGCTCGTGGATGTTCGCCCGACCCTGGATCGGAAGCGGCGACTCGGCCGGCGCCACGATCTCGATCGTCTCGACCTCGAGCTCGGCTCCGCCCTTGCCCTGCCTGACGGTCCCCACGGCCGAGACCGCGCACTCCGGCGTGGCGGCCTCGAGCGCGCTCGCGACTGACTCCTCGCCGGCGGCGCGAACGGAGCCGGTGTGGTCGCGGATGCTGATCCGAACCCGCGACCCCTTGTGCTGGATCTCCTCGATCCAGCCGCAGAGGAGCACCTGCTCGCCGACCGCCTCGGTCAGATCCCCCGCATAGCTCCTCGCGATGCCGCCGGCGGCTGCCGGGGCCTCGCTGGCGGTGTCAGCTGACGGCACGGGCGGTCAGGTCCATGCGGATGGCCCGAGGCACTGACGAGACGACGAACGGCGTCAGGGACGAGAGGTCGCGCCGCACGTAGGAGCGCAGGAGCCAGCGGTCGGCGCCGTCGAGGCTGGCGTCGAATTTGTCCCGGCCGTGCAGACTGTGTTCGTTCGCGAAGGCCAGCAGGTCGCCCGGCTGCAGACGAACGGCTTTGGCGGCCGCCTTCGCCGCCTCGCTGAAGGCGGCGGCAGCGTTCTCGGCCGAGCGGTCGATCCCGCGGACGTTTTCGTGCCAGCGTACGGTCGGCGTGCGCTCGCACCCGTCGAGGATGCTCAACGGCAGCCTCACGCTTTCCTCTCCGCCCGAGAGGAAGCTGTCGACCACGTTGATCGTGAAGCGGGGTTCCCGCAGGACCGCGATCTCCTCGTCGGTGAGGCGGGGCAGGATGTCCTTCAGCAGCGAGAGGTGCGTGGCCGGCGGCGCCTTCGGCGTGCGCACGCAGTAGAGGACGACGAAATCTGGGCGCAGGGGGTGGAAAGCATTCTCCGTGTGCAGGCTGAGGTCGACTTTCCACGACTCGTTCGACTGTTTGGTCGCCCCCGACTGGGTCGGGAAGATGTCGTGTACGAGGGCGCCGTCCTTCTCCCGTGCGTATGAGTACTCGAACCCGAGCCGGCGGACCACGGTGGCGATCAGGGCGTGCCCGCGCGCCGGCGGAACCTGCTCCCCGGGCCCTTCGCCCGGCTGATTCTGGATGTGATCGTGGGGCAAACCACGGATCACGGCGGCGTCGACTGTGCCCCGGCGCAGTTCGGCGAGCGCTGAGCGGGTGGCCTGCGGCAGCACACCCTCGGATACCTCGGCCTCGTCGAAGAACGCGGTGGAGGCGAACTCGTCCCGCGACCGGACCCCCGTCTCCAGCAGTCCTTCGTCCAGAGCGGCGGCGACGTCGTCGCGTTCGCCTTCGTCCAGCGAGACGAAGCTCCACCGGTCGCTGTTGTCCGGGAACTCGGAGGCGACATGCCCGAACTGGGGGTCCGTGGCGTGTGAGTTCTCGGCCGTCTCCGAGCTTTTGTCTGGAGCGGTCATCTCACATCACCTCGCTGGTTGAGCTCGCCCGACGGGACTCGAACCCGTATCTGAGGGATTAATAATCCACCGCTCTGACCAAATTGAGCTACGGGCGAAAGCAGATTTACGTGAACCGTTCTGGGTCATCTCGATTGGAAAATCAATTTAATAGAAAAGTTCTGATTGTCAAATCGTCTCCTTTTCGATGGTGGGTGGCGGTGTGAAAAGTCCCTGCAATACGCCGCTTCGCGGCTGCTGGGATTCAGGTGAGTGCGGAGGCGCCCGAGTAGGTCGCGTAGCTCGGCGGCCCGACCCATTCGAGGTTTTGGATGGCGAGGCCGCCCGGGGTCGTCTCGGTGCCGAGGAGCCGCAGGCCCGCCGGCGCGCCGCCGTCGGGGAAGAGGCGGCGGCCGTTCCCGACTACGACCGGCGCGACCACCAGCCGGAGCTCGCGACCTGGGCGGCGACGTCGCCGGAGAGGATCGTGGTCGGGTCCCAGGCGGCTGCCGTCAAGGTCTGCGAGGCGACGTATTTCGGCAGGCTGTTCATCCGCTCGGTGAAGGGGTCGTCCGGGTCGGTGATCTGCGGCCAGTCGCGCGCGAAGGCGTCATAGGTCCGGCGGCCGAGCAGCAGCGCGTCGGCCAGGCCGAGCCACTTGGAGGCCTGCTGGATGAACGCCTCGTCCATGTGGGGGACGTGCCATCCGCCCTGGGTGGGCGTGCCTACACCCTCGACTCGACCAGTTCGGCGAGCTGGCGGGTGACGGTGCCCCAGCCGTCGTGGAAGCCGAGCTGCTCGTGCTGGTCGCGGTCGGCGACGTCGCGGTGCATCGCGGTCGCCGTGTATTCGGTGCCCTCCGGGTGGTCCTTCATCGCGATCACCGCGGTCAGGAAGGGCGCGTCTGCCGGGCGCCAGCCGGCGAGGAGCGCGTCGGTGAAGACGATCCGCTCGCGCTCGTCGACGGCGAGGAAGCAGGCGGTGAGATGCGGGGTGAACTCGCCGCCGCCGTCGCTGATCTCGGTGCGGAAGGAGCCGCCGGGGCGGAGGTCCATCTCGCGCACGCGGCAGACCTGCGGGGCGGGGACCCACCAGCGCTCGAAGCTGGCCGGGTCGGTCCAGGCATTCCAGACCGCCGTGCGGGGCGCCTTGATCACGCGGGCGACGGTCAGGTCGAGGTCGGGGCGAAAGGCGTTGGTCATGCGGGGTCTTCCTTCTCGTGAGGGGTGACGAAGCGCTCGAGCCGGTCGGTGCGGTCCTCCCAGATGTCGCGCTGCTCGTCGAGCCAGGTACTCGACCAGGTCGAACGAGCTCCGCTCGAGCGTGCAGGTGCGCACGCGGCCGGTCTTGCGGGTCTTGATCCAGCCCGTGTCCTCGAGGTAGCGGATGTGCTTCATGAACGAGGGCAGGGCCATCTCGAACGGGGCCGCCAGCTCGCCGATGCTCGCCGGCCCGGTTCCGAGCCGGCCCAGCACCGAGCGCCGGGTGGGGTCGGAAAGTGCCTGGAAGACGCCGTCGAGCTCCGCCGAATACTGAGCCATTCGGCTAAGTTAGCGGAACCGAACACTGAGCGCAAGGGCTAAGTGTCGGGGCGATCAGGACGCCGGCAGGTAGGTCAAGAGCACCGCCCCGGAGTCGAAGCGCTTGACGTCGTCGAGCTCCATCCGCACGGTTCCCCGATCGCCGAGCACGTGCAGGTTCGCCGTGCCCCAGACGATCGGGTTCAGGTAGATCTCGTACTCGTCGACCAGGCCGCGCTCGGCCAGGGCATAGGCGAACTCGCCGCTCCCGTGCATGAAGAGATCGCCGTCGACTTCGTCCTTGAGCCGCGGGACCGAGTCCTCGAGCTCGCCCTCGAGCAGGGTCGCGTTCCAGGTCAGTTCGCCGGAGAGGGAGGTGGACCCGACGTACTTGGGCAGCGAGTTGACCATGTCCGCCCACTTGCCCGTCTGGTCCGGCCAGTACCCCGCCAAGCCCTCGAAGGTCTTGCGACCCAGCACCAGCCCGGCGGATCGCGCCTGGCGCTCTAACGAGTACTCGCCGTGGTCCCCGTCCGGCTGTACCCACTCGCCGACCGGGTCGACGACGCCGTCGAGGGTGGCCTGGGTCGATGCGATCAGCTTTCCCATTTTCGGTTCTCCTTCGCTCGCGGGGCCTCTTTGGCCCCTCTACCCAGACGACGAACGGGGATGCACGAAATCGACAGCTGATCAGTGGCGGCGGCTGCCCCCCCGGGGCGGCCGCGTGGCCGGCCCGGGGGGAGGGGTTCAGTCGAGGTCGAAGCGGTCGAGGTTCATCACCTTGTCCCAGGCGGCGATGAAGTCCTCGACGAACTTCTGCTTCGCGTCGGCGCTTGCGTAGACCTCGGCGAGGGCGCGGAGCTCGGAGTTTGAGCCGAACACGAGGTCGGCGCGGGTACCGGTCCACTTGACCTCGCCGCTGGCCAGGTCGCGGCCCTCGAAGGACGATTCGTCGTCGGCGGTCGAAGACCAGGCGGTGCCGAGGTCGAGCAGGTTGACGAAGAAGTCGTTCGTCAAGGTGCCCGGCGAGTCGGTGAGGACGCCGGCCTGCGAACCGCCCGCGTTGGCGCCGAGCACGCGCAGGCCGCCGACCAGGGCGGTCATCTCCGGCGCGCTCAGGGTCAGCAGGTTCGCCCGGTCGATCAGCAGGTACTCGGCCGGGAGCCGGGTCTCGGCGCTGGCCCCGCGGTAGTTGCGGAAGCCTTCGACGGTCGGCTCCAGCTCGACGAACGACTCGACGTCGGTCTGCTCCTGGGAGGCGTCGGTGCGGCCCGGGGTGAACGGAACCTCGACCGCGTTGCCGCCGTCCTTGGCGGCCTTCTCGACCGCCGCGCAGCCGCCGAGCACGATCAGGTCGGCGAGCGAGACGGTCCGCTCGGACTGCTCGTTGAACGTGGCCTGGACCTGCTCCAGCGCGGTGAGCACCTTCGCCAGCTGGTCGGGGTCGTTGACCTCCCAGCCGCGCTGCGGCTCGAGCCGGACCCGCGCCCCGTTGGCGCCGCCACGTTTGTCGCTGCCGCGGAACGAGGCCGCCGAGGCCCAGGCGGCGGAGACCAGCTCGGAGACCGAGAGGCCGGTGGCGAGGATCTGCTCCTTTAGGGCGGCGACGTCGGCGGCGCTGATCGGCTCGCCGCTGGCAGCCGGGACCGGGTCCTGCCAGATCAGCTCCTCGCTCGGGATCTCCGGGCCGAGGTAGCGGGCGAGCGGGCCCATGTCGCGGTGGGTGAGCTTGAACCAGGCCCGCGCGAAAGCGTCCTTGAGCGCGTCCGGGTCCTGGTAGAAGCGGCGCGAGATCTGCTCGTACTCGGGGTCGACGCGGAGCGCCAGGTCGGTGGTCAGCATCGTCGGGGTGTGCTTGACGTCGGGGTCCTGGGCGTCGGGGACGTTTGCCTCGGCGTCTTTCGGCTTCCACTGCGAGGCGCCGGCCGGGCTCTTCGACAGCTCCCACTCGTTCTCGAAGAGGATCGCCAGGAAGCTGTTGTCCCACTGGGTCGGGGTGTTGGTCCAGGCGCCCTCGAGGCCGCTGGTGATCGTCGCGGTGCCGCTGCCGCTCTCGTAGGAGTTCTTCCAGCCGAGGCCCTGCTCGGCCAGCGGCGCCCCCTCGGGCTCGGGCCCGACGTACTCTTCTGGATCCGCGGCGCCATGGGTCTTGCCGAAGGTGTGGCCGCCGACGATCAGCGCCACCGTCTCCTCGTCGTTCATCGCCATACGGCGGAACGTCTCGCGGATGTCGCGGGCCGCGGCGAGCGGGTCCGGGTTGCCGTTGGGGCCCTCAGGGTTGACGTAGATCAGACCCATCTGGACCGCCGCCAGCGGGTTCTCGAGGTCACGGTCGCCGCTGTAGCGATCGTCGCCGAGCCAGGTCTGCTCCGGCCCCCAGTAAACGTCCTCTTCGGGCTCCCAAACGTCCTCGCGGCCGCCGCCGAAGCCGAAGGTCTCGAAGCCCATCGACTCCAGGGCGACGTTGCCGGTCAGCACCATCAGGTCGCCCCAGGAGAGCTTCTGGCCGTACTTGGCCTTGACCGGCCAGAGCAGCCGGCGGGCCTTGTCGAGGTTGCCGTTGTCGGGCCAGCTGTTGAGCGGCGCGAAGCGCTGCTGCCCGGTCCCGGCGCCGCCGCGGCCGTCGCTGATCCGGTAGGTGCCGGCGCTATGCCAGGCCATCCGGATCATCAGCGGCCCGTAGTGGCTGTAGTCGGCCGGCCACCAGTCCTGCGAGGTGGTCAGCACCTCCTCGATGTCCGCCTTCACTGCGGCCAGGTCGAGCGATTCGAATTCCGCCGCGTAGTCGAACTCCTCGCCGAGCGGGTTCGCCTCGGCCGGGTTCTTGGCGAGGATCTTCAGGTTGAGGCGCTCGGGCCACCAGCCGCGGTTGCCGCCGCCCTCGGTCGGGTAGGGGGCGCGGCCGTGGTCGACGGGGCAGCCGCCTTCCTCTTCCGGCAGGTTCATCTCTCCAACGGCGGCGTCTACGGAGTCGGGCTTATCGGACACTGGATCCCTTTCAGGTGGGTGATTTCTCGGGTTCAGGGTGTTGCTGCGAAGTGCGGGTGACGCAGTCGGGGCAGAGCCCCCAGTAGGTGACCTCGGCCTCCTCGATCAGGAAGCCGTTGGCGTTCGAAGCGGTGAGACAGGGGGTCGCGCCGGCGGCGCAGTCGACGTCGGCGATCGCGCCGCAGGAGCGGCAGACGACGTGGTGATGGTTGTCGCCGGTCCGCGACTCATAGCGCGGCGGCGACCCCGCCGGCTCGATTCGGCGCACCAGGCCGGCCGCGGTCAGCGCCCGCAGAACGTCGTAGACGGCCTGGGTGGAGACCTCGCCGAAGTCCTCGCGGACGGCGTCGATGATCGCGTTGGTGTCGGCGTGGGGCTGCCGGTGGACCGCGTTCAAGACCGCCAGCCGGGGGCGGGTGACCCGCAGGTCCGCCTGGCGCAGGAGGCTCTCGCAATCGACGGTCGTCGGCACGGGCAGAAGTATGACCGTTTTCTGGAATGAATCAAGTTAACGACCTGTCGCCAGGCAGGCCCGCTGCGGGCTAGACGAGCCGCGCCTCGAGGGTGATCTCCGGGACGCCGGCGAGCGCGCGCGAGACGGCGCAGCCGCCCCTGGCGCCCTCGGCGAGATCCTGAAACTGGGCGGCGTCGATGCCGGGGACCGCGCCCTCGACGGTGAGCGCGATGCTGGCGATCGTCGGCTTGCCGTCGACCGGGCGCAGCTCCACCTTGGCGCTGGTGCTGACCGAGTCGGGAGTGTGGCCGGCCTCGGCGAGCATGTGCGAGAGGGCCATCGAGAAGCAGGCGGCGTGGGCGGCCGCGATCAGCTCCTCGGGGTTCGTCCCGTCGCCCTCCTCGAAGCGGGACCTGAAGCTGTAGGCGCTGTTGAGCACGCCGTCGCCGACGGTGAGCTCTCCCGAGCCCTCTTTGAGGTTGCCCTTCCAGACCGCGCTGCCGTTGCGTGAAGCCATCCTGCGTCCTTTCTCGGGGGGTCGTAATGACGAGCTTGCCAGACCGCCGCTGTGGCCGGTTCCTCGCCCAGGCATATACTCAGCATTCGCTGATCATTCACTCTTTGGGAGGAGAGAAAGATGAATTGGAGCAAGATCGCCGCGCTGCTCTGCGCGGTCGCGTCGTGCCTCGTCTTCGTCAGCCCCGCGTGGGCCGTGAAGTACGTGGCGCTCGGCGATTCCTACTCGTCGGGCACCGGGACGCGGACCTACTACGAACCGAGCTGCCAGCGCTCGGTAAACGCGTACCCCTACCTGCTGCACAACGCCCATCCGAGCTGGACCTTCGTCAACGCGACCTGCTCAGGGGCGAAAACGGGGGACGTGATCAACACGCAGGCGAACAGCCTGACGTCCGACACCAACTGGGTGACCTACACGATCGGCGGCAACGACGCCGGCTTCTCGAGCGTGATCACCGAGTGCGCGCTGCCGTCCTGGGCGTCCAACTGCAATGGCGCGATCGACGGGGCGCAGGCCTACATCCAGAACACGTTGCCGGGGCGGCTCGACCTCGTCAACAATGCGATCAGATCGAAAGCGCCGAGTGCGAGAGTGATCGTGCTCGACTATCCGCGCCTCTTCAACGGCACGGACTGCAACGCGCTCACCTTCTTCAGCGGCGCCGAGATGACGCGGCTGAACCAGACCGCCGACCAGCTGAAGAACCAGGCGAGCGCGGCGGCGACGCGGGCCGGGGCGAACTTCGTCTTCCGCGACGTGATCCCCGCCTTCGTCGGCCACGCCGTCTGCGACGGCGGCGGTGGCTCCGCGACCGAGTGGATCAACGGTCTCTCCAACCCGGTGGGGGAGAGCTACCACCCCAAGGTCACTGGCCACGCCAGCGGCTACTACCCGGTGGTCAGAGCGGTCACCGGCTGAGCGCCCACGCAGCGAGTCTGAGCTAAGCCCCTTAGCCGGGGCTTAGCTCAGGCACGTCTGCTAACGTACAACCAGATGGTTGTAGATCAGCTAACCGAGGGCGCGGCCGACCGGATGTTCCAGGCGCTCGCCGACGCGACGCGGCGGGACATTGTGCGCCGCTGCGCGGGCGGCGAAGCTTCGGTCTCCCAGCTCGCCGATGCCTACCCGATGAGCTTCGCGGCGGTGCAGAAGCACGTCGCCGTGCTCGAGCGGGCGGGCCTGATCGTCAAGCAGCGCCGCGGCCGGGAACAGCTCGTGCACACCGATCCCGCCGCCCTGCGCCGCGCCCGCGCGGCGCTGGAGCAGCTCGAGCGGGACTGGCGCGGGCGGGTCGACCGGATGTCGGACCTGCTCGCCCATGTTCCCGATCCCGAGGACGATCCCAACCCAAGCCACCCGAGCGAAGGAGCAGAACGATGAGCGTCACCAACGTCGACAAGGACTTCGACAGCCTCACCCTGACCCTGGTCGCCGACTTCGAGGCGCCAGCCGAACGGGTCTGGGACCTGTGGGCAGACCCGCGCAAGCTGGAGCGCTGGTGGGGCCCGCCGACCTACCCGGCGACCTTCGAGCAGCACGACCTTACGCCCGGCGGCGAGGTCACCTATTTCATGACCGGGCCCGAGGGCGACACCCACCGCGGCTGGTGGCAGGTGAGCGCGGTCGAGCCCGGGAAGTCACTCGAGTTCACCGACGGCTTCGCCGACCAGGAGGGCAAGCGGGCCGACTCGATGCCGACGACGACGATGCGGATGGAGCTGAGCGAGCGTGAGGGCGGCACCCGGATGGAGCTGCGCTCCAGTTTCGACAACCGCGAGCAGATGGAGCAGCTCGACGGCATGGGCATGGCTGAAGGCATGCGCGAAGCCGTCGGTCAGATGGACGCGCTGTTGGTATAAGCGTCGGGTGGATACCGAGGTCTTGGTCGTCGGCGCCGGGCCGACCGGTCTGACGTTGGCGGCCGAGCTGCGGCGGCGCGACGTCGATTGTGTGCTGATCGACCTGCTCGACGAGCCCCAGCACTGGGACCGGGCGACGGTCCTGAAGCCGCGCTCGCTGGAGCACTTTGAGTCGCTGGGGATCGCCGAGCGCTTTCTCGCCGCCGGCACGCCGCAGCGCGGCTTCCGGGTCCACGCGGGGGGCGAGGTGCTGGGCGAAGCCATGCTCGACTCCAGCGGCAGCCACTTCTCCCACAACGTCGGGATCTCCGAGGAGGCGACCGAGCGGGTCCTGATCGAGCACCTGGCCGAGCAGGGGGTCGCGGTGCGGCGCGGTCACCGGCTGACCGATCTGCGGAGCGGCGAGGACGGGGTCGTCGCGACGATCGAGCACGGCGGCGAGGCGGGCGAGATCTCGGCCGAGTGGGTGGTCGGCTGCGGCGGCTACCACAGCCTTACTCGCGAGCTCGCCGGGATCGAGCTGGAGGGGCACGACATCGACCGGCCCTGGGCGGTCTTCGACGTCACCCTCGAGGGCTGGACGCGCGAGTACGACCTCACCTTCGGCTACTTCGAGCAGCCGCTGGTCGTGCTAACCGCGCTCCCCGGTCGGCGCTGGCGGGTTTACATGCGACCGAGCTCGCGCGACGCCGACCTGGTCGCGGAGGCCAGTGCGACGCTTGCCGCCTACGAGCCGGGCGTCCGCCTCACCGAGGTCGAGAACGCGGCGACCTTCTTCTGTCATTCCAAGATCGCCGAGCGCTACCGGGCCGGCCGCCTGCTGCTCGCCGGCGACGCCGCCCACGTCTGCTCGCCGGCCCAGGGCAACGGGATGAACTCGGGGATCCAGGACGCCGTCAACCTGGCCTGGAAGCTGGCGCTGGTCTGCGCCGGCGGGGCGGGCGAGGGCCTGCTCGACAGCTACGGCGCCGAGCGC
Organism: uncultured Thermoleophilia bacterium; assembly: GCA_963837405.1. Lineage (GTDB taxonomy): Bacteria > Actinomycetota > Thermoleophilia > Solirubrobacterales > 70-9 > VAYN01. Next base: position 135,428 of record CAWINA010000002.1, read on the forward strand.
CGGCCCGCGGCGGCGATGGCGGTCGAGGCCGGCGACGCGATGGAGCGCAGCAGCGCCCTCGTCGACCCCGATGAGTGCGCCGCCCGCGATCGCGAGCTCCGCGCGGCCTTCGCCGACCCTGCCGGCCGCCAGCGCGAGGCGGTCGCCGAGGTCCAGCTCGACATCAGCTATCCCGACTCGCCGATCGTGCTCGGGGCGGGGGAGCGCCTGCCTGACGTCGGGCCGGTCGAGCCCGCCGCCGGCGGCGAGCCGGTTCGCCTCCAGGTGCTGACCCAGCGGCCCGGTCACACGCTGCTGCTGCTCTCGCGCGGTGGCCCGGCGGCCGAGCTGGCGGCGCTGCTCGCCGAGCTGGCGCCGCTGGCCGACGGTCTCGGCCGCTTCGAAGCGGCCTTTGCGCTGGGGACCGAGCCCGACCCGGCGGCCGGGGTCGGGCACCTCGACGCGGTCGCCGCCGAGCGGCTCGGAGCGGGGGAGGCGACCCTGCTCGCGGTCCGACCCGACGGCCACGTCGGCCTCCGCGCCGACAGTTCGCACGCCGCTGAGCTGGGCCGCTACGTCCGCCTGCTCCGCGGCTGAGTCGCGCCTCGGGGGGAGAACTTCGGGCGCCGTGTCCCTTGGCCACCCATGCCCGAAACCGTCGCCCCCGCAAGTGCTACCTTTATGTACATGAGCGATCTGGTCGGCGTGGCCGAACTGCGACAGAACCTCAGCGTCTACCTGCGCCGGGTGCGCGAGGGAGAGACCTTGGTGGTGACCGACCGCAACCGCCCCGTCGCGGTCCTCGGTCCGGCGCCGGAGTCCGCCAGCCGCCTCGATCAGCTGATCGCCGCCGGCAGGGTCTCGCCGCCGACTCGGTCGGAGTTTCCGGAGCCGCTGGAGATGGAATCTGTTCCCGACGGCCTCAGTCGTGCGCTCGCTGAACTTCGCGACGACGAGCGCTGAACAACCTTGCCGCTTTTTTACGCGGACTCCTCGGCGTTGGTCAAGCTGGTGCACCGCGAGACCGGGACTGACGCCCTGCGAGCGGACCTGGATGGCGCCGATCTGGTCAGCAGCGAACTGGTGCTGACCGAGGTTCCTCGCGCCCTACAGCGCATCGCGGCGGCTGATCCAGGGATCTCGCTGCAGTCGGCGCTGAATCGCGCAAGCGAACTGATCGAAATGCTGTCCCTCTACCCGGTCGAACGCTCCCTGCTGCTCGGGGCCGGTGCCCTGGCCGAACCGGCGCTGCGCACGCTCGACGCGATCCACGTCGCTTCGGCGGTCGAAATCTGGCCGATCGAGGCCTTCGTCACCTACGACGAGCGCCAGGCGGCGGCGGCCCGGCTCGCGGGCCTGAAGACGATGTCTCCCGGCGTCTAAGCTAGCCGCAACGGAATTCGGACAAGGAGACTCGACAAATGGCACTGACGATTGGCTCGGAGGCCCCCAACTTCACCGCCGAGACCACCGAGGGCACGATCGACTTCCACGAGTGGATCGGCGACGACTGGGCGGTCCTGTTTTCGCACCCGCGCGCCTTCACCCCGGTCTGCACGACCGAGCTCGGCTACATGGCGAGCATCAAAGGCGAGTTCGACAAGCGCGGCGTGAAGATCATCGGGATCTCGGCCGACGCGCTGGAGAACAGCGAAAAGTGGAGCGAGGACATCGCCGAGACCCAGGGGACGGCGCCGAACTACCCGCTGATCGCCGACACCGACTTCAAGGTCTCCAAGCTCTACGGGATGCTGCCGGCCGACGCCGAGGGCGACCCGTCCGAGCGCACGCCCGCCCAGAACGCGACCCTGCGCAACGTTTTCGTCGTCGGGCCCGACAAGAAAATCAAACTCATCCTGGTCTACCCGATGACCACCGGCCGCAACTTCGACGAGGTGCTGCGGGTGATCGACTCGCTGCAGCTGACGGCGAAAAACCAGGTGGCGACGCCGGCCCAGTGGCAGCCGGGCGAGGACGTGATCATCGCCGGCTCGGTCTCCGACGACGAAGCGAAGGAGCGCTACCCCGACGGCTGGGAGTCGCCGAAGCCCTACATCCGCATCGTTCCCTCCCCCTGAGCGGGGAGCGGGAGGAGCTCACCGGCGCGGCGATGATCCTCGCCAGCGCCGCCTCGATTCAGCTCGGGGCGGCGCTGGCGACGACGACCTTCGACACGATCTCGCCGGTCTCGGCCGTTGGCGTCAGCTACGCCTTCGCGGCGCTCTTCCTGCTGCTCGTGTTCCGGCCGCGGGTCGCCGGCTGGTCGCAGCGGCGCTGGCGCGACGTGGTCGCGATCGGGCTGGTGGCGGCGTTCACCTCGTCCTCCCTCTTCCTTGCGCTCGATCATCTGCCGCTCGGCAGCGCCGTGACGATCCAGTTCCTCGGCCCGCTCGGGGTGGCGATTTGGACCGGGCGCCGGCGCGGCGTCCTGATCGCAGCGGCGCTGGCGTTGATCGGCGTTGCCCTGGTCAGCAGCGCGACGCCGAGCGGCGACGCGGTCGGGATCGCCTTCGCCCTCGTCGCCGCGTTCGGCTGGGCGCTCTACGTGCTCGCCGCGCCGCGACTCGGCCGGCACGGTGGCGCGGGTGAGGGCCTAGCGGTGGCGATGTGCATCACCGCCGTTCTCTTGCTGCCGTTCAGCGCCGCGGCGGCGCCCGAGCTGGGCGGTCTCGAGATCCTCGGCGCGCTCGCGGTCGTCGGCATCTTCGCCCGCGCGCTCCCCTTCCGGCTCGAGCTGGCGGCGCTGCAACGGCTGGCGCCGGCCAAGGCGGGAGTCCTCTTCAGCGTCGAGCCGGCGATCGCGGCGCTGATCGGCGCGGTCACGCTCGGCCAGGGGCTGGCGGCGAGCCAGTGGCTCGGCATCGTCGCCGTCGTTATCGCCGGGACCCTGGTCCTGCGCGACGTGCCCGAGGGCGGCTGAGCCCCAATCCCTCTTAGACTGGTGGGCGATCCTCGCGCGAGTTACCGACAACTGGCGGACCGCGGTCCCGTTGTTCGCGCTGGTGGTGACGGCCGCGACCTGGGGGAGCCACCCGTCGACCGCGATCGTCGTCCTCCTCGACGTGCTGCTGGCCGGCGCCGTCCTGGCCGCCGTCTTCCACGCCGAGGTGATCGCCGAGCGGGTAGGCGAGCCCTACGGCGCGCTGACCCTCGCGGTCGCGGTGACCGTGATCGAGGTCGGGCTGATCGTCACCCTGATGGTCGCCGGCGGCGACGAGACCGAGACCCTTGCCCGCGACACGGTCTTTGCGGCGGTGATGATCACCTGCAACGGGATCATCGGGATCTCGATCCTCACCGCGGCGCTGCGCGAACGGGTGGCGATCTTCAACGCCGAGGGCTCCGCGACCGCGTTCGCGACGGTGATCACCCTCGCGACCCTGAGTCTGGTGCTGCCGACCTTCACGACCAGCAAGACCGGGCCCGAGTTCTCGGCCTCCCAGCTCGCCTTCGCCGCGGTCGCCTCGCTCGCCCTCTACGTCCTCTTCCTGATCGTGCAGACGATCCGCCACCGCAGCCACTTCCTGCCCGAGGACGAGGACGAGGAGTCCGAGCCGGAGGGACCGCCGCCGACCCGGGCCGCGGCGTTGCGCAGCCTGGCGCTGCTCGTGGTCTCGCTGGTCGCCGTGGTCGGACTCGCCAAGACCAGTTCCGGCGCGATCGAGGACGGGGTGAAAGCGATCGGCGCGCCGCAGTCGGCGGTCGGCGTCGTGATCGCGCTGCTGGTGCTGATGCCGGAGACGCTGTCGGCGACGCGGAACGCGCGCCGCGGCCGCACCCAGATCAGCTTCAACCTCGGCTACGGCTCGGCGATGGCGAGCATCGGGCTGACGATCCCGGTGATCGCGATCGCCTCGATCTGGCTCGAGGGGCCGCTGGTGCTGGGGCTGGGCTCGACCCAGATCGTCCTCCTGGTACTGACCGCGCTGGTCAGCTCGCTGACCCTGCTGCCCGGCCGCGCGACCCTGCAGGAGGGCGGCGTCCACCTGATTCTGCTCGCTGCCTTCCTCTTTCTCGCCTTCAACCCCTGAGTACTCGGAGCGTTCCGAAACTTCTCCCGCAGGCTCCGGTTTAGCTCAGTCAGAACCGACCGGCCGCGCCCTGCGGCCGGGCCACTACTAAGCGAAGGGGAATGTAATGAATGGTGTCTCCGTGCGCCGGCGCTTCGTGCTGCCCGCGTTCCTTCTGGCGAGCGTTTGGGCCCTGCTCGCCGGCTCCGCGCATGCCAACACGATCACGGTCGGCAGCGTGCTGCCAGCGGGCGTCGTCTCCGAGCCGGTCAACGAAGTCCAGACGTTCCTCAACACGGCGTTGCCGGAGAAAGGCGCCAGCCTCGCCTCGCCGGTCTCGGGCGCGGTCGTCCGTTGGCGCCTGGTCGGGGCCAAAGGCGGGCCGTTCTCCCTGCGGGTGCTGCGCCCGAACGGGCTCGGCGCCTACACCGCGGTCGCGACCAGCAACGGCGTGAGCCCGGGCACGACCGGGCTGGAGACGTTCAACACCAACCTGCCGATCCGCTCCGGTGACCTGCTCGCTGTCGACCCGACCAACAAAACCGACGAACTCGGGTTCGCGGCGGCGCCGGGGGCGTCGTTCACGACGATCTTCCCGACCCCGTTCGAAGGGGCGACGGTGCCCGGGCGCGAACCGGTCTCCGGCAAGGAGATCGCGCTCAGCGCCGAAGTCCAGCCGACCCCCCAGGTCACGGCGGTCAGCCAGGCCTCCGGATCTGTCACCGGCGGCACCGAGGTGAAGATCACCGGCTCGGACTTCACCGGGGCCAGCGCGGTCAAGTTCGGCGAGCTGACGGCGGCGACGTTCAAAGTCGAGTCCGACTCGGAAATCGTCGCGACGGCGCCGGCCAGCAAGAAGGTCGGCAGCGTCGACGTCACCGTTACCACCCTGGCCGGGACGAGCGCCGTGGGCAGTGACGACCGCTTCACCTACAGCGGGTGCGTGGTGCCGCAACTGCGGAATCTGAAGCTGGCCAAGGCCAAGCAGGCGATTCAGCGGGGCGGCTGCAAGCTCGGCGCGGTCACCGTCCGCAAAGGCGTGACCCGGGCGAGCGGCAAGGTCAAGCAGCAGTCGCCGAAGGCCAAGGCGGTGCTCGCCAAGGGCACGAAGGTCAAGCTAACGCTGGGCTAGGGCGCTCGGCGACGCGACGAAGAGCCTCCACGATTTGTGGGTCGAACTGCGTTCCGGCGCAGTTCGACAGCTCTTCGACCGCCCGCCCCCGTTTCATCGCGACGCTGTAGGGGCGCTCGCTCGTCATCGCCTGGTACGCGTCGCAGACGGCGATGATCCGAGATCCGACCGGGATCTGCTCGCCCTCGAGGGCGTCCGGGTAGCCGCCGCCGTCCCAGCGCTCGTGGCTCGAGCGGACCAGGCGGGCGACCGGGACGAGGGCCGGGGCGGAGGCGATGATCCGCTCGCCGATCAGCGTGTGCTTGTGCATGAAATCCCACTCCTGGGGGTCGAGCGGGCCGGGCTTGCTGAGGATCGCGTCGGGGATCGCGACCTTGCCGATGTCGTGCAGCTCGGCCGCGCGCTGGATCTCGTCGCGCTGCTCGGCGTCGAGCCCGAGCTCGTCGGCGACCAGACCGGCGAGCGCGGCGACGTCGACGATGTGGGCGTGCAGGTCCGGTTGGCGCTCGCGCAGGGCGCTGAGCAGCACGTCGCGCGACTGCGAGCCGGCCGAGGCCCGCTCGCCGCTCTTGTTCGCGTACATGCGACGGTCGGCGAGCTGCAGGGCCGCCTCACTCGTGCTCGCCTCGCTGGGGAGGACGACGCTGCCTTGGGAGGCGGTGACAACGAAGCCTTCGCCCCGCTCGGAGAGCGCCGCTGCGCCGCCGGCGAGGACGCTGTCGACGGCGGCCGCGGTGCACTCAGCGAGCAGGCAGAACTCGTCGCCGCCGAGCCGGTAGGCACTTCCGTAGGGGGTGCCGAACGCGGCCAGCCGCTCGCCGAGGCGGCTCAGCAGGGCGTCGCCGGCGGGGTGGCCGAAGCTGTCGTTGTAGGCCTTGAAACCGTCGAGGTCGAACATCACCAGGAGCCGCAGGTGCCCGCTCGTGGTGGGAGTCTGCGCGGCCTCCTCCAGGTCCTCCATCAGGCTGCGGCGGTTGGGCAGGCCGGTCAGTGGGTCGGTCAGCGCCTCGCGCACGCTCGTCTCGAGGTTCGCCTGGGTGTCGCGGAAGGAGATCGCCATCCGCACCACGACAACAAGCAAGGTGAGCAGGGAGAGGCCAGCGGCGATGCTCGGGATCACGGTGTAGCGTTCGGCCGACTGGACGGCGATCGCGACCAGCGCCGCCGCGGCGGGCAGGATCGCGATCCGCAGGCCGCGTGCTTCGACGATTCGCTGCTGCGGCCCCGGCGCCAACCAGGCCGCCGCCGCCAGCAGCAGCGCGCCGAGTGGCCAGGCGGCGTCGAGGATGCCTCCTTCGACGTAGGTTTCCTGCGCCGACTGCCAGAGGTACATCCCGTCGGAGACGGCGAGGACCATGAGGCCAAGGCCGAGGGTCAGCCAGCTGAGGCCAGGGCGCCACCCCGTGAAGGCAGCCGCGGTCACGACGAGGGTGAGGAGGGTGAGGTCGGCGATCGGGTAGGCGAGGTTGACGATCGCTTCGAGCGTGTCGCCGCTGGTGCTTTCGTCGACGATCGGCTCCAGGGCCAGAGCGGCGGCGAGCGCCGCGACCGCTGAGCCGACGATCAGCCCGTCGAGCCAGCGGGTGGCGGGGAAGGACCCGATCCGTGCGCGCATCAGCACGATCAGGCCGACGTAGGCGAACGGGTAGAAGGCGAGGTAGCCGGCGTCGGCGAGCGAGGGGATCGGCACGTTTTCGCTCCCGGCGAAGGCGGCCGAGTAATAGATTTCGCCGCCGGTCCAGACCAGCAGCCCGGCGCCGAGCAGGGCCCAGGCGAGGCGCTCGCGCCGGACCAGCCAGGCCCGCGCCAGGCAGGAGGCGGCGGCGCCGAGCATCAGCGCGTCGTAGACCCAGATCCCGAAGAGGTCGTCGACCGCGGCGCCACCGAATCCGGTCGCGGCGTGGAGAGTGAAGACGATCAGGGTCAGCGCCAGCAACGCGCCGCCGACGAGGATCCAGCGCTTCAGCCGAGGGGTGAGCCGAGTCATCTCCTCTGTATCGAGCGATCGCGGCAAAACTTGATCTGAGCCGAATCCCGCCCTGATGCCGCCCGACGGGTAGATTTCGCTCGGGATTTAGTCCGATACTCAGAAAGGGGCTGAGGCAATGGCTGGAGGCGTCAAGTTCGCGATGCGGATCGAATTCTTCCGGGATTTCGATCCGAAGGGTGAGCACCCGACCCAGGAGGAGTACGCCGGGTCGGTGTTGATCGACGAGGTCGAAGCGGTTTGCCTGCCCAGGGTCGGCGAGCGAATCAACATGACCTATCAGTGGATGCCGTACGTCAACATCGCCGTTGCGATCGTCGAGCACGGGCTGGCCGGGAAGGCCTCATATCGAGGGCACGATGCCGATGGGGCCGCCCGGGCGACGGTCGTGGTCCAGACCGGTGCTCCGGTCGGGAACAACCGGGAAGTGATGCTCAGCGACGTCGAGGAACAGGGCTGGACCTTTTCCCCATCGGCCGACGAACGCGCCGCCGAGCGCGACCCCGAAGGCGGCTAGCTCGCCCCGTACTCCTTGTACGGGTACCACCATTCCTTGCGCTCGATCCGCGACTCCATGTGCACGTGCTTGGTCTCCTGGAAGGCTTCGAGGCCCTCGCGGCCGAGCTCCCGGCCCAGGCCGGACTGCTTGAAGCCGCCGAAGGGGCCGGCGTCGTTGTCGGTCAGCGGGTCGTTGATCCAGACGGTGCCGGCGCGCAGCTCGCGCACGCAGCGGACCGCGTTCTCGAGGTCGGCGGTGTAGACGTTGGCGCCGAGCCCGAACTCGGTCCCGTTGGCGAGGGCGATCGCCTCGTCGAGGCTCTTCACCGGGACCAGCGGGGCGACCGGGCCGAAGGTCTCCTCGGTCAGCAGAGCGCTGTCGGGGGCGGCGCCGGTGACCACCGCCGGGGCGAGGAAGTGACCACGCGGCTGGCCGCCGTCGTCGCCGCCGACCAGGACCTCGGCCCCGGCGGCGCTCGCCGCTTCGAGCTGGGCGATCACCTTCTGGCGCTGCGGGTCGGAGACCATCGGGCCGAGGTCGGTCTCGACCGCGAAGGGATCGCCGAGCACGAGCTCGCGGGTGTGGGCGACGAAGGCCTCGACGTACTCGTCGAAGACCTCCTCCATCACGTAGAAGCGCTCGGCCGAGGTGCAGACCTGGCCGGCGTTGAGGAAGGCGGCCCAGGCGCCGCCGCGGGCCGCGACCTCGAGCTGTGGGGCGATGTCGGCGCAGACGATGAAGGCGTCCTTGCCGCCCATCTCCAGGTTCATCCGCGCCATCCGCGGGACACAGGCCTCGGCGACTCTCTTGCCGGTGGCGACCGAGCCGGTGAAGGCGATGCAGTCGACGCCCGGGTGGGCGGCAAGCTGGGCGCCGACCTCGCCGGCCCCGGCGAGGATGCCGACGACGCCGGCGGGCAGGTGGGCGAAGACGGCGTCCAGCATCAGGGTCGAGAGCGGGGTCAGCTCCGAGGGCTTGGCGATTACGCAGTTGCCGGCGGCCAGGGCGGGCGCCAGCTTCCAGGCGAGCAGCAGCAGCGGGTAGTTCCAGGGGACGATGCAGCCGACCACGCCGAGCGGGTCCTTGACCACCATCGCCAGCTGGGTCGACTCGATCGGCGGGATCACGCGGCCGGCGTGGTCGCGGCCGATCTCTGCGTAGTAGTCGAACGCGGCGGCGGTCCACTCGAGCTCGTCGCGGTTCTCGATCAGCGGCTTGCCGCCCTCGGTGGTCATCGTCCGCGCCAGCTCCTCGGCGCTCTCGCGCAGCTTGCGGGCGACCTCGTGCAGCAGCTCGCAGCGCTCGCCGGCGGTCGTCTGCGCCCAGGCGGGCCAGGCGTCGCGGGCCGCGGCGACGGCCGCGTCGACCTGCTCTGGCGAGGCCGAGGCGACCGCGACGATCGTCGCGGTCGTGAACGGGTTCTCGACCGCGACCGGGGCGCCGGCGCCGGGCACCCGCTCGCCGCCGATCAGCAGCGTCGTCGTGTGCTCGCCTGAAGCCCCCATCGGGACCTCAGGCTATCGGGCGGCAGGATTTCTTCGGGAGCGTTGAACCTCCCGGCCCCCGCCTCCGTATGGCGGTGCGTGGGGAGAGCAAGGAGACGATCCGCCTGGGTCTGCGGGCTGGCGACGGCCGCGGTGCTGCTTCCCGCCGTCGCGGTCGCCGAGGCGCCGCCGTCGACCGGCGCCTTCAACGCGGTCGATATCGCCTGGCAGAACCCTGTGACCGGGGAGAACCAGGTCGTGATCGCGCCCGGCGGGACTGTCACTTTCTCCTACCCGAGCGGGGCGACGATCCACAACGTCGTCTTCACCGCGGGCAACCCGGCCAGTTGCACGCAGACCTCCGGCAACAACTCCGGCGCGGTCCCGCCGCTGCCGGCCAATCCGACCGGCCCCGGCTGGTCCGGCAGCTGCAAATTCGACGCCGAAGGCACCTTCAGCTTCGTCTGCGGCTTCCACGCGACGATGCGAGGGAGCGTCGTCGTCTCCGCGACGGTTCCGGGTGAACAGCCGCCGGGCGGCGGTGGCTCCGGCGGGAGCGGCGGCTCCGGCGGCGGCAGTGGCGGTGGTTCCAGCGGTGGCCCGGCGGGGAGCAAGCTCACGGTCGCCGCGGTCCAGCACGGCGGCGTCGTGCGCGGCTCCGTGGTCGTCGCCGGCGCGGGCTCGCGGCTCAGCGTCGACCTGCTGGCGCGGCGCTCCGCCCTTGGCGGCGCTGGAACCAAACTCGTTTCGGCCGGCCGGCTCTCGAAAGCGGTCGGGGCGGGGAAGCGGGCGTTCTCGGTGGCGTTGAGCGGCGCCGCCAAGCGAGCCGTCGCCGATGCCGGACGCATCGCGGTCACCGTGAAGCTCAAGGTGCGGCCGGCGAGCGGCGCCGCCTTTACCGCGACGAAGTCCGTCGTGGTCAAGCCGGCCGGTTGAGCAGGGCGCGCAAATCAGCCGCCAAAGCCGCCGGTTCCCGCTCCAGCTGGCGCCAGGTGACCCGGGTCGTGGCGTAGCCCTCCAGGAGCAGGCGGCGGTCGCGGGCTTTGTCGGCCTGAAAGGCCGAGCGCGTCCCATGGGCCCGCCAGGAGTCAAGCTCGGCGATCAGGCGCTGGCGGCGCCAGAGGCAGTCGACCTTGTAGCGGTGGCCCTGGGCTTCGAGCCAGGCGTTCAACTCAGGCCGCGGCAGACCGTAGGCGTCGAGGAAGGAGAGGAAGCGTTCCTCGAGTCCCTCTTCGACCTCGCCCGGCGCCTGACCCAGGTTGGCCAAGGCAATACGAATGGCCCGGTTACCGCGGTGGCCGGGATATCTCTCCAACAGATCCCTGATGGAGAGGGAGTCATAGAGCCGTAGGTATTCGCACTGGCGCAGAGCGCTCTCAAGCGCTTGCGGCGCCAGCTCGGAGGCGAGGTCAAAGAGCGTGCGCGAGACCGTGGTCACGGGGATCCGCTCCTGCTCGGTGACTTCATCGGGACACAGGCGAGCCCAGTGGCGGCGGATCGAGCCCCGGGACTTGGACTTGCTGGGTGAGGTGATGTGGATGTAGGAGCCGGAGTAGGACCGGAAACCCCAGTGCGCTGCGGCGGTCCGGTGGCTGAGCACGGCGTTGGGGCCGCAGGCGAAGACCGCCGCCAGCCAGTGCGCCTCCCGGGAGAGCACCCTGTGGCCCACGGCATAGACACCGCGGTGGAGACGATGGAGGCTTCCAGCGCGCAATCGGGCCTCGACCGAGTCGACACTCACCCCAAGCCCGATCAGTTGCCTCCGAGCCACTACCCCGAACTGGGCCTCCGCCAGTGCGGTGATTTCACGAGTCCGTCCCAGCCCGTCCATATGACGGGTAAGGACGGAGTCGTGGTGGAGGCTCCCCCTAGGGCTCGTCGTCCCAGGTGTGGCGTTCGCGGAGGTAGCGGACGGTGAGGACGCCGATGATGATCAGGGCGGGGGCGAAGACGGGGAGGGCGGCTACGGCGGCGTGGTGGGCGAAGGGGAGGGTCATCGGGGCGCCGCTTTCGCCGGGGGTGAGGGTGCGGGCCGCGGCGCGGCGGCGTTCGCGGGCGGGGCCGAAGGAGAGGCGGTGCAGGGCCCAGGCGATCAGGCAGAGGAGGCCGAGGGTGATCGCGGCGACGGTCGCGTAGGCGAGGGTGACGACGACCGGGCTGCCGCCTTTCTGCTCGCGCTGGAGCAACTGGTGCTCGTCGCCGAACTCGCGGGTGAAGCGGGGGAGGGCGGGGACTTCGCCGACCGGGATCGCTGGATCGCTGGGCAGGAAGATCGGCAGGGCGGTCAGCGAGCGGCCCTCGTGGAAGCGGACCATCGCCTTCCAGTTGCCGTCGACGGGGACCGGCGCGGTGGTGCGATAGCGGCCGGGCCTGATCTCGCGCAGCGGGTCGACGCGGAGGCCGCCGCCCTGCCAGGCGGTGACGTCGAACCACTCGGCCTGCTCCGCGGCATCGGGCGGGTGCAGGGTGAGGGTCGCCTCGACCTCGCGGGGGGCGAGTGGGCGGAGGACGACGTCGGCGCTGACTCCCTCGCGGGTTGGCGTGTAGAGGGCAAGGGCAACCAGGGCCGCGACCAGGGCGGCGGAGCCGAGCGCGAGCTGGCGCAGCAGCGGCCGGCGCACGCCCGGCTCGACCGTCAGGTGGGCGCCGATCCAGGCCCCGAGCACGGCGCCGGCGACCGCCGCCAGGAAGCCGATCACGGCGCCCTCGGGGAAGAGGGCCGCGGGCCAGGACAGCGGCATCCACAGCTGGGACCAGGCCCACTCGGCGGCGAGCCCGACGGTCCCGATCCCGACGCCCGCCCAGAGCCCGAAGCGCAGCGGCCGGTTCGTGGAGACGGCCAGAGCCACCGCCTCGACCACGACCGCCTCGGCGATGTAGAGCGGAAAGTGGGGCATGGTCTGGCCGAGCCCCGGGTCGATCGCGAGGGCGAGGGCGCCGCGCAGGAGGATGAAGAAGCCGGCCGCGCCAAGCGCCGCTCCGCGGCCGCCGTAGATGCGGGCGAGGACGAGCCCGAGGCCGGCGGCCAGCATCAGCAGCAGCGGCTGGAAGACGAGCCGGAACTGCGGCACCCCGAAGTCGAACTCGGCCTGGAAGGTGGAGAGGCCGAGCATCAGGCCGCCGGTGAGGGCGACCGCGCGCAGGGCGCGGGTGGACCCGTGCTCGGCGTCTGGTCGGCCGGCCGCGACGTTGGCTCGCTGCCCCTCGACGGTCAGCACGGCGATCCCGACCAGGGTCATCGCGGCGCCACCGATCAGCATCAGGTGGGTCGGGCCCCAGAGGGTGACGTCCTGGCCGAAGAGGCGGTGCCAGAGGTCGTCGAGCGGGAAGCCGACAAGCGAGAAGGCGCCGCAGGCGCAGATCAGGACCCCGCCGAGCGGCGCCCACCAGTCGCGGCCGAGGCGGACGGCGGCGCTGCTCGGACGTCCCTGCGGCAGCACCATCGCGACGAAGCCGGCGGTGAAAATCCCGAACAGCCCGGCGAGGATGAAGTAGTGGGCGGGGTTGGCGAGCGGACCGGCGTCGCGGCCGTTGTCGATGTGCAGGGAGATGTCCCAGTACATGCCGAACAGCGCGGTCAGCAGGGAGACGGTGGCGATCCCGGCGGGCAGCGCCGCCCAGCCGGGCAGCCCGGTGCGGCGTTCGGCGTCGGCGGCGAGCCGGCCGAGGAAGGCGACGCGGCCGGAGCGGTGGCCGAAGCCGAGGTAGAGCAGGGCCGCGGTGAGAATGGCCGCGGCAACCGTCGCCAGGGCGATCTGGAAGAGCTCGGCGCCGCCGGCGGGAGGGGTGGTTTGGGCGATCTGGGCGATGGTCATGATTACCTCTTACGACGTTACCTCAAACGAGGTTACATTCGAAATGTAAGATCCATGTGTGGCGAAGCGCACGCAGACGGCGAAGCCCGAGCCGGCCGAGGAGGCGACGCTGACCGTCGAGCAGCTCGCCTACGAGACTGGGATGTCGGTCCGGAACATCCGCAACCACCAGTCACGCGGCCTGCTGCAGCCACCCGAGGTGCGAGCGCGGACGGGCTACTACGGGCCCGAGCACGTCGCCCGCCTGCGGCTGATCCAGGAGATGCAGGCGGAGGGGTTCAAGCTGAGCGCGATCTCGCGCCTGATCGGCGAGCACGGGGCCGACGCCGACCGCTTCGTCGGCCTGCGCCAGGCGGTGAACGCGCCCTTCGCGACCGAGGCGCCAGAGGTCCTGAGCCGCGAGGAGCTGGCCGAGCGCTTCGGGGTCGACGACGACAAGCTGCTCGCCAAAGCGCAGAAGCTCGGCGTCCTCGTCGAGCTCGGCGAAGGGCGCTTCGAAGCGCCGAGCCCGGCGCTACTACGGGCGGCCGAGGACGTGCTGGCGATGGGCATCCCGTTGCCGGCGGCGCTGGCGGCGATCGAGAAGCTGAGCCGGAACTCGCAGACCGCGGCGCGCGCCTTCGTCAACCTCTTCGTCGAGGAGCTGTGGAAGCCGTTCGACCAGGCAGGGCGACCCGACGAGGGCTGGGAGGAGATCACCGCCGCGATCGAGCGGCTGCGGCCGCTCGCGGTCGAGGCGAACAACGCTACCTTCCGCCTGGCGCTGACCGCCGAGGTCGAGAAGGCCTTCGGCGAAGTGCTCGAACGCAAGCAGCGCAAGTAACGATCCGGTAACCGCCCGGTTAACCTGGGCGCTTGAGCACTACCGAGTTCGCACAGGTTGGGGCCGAGCGTCGCCCCCGGGTGGAAGCGGAGGAGGCGCCTCGCCCCCGGTTCGAGCACTGGGCGGCGGTGCGGCGTGCAGGCCTGGCGCTCTACGCGCTGGCAATCGTCCTCTGGAGCGCCAACTACGGGATCCCGATCCAGCGCGAGCTGGTCATCGCCTGGGTCTGCGGGGCACTGGCGATCGTCTCGCTGGGCCGGCCGCCTCGCCAGCTCCTGCAGATCCTCCTCGACTGGATGCCGATCGTCGCGGTCCTGGTCGCCTACGACTACACCCGCGGGGTTGCCGACTCGCTCGGGATATCGGTCCACCACACCGAGATGATCGACTTCGACAAAGCGCTCTTCTTCGGCGAGACGCCGACCGAATGGCTACAGGGGCAGCTCTACGACCCGAACGTCGTCCACTGGTACGACGTCGCCTTCACGCTCGTCTACACCTCCTACTTCATCGTTCCCTTCGCGCTGCTCGGCTACCTCTGGGCGCGCGACCATCCCGCCTTCGTCCGCTTCGCCAAGCGCCTCGTCACGCTGGCCCTCGCCGGGCTCGCCACCTACATCCTCTTCCCGGCCGCGCCGCCCTGGATGGCCGGCGAAATGGGCCTGCTCGGGGAAATTCAGCGGACCACCGGGGACGGCTGGGAAGTGCTCGGCACCGGTACCGCCGGCTGGTTCTCCAAAGGCCAGGGCCTCGGCAACGCGGTCGCCGCCGTGCCCTCGCTGCACACCGCCTTCTGCGCCCTCGTCGCTTTCTTCCTCTGGTCGCGGGTCCGCCGCGGCCTGCGCCCCCTGCTGCTGCTTTATCCGCTGGCGATGGGCCTGACCCTGATGGCAACCGGCGAGCACTACTTCTTCGACGTGGTCCTCGGCTGGGGCTACGCCGGCGCGGTGATGGCGGCTTGGGCCTGGTGGGAAGAGCGGCGGGCGCGCTCAGTCGCCGGCGCGGGCGTCCAGCCAGCGCACGATTCGTAGCGCGATCCCGAGCAGGACGATCGCGGTCGCGGCGCCGATCCCCCAGGCGGCGAGCATCCCGCCGGTCGGGTCCTCGAGTTCGAAGAAGTCGCGACCGGCCGGGATCGCCGCCACCAAGACGAACCCGAGCGCCATCAGCCCGCAGAGGGCGAGCACCGCGTAGCGGCGCACGCCCGGCTCGTCCTCGAGCGCGATCACGATCGCCAGCCCGGCGGTGACCACGGTCGCGGCGGTCACCGTGCGCGCCTCCTCGAGGTCGAGGTCGAAGGCGTGGCGGGCGAGCAGGTAGCTGGTGAGGATGCCGAGGCCGGTGGCGATCCCGGCGGGGATTGAGAAGCGGGCGATCGCCTGCAGGAAGCCCTCCGGTCGCCAGGGCCCGGTGGACGGGGCGAGGGCGAGGAAGAAGGCGGGGATCCCGATCGTCAGCGAGGAGGTGAGCGTGAACTGGCGCGGCAACAGCGGGAAGACGCCGCTGGTCAGGGCGATCGTGACCAGGAGGAAGGCGGTGAAGATCGCCTTGCTGACGAAGAGGCGGGCGACCCGCTGGATGTTGCGGAGGATCTGGCGGCCCTCGTGGACCATCGGCGGAACCTCGCCGAACTCGCCGGAGACCAGCACCAGGTCGGAGACCGAGCGTGCCATCTGGGTGCCGGAGCCCTGGGCGATCGCCAGCCGCGCCTGCTTCAGCGCCGGTACGTCGTTGACCCCGTCGCCGAGCATGCCCACGTACTCGCCGCCCTCGGCCAGCACCCGCACCACCCGCGCCTTGTCCTCGGGAGAGATCCGGCCGATCGCCGGCGCCCCGCGCACCGCCGCCAGCAGCTCGGCGTCGCCCTCCGGCAGGGCGCCGCCGTCGAGAGCTTCGTCGCGGGCCTCGATGCCGACGTCGCGGGCGATCGCGCCGACCGTCGCCGGGTTGTCGCCGGAGAGCACCCGCAACGTCACTTCCTCGGCGGCGAAGAAGGCGACGGTGTCGGTCGCGTTGGCGCGCAGCTCCTCGGCGAGCACGACGATGCCCAGCGGGCGCAGCCCGGCGGGCAGCTCGGCGCGTGGGTGAGGCCTCGGGCAGCGGGCCTTCGGCAGCGGCGAGGGCGAGCACGCGGCGGCCGTCGGCGGCGTCGGCCGCGGCCCGCTCGCGCAGAGGCGCGTCCTCCGCGGCGCCCTCGAGCAGCCGCTCCGGGGCGCCGAAGACGAGCCGCTCGCCGTTCAGCTCGAGGCCGCTCCAGCGGCGCCGCGAGGAGAAGGGGACGATCGCGGTCGGCTCGCCCGCGGCTGCGTCGCCGTCGAGCTGCGCCGCGTGCACCGCCTCGAGGGTCGCGTTGCGGGTCGGGGAGCTGGCGGCGTAGAGGGCGAGGCTGGCGGCCAGCTCGGCCTCGTCGACGCCCGCGGCCGGGACCAGCTCGACGACGCGCAGCGAGGCCTCGGTCAGCGTCCCGGTCTTGTCGGTGCACATCACCGAGACCGAGGCCAGGGACTCGATCGCGTTCAGCTGCTGGGCGAGGATCCCGCGCCGCGCCATTTTCGCCGCCGAGACCGCGGCGGTCAGCGAGACCAGCAGGATCAGGCCCTCGGGGACGATGTTGACGATCGCCGCGGTCAGGGTCTCGACCGCGTCTGCCTGGCTGACGTCGCGGACCCCGAGCGAGATCCCCAGCGCGATGCCGAGCGGCAGCATCACCCCGACGAGGATGATCAGGAGCCGGTCCATCGCCTTCTCCAGCGGCGAGCGCGGGTGGCGGAAGGCCTTGGCGGTCGCGGCCAGCTTTGCGGCGCGGCTGTCGGCGCCGACCGCGGTCGCCTCGAAGTCGCCCTCGCCCTCGACCGCGAAGGAGCCGGAGAGGACCGGGTCGCCGGTCGCCGCGGACCACCGGCTCGGACTCGCCGGTCAGGTTCGACTCGTCGATCGCCAGACCCTCGGCCCGCGCGAGGTCGCCGTCGGCGACGATCTGGTCGCCGCTCTTGATCCGCACCAGGTCGCCGACCACGACCTCGCCGACCGGGACCTGGCGCGGCTCGCCGTCGCGGATCACCGTCGCCGCCGGGGCGACCAGCGCCGCCAGCTTGTCGAGCGCCCGCTTCGCCCGCACCTCCTGGAAGGTGCCGATGAAGGTGTTGGCGACGAGGATGCCGAGGAAGAGCGCGTCCTTGGGGTTGCCGAAGACGATCGTCGCGGCGCCGAAGGCGGCGAGGATCGCGTTGAAGACCGTGAACGTGTTGGCGATCGCGATCGAGCGCGTAGGAGCGGCTGGTCGCCTCCTTCTCGGGCGGGCCGTGCTCGCGCAGCCGGCGCTCGGCCTCGGCCTGGGTCAGGCCCTGCGGCGGCGCGGCGAGCGTGCTCATCGGGGGAAATCTATTGCCGCGCCGCGGTCGCGACGAGGATCCGTCGCACCCGCTCCGGTTCGTACCTCACCTGCCAGTGCGTGAAGCGCAGGCGGGTGAACCCGGCTGCGGTGTGGGTCTGGTCGCGCAGCGCGTCCCTTGCTTGGGCCGCAGGCGTGCGGTGGTAGCGCAGGCCGTCGGTCTCTACGACTAGGCGCAGCTCGGGCCAATAGAAGTCGACCTCGAAGCCGTTGACCATCTCTTTCGCTAAGGGGAGAGAGAGTCCAGCCCCCTTCGCCAGGGGGAGAAAAAGGCGTTCGAGCTCATCGTCGGTGAGGACGAAGGTGTCTCGATCGAGGAGAGCGCGGAGGGGGCGGACGCCCGGTTGGCCGGCGTAGGAATCGAGCTCCCGGCGCAGGCTCTCAGGGTCGATCACATCGAGCTTGTCGGCCTCGTTTACTGCTCGCTCCAGGCGCTTTGGCCCGAGCGCGGTCGCCAGGTCGAGCATCGTGCGGACCGGAGAGGTGATCGGGATGCGCCGCAGGGTGCCGACGTCCTGGCTGGGCAGGGCGGGGCGGCGGCGCACGCGCAGGCCAGGCGGTCCGAGCGGATGGGCGACGCGAACGCCGACTTCGATCCTGCCCGGTCGCTCTTCGCAGATCCCATAGTGCGCGCCGGCGCTCAGGTGGGTGAGGAAGGCACTCTCGCCGCAGGTCAGGACCGCCGCCATCCAGCGACCCTCGCGCGAAAGTTCGGAGCGTCCTACCGAATAGATGCCGCGCGTTATCGGGTGCAGGCGCCCGACCTTGGCCCGGTGCCGGATCGCCTTCGCGCTGAAGCCAAGCGCCAGCAGCTGCCGCCGAGCGATAACTCCGTACTGGCCGCGAGCGAGCGCCCAGGTTGCCTTGCTTTGCCCTCGATGTTTTCCGGCCCTCATAGGGGCCCCAATGCATCGAGGGCGGTGGGTTCTCCCCCCGCGCCCCCGCGGCGGGCGGGGCGTTGCAGCCGAACGGCCAACAGCCGCGTACTCAACTTGTTCGAGCCTGCGGCCGATTGAAAGTCGCATGGATCCGCAAAGCGACCGCCTGCGCGCGATCATCGCCACCCAGACCGAGATCGCCGCCTGCGATCTCGACCTGCTGGCGACGATGAACCTGATCGCCGAACGCAGCCAGGAACTGACCTGCGCCAGCGCCGCGGTGATCGAGATCGTCGAGGGCGAGGAGATGGTCTACGAGGTGACGACCGGCGACGCGACCCCGTACCTGGGGATGCGGTTGGACCTGGCCGGGAGCCTCTCCGGACTCTGCGTCACCGAAGGCCGCCTGCTGCGCAGCGACGACACCAGCGAGGACCCGCGGGTCGACGGCGAGGCCTGCCGCCGGGTCGGCGCCGCCTCGATGATCTGCGTGCCGCTGGTCCACCGCCGCGAGACGGTCGGCGTGCTCAAGGTCTACTCCGGCCTCGCCAACGGCTTCAGCGACGACGACGTCGAGACGCTCGAACTGCTGACCGACCTGATCGCCGCCCACATCGCCGCACGCCACCCGCTTCGAGGTCGAGGAGCACGAGAACCGCCACGACGCGCTCACCGGCCTCTACAACCGCCGCGCCTACGAGGAGCGGCTGGCGGTCGAGACCTCGCGCGCGACCCGCTACGAGCAGCCGCTCTCGATCTGCCTGCTCGACCTCGACGGCTTCAAGGTCGATCAACGACCGCCTCGGCCACGCGGCCGGCGACGACGTGCTGCGCGAGGTCGCCCGGCTGATCGACGAGTCCCGGGTCGCCGACGACGCCTTCCGCATCGGCGGCGACGAGTTCGCGATCCTGATGCCGCAGACCGAGCCGGCCGAGGCGCGGATCGCGGCCGAGCGCCTCGCCCAGCCGGATCGTCGACGCCAGGCTCGGCGACGGCACGATCGGGGTCAGCTTCGGCATCGCCGCCGCCAGCGGACGACCCCGAGCTCTCGCACCTGGCCGCCGACACGGCGCTGCTGCGGGCCAAGGACCGCCTCTACGGTCAGCCCGATTGAGCTCCGCCCCCTCAGGCGGCGAGCAGTTCGTCGAGCCGGTCGTAGGTTTCGTTCAGGCCGCCCTCCATGCCGGACTCGACCATGCCTTCGCGTTCCTCCTTGGTGAAGAAGAAGCCGTCGGTGACGACCTTGGTGCGGCCGTCGCCGAGGTCGACGAAGTCGGCGTTGTCGACCGAGACGTAGCCGGGCATCCCGTCCCATTCGAAGGTCTGGGAGATCCGCTCGACCGGGGTCACCTCGCGGAAGGTGCCGCGGAAGACGATCGTGCCCTCGGCGCTCTCGCAGCGGAAGCGCCAGTCGCCGCCGGTCACCGGCTCCATCTGCTCGACGATCGTGGTGTCGCCCCGCCGGCCCCACCACTGCGGGATCAGCTCGGGGTCGGTGAAGGCGGCGAAGACACGCTCGCGCGGCGCGTTGAAGATCCGCTCGATGTGCATCCCGGTCTCGCCGGTCAGCTCGACGGTTGCTTTGTTGGTCTCGGTGGTCATCTCGTTGTCTCCTTCGTTCTTGTTCCGTTTTTGAGTTCGCGGTCCTGCCGGGCCAGCAGCTCGTCGAGGCGGTCGTAGCGCTCTTCCAGCATCTGCCGGTAGGTCTGCATCCAGGTCTCGAGGTCGTCGAGCCGGCGCGGGCCGATCTCGCAGCGCCGGGTTCGCCCGACCTTCTCCGTCCTCACCAGCTCCGCCTCCTCCAGTACCCGGACGTGCTTCTTCATTCCGGTGAGGGAGATCCCGAACGGCTCGGCCAGCTCGCTGATGCTGGCCGAGCCCCGGCTGAGGCGCTCCAGAACCGCCCGCCGCGTGGGGTCCGCGAGCGCGGCAAGGGTCCTGTCGAGTTGCTGATACTGAACCATCTGGTTCAGTATTGCACGAGAGGGGCAGGCGAGGGTCCATCAGTCGGGATGAAGGACACCAGCCGGCGGTAGGGTCGCGCTGGAAATGCGGAGCTCGCCGATCGACGCCTACCTGGAGCGCCTGCACGAGCGCTGGCTCGCCGACGAGCTCCGGGGCGCCCGCCGACTACATCCCGCCGCTCGCCGAGGCCGACCCGGGCTGGTTCGGGATCGCGGTCGCCACCACCGACGGCCACTGCTACGAGATCGGCGAGTCGCGGCGGCCGTTCACGATCCAGTCGATCTCCAAGCCCTTCACCTACGGGCTGGCGCTGGCCGACCTCGGCTTCGCCGCGGTCGACGCCAAGGTCGGGGTCGAGCCGAGCGGCGACGCCTTCAACTCGATCAGCCTCGCGCCGGACAGCGGCCGGCCGCTGAACCCGATGATCAACGCCGGCGCGATCACCTCCGCCTCGCTGGTCGGCGGCGCCGACGCCGCCGCGCGCGAGCGCGCGCATCCTCGACGCCTACGGCCGCTTCGCCGGCCGCGAGCTGGCGGTCGATACCGCGGTCTACGAGTCCGAGCGCGACACCGGCCACCGCAACCGCGCGATCGGCCACATGCTGCGCGGCTTCGGGATCCTCGAGCAGGACCCCGAGCTCGCCCTCGACCTCTACTTCCGCCAGTGCTCGGTCGCGCGTCGACTGCCGCGACCTCAGCCTGATGGCGGCGACCCTGGCCAACGGCGGCGTCAACCCGGTGACCGGGGAGCGGGCGCTGGAGCGCGAGTACGTCGACCGGGTGCTGAGCGTGATGACCACCTGCGGCATGTACGACGCGGCGGGGGAGTGGGTTGTCGACGTCGGCATGCCGGCGAAGAGCGGCGTCGCCGGCGGCGTCCTCGCGGTGCTGCCGGGCCAGCTCGGGATCGCGGTCTTCTCGCCGCCGCTGGACCCGCACGGCAACAGCGTCCGCGGGATCGAGGTCTGCCGCCAGATCTCCACCGACCTCGACCTGCACCTGCTGCACGTCGCCCGCTCCTCGCGCTCGGCGGTGCGCCGCACCTTCACCGTCGCCGACGCGCCCTCGCGCCGTCGCCGCCCCCAGGGCCAGTGCGACCTGCTCGACCGGGTCGGCCGCGGCGCCTTCGTCACCGTCCTGCACGGCGACCTCGTGTTCGCGGCGATGGAGAGCGTCATACGCGACGATCGTCGAGCGGGCCGAGCAGACCGAGATCGCCGTGCTCGACCTCACCGAGGTGACCGAGATCGACCTCGCGGCGGCCCGGCTGCTGGCCGGGCTGGGCGCCTGGATGTCCGCCCGGGATCTTGTCCTGGCGGTGGTCGAGCCGCCCGACGGCGAGCTGCTGGCGGCGATCCCCGTGGACGGCTTCGAGCTCTTCCCCGACCTCGACGCCGCCACCGAGTGGTGCGAGGAGCGGCTGCTCGCCGCGCACGGCGCCCCTTCGGCCGGCGAGGAGCGGCTGCCGCTGGCCGAGCACCGCCTGACCCGCGGCTTCGCGCCAGAGATGGTCGAGCGGCTGGCCGCGGTCCTGGAGCCGCGCCGCTTCGCCGCCGGCGAGACGATCTTCAGCGCCGGTGAGGAGGCGCGCGCCGTCTACCTCCTGCTGGCTGGCGAGGTGCGGATCGAGATCGACCTCGGCGACGGCCGCGCCCGCCGCCTGGCGACGCTGATGCCTGGGCTCTCGTTCGGCGAGGTCGCGATCGCCGACGTACCGGTGCGCCCGGTCACCGTGCGCGGCGAGAGCGACGGCGAGTGCCTGATGCTGAGCGTCGAGACGTTCGAGCGGCTGGGCGAGACCGACCCGGCGCTGCAGACGGCGCTGATGCGCAACCTGCTGGCCGCCTTCTACGAAGTGATCGGGCGGATCACCCGCGAGGTCGGAACCTTCTTCGAAGGCCGCTGAGGCCCGCTCAGACGACCCAGGTGTCGCCGGAGCGCAGCAGCTCGTCGACGTCGTCGAGCGTTGCGTCCTCGTGGGCGCTGCGCAGGGCGGCCTGGCGGCCGGAGCCGTAGACGTCGCGCTTGACGTCGCGGAAGACGCCGATCGGGGTCGGCCCGGTGGGGCTGTCGGCGAGGCGGGCGAGCGCGGTGGCGTGGCTGGGGTCGGCGACGTGGGCGTCGTGGACGACCAGGGCCTCCTCGCCGACGTCGGCGACCTCGACCACTTCGAGCGCCGCCGTTGGCGGAGCGGACGACGCCGCGCTCGTTCTCGGCGCCGAAGCGGATCGGCTCGCCGTGCTCGAGGCGGATCTGGTTGTGGGCGCCGCCCTTGCCGCGGACCGCGTCGAAGGCGCCGTCGTTGAAGACGTTGCAGTTCTGGTAGATCTCGACGAAGGCGGAGCCGGGGTGCTCGGCGGCGGCGCGCAGGGTCTCGGTGAGGTGCTTCTTCTCGACGTCGATCGTGCGGGCGACGAAGGAGGCGTCGGCGCCGAGCGCCAGGGCGAGCGGGTTGAAGGGGTGGTCCTCGGAGCCGAACGGGGTCGACTTGGTGATCTTGCCGGTCTCCGAGGTCGGCGAGTACTGGCCCTTGGTCAGCCCGTAGATCTGGTTGTTGAACATCAGCAGCTTGATCGGGACGTTGCGGCGCAGGGCGTGGATCAGGTGGTTGCCGCCGATCGAGAGCGAGTCGCCGTCGCCGGAGACGACCCAGACCGAGAGGTCCTCGCGCGAGGTCGCGATCCCGGTCGCCAGCGCCGGGGCGCGGCCGTGGATGCCGTGCATCCCGTAGGTGTCCA
The DNA here is from genome assembly GCA_963837405.1 of uncultured Thermoleophilia bacterium. GTDB lineage: Bacteria > Actinomycetota > Thermoleophilia > Solirubrobacterales > 70-9 > VAYN01. The sequence continues at coordinate 158,130 of CAWINA010000002.1, forward strand.
TGTAATAGACGAAGCGGCCGGCGCAGCCGATCCCGGAGATGAAGACCGTTTTCTCCGGCGGCACCCCGAGTTCGGGCATCAGCGCCTGGACCGAGGCGAGGATCGCGTAGTCGCCGCAGCCCGGGCACCAGCGGGTTTCCTGGCCGGACTGGAAGTCCGCCTTGGTCAGGGTCGCGCGACGCCGCTGTCTGCCGTTGCCGCTGTGCTCGTGCTCGCTCATCGTTCGATCTGCTCCAGTGCGGCCCGCTCCAGCTCTTCGGCCAGGATCGGCAGGCCCTCGACTTTGTTGTAGCCGACCGCGTCGACCAGGTACTTGTCGCGCAGCAGGCTCAGCAGCTGGCCGGTGTTCAGCTCCGGCACCAGCACCTTCGGGTAGGCCTTGACGATCTCGCCGGTGTTGGCGGGCAGCGGGTCGAGCTGGCGCAGGTGCGCGGTCGCGACCGGGATGCCGCGGTTGCGCAGGCGCCGGGCGGCGGCGCCGATCACGCCGAAGGTCGAGCCCCAGCCGATGATCAGCAGCTCGGCGCCCTCGTCGGCGTCGACCTCCAGCGGCGGCATCGTCCTTGGCCAGCTTCTCGAGCTTGTCGGCCCGCAGCTCGGTCATCAGCGCGTGGTTCTCGGCCTCGTAGGAGATCTTGCCGGAGCCGTGCTCCTTCTCGAGCCCGCCGAGCCGGTGCTGCAGGCCGGGGGTGCCGGGGATCGCCCAGGGCCGGGCGCCGCGCTCGTCGCGCAGGTAGGGCAGGAACTCGTCGCCGGCGTTGGGCTCGGTCGCGAAGTCGGGATCGATCTCCGGCAGGTCGGCGGCGCTTCGGCAGGCGCCAGGGCTCGGAGGAGTTGATCAGGAAGCCGTCGGCGAGCAGGATCACCGGGGTCCGGTAGCGGACCGCGATCCGCACCGCCTCGATCGCCGTGTCGAAGCAGTCGGCCGGGGTCGAGGGCGCGAGCACCGGCAGCGGCGACTCGCCGTGGCGGCCGTGGATCGCCATCAGCAGGTCGGACTGTTCGGTTTTGGTCGGCAGCCCGGTCGAGGGGCCGGCGCGCTGGACGTCGATGATCACCAGCGGCAGCTCGACCATCTGCCGCCAGCGCGATCGTCTCCGCCTTCAGGTCCATGCCCGGGCCGCTGGTCGCGGTCACCCCGAGCTTGCCGCCGAAGGAGGCGCCGAGCGCCATGTTGGCGGCGGCGATCTCGTCCTCGGCCTGTACCGTGCGAACGCCGAAGCGGTCGTGGCGGGCGAGCTGGTGGAGCAGTTCGGAGGCCGGCGTGATCGGGTAGCCGGCGTAGTAGAGCTGCAGGCCGCTGCGACACGCTGGCCGCGACCAGGCCCATCGCCAGCGCGTTGGCGCCGTTGACGTTGCGGTATTCGCCCGACGTTCAGCGGCGCCGCCTCGACTTCGGTCGGGACGATCGAGATCTCGATCGTGTCGGCGAAGTTGTAGCCGGCCTTGAAGGCGGCGATGTTGCCGGCCATGATCGCCGGCTTCTTGGCGAATTTCGTTTCCAGCCAGGAGATCGTGTCCTCGGTCGGGCGCCCGTACATCCAGGAGATCAGGCCCAGCGCGAAGAGGTTCTTGGTCCGCTGCGCCTCGGCCGGCTTCAGCCCCTCGACGTCGTCGGTGGCGCGCGTGGTCAGGGTCGTCATCGGCACCGCCAGGACCTGGTAGTCCTCGACCGTTCCGTCCTCGAGCGGGTTGACCTCGCCGTAGCCGGCCTTGCGCAGGTTGTTGGCGGTGAACGCGTCCTCGTTGACGATCAGCGTGCCGCCCGCCTCGAGCGCCCCGAGGTGCGTTTTCAGCGCCGCCGGGTTCATCGCCACCAGCGTGTTCGGGTGGTCGCCCGGGGTGAGGATGTCGCGCGAGGCGAAGTGGATCTGGAAGGCGGAGACGCCGCCGGGCGTGCCGGCAGGGGCGCGGATCTCGGCCGGGAAGTCCGGCAGCGTCGAGAGGTCGTTGCCGACGTGCGCGGTGGCGGCGGTGAAGCGGTCGCCGACGAGCTGCATGCCGTCGCCGGAATCCCCGGCGAACCGGACGATTACGGTCTCTGGCTTCTTCGAAGTCGTGGTCACGGGTTGGCGGCGCCTCCTGCACCGGCCAAACGCCTGAGGAGGATACGGGTGCGCCCGGCGAGGTTCGCAAGGGATTTGAGCGATCCGCTCAGGTTGGGCCGAATGGCGGGGCGCCGTGCGGGGCCGGTTGTCCGTCCGGCGGCGGGGCGGATGCTTGCCGCCATGAACCGCAAGCTCAGCGTCGGCGACACCCTGAACGAAGTCTTCTCGATCTACGGCTCGCAGGCCGGCGTGCTGCTGCCGATCGCCTTCTGGCTCTACCTGTCTCGCCTCGTCTGTTCGGGATCGCGGTCGGCAGTGCCGGGCTGCTCCTGCTCGCGGCCCTGGTCTCAGCGTGATCGCCGGCGTCGCTCTACCAGGGGGTCGTCGTCAGCCTCGTCCGCGACGTCCAGGACGGCACGCCGCGAGGGCTCGATGGGCGACCTGGTCAACCAGGCGATGCCGTTCCTCGGGCCGCTGCTCGGCGCCGGCATCCTCGCCGGCGATCGGCGATCGCGATCGGCCTTGTCGCTGCTGATCGTGCCCGGGCCTGATCCTGCTGACGATCTGGGCGGTGATCGCGCCGGTGATCGTGGTCGAGCGCAGCGGCGTCATCGACGCCTTCGGCCGCTCGCGCGAGCTCGTCCGCGGCAACGGCTGGCCGGTCTTCGGGGTGATCATCGTCGCCTTCCTGATCGCCGGGGTCGCCAACGCGATCCTCAGCGCGATCGCCGGGGCGATCGCCGACGGCGTCATCCTGCACATCGTCTTCAGCGCCCTGGCCTCGACGGTCACCGCGCCGATCACGGCGCTCGTCGCCGCCGTCCTCTACTACCGCCTGCTGCCGCCGCCGGCCGAGCCTACGCCTGTCGCAGCCGCCCCTCCGGCGTAAGCAGTTCCAGCGCCTCGGGGCTCGGCTCGACGACGACGTCGGAGTGCAGGTACTCCTCGTAGCAGGGCTCTAGGCCGCGCATCCGCCCGATCGGCGCCAGCGCTCCGAAGAGGATCCGCTGCAGCCAGGGCGGGGGAGTGGCGACGACGATCACGTCGCGGTAGGCGGTGGTGCTGACCGCGAGTTGCAGCGGTTTCGGTACGCCTTTCTTGTCGACCTTGCCGTCGCGGGCGAGGCCGAAGAAGGTGCCGACCAGCTCGACGAAGCGGTCGCCGGGGGTGACCTCGACGATCACCTCGGCGGTCTCCTCACCGATCTGCCACCAGTCGTGCAGCGTGTTCGGCGGCACTTCGGCCGCGTCGCCGGGTCCGAGCTGGTGCTCCTCCTCGCCGATCAGGAAGCCGACCTGGCCGTGCATCACGTGAAAGCGCTCGGTGATCGTCGGGTGCCAGTGCCTGACCGAGACCCGCCCGCCCGGCTTCACGTAGAGATGGGAGGTCAGCACCTTTTCGGGGTGCTCGAAGGGGTCGGTGAGGATCACGACGCGCTCGCCGGTGACCGGGTTTTCGGTGACCTCGCCGCGGCGGCGGGCGAAGGCCGCTGGATCGGGACCGCTCTGCATCAGACCTCTAGGTCGGTTGCTACCCCGAGCGGCAGCCAGCGAACGCTCTCGCGCAGCTCCGCCGGCGCACCGGCGAGTGCCGCTTCAACTTCCGCGCGGCCTTCGCGGAAGTGCTTCCAGCCCTCGTAGTGGATCGGGATCATGGTGCGGATCCCAATTGCGCCGCAGAGCTCGATCGCCTGGGCGGCGGTCATCGTGTAATGGAACGGCCCGGTGATCGGGAACTTGACGCCGCCGAGGTGGACGATCGCGGTGCCGATCTTCAGCCGCGTCGCGACCTCGCGCACGCCCGGGTAGAGGACGGTGTCGCCGGAGATCCACAGTTCGCCGTGCTCCTGTCCCTCCCAACGCAGCGCGAACCCGACCACGTGGCCGGAGAGCACGTGCCCGACCGGCGGGCCATGGCGGCAGGGGGTCGCGGTGACCTCGATCGACGGCTTCCCGGGTGCCTCCAGGCCCGTCGTCGCCCACGGGGCGATCCCGCGCGCGTTGCCACCCAGCCGCTTCGCGCCCGCCTCGGTGGTCAACACCGTCCCGGCGCTCGGCAGGAACGCCCGGCCGGCGGCGTCGAGGTTGTCGTCGTGCTGGTCGTGGCTGAGCAGGACCGCGTCGATCCCGCCGAGTTGGTCGGGAGCGATCGCCGGGTCGGCGGTTTTCGCCGAGCCGGTCCCCCAGCCGAAGCTGTACTTGCCGCCGGCCGGGTCGAAGGTCGGGTCGGTGAGCAGCCGCCAGCCGCCGACCTCGATCAGCAGCGTGGGTCCCCCGATGTGCGTCAGCCGCACCTCCACGCTGCGCAGCTTAGTGGGCCAGCAGCCCTGCCACGGCGGCGGCGATCCGCTGGCCGCGCGCGGTCAGCTCGTACTCGGTGTGGGGGGGACGGCCGGCGACCAGGCGGCGCTCGACGATCCCGGCCGCCTCCAGCTGTTCGAGCCGCTCGGAGAGGGTGGTCGGGGAGACGCCGGGGAGCGACTGCTTGAACTCGTTGAAACGGGCGGCGCCGGACGAACAGGCGTAGATCGTCGCCATCGTCCAGCGCCGCTCGAGCAGACCGGCCGCCGCCCGCAGCTCGGGCGGGACCGGCTGGCAGTTGTTGCAGCGCGGGGTCACGGTCGCCACCCTACGCCGCGGCTACCCCGTGATCCTGCTCGGTGAGATCTTGTTCGCTGAGATCTTGTTTGGCGATCTGGGGCTCGGCCGGCTCCAGCGCCAGCTCCAGCACCTCGCCGACGCTCATCACCGGGTGGAAGGTCATCTGCTCGCGCACCTCCTCGGGGACCTCGTCGAGGTCGCCGCGGTTGCGCTCGGGCAGGATCACCTCGGTCAGCCCGGCCGCGTGGGCGGCCAGCACCTTCTGCTTCAGCCCGCCGATCGGCAGCACCCGGCCCTGCAGGGTGACCTCGCCGGTCATCCCGACCGTGTGCTTGACCGGCCGCCCGCTGAGCAGGCTGACCAGGGCGGTGGTCATCGCCGTGCCGGCGCTCGGCCCGTCCTTGGGGATCGCCCCGGCCGGGACGTGCAGATGGAACTCGCGCTGGAAGGCGGCCGGGTCGATCCCCAGCTCCTCGGCGTGCGAGCGCGCGTAGGAGAGGGCGATCCGCGCCGACTCCTTCATCACGTCGCCGAGCTGGCCGGTCAGGACCAGGCCCTTGTCGCCCTCCATCGCGGTCGCCTCGACGAAGAGGACGTCGCCGCCGGCCCCGGTCACCGCCAGCCCGGTGGAGACGCCGGGGATCGCGGTCCGCTCGACCGACTCCTGGAAGAAGCGCTGGCGGCCGAGCGCCTCGCGCAGGGAGTCCTCATCGACCGTGACTACGCCGTCGGCCTCGCCGGCGGCGATCTTGGTCGCGGCGCCGCGCAGCAGCTTGCCGACTTCACGCTCGAGCTGGCGCACGCCGGCCTCGCGGGTGTACTCGGAGATCACGCCGCGCAGGATCTGGTCGGAGACCTCGACCTCCTCGGCCCGCAGGCCGTTGCGCTTGAGTTGCCGCGGCAGCAGGTAGCCGCTGGCGATCGCCAGCTTCTCCTCGGTCGTGTAGCCGTCGAAGGCGATCACCTCCATCCGGTCCAGCAGCGGGGCCGGGATCGTGTCGAGCGAGGTTCGCGGTGGCGATGAAGACGACCTCGGAGAGGTCGATCTCGACGTCGAGGTAGTGGTCGCGGAAGGTGTTGTTCTGGGCCGGATCGAGGACCTCGAGCAGGGCCGCGCTGGGGTCGCCGCGCCAGTCGGCGCCGACCTTGTCGACCTCGTCGAGGAGGATCACCGGGTTCATCGTCTTCGCGTCGCGCAGGGCGCGGACGATCCGTCCCGGCAGGGCGCCGATGTAGGTGCGGCGGTGGCCGCGGATCTCGGCCTCGTCGTGCAGGCCGCCAAGGCTGATGCGGACGAACTCGCGCCCGAGGCTGCCCGCGATCGACTCGCCGATCGAGGTCTTGCCGGTCCCCGGGGGGCCGACCAGGGTGAGGATCGTGCCGTTGGCGCGGCCGTCGTCCTCGACCCCGCGCTCCTCGCGCAGCTTGCGGACGGCGACGAACTCGGTGATCCGCCGCTTCACGTCGTCGAGGCCGGCGTGATCGGCGTCGAGCACCTCGCGGGTGTGGGCAGGGTCCAGCCGCTCTTCGGAGCGCTTGCTCCACGGCACGGCGATCAGCCAGTCCAGGTAGCTGCGGATCATCGAGGACTCGGGCGACTGCTCGCCCTGGCGCTCGAGCCGGCGCAGCTCCTTCTCGGCCTGCTCGGCGACCGCCTCGGGCATCCCGGCCTCGGCGATCTTCGCCTCGTACTCGGCGATCAGGTCGGCCTCGTCCTCGCCCAGCTCCTTGCGGATCGACTCCATCTGTTTGCGCAGGAAGTACTCGCGCTGCTGTTGCTGGGCGCCGGACTCGACGTCGTCGCGGATCTTCGTGCGCACCTGCAGCTCGGCCAGCCGCTCGCGCTGCAGCTCGACCGCGATCTCCAGCCGCTGGGTCACGTCGACCGTCTCCAGCAGCCGCTCTTGCCCTCGAAGTTGATGTCGGGGGAGAGGCCGGAGGTGTCGGCGAGGGCGCCGGGCTCCTCGACCGAGCGCAGGAAGGCGGCGATCCGCCCGTCGTCGCCGCGCAGCTCGAGGATCTCCTCGACCACGGCGCGGTACTCGCGGGCCAGCTCGACGGTGTGCTCGTCATCTGGATGACCGTCGCGGATCTCCTGGACCTCGACGCGCAGCATGTCGGGGTCGTGCTCGTCGGCGCTGGGCGGCGCCGGCGAGGCCGCGGTGCAGGCCGACCACGGTCGCGACCGCATGCCCGCGGCGCGAGTGGCCGCGCTCGATCACCTCGGCGACCACGCCGACCCGGCCGTACTCGCCCTCGTGGCGGGGGATCAGGAAGACCCGCTCCTCCTCGCCAACCTCGATCGGCAGGGTCGCGGTGACGGTGGGGAAGACGATCGCGTCGTCGAGTGGGATCAGTCGGAAGGTCATCGGTCGGTCCACTTTCTGTAGTTAGTCCTTGATCAGGATAGCGCGCCGCCTCCGCCGCCTCAAGCGGCAGCCCTCGTGCCTGCTATCCGGGTGTAAGGACTGCCGCACTCGGTTACGGTGTTCGCCATGGACTCAGACCGAGCCAAAGAGCTCTTGGCGCGCGAGCGCGAGCAGATCGAGCAGGCCATTGCGAACGCCAGGCGGGGTGGGCCCGAAGAGGGGGACGATCGGGTCGAACCGGGCGACTTCAACTCCGAGGGTCTCTACCAGGACGAGTTCGACGCGACCCAGCTCGCCGACCTCGAAGAGCGGCTGGCCGCGGTTGAGCGGGCCGAGGAGCGGCTCGCCAACGGGACCTACGGGCTGTCGGTGCGCAGCGGCGACCCGATCCCCGACGAGCGCCTTGAGGCCTTCCCGACCGCCGAGTTGACGGTCGACGAGGCCGAGAACGGGCCGCGGGGCTAGCGCGAGGAGGATGGCGATGGGCAAAGTGAAAGCGCAGATATCGGTTTCTCTCGATGGCTTCGCGGCCGGGCCGAACCAGGGTGAGGAGCACCCGCTCGGCGAAGGCGGGGAGGACCTGCACGAGTGGGTGATCAAGCTCTCCTCCTGGCGCGAAGCGCACGGCCGTGAGGGCGGCGAGGGGGCCGAGAACCCGAGCAACGCGGTGATGGACTCGGTACAGGAGAACGTCGCCGCCGTGGTGATGGGCCGCAACATGTTCGGGCCGGTCCGCGGTGAGTGGGGTGACTCCGACTGGCGCGGCTGGTGGGGCGAGGAGCCGCCCTTCCACTGCCCGACCTTCGTCCTCACCCACCACGCGCGCCCGCCGCTGGAGATGGAGGGAGGCACGACTTTCTACTTCGTCACCGAGGGGATCGAGAGCGCCATCGTCCAGGCCAAGGAGGCCGCCGGTGACAAGGACGTCTCGATCGGCGGCGGCGCCTCGACCCTGCAGCAGGCGATCGCCGCCGGCCTGCTCGACGAGATCTGGATCCACCAGGTGCCGATCCTGCTCGGCGGCGGTGAGAGTCTGCTTGTCGGCCTCGCGTCCGGAGCGAGGAGCTTCGAGCTGGCTGAGTCGGTCCAGGGCGCCGAGGCTATGCACCTGCGCTACGCGCTCAGCTGAACCGGATCAGCCCGGACCGCTGTTGCCTTCGCGCTCCTCACGGGCGTCTTCGCGGTCCTTGCGCAGGTCTTCGCGCGCGTCGAGGCGGGCGTCGATCCGGTCCTCCTGCGCCTCCAGCTTGGCGACCGAGGTCGGGCCGAAGTGGTCGGTGACCGCCCAGATCGCGACCGCCGCGATCGCCAGCGCGACCAGCAGCGAGCCGGCGATCTGGATCAGCTCGGTCCGGCGGCTCATCGGCCGACCCCGAGGAAGTCGCCGGCGGAGGTGAGCCAGGTGGCGGTGAGGAGCGCGAACAGGGCGATCCCGATCCACGGCAGCAGCGGCGAGGAGGAGCCGGCAAACCGCACCGCGAGGACTTTCAGCGCCAGCGCCACCAGGGCCAGGGTGCCAAAGACGGCGTGGGCGCCGCCCTCCTCCCAGCCGTAGTAGGCGATGCAGGCGACCGCGACCAGCACGGCGAGCACCAGCAGCGTCTGCCCGGTCGCCCGGTGCGCCCAGGTCGCCGGCCCGGCGCCCAGGAAGCGCAGCCGGACCTTGCCGTAGGAGACCGATGCGAGCGCCAGCTGGTAGATCGCCAGCGCGATCACGACCGTGGCCACTACAACCTTGACCTCGGTGACGTTGCCCCGGGTCAGCTCTTCGATCAGGTCCTCCACGCTTGCCGAGAACCTTCCCGGAACCGGCGGCGGTTAATCCCGCCGCCGGTTCGCCGCGGCGTCAGCCGAGCAGCTTGGCCTTCTGGGCCGCGAACTCCTCCTCGGTGAGGATGCCCTGCTCTTTCAGTTCGCCGAGCTGCTTTAGCTGGTCGATCATCGACCCCTCGCCGGCTGGTGCTGGCGCGGCCGGAGGCGCCTGCTGGGCCTGCTGCTGCGCGTACTGCTGTTCTTCCTGCTGCGCCCATTTCGATTCCTGGCGATGGTGGACGCGGCCGCCGACGGCGGATGCGGTGCCGGCGATGACGGCGGTGCGGGCGACGCCCCTGAGTAGTCCTGGCATCGTTCTCTCCTTCTCTTAAGCGGTTGCCTCGGCCGCGTCGAGGGCGGCGAGGAAGTCGTCGGCGGGGATGCGGCCGCTGGCGACCAGCTGGCCGCCGGAGCGGCGCACGGCGCTGGCGAACGGCGCCGCCCAGGTGTTCTCGTAGACGAGCAGCGCGGCCGAGGTGCCGGGCTCGAGCACGTCGCCGGCCTGGGCGATGTCGTCGTCGTGGATCAGGCCGGAGGAGGCGCCCTCGAAGACGGCGATCTCGGCCACGGCGTCGCCGAGGTCGGCGATCTCGAGCACGGCCACCGAGCCGTCCTCGCCCTTGCCGATGAAGGTCAGGTCGATGATGCGGATCAGGCCGCGGTCAACCAGGTCGATCAGATGCGGCATCGCCTCACCGGTCGGCTGCTGGCCGGGCCACTCGACCAGCACGTAGTCGACCGGTCCCATCTGGTTCATGTCTGCGCCGTTCAAAGCCGGCTCCTTTCACTTTCGAACCCGTTCGAAAAAAGATCTCTGCCTTTGGTTGTTCCACCCTAGCGCCGCTCAGGCGTCGGATACGCTCGCAGTTCCCCGCCCGCCTGAGCGACGACTGGAGCCAGATGAACGACGACCTCAACGCCGAGCACGCGATCAAGCTCTACGGCAGCCATTTCCTGATCGAAGACGCTCCCGACGGCCCCTTCCCGGCGAGCGGGATGTCGGCGCTGGACGCGATGCGCCTGGTCGACGAGGAAATGGTCCTCGAGGGCGACCCGTGGCGGAACCTGGCGACCTTCGTCACCACCTGGATGGAGCCGGAGGCGCAACGGATCGTCGCCGAGAACGCCTATCGCAACTTCATCGACCACGCCGAGTACCCGATCTCGGCCGAGATCGAGCAACGCTGCATCCGCATGCTCGCCGACCTCTACCACGCGCCGGGGGAGACGACCGGGTGTCGGACCCAGGGTTCCTCGGAGGCGATCATGCTCGGCGCCCTCTCGCTGAAGTGGAAGTGGAAGGAGCGGCGGGAAGGGGAATCGAAACCGGTGGATAAGCCAAACCTCGTGTTCGGCGGCGACGTGCACGTCGTCTGGGAGAAGTTCTGCCGCTACTTCGACGTCGAACCGCGCATCGTGCCGTTGCAGGAAGGCAAGTACACGATCGGCCCCGAGGACGTGGAGCCGCACGTCGACGAGAACACGATCGGCGTCGCCGCCGTGCTCGGCACCACCTTCACCGGCCACATGGACGACATCGTCGGGATCAACAAGCTGCTGGTCGACCTCAAGGGCGATAAGGGCCTCGACGTGCCGCTGCACGTCGACGGCGCCTCGGGCGGCTTCGTCTGGCCCTTCCTCTACCCCGACTCCGAGTGGGACTTCCGGCTCGAGCAGGTGCGCTCGATCAACGTCTCCGGCCACAAGTTCGGGCTCGTCTACCCGGGGATCGGCTGGCTGATCTTCCGCGAGAAATCCGACCTCGCCGAGGACCTCGTCTTCTACGAGAACTACCTGGGCAAAACCGACGCCACCTTCACGCTCAACTTCTCGACCGGCGCCTCGATGGTGCTCGCCCAGTACTACAACTTCGTCCGCCTCGGCCGCGAGGGCTACGGCTACGTGATGAAAGCGATGGAGATGAACGCGAAGGCGCTGGCCGCGCGGCTGAAAGAGAACGGCAACTTCGAGCTGATCGGCGAGGACGAGGAGCAGCTGCCCCTGGTCGCCTTCAAGCTGTCCGGGGAGCACGACTACGACGAGTTCGACGTCTCCTGGCAGCTCTCGGCCGAGCGCGGCTGGATGCTGCCCGCCTACACGATGCCGCCGAACGCCGAAGAGGTGAAAGTCCTGCGGGCGCTGGTCAAGCAGACGCTGAGCCGCGAGCAGGTCGACCGCCTCGCCGACGACATCGACACCGCCTGCAAGACGCTCGACGAGAAGGGCGGCGCCCACCCCTCCGAGCGCAAGAAAATGAAAGCGAGCCCCGGCTACTAGTCGTCGCCGGCGGCCCGGGCGGGCCACCAGGTCTTGGGGCCGAGGCGGAGGGCGATCGCGGGGATCAGCAGGGCGCGGACGACGAAGGTGTCGAGGAGGACGCCGATCGCGACCGTGGCGCCGATCTGCTCGAGCTCCTCGAGCGGCAGGAGGACGAGCGTGGCGAAGGTGCCGGCGAGGATCACGCCAGCGCCGGTGACGACGCCGCCGGTGTTGACGAGGGCGTGCAGGGTCGCCTCGCGGGTCGGGCGCCGCGCCGCCTCCTCGCGGGCCCGGGTCATCAGGAAGATGTTGTAGTCGACCCCGAGCGCGACCAGGAAGAGGAAGGCCATCAGCACCAGGTTGAAGGCGACCCCTTCGCTGGAGAGCTGCGAGAAAAGGAAGGTGCAGAGGCCGAGCGTCGCCGCGAACGAGAGCACGACGGTGACGATCAGGAAGAGAGGCGCGACCAGCGCCCGCAGCACCGCGGCGAGGATCAGCGCGACGACCAGGAGGACCAGGGGCACGATCAGCTCGGTGTCGCGCTGGTTGGTCTGCTCGATGTCGAGGTTCTCGGCCGGGATCCCGCCGAGCAGGCCGGCGGCGTCGATCTCGTGCAGGCGGTCGCGGATCGCCTCGACGTCTTCGGTCGCCCGGCCCGAGTAGGGGTCCCCGCGCATCACGATCACGACCACCGACTTGCCGGTCTCGGTCGGGACCGGCACGGTCAGCTCGACCCGGTCGCGCATCCGCTCGATCCCCGCCGCGACCTGCTCGACCCGGGTGGTCTCGACCACCGCCGCGAGCGGCGAGCTGAGCCCGGGCGGGAAGTGTTCTTCGAGCACCTTCGTGCCTTCGCTCGATTCGTTCGGCTTGGTCTCGCCCTGTCCGAACCCGATCGTGTCGTAGTGGCTGAGGTTCCCCAGTGCGAGCACGAGCAGGCCGGCGGTGATCGCCGCGATCAGCAGGCGCGAGCGCCGCTGAACCAGCGCCGCGACCCGCTCCCAGACGCCGGGCCGGTCCGGGTCGCGCCGCGCCGCCGCACTCGCCTGACGCGGCCAGAAGGCGCGCGGCCCGAGCACCGCGAGCAGTGCCGGCAGCAGGGTGAATGCGGCGAGGAGCATCGTCGCGATCCCGATCGCCAGGATCGGTCCGAGCCAGTGGGTCGACTCGAGATCGGCGACCAGCAGGACCAGCATCGCGGCGATCACGGTGCCGGCTGAGGCGGCGATCGCCGGCATCGTCTCGGCCAGCGCCACTGGCAGCGCTTTGGCTGGCGGCGTGCCGGCGTGGAGCTCCTCGCGGTAGCGGTGCACGAGCAGGAGGGAGTAATCGGTCCCGGCGCCGAAGATCAGCACCAGCAGCAGCATCGTGCCCTCCGAGTTGACGGTGATCCAGCCGGCCTCGATCAAGAGGTAGGCGATCCCGGTCGCGACCAGGTAGGCGGCGCCGACGACCAGCAGCGGCAGCAGCGCCAGCGGCGGCGCCCGGTAGACCAGCAGCAGTAGGACCAGAACCAGGCCGAGCGTCGCGACCAGCAGCGTTTCGCTCGCTTCTTCGGCGACCTGCTCGAGGTCGGCGGCGATCCCGCCGGGGCCGGTGACGTAGGAGCTGACCCCGGGGATCGCGTGCGCGGCGAGGTACTGGCGCAACCGCTCGACCCCGTGGGTGACCGCGCCGCGGTCGCCGGCGTCGAGGGCAAGGACGACGAGCGCCGCTTCGTGGTCGCGGGAGAGCGGGCCGACCCCGTTTGCGCGCTCGGCGACGTCGCCGAGCGAGGCGCTGGAGTCGGCCGAGAAGGGGTCGATGATCGGCGTCGCGCCGGTGATTTCGAGCTGGTTGAGGCGGTCGCCGAGCCGCCCGATCGCGACTCGGTCGCGTTCGGTGAGGCCGCCGTCCCGCTCGAAGACGACAACCGTCGGCACCTCTTCGCCCGCCCCGCCGCCGTTGCCGCCGCCGGTCTCCAGAGCCTCGATCGCGCGGGTCGATTCGGAGTTCGAGGGCAGGAAGGCGCTCTGGCCGGCGGCGGTGACTTCGCCGATCCGCCCGTGGCCGAGCCAGCCGGCAACGCCGATCACGAGCCAGGCGGCGATCACCAGCCAGCGCCCGCGTGGCCCGGTCACCGCGTCGGCGATGCGCCTGGTCACGGGGCGTTCGGGGGACGACACCGGCCGAAGGCTAGAGGCGGCTGGGGCGTCAGAGCCGGCGCTTGGCCAGGCGGTGGATGATCCAGGCGCCGCTCGCGGGCGTAGCTTTGGCGTATGAAATTTCGCGCGCTGCCGATTCTCGTCCTGGTTGCCCTGGCCTTCGTCCTCGTCGCCTGCGGCGGTGACGACTCCAGCGACAGCTCCGGCGCCGGCACTGCCGGATCGACCGCAAGCGAAACCACTCCGAGCGGCGGGGCCGCCCGGTCCGAAAAGGTCGAGATCGTCGAATTCGCCTACCAGCCGGAGCCAGTCGTGGTCGCGGTCGGCGGCAAGGTGATCTGGCAGAACGAGGATTCGGCGCCGCACACGGCGACCGCCGACGACGGCAGCTTCGACACCGGTACGCTCGACAAAGGCAAGCTGAAGTCGGAGACCTTCAAGGAAGCGGGGACCTTTCCCTACTTCTGCGAGATCCACCCGACGATGCACGGCACCGTCGAAGTCGTCGAGTAGAAGGAGCGCAAATGCCCTGGTGGATCGCACAAAAGGCGGCCCCCGCCGTCTGGAAGCGGATCCCCTGGAAGATGGTTTGGACGGTCTCTCTCTGGCTGGCCGAGAAAGGCCGCGAGCGGGTGCGCGAGAACCTGACCCAGAGCGAGCAGACCGAGTTCTGGCGCCTGATCAAGAAGTCGAAAGGGCGGCCCTCGAACCTCGGCCAGCGCGACCGCACTCGCCTCAAGAACATCGTCGGCAAGGCGATTCGGGGAAGCTGATCACTATGTTTGCCGCCATGAACGACGAATGGCGGTTGCAGATCGATGTCCAGGACGACGCTCACGCGACGAAGATCGGCGAGCACCTCGCGGCGCGCGAGCTCGAGCACGACCTCAGCGACGCCTTTGAAGACCGGGTGATCGTCTCCCGCGACGGCACCCGCCTGTTCGTCTACGCGGGCAGCCGCGAGCAGGTAGAGGCGGCCGGCAAGCTGATCGAGGAAATCGCCGCCGACGAGGGCTGGACGATCGAGACCCGCCTGCGCCGCTGGCACCCTGCGGCCGAGGACTGGGAGAACCCCGACGAGCCGCTGCCACAGAGCGCGGAGTCGACCGAGGACGAGCACGAGGCCCTGATCGCCTCCGAGCGCGGCCACAGCCAGCGCAGCGGCGAGCCCGAATACGAGGTGCGGATCGACCTGCCCTCCCACCGCGAGGCGGTGGAGTTCGCCAAGCAGCTGGAGTCCGAGGGAATCCCGGTGGTGCGCCGCTGGAAGTACCTGGTCGTCGGCGCCACCGACGAGGACAGCGCCCGCGAGCTGGCTGTGCGCCTGGCCGGCGAGGCGCCGGAGGGCAGCGAGGTCAAGGCCGAGGGCTCAGGCCAGGTCGCCTGGGCCGAGCGCCCGCCCAACCCGTTCGCGATCTTCGGCGGTCTCGGCGGGTAGCGAGCCCTCACCAGAGGGCGTCGTGCTGCTCCATCACGCCGAGGCCGCTGGCCAGCTCGATCCCGTCGAGGGAGCCGGAGAAGACGCCGAAGCGGTGGCGGTAGCGGGAGCGGATGAGGAGGAAGTTCTCGTCGCGGGCGCGCTCCGCCTCGGCGCTGAACTCGAGGCGAGAGCCGTCGGCGAACTCGACTCCGGTGGTGTCGTCGAAGCGGACCGGAGCCGGTTCGCGCGGCTCGCCCTCGATCCAGACCGAGCGCTCGCTGGCGCACGGCGGGTCGTTGATCCCCTCGACCAGGTTCCAAGCGACGGCGCGGCCGTCGGCGGCGCTGCCGACACCGGCCGACCAGTGCCAGCTGGTCTGGCGCTGGTGGTAGCCGGCGGACTCGTCGTCGACCCCGAGCGCGTTGACCTTCCACTCGCGCCCGGCCGCCTCGACGGTGCCGGTGAACGGGACGCCGGCGCGCTTGCGGGTCCAACCCCAGCCGCTGCCGCCGGCGCTGGGGCAGATCGCTTCGATCGGGGCGACCTCCCCCAGGGTCAGGCTGGCGCGCAGGTCGCGCGCCGCGATCTCGATCCGCGGGCCCTCCATCCAGACCTCGCGGCTGCCGGGGCGCATCGAGGTGTGCGCGAGCTGCTCGCCGCTGGCCCGGTCCCAGAGGACCCAGAAGGACTGCGAGAGCGGCCCGACCTGGGCCCGCGCCGCGCACAGCATCAGGTGCTCGCCGTAACAGCCGACGTAGCGCCAGCGCTTGCGGGTCTGGCCGTTGCGGCGCAGCGGCATCCGGCCCGGCGGCAGGGGCAGCTCGGGCCGGCCCGGCCCGGGTCCTCGCCATGGCAGCGCCCCCGCCATCCGCTCACGGTACCGGGACGCCTAGGCTGAGGGGATGGACCAGGTCGTACAGATCGTCGGCGCGCTGCTGATCCTCGCCGCCTTCGCCGCCGTCCAGTTCGAACGGATGCGGCCGGACTCGCACCTCTACCTGACGCTCAACCTGCTCGGCTCGCTGATCCTCGCGGTCCTCGCGGTTAGCGCCGAGCAGTGGGGCTTCGTCCTGCTCGAGGGCGTCTGGGCGATCGTCTCCGCCTGGGGGCTTGTCGAGTTCCTCTCGCATAGCGAGAGGAAAGCGCCAAAGGGCTAGCCCGCGTAGCTCTCGAGCCGCTCGGCGAGGCGGTTCATGCCGCGCTCGCGGGCGGCGGCAGCGGCGCCAGCCCAGTCGGTCGGCGCGTCGGGCGGGGGCTCGACGCCGGCGTCGCGCAGGGTCGCGATCTCCTTGAAGGCGAGGATGTCCTCGCGCCCTTCGATCAGGGACTCGCGCAGTTTCGGCCGCTGCTCGCGAATCGCGTTGTCGAGGATCGCCTCCAGCGAGCCGTGCTTGCGCAGCAGCTCCGCCGCGGTCTTCTCGCCGACGCCCTTGGCGCCGGGTAGGCCGTCGGCGGGGTCGCCGCGCAGGGCGATGAAGTCGGGGACCAGCTCGGGGCCTACCCCGTAGCGCTCGCGCACCTCCTCGGGCCCGACCAGTTCGGCCCCTTTGCCGCCGGTGCGGACGTAGAGCACGGTCACCCCGTCGCCGGCGCATTGGTACATGTCGCGGTCCCCGGTCAGCAGCAGGGCGTGGCCGCCGGCCTCCGCCTCGCGGCGGGCGTAGGTGCCGAGCAGATCGTCGGCCTCGAGGTCGGCGCTGCTGGCGACGGTCCAGTCGAAGGCCTCGAAGAACTCGCGGCTCTTGCCGAACTGGGGTGCCAGCAGGTCCGGCATTTCTTCCTCGCGTTTCGCGTGGTAGGCCGGGTAGAGCTCGGTCCGGTAGTGGGCGGCGTCGGGCCCGAAGCAGAGCACGACCGCCCGCGGCTCGTGCTTTTCGACCTCCCGCAGGATCAGGTTGGCGGTCCCCAGCAGCGCGTTGACCGGCTCGCCGTCGCTGCCGACGATCTTGCTCGGAAGCGCGTAGAAGGCGCGGAACAGCATCGAGGGGGCGTCGACGGCGAGGAGCGGGGCGTCCATCTCTCGACCCTATCGAGGGCTAGACTGGCCGCAGTGCTTCGCCGTTCCCCCTCGATTGCCCGAGCCGTCGTTCGCGTCGCCGGCTGACGCCCCGTCAGATGAGCTTTCCCGTCGCGAACGCGCCCCTGCCGCTTGCCCTCGGCCCGAAGTGGCTGGAGCCGGAGTTCTGGATCGAGACCTTCGGGATGCTCGGGGTGCTGGCCGTCGTCTTCGTCGAGTCCGGCCTCCTGGTCGGGTTTCTCCTGCCCGGCGACTCGCTGCTGTTCACCGCCGGCCTGCTCTCGGCCAACGACGTGCTGCCGGACATCTGGGTCTTGCTGGTGACGATCCCGCTGGCGGCGATCGCCGGCGACCAGGTCGGCTACGCGATCGGCCGCAAGAGCGGCCCGTCGGTGTTCAGCCGCCCCGACAGCCGCTTCTTCCGCCAGGAGTACGTGGACAAGGCGGAAGCGTTTTTCGCCGAGCACGGTCCGCGCACGATCATCCTCGCCCGCTTCGTCCCGATCGTCCGCACCCTGGCTCCAGTGATGGCCGGGGTGGCGCGGATGCCCTACCGGACCTTCGTCGTCTTCAACGTGATCGGCGGTGTCGCCTGGGGGGTGGGGCTGACCCTGCTCGGCTACTTCCTCGGGCAGATCCAGTTCGTCCACGACAACATCGAGCCGATCATCCTCGGGATCGTTGCCCTCTCGCTGATCCCGTTCGCCCACGAGCTGCTGCGCGCGCGCCGCCACGGTCGGAGTCCCGAGCGGACCGAGTAGGTACGGTCCGCGCGTGGAGGCAGGGAGCAGGGGACCGCGTATCGCCCCGGGCGGGCGTCGCGAGATCGGGACGGTCAACGCCGCGCTCGTCTGGCTGCTGGGGCGTGCGACCGGCGGCCGGCCGCCGAACGTCTTCACCACCCTGGCCCGCCACCGCGGGCTCTTCCGCCGCTGGCTCTGGTTCGCGGGGGCGTTGATGCCGGGCGGCAAGCTGCCCCGCGCCGACAGCGAGCTGGTCATCCTCCGGGTTGCGGCCAACGCCGGCAGCGAGTACGAGTGGGGACAGCACGAACGGCTCGGTCGCCGCGCCGGTCTCAGCGAGGCCGAGATCGGACGGGTCCGCGAAGGGCCCGGTGCCCCCGGCTGGAGCCCCCGCCAGCGGCTGCTGCTCGAAGCCGCCGACGAGATGCACGCGGACGGCGAGATCGGCGACGGGCTCTGGGCGCAGCTTGCCGCCGAGCTCGACCAGGTCCGCTTGATCGAGCTCTGCATGCTGATCGGGCATTACGAGATGCTGGCGATGACCTTGAACACGCTGCGGGTCGAGCCCGAGCGTGGCGCCGGGCGGCTGGGCTGAGCGATGGCACTGACCAGCTTTACCGGCAAGCAATGCCTGCTCACCGGGGCTGCCAGCGGAATCGGCAGGGCGACCGCGATCGCCGCCGGCCGTCGCGGAGCGGTAGTCCACCTCACCGATGTCAACGGGGAGGGGTTGGAGGGGACGGCCGCCTCGATCGAGCGCGGGGGCGGGAGGGTCGGCGTCGTCCGCGCGATCGACCTGCGCGACCAGGCGGCCGTGCTCGCGCTCGCCGCCGAGGTCCACGGCGCCCACGGCAGCGTGGACGCGGTGATGAACATCGCGGGGATCTCCACCTGGGGCGCGATCGATCGACTCGCGCACGAGGACTGGCAGGAGGTGATCGACATCAACCTGCTCGGGCCGATCTCGGTGCTCGAGGCGTTCGTCCCGGCGATGATCGCCGCCGGCCGGGGCGGCCACGTGGTCAACGTCTCCTCCGCCGCCGGGCTCTTCGGCCTGCCCTGGCACGCCGCCTACAGCGCCAGCAAGTTCGGCCTGCGCGGGGTCTCCGAGGTGCTGCGCTTCGACCTGCGCCGCCACGGCATCGGCGTCAGCCTGGTCTGTCCCGGCGGTGTCCGCACGCCGCTCGTCGAGACGGTCAAGATCGTTGGCGTCGATCGCGAGGATCCGCAGATCCGCAAGCTGGTCGCCCGCTTCGAGCGCCGCGCCGTCAGCCCCGAGCGGGTGGCGGAGCGGATCCTCGAGGGAGTGGAGCGGGGCCGGTATCTGGTCTTCACCTCCGCCGACATTCGCGCCGGCTACTTCCTCCAGCGCTTTTGCCCGCCGCTCTATGTCCTGGTCATGCGGAAGTTGAACGATCACCTCGTGGCCGCGGCCCGGGTTGGCTGACGAGCCGAGGCAGCGGGCTCACTAGGGTTGCCAGCCGTGGCTGATCCGGCACTCCACATAGTCGAGCTCGAGAAGCGCTACCCGACCGGGGTCGAGGCGCTGAAGGGCGTCTCCTTGGACATCGGCCCGGGGGAGCTGTTCGGCCTGCTCGGCCCCAACGGCGCCGGCAAGTCGACGCTGATCCACTGCACGACCGGGCTGGCGCAGCCGACCGGCGGCTCGATCCAGGTCTTTGGCCACGACGCGACGACCGGCAGCTACGCCGAGGCCCGCCAGGCGGTCGGGCTGGCCCCGCAGGAGCCCAACCTCGACTGGTTCCTGACCGTCGCCGAGACGCTCGACTACCACGCCGGCTACTTCGGGATGCCCAAGCGCGAGCGCCGCGAACGGACCGACGAGCTGCTCGAGACCTTCTCGCTGACCGAGAAGCGCGACGAACGCACCCGCACCCTCTCGGGCGGGATGAAACGGCGGCTGATCCTCGCCCGGGCGGTGATGCACAAGCCGCGGCTGCTGATCCTCGACGAGCCGACCGCCGGGGTCGACGTCGAGTTGCGGCTGGAGCTCTGGCACTACGTGCAGCGGATCAACGAGGAAGGGACGACGATCCTGCTCACCACCCATTACCTCGAGGAGGCGGAGCAGCTCTGCGACCGGATCGCCTTCATCACCGACGGCCAGATCGTCGCCGAAGGGACCAACGAGGAGGTCGCCGCGCGCTTCGGCGTCGCCAACCTCGAGGACGCCTACCTGGCCCTGGTTGGCCGCAAAGAGCTCTCCCGCTCGCACCTCGAGCTGGGCGACGAGGTCGCCCCGTGAGCGCCGCCCAGATCCGCCTCGCGACGCTCTGGCGGCGCGAGGTCAACCGCTTCATGAAGATCAAGAAGCAGACGCTCGGCGCGCCGCTGCTCGAAACCTTCCTCTACATCTCGGTCTTCGGCGCCGCGCTCGGGACCCGGATCGACCAGCTGCACGGGATCGACTACGTCGTCTTCGTCGTCCCCGGCCTGATCATGATGGCCTTCTCGACCAACGCCTTCACCAACAACTCCTCCTCGATCCTCCAGCAGAAGTTCCAGGGGGCGATCCAGGACCAACTCTCCTCGCCCGCCTCGCCGCTAGAGCTGCTGCTCGCTTTCTCGCTCGGCGGTTTCATGCGCGGCCTGATCGTCAGCGTCATCACCTTCGTCGCCTCGGTGATCCTGATCGACCTGCCCGTCGACCACGTCCTCGTGCTGATTCCGTCGCTCTTCCTCGTCGGCTTCTTCTTCTCCCAGCTTGGCGTCCTGATCGGGATCCGCGCCGAGCAGTTCGACGACGTCGCCTTCGCCCAGACCTTCGTCCTCACCCCGCTGATCTTCCTCGGCGGCGTCTTCTACTCGGCGACCCTGCTGCCCCAGCCCTGGGAGACGATCACCCACTTCAACCCGATCTACTACATGATCAACCTGGTCCGCTACGGGTTCGTCGGCTACACCGAAGTCAGCATCCCGCTCTCGCTCGCCGCGCTGACCCTGGCGACCGCCGTCCTCTTCGTCGTCAACCTGCGCCTCTTCTCCCGGGGTTACAAGCTGCGCGCGTAATCGAGTCGTCACTTTGGCGGCCTATAAGGCGCCTAAGTGACGACTCGATCTCTCAGTCGCCCAGCGAGTCGTCGATCCAGCGCAGGTAGCCGGGGGAGCCGGCGACGATCGGGGTGGCGACGATCTCCGGCTCGTCGTAGGAGTGGTGCTCGCGGATCGTCGCTTCGACCGCGTCCCAGCGGGACGCGGCGGTCTTCGCGAGGCAGTGCCACTCGCGTCCGTTCTCGATCTCGCCCTGCCAGCGATAGATGCTGGTGACCGGGCCGGAGATCTGCACGCAGGCGGCGAGCCGGCGCTCGACCAAGGCGGCGGCAATCGCCTTGGCCTCCTCCTCGGAGCCGGTCGCGGTCAGTACCTGCAGGTACTCGCAGGCCATGCCGTCAGTCGCGCTCGGCGACCAGGATCGCGCCCTCGCCGGTCACGTAGGCCTCCTCGCCGTGGTGGATGACGTCCATGCCGATTGCCTCCTCGCGGTCGCTGCCGCGCAACGGCCAGAGCGCCCCCATCAGCTTCAGCAGCGCGAAGGTCATGACGAAGGCGTAGGCCGGCGCCGCCAGCACCGCCAGGACCTGGTCCCAGAGCTGGGCCGCGTTGCCGTAGAGGATCCCGTCGGAGACCCCGTTCCAGGTCTCCTGGGCGAAGAATCCGATGAAGAGGATCCCGAAGAAGCCCGCGGTGCCGTGGGCGGCGAGCACGTCGAGCGTCTCGTCGACCTTGGTCCGGGTGCGGAAGACGATGATCGCGTAGCTGATCGGCGCTCCGATCGCGCCGAGCAGGATCGCCCAGCCGGGGCTGATGAAGCCGCCGGCGGGGGTGATCAGCACGCAGCCGACGATGATCGCGGTGGCGGCGCCGATCGCGGTCACTTTGCGGCCGCGGATCAGGTCGAGCGCGAACCAGACGACCAGCGTCGCGGCCGGGCAGAGCAGGGTGTTGGTGAAGGCGAGCACGCTGGCGTCGCCGGTCGAGAAGCCGCTGCCGCCGTTGAACCCGAACCAGCCGAACCAGAGCAGGCCGGCGCCGAGCAGGACGTAGACCGCGTTGTGGGGGAGCAGCGCCTGGCGGCCGTAGTCCTTACGCGCGCCGACGACCAGCGCCGCGGCCAGGGCCGAGAAGCCCGAGCCCATCTCGACCGGGACGCCGCCGGCGAAGTCGAGCGTGCCGCCCGCCTGCAGCCAGCCGCCGCCGAAGGCCCAGTGGGCGAGCACGGCGTAGACCAGCACCGACCAGAGCGCGGCGAAGACGAGGAACGGGCCGAACCGCATCCGCTCGACCACGGCGCCGGAGATCAGCGCGACGGTGATGATGCAGAAGGTCGCCTGGAAGGCGAAGAAGACCAGCTCCGGGATCGTCGTCCCTTCGCGCGGAGCGAAGTCGACGCCGTTCATGAACGCGTTGCCGAGGCCGCCGACGATGTCGCCGCTGCCGTCGAAGGCGAGCGAGTAGCCGACCGCCGCCCAGGTGACCGTCGCGACGGCGATCGCGGCAATGCACATCATGAACGTGTTGAGCGTGTTCTTCGCCCGCACCAGCCCGGCGTAGAAGAGGCCGAGCGCTGGGGTCATCAACAGCACCAGCGCAGTCGCGATCAGCATCCAGGCGGTGTCGCCGGTATCGACGCCGGCCACTGCTGCGGTCAGCCCGCTCATGGCTTCGCCACCGGGGTCACGGCGCCGTGGTCGACGTCGCCGGTGCGGATCCGGATCGCCTGCTCGAGCGGCAGGACGAAGATCTTGCCGTCGCCGACGTCGCCGGTGCGGGCGCCCTCGCAGAGCGCCTCGACGGTGGTCTGCACGAACGAGTCAGAGACCGCGATCTCGAACCTGACCTTCTCGGAGAGGCCCATCTGCACGGTCGTCCCGCGGTAGGTCTCGACCCGGTCGAGCTCGCCGCCGTGTCCCTGCACGCGGCTGATCGAAAAGCCCCGGACCTCGGCCCGGTACAGCGCTTCCAGCACCTCGTTCGCCTGCTCGGGCCGGACGATCCCGATCACGAGTTTCATCGTTCCTCCCTATCTCCGTCTCCCGCGCCAGAACCGGGCGCTACAGCGCTCCTCCAGGCGCTGCGGGCCGCAGCCTAGAGGTGGCGTCGGACTCCGACCCTAAAACCCTTCTAAATCCGCTCGGCAAGCGGGGTTGCGTGCTGCTGCGAGGATCGGGCCGCGAGTCGCGGCGCACTACAATTCGGAGGCTGATGGCCACGCGTTCGCGTAGGCGGCGTCGCAAGCCGCACAACCCCCTCTGGCACAAGGTCGCGCTTCCGGTCGCCGTCCTTGCCGGCCTCATCCTCGTCGCCGGCGGGTTTGGCGTGGCCTGGGCGATCAGCATCTACGACTCGGCGCCCCAACTCGACGAGCTGAAGCCGGTGAAGCGGGGGAGCTCCTCCTCGATCTACGCCGCCGACGGCAGTCTGATCGGCTTCATCCGCTCCAACAACATCCGTCAGCCGGTCAAAGCCGACGAACTCCCGGCGACGCTGAAAGAGGCGACGGTCGCGATCGAGGACAAGAACTTCTACAAGCACGGCGCGATCGACTACGAAGGCGTCGCCCGCGCGGTCTGGGAGGACCTGAAGGCCGGCGGCAAGCCGGTCCAGGGCGCCTCGACGATCACCCAGCAGTTGGTCCGCAACCTCTACATCCAGAACCCGGAAGAGACGATCGAGCGGAAGATCCGGGAAGCGAAGCTGGCGATCGAACTCGAGGAAGAGAAATCGAAGCGCTGGATCCTCAAGGAATACCTCAACACGGCGCCCTATGGGACGGTCGAAGGACAGACTGCGGTTGGGGCCGAGGCGGCCGCGCAGACCTACTTCTCCAAGCCGGCGAAGGAGCTCGGGCTCGAGGAAGCGGCGATGATCGCCGGGCTGCCGCAGGCGCCCTCCGAATACAACCCGCTGCTCGACCCGAAGGCGGCGACGGCGCGGCGCAACGAGGTGCTCGAGCGGATGTACGAGGAGGGCTACATCAGCGCCGAGGAAATGAGCGAGGCCCAGGACAGCGGGCTGAAGCTGAAGCCCGGCGACAAGTACCGGGTGGTCCACGACCAATTGCTCTTCGACCTCGTCCAGCAGCAGCTGATCGACGAGTACGGCTTCGCCACCGTCCGCAACGGCGGCCTCAAGGCCTACACGACGATCGACCCCGAACTGCAGCAGATGGCCGAAGAAGCGGTGGAGACCTGTTACGTCTGCTACCCCGAAGGCGGCCCCGCCGCCGGCCTCGCCTCGGTCGATCCCGACAACGGCGCGATCGTCGCCCTCGCCTCGACCGAAGGCTACGCCTCCGAAGAACAGTTCAACTACGCCTGGCAGGCGCACCGCCAGCCCGGCTCCTCGTTCAAGACCTTCGTGCTGACGGCGGCGATCAAAGAGGGGATCGACCCCGACTCGACCTACTACGACGGCACCTCGCCGGCGGTCCTCGACCTGCCGTACGGCGGTACCTGGGAGGTCAACAACTCCGAGCCCGGCGGCGGCACGATGTCGCTCGACGAAGCGACCGTGCACTCGGTCAACGTGATCTTCGCCAAGCTCGACCTCGACGTCGGCTCCGAGGAAGTGACGAAGACGGCAGAAGAAATGGGGATCGAAGCGCCGCTGGAATCGGTTCCGGCCGAGGGGATCGGCGGCCTCGCCTACGGGGTCACGCCGCTGGAAATGGCCGACGCCTACGCGACCCTCGCCAATGGCGGGGTCCATCACAAACCGACCGCGATCAGCAAAGTCGTCTTCCCCGACGGCCGGGTCGACGAGATCGCCTCCGATCCCGGCAAGCGGGTGCTGACCGAAGGCCAAGCCTACGAAGTGACGCGGATTCTCGAGGGCGTGATCACGTCCGGCACCGGGGCCGGCTACACCTCAATCGGGTGCGGCGCCGAAGCCGGCAAGACCGGCACCTCCGAGGGGCTCTCCGACGCCTGGTTCGTCGGCTACACGCCGATGTTCTCGACCGCGGTCTGGGTCGGCCACCCGCAGTCGCGCGAAGAAACCGGCTACGGCGGCCCGACCGCCGGCCCGATCTGGCAGGACTACATGGCGTCCGCCCAGGGCGGCGAATGCCCGCAGTTCGAAACTCCCGAAGACCTGCCCGAACTAGAGGCCTACAACAGCGACCACACGGGCTCGGCCTACGAAGCCGGCGGCTTCGAAGACGAAGAAGAATTCGGCGAAAGCGAAGACGAAGAAGCGGAAGAAAAAGAAAAAGATGAGGAAGGCGAAGAGGCCGAAGAAGACGAACCCGAAGCCTCGCCGACGCCGGAATCGTCCCCGCCGCCTTCTTCCAGCTCACCCTCCGGCGGCGGCATCTCCCCGGGCTGAACCCCACTGCCTCCGCCCCGGGTAGGGCGTTGGCGATTACTCCCCGATCAGCTCGATCCGGTAGCCGTCGGGGTCGCGGACGAAGGCGATCCGGTGGCCCTCGGTGCGGCCGCCGGGACGATAGGGCGGCTTTTCGGGCTCGATGCCCTCGCCGGCGAGGCGGGCGAGGGTGCCGTCGAGGTCGTCTACGAGGAGCGCGATGTGGTTGTAGGCGGTGCCGTGGTCGTACTCGGCGACGCCGTGGTTGTAGGTCAGCTCGAGCCGGCCGGGATCGTCGGGCAGGCCCATGAAGACGTTGACCGCCTCATCGCCGATCGGCATCCGCCGGTTCTCCTCGAAGCCGAGCTTCTCGTAGAAGGCGACCGAGCGGTCGATGTCGCCGATCCGATAGCAGGTGTGCAGCCACTTGACCATGCGCTGCCAGGCTACAGGTCAGCTTGATCTCCGCCGCCCCAACGACTACGTTGCCGGGGCTCGCGAAGCGGTTTTCAAACGCGAAACACCTAGGAAAGGCGTCTCTCTTGCACTACCTCGTCCCGAAACGGGCCTCGCTGCGGGCCCTGCTGGTGGCGGTCCCGGCGGCCGCCCTCTCGCTCGTCCTCGCCGCCCCGGTCGGCGCCGCGGAAGTGCCGGCGACCGGCACCACCGCCGAGATCGACATGAAGTTCGAAAAAGGAAAGATCTTCTTCGAAGGTCCGAAGACGGTCACCCAGGGCGACACCCTGAAGATCGTCAACAGCACCAACCCGAAACAGGTTGGGCCGCACACCTTCTCGCTGGTGACCAAGAACGTCCTGCCGAAAACGGCTCCGGCGCGGAAAGCGTGCTTCACGCCGAAACACATCTGCCTCTCGATCGCCGAATGGCACAAGTTCAACCCGAAAACGGAAAAGATCGGGCTGAACCCGGTCGAAGGCTGGCCCGGCCGGCTGGAGCACCGCCGGCAGCAACTCGGCGAAGGGCGACTCCTGGTTCACCGAAAAGAAGGGCGAGACCTTCGAGCAGCAGGTGACCGCTGCGCCCGGCGACCTCTACTTCATCTGCGCCGTGCACTCGTGGATGCAGGGCAAGGTCAAGGTCGTCCCGCAAGTGACGCCGCTCCCGGCGTCCTAGCGCCACGGACGCGCAGCACCTATCCGCACCCCGCCTGGGGCGCCGAGCTTTCCTCGGCGCCCTCGGCGGCGGCGCCCTCGGCCTGCTGGCGCCGCTCGGCGGTCGCGGCCTCGCGCCGCTGGCCGAGCTCGGCGTCGGGCCGGAGGCCGCGCAGGCCGCGGTTCCGTTCGGCCAGCGCCTGCCGATCCCGCGGGTGCTCGACTCCGCCCGGATCGAGATCCCGATCCGCGAGGCCGAGGTCCAGGTCCTGCCCGGCCGCAAGACGCGGATGTGGACCTACGGCGGCAGCTTCCCGGGGCCGACGATCCGCCGTCCGGCCGGCCAGCGCACCGAGGTCACTTTCCACCACGAGCTACCGGCGGCGGGGGAGCTCTCGGTCCACCTCCACGGGGGCCACAACCGCACCCAGTTTGACGGCCAGCCAGGCGGCCTGACCAAGCGCCAGCCGGTCTCCTACTTCTGCCGGATCCCGCGTGGCCTCTCCGCCCGGGACTCCGGCAACGACCTGCTGCTCGAGCCGGGGCGGAGCAAAACCTACGTCTACGACCTGCGCGAGGGGGGACGACCCGAACGCGCCTCGTTCCAGTGGTACCACGACCACCGGCTCGACCGAACCGCCCCGAACGTGTGGCGGGGACTGGCGGGGATGTGGATCGTCGACGACGAGCTCGACGCCTCGCTGCCGCTGCCGCACGGCGCGCGCGACCTGCCGCTGATGATCGGCGACCGCGGCTTCGACCGCCACAACCAGCTGACCGACCCCTTCGCCGACGGCGCCCGCCCGCCCGCCGACGGGATCGCCGCCGGCACGATCCTCGTCAACGGCGTCTACATGCCCCACCACTGGGTCAGCGCCTGCCGCTACCGGCTGCGGATTCTCAACGTCTCCCAGTTCCGCAGCTACAACCTGCGCCTTTCCAACGGCGCCGCGATGGTCCAGATTGCGACCGAAAGCGGCCTGATGCCGAAGCCGATCCGCCGCGAGCAGATCCTGCTCGGCCCGGCTGAGCGGGTCGAGGTGATCGTCGACTTCGCCGCCGCCCGCGGCGAGACGGTCGAGCTGCGCAGCACCGCCCGCCACCCTGGCCGCAACCCCGACGGCGCTCGCACCTACAGCGGCGCGCTGATGCAGTTCCGGGTCGGCGACGCCCGGGTCGAGGACCGCACCCGGGTCCCGCGGCGGTTGCGGCCGCTGCCCGATTGGGCCCAGCACGTCGCCAAGCACGCCGACCGCAAGCCGGACAAGCGCTGGAAGATCGCGATCGAGGGCTACTTCAAACCGACCTGGGTGCTGAACGGCCGCACCTTCAACCCCGCCCGCTCGGAGGCGTACCCGCGGCTCGACACGACCGAGATCTGGGAGATCCACAACGCCACCAGCGTCGCCCACGTGATGCACATCCACCACACCGACTGGTACCTGCTGTCCCGAGACGGCAAGCCGCCGCCGCCGTGGGAAGACTGCCTCAAGGAGACCTTCTTCGTCTATCCCGGCGAACGGATCCGGGTCGCCGGCCGCTTCGCCGACTACACCGGGAAGTTCGTCATCCACTGCCACATGCTCGACCACGAGGACCACGGGCTGATGGGCCAGTTCCAGGTCGTTCAAGCCTCTTCCCAAGCCTAAAGTCGGCGCCGCTGGCGCCGATAGTCGTTTTTAGGTATGAAGGAAATCCGCTCAGAGCATCGCGCGCTGCAGCCCGACGGGCCGGCGCAGGCGCGAGCGATCGGGGCGATGTGGGTCGCCGGCAGTGCGATCGCGATCCTCTCCGTCGCTCTCCCGCACCCAGCCGGGGTCGACACCCTGGCCCTGGTCCTCACCGCCCTGGAGATGGCGGCGGTCGGCGCTCTGTGCTGGGCTTACGCCGCGCGCGTCCCGGTCGTCGTCTCCAGCGTGCTGCTCGCCTGCGCGCCGCTGCTCTCGGCCGCGTTCACCTACGAGTCGGCGGTCTCCGCCGGCATCTACGGCTCGATTCTGGTTTGGGTGATGATGATCGCCGCCTACTTCTTCCCCCGGCGGATCGCCTTTGTCTATTTGGGCTGGACCCTGACCGTGAACGCCGTGACCCTGGCGGTCGTGCCCAGCGCGGCCGGCTTCTCGGCCTTCACCCGCTGGCTCTTCACGGCCTTCTCGCTGACCGTGATCACCTTCTTCGTCAGCTACATCGTCGCCCGCCGCGCCCGCGCCGACCGCCGCGCCCGCAGCTTCTTCGACCTCTCCCAGGACATGCTCTGCACGCTCGACGACCACGGCCGGATCATCGAGGTGAACGGCGCCTGGGAGCGCAACCTCGGCTACCGGCCCGAGGAGCTCCAGGGAACCCTGCTGATCGACCTAACCCACCCCGAGGACCGCGAGCGGGCGATCGCCGAGGCCGTCCGCGTCTTCGAGGGCCACCCCTCGGTCGGCCTGGAGAACCGCGTCTTCGCCAAAGACGGCAGCGTCCACTGGCTGCGCTCGAGCGCAGCCGTGGCGGTCGAGGAGGGGATGCTCTACGCCCGCGCCACCGACATCACCGAGCTGAAACGAGGCGCCGCCGAACGCGAGCAGCTGCTGGCCCAGGTCGAGGACCTGGCGCGCAGCGACGCGCTCACCGGCCTGCCCAATCGCCGGGCGCTGAACGAACAGCTACCGCGGGAGATGGCGCGGGCCCGCCGCGCCGAGACCGAGCTCTGCCTGGCGATCGTCGACATCGACCACTTCAAGTCCTACAACGACACCCACGGCCACCTCGCCGGCGACGAAATGCTGCGTGCCTGCGCCAAGGCCTGGGACTCGGCGCTGCGCGGCGCCGACCTGCTGGTCCGCTTCGGCGGCGAGGAGTTCCTCGTCGTCCTCCCCGACTGCTCGCTTGCCCAGGCGGAAGAGATCGTCGAGCGGCTGCGGGCGGAGACCCCGGGCGAGCAGACCTGCTCGGCGGGGCTGGCGCTCTGGGACGGGGTGGAGAGCATCGACGAGCTGCTCTCCCGGGCCGACTCGGCTCTCTACATGGCTAAGGCCGGCGGCCGCGACTGCCTCGTGCACGCGTAATGATGCCGGCGTGGCCGACGACCTGACGCAGCGCTTCCGCAGTGCCCGCCGCGATCGCAGCCTGGTCCTGCTGGAGGGCTTTCACGCGCTCAAGCACGCGCTCCGCTTCGGCGCCGAGCTGGAGCTGGCGGCTGGCCGAGGACCCTCCCGGCCTGGAGGCGCTGGCCGCCGAGCTGGCGCCGGACCTGGCGGGGCAGCTGAGCGCACGGGTCGAGCCGGTCGCGCCGGGGACCTTGGCGGCGCTGGTCCCGCAGGCGCCGCAGGACGGGGGTCGTGGCGATCGCCCGCCGCCCCGAGGTCGGACGTCGCCGCGGCGCTCGCCGACCCGCGCCAGGCGCCGGTCGTCCTGCTCGAGCAGCCGCGCAACATGGGCAACATGGGCGCCTGCGTGCGGGTCGCGGCGGCGGCCGATGCGGCGGCGCTGCTGACGCTCGGCGAGAACGACCCCTGGAACCCCGACGCGGTGCGCGGCGGCGCCGGGCTGCAGTTCGCGCTGCCGGTCGCCGCGGTGACCGAGCTCCCCTCCAGCGACCGGCCGCTGCTGGCGATCGACCCCGCGGGGGATGACCTCGACCCGGCGCGGCTGCCGGCCCGCGCCGTGCTCGCCTTCGGCACCGAGCGCCACGGGCTCAGCGCGGCGCTGCTGGACCGCGCCGACGCGCGGATCGCGATTCCGATGCGCGCCGGGCGTCTCCAGCCTCAACCTGGCGACCACGGTTTCGGCGGTTCTGTTTGCCTGGCGCCTCGCCGCCGGGTAGCGTCTACCTAAGTACCACTGTTGAGAACTGAAAGGAAACACCTTGCCGCTCGCTGATATCAGCTTCGGGCACTTCCTCCTGATCGTGCTCGAGATCTTCTTCTTCGTGATCTGGATCTGGATCCTGATCACGATCCTGACGGATCTCTTCCGCGATCACGAGCTGTCCGGATGGTGGAAGGCGGCCTGGGTCTTGTTCTGGTCTTTATCCCATTCGTAACCGCGTTGATCTACCTGATCGCGCGCGGCTCCGGGATGCGGGACCGAACGATCAAGGCCCAAGCCGACGCAAAAAAGCATTTCGACGAATACGTCCGGGAGCAGGCCCACACCTCGCCGGCCGATGAACTCCACAAGCTCAACGAGCTGAAGGAAAAGGGCGCGCTGAGCGACGCCGAGTTCGAGCAGGCAAAGACCAAGCTGCTGACCTGAGAAGCCGTCGATGGGCGCCTTCTGATCTCCTTCAGAAGGCGCCCATTTGCAAGGGAAGTTGCAGCTTATTAGCAACTCCTAACAATCTTCAGGGGACTTCGCTAGCCTGCGCCACCCTGCTGGCTTCGAGTTCACATCCGGGCGCGACCAAGCGCCGGGCGCTGATCTTCGGCGTCCTCCTGCTGGCCGCTCTTTGCGTCCTGGCCGTCGCGTTGGCCCCGAGCGCCCCGGCCGTCACCGCGCAGGAAAAATACGACCGCGCCCAGAACCAGCTGGAAGGGGTCCAGGCCGACCAGAGCTCGCTGGCCGAAACGATCGCCGCCCAGAACAGGGCAATCGACTCGATGATCGGCGAAGTCTCGGCGCTGCGCCAGGAACTGGCGACGGTCGAGGCTGAGCTAGCCGCGAAGCAGGCGGAACTTGACGCGGCGACCACGGCGCTGCGAGAGGAAAGGGAGCATCTCGAAGAGGTCCGGCGCCAGCTGCACCGGGCGCTCGGCGTGCTCCGCGACCGCCTGATCGGGATCTACGAGGCCGGCTCGCCGAACGTCGTCAACGCGATCCTCGAATCCGAAGACTGGTCGGAGATGTCGGCGCAGACCGAATACCTAAACCGGATCCAGAGCTACGACGACGCCGTCGTCGGCCGGGTGACGATGCTGCGCGACGAAGTCAGGGACGCCGTCGCGAAGCTGGCCGCCAACCGCGACAAGGTCGAAGCGGCGCGCGACTCGGTCGCCGCGATCGAGCGCGAAGTCGCGGCGCGCAGCGCCGAAGCTGAGGCCCGTTTCGCCGACTTGCAGGCCGCCCAGGCCGAACGCCGGGCGACGATGGACCAGCTCGGGTCCGAAGAAGAACGGATCAACGACAGCCTCGCCGCGCTCGGCCAGGAGGTCGCCGCCGAAGGCGGTCCGGTCCCCGCCGGCGCCCAGGTCCCGGCTCCGCTCAACCCCGGCGAGCAGGCCGGCTTCATCAGTGAAAGCGAAGCCAGCGCTCCGGCCAACGCGCCGGAGGCGGTGAAGGCCGCGATCGCCGCCGCCAACGCGATCGCCTCGACCCCTTACGTCTGGGGCGGGGGCCACGGCTCGTTCGAATCTTCCGGCTACGACTGCTCCGGCGCGGTCAGCTACGCGCTGCACGGCGGCGGCTTCCTCGAAAGCCCGCTCGACTCGACTGGCCTCGAGAGCTGGGGCGAACCGGGCGCCGGCAAGTGGATCACCGTCTACGCCAACGCCGGCCACGCCTGGATGATCATCGCCGGCCTCGCCTTCGACACGGTAGGCGGCCCCGGCCCGCGCTGGCACTCAGCGCCGACGAGCTCCACCGAAGGCTTCGTGGTCCGACACCCGGCTGGGTACTAGCAACTAGCTGGACGCCCACTAAGGACTTCGCCCAGCTCAACGGCTATCTCGGCTGGGTAGCCGTCGAGCTCCCGAGCGCGTCTGGCCGGCGCAGCTCGGCGTCCTCGGTCGCTCGCGTGCAGAGCACGCCACGCTCCCTGCGTCCTTGATCTGCTTGGCCAGTCACGCTCGGGACGGTTCAGAAGGCGCCCCTGACGTTGACCTGCGGGCGAGGGAGTCGATGGCGTCTACAGAACGCGAGGAAGTAGCTCTCGAGGTCCGAGCGTGAGCGGTCGTTCGGGAGGCGCAGTTCGTAGCCCAGGAACTCAGCCTGGCGCTTGGCCTTGCGCGCCAGGTAGTCGGGAAGCGCTCCCTTGAGATCCTCGACCGTCCTTCGAGGCGTGGTCACAGGGATGAGCTCACGCCGAGTCACTTCCCCCTCCTTCATAAGAGAGGGGGAGCGATGAAGCACGATCCCCGCTCGTAGAGCCTTGCCGCTCGTGCTGGGTGAGCTGACGTGCACAGCTCCCTTCAGCGGCTTTAAGAAGCCCCAGAGCACCGCTGCGCTCCCGTGGCTCAGCGCTGCTCCATCCCCGCAAGCCAGTACCGCAGCCATAAAACGCTCGCAAGCTCAGCGTGGGGGCTGTCGACTTTGTTCGGTATACCCGAACAAAGTCGACAGGGGCGGGGGTTCTCCCCCTTGGGGTAGGTTTCGCGAATGGGGTTGGAGGGTGAAATTGAGCGGATGCTCGAGGTCGAGCGCTTTGAGCCGCCGGCGGCTTTCAAGGAGAAGGCGCTGTGGAGCGATCCGCGGGTCTACGAGGAGGCGGCGGCGGATCCGGAGGCTTGGTGGAGCGCCCAGGCCAAGGCGCTGCTCGACTGGGACGTCGAGCCCACGCAGGGCCTAAACGACTCCAACCCGCCGTTCTTCAAGTGGTTCGAGGACGGCCGTCTGAACGCCAGCCACAACTGCCTCGACCGCCACGTCGAAGCGGGGAACGGCGACCGGGTCGCCTACCACTGGCGCGGGGAGGAGGGCGAGGAGCGCGACGTCACCTACGCCGAGCTGCACGCAGACGTCCAGCGCTTCGCCAACGCGCTGCGCGACCAGGGCGTCGAAAAGGGCGACGTGGTCGGGATCTACCTGCCGATGATCCCCGAGGTCGTCGTCGCGATGCTCGCCTGCGCCCGCATCGGCGCCCCCCACAACGTCGTCTTCGGCGGCTTCAGCGCCGAATCGGTCCGCGAGCGGATGGAGTTCAGTGAGGCCAAGGCGCTGATCACCGTCGACGGCGCCCGGCGCAAGGGCAAGACGGCGCCGATCAAGGCGGCCGTCGACGAGCAGATGGACGACCTCGCGAGCCTGGAGACGATCGTCGTCGTCGCCCACACCGGGATCGAGTGCCCGATGCGGGAGGGCCGCGACGTCTTTTACGCGGAGATCTGTGCCCAGGCCGACCCCGAGTGCCCGGCCGAGCCGATGGAGGCTGAGCACCCGCTGTTCATCCTCTACACCTCCGGCTCGACCGCAAAGCCCAAGGGCATCCTCCACACCACCGGCGGCTACCTGACCGGGGTCACCGCCACCCACCGCTACGTCTTCGACCTGAAGCCGGAGGAGGACGTGTACTGGTGCGCGGCCGACGTCGGCTGGGTCACCGGTCACTCCTACATCGTCTACGGCCCCCTGGCCAACGGCACGACCAGCGTGATGTGGGAGGGAGCGCCCGACTACCCCCACCAGGGCATCTGGTGGGAGCTGGTCGAGCGCTACCGGGCGACGATCCTCTACGCGGCGCCGACCGCGATCCGCACCTTCATCAAGTGGGGCGCCGAGATCCCGGCGAAATTCGACCTCACCAGCCTGCGCCTGCTCGGCTCGGTCGGCGAGCCGATCAACCCGAAGGCCTGGCTCTGGTACCACAAGGTGATCGGCGGCGAACGCTGCCCGATCGTCGACACCTGGTGGCAGACGGAGACCGGCGCGATCATGATCACGCCGCTGCCGGGGGTTACCGCGACCAAGCCGGGCTCGGCGACGACGCCGTTTCCCGGCGTCTCCGCCCAGGTGGTCGACGAGAAAGAGGGCGAGCCGATCGCCGAAGGCCAGGGCCTGCTTACGCTCGAGCGCCCCTGGCCCTCGATGCTGCGCGGCCTCTTCAAGGAGGACGAGCGCTTCGTCGAGACCTACTTCGCCCGCTTCGGCCCCGAGCGCTACCTGGTCGGTGACGCCGCCCGCCGCGACGCCGACGGCTACTTCTGGGTGATCGGCCGGATCGACGACGTCGTCAACGTCTCCGGCCACCGGCTCTCGACCGCCGAGGTCGAGTCTGCGATCGTCGCCCATGCCGACGTCGCCGAGGCGGCGGTGATCGGCCAGTCCGACGAGGACACCGGCCAGGCGATCTGCGCCTTCGTCACCCTGCGCGGCGCCACCGAGCCCTCCGAGGAGTTGGTCGAGGGCATCCGCGCCGAGGTCGCCACCCGGATCGGCAAATTCGCCCGCCCGAAGCGGATCGTCTGGGCCGACGACCTGCCGAAGACCCGCTCGGGAAAGATCATGCGCCGCCTCCTGCGCGACATCGCCGAGGGAAGGGCGTTGGGCGACGTCACCACCCTGCGCGACCCCGACGTGATGGGGGAGCTGGAGGCGAAGATCGCCGCCGAGGCGGACGAGGACTAGCCGGCGCCCGTCCCGCTGGGGCGCTGCTCGATCATCTTCTGCACCGCCGCCTCCAGCGTCTGCAGCTGCGCCTGGACCGCGCGCAGCTCGTGCAGCGCCACCTGCTCGGCAGAGACCGCCTCTTCTTCCAGCTCCATCTCCAGCTCGGAGATTTCCGGGGCGAGGAAGCGCTGGGCGAAGGAGCCGGTGAGCAGGGCGACGAAGCCGATCCCGACGAGCAGGACGACGGTGGAGACGATCTCGCCGCCGGTGGTGGTCGGCTCGACATTGGAGCCGAGCGTGGTCATCGTCGTGATCGCCCAGTAGATGTCTTCCCAGAAGCTGGTGTGCTGGCGGTGCTCGAAGGCGCTGAACAGGGAGGCGCCGCCGACCGCGGTGAGCACGGCGAGCAGCGCCGCATAGCGCACGCCCTCGAGCGAGAAGGCCTCGCGTGAGAGCTGGGCCAGCCGCAGCAGCCGCAGTAGGCGAAGCAGGCGCAGCACCCGCAGGCTCTGCAGGCCGGCCGGCAGGACCGGCGGGGTGAGGAAGACGATCACCAGGTCGAGCGGGTGGCGGCGCAGCCAGGCCTTGCGGTTCGGCACCACCGAGAGCATCACAACGAACTCGAAGAGGAAGGCGAGCCAGGTAACCCAGTTGAGGACCTGAGCGATGGCCAGCATCGTGCCGCCGGGGTTGGACTCGGTGATCGCCACGGTCGGCAGGGTCAGCGCCGCCGCGACCAGCATGAAGGGGTTGAGCTTTTCGGCGACGCGGGTCGAGCGCGCGTCCATCCCAGGTGGGTAGTGGACCGGCTTTTCCGCGGCGGCGGTCGGGTTCGGGGCGGAACTCACCCCGAATGCTTCGACGCGAGCTCGCTCAGCCCTGGCGGGCGGCCTTGACCAGCGCGGCGCTTGGCTTGATCACGCGGGTCGGGACGAAACTGCCTTTGGCAACCGAGACGGTGATCGGGCCGACGCTGGGGTCGCCGCTGGCGATGATGTCGAAGCTGCCGGTGATCCCGTTGCGGACCTTGGTGTGACGGATCGCGTCGAGCACACCGGCGCGTTCGCCGCTGGCCGCGATCGCGTTCAGCATCACGCTGGCCGCCTGGCCGGCGTAGGGCGCGAACAGTTCGACCGGCCCATCGGTCCGCTGCTTCAGCTTGTTGACCAGCTGCTTTCCCGGCCCGGTTAGGTCCTGGGGCACGAGACCGGGGACGCTGACGAACATCCCCTTGGATGCGTTGCCGGCGAGGTCGATCGTCGACTGCTGCGCGAACCCGTCTGGGGCCAGCAGCTTGATCTGGCTGTTGGGCCCCATCACCGAGACCTTGTCCTTGATCAGCTGGGCACCGTTCTGTTCGGTCAGCCCGGCGAGCAGGACCGCGTCGGGGGCGGTCGCTCCGGCGATGTTCATCAGCCGCTTGTATTCGGCCGCCTGCGGGCTCCAGGGGCGGAAGCCGGTGATCTCGATGCCGAGCTTCTTGGCGGCGCCGGTAAAGGTCTTCGCCTGCCCGAAGCTGGTCGGGTCGCCGGCCGCGTAGAGGACGAAGGCGCTGCGCACGCCCGTGCCCTGCGCGAACTTGGCGAGGCCGGCGCCTTGGTAGGCGTCGTTGGGGACGACGCGGGCGTAGTTGCGGCGCTGCGGGTAGAGGCTCTTCGGGGTGCCGTTGGTGCAGGTCGGGCTGCCCTGGGTCAGGCAGATCATCGTGTTGCCGGGCGAGACCATCGCCAGGCCGCCGCCGGGCGCCTGGCCGAGGATCGGGATCATCGCTTCGGCGCAGCCGGAGTTGTAGGTGCCGATCACCCCGAGCACGCTCGGGGTGGCGGCGTAGGCGCGCGCGTTCCGCTGGCACTGCGACTTGCTCCAGAGGCCGGTGTCGGCGAGCGAGTCGTCGCAGGCCTGGAAGGCGACGTTGCGCCCGCCGGCTTTCCAGCCGGCGTCTTCGAGCACGATCTGGATCGCGTCGTTCATCTGCAGCGAGCGCCGCCGCGAGTCGCCCTGCAGCGGCAGGTCGGAGACGATCAGCGCTTCGGCGGCCCCGGAGCCCCCGTACTGGGCCGGGGCGCAAGCCGGGGCGTCGACCGAGAGGACGCTGGGGACCGGACTGAGGCTGGTCGTTGCCGCCTCGCCGCGGCCGCTGGAAGCGAAGACGGCGAGAGCGAGTGCCGCGAGCGCGAGCAGGACGGCGCTGGCGCGGACGAGCGAGGGGCGGGCGGCAAGCACGCGGTCACCCTAGCCGGACGCCCGGCGGCCGACCACCCGCACCGATCGTGGGCGGGCGCCCTACTCGGACTCGACCGCGACCTCGCGGCTCAGCGCCACATGGGCCTTGCTGTCGCGGCTGCGGATCAGGGTCAGGGTCGCGACCAGGCCGAGGACGGCGAAGCCGGCGCCGACCAGGAAGGCGTCCTGGAAGCCGTCGACCAGGACGGCGGGGTCGACCGAGTTGCCGGTGACCGAGCTGGAGACCGCGGCGAGGATCGCCAGCCCGAGCGCGCCGCCGATCTGCTGGGAGGTGTTGATCAGGCCGCTGGCGAGACCCTGCTCGTGGTCGGGGACGCCGGAGACGGCGGCGATCGTGACCGGCACGAAGGCGAAGCCGAGACCGACCGCGGCGAGCACCGAGGGGCCGAGGATGTCGCCGAAGAAGGAGCCGTCGACCGAGATCTGGGAGAACCAGAGGAGCCCGGTCGCGATCAGCACCATCCCGGCCGCGAGGATCGGCTTGAAGCCGACCTTGGTCACCAACTGCGAGGCGATCCCGGCCGAGATGATGATCGAGAGGGCCAGCGGCAGGTAGGAGAGTCCCGCCTTGATCGCGCTGTAGCCAAGCACCTGCTGCATGTAGAGCGAGATGAAGAAGAACATCGAGAAGAGCGAGGCGCCGGTCAGCAGGCCGACCACGTTGGCGCCGCTGATCGTGCGGATGCGGAAGATCGAGAACGGCACCAGCGGCGCCCGCGAGCGCAGCTCGATTGCGACGAAGGCGGCGAGCAGGAGGACCGCGCCGGCCAGGGTGAGGATCGTCTGGGTCGACCCCCAGCCGACCTCACTGGCGTCGACCAGCGCGAAGACGAGCGCCGAGAGCCCGGCGGTGATCGTCACCGCGCCGGCCACGTCGAAGGTCGGAGTCTCCCGCTCGTCGCGCGTTTCGGCGATCAGCCGGGGGGTGATCGCGGCGGCGGCGAGGCAGATCGGGACGTTGACCCAGAGCACCCACTCCCAGCCGAGGCCGTCGGTGAGGATGCCGCCAAGCAGGACCCCGGCGGCGCCGCCGGAGCCGGCGACCGCACCCCAGATCCCCAGCGCTTTGTTGCGCTCGGCGCCGTCCTTGAAGGTGGTGGCGACGATCGAGAGCGCCGCGGGGGAGAGGAGGGCGCCGCCGAGTCCCTGCACGGCGCGGGCGGCGATCAGCTGGCCGGAGTTGGTCGCGAAGCCACCGGCGAGTGAGGCGAGCGCGAAGAGGACGAGGCCGATCATGAAGATCCGGCGCCGCCCGAGCAGGTCAGCGAGCCGCCCGCCGAGCAGCAGGAAGCCGCCGAAGGTCAGCACGTAGGCGTTGACGACCCAGGGCAGGTTGCTCTCCGTGAAGCTGAGCGCGTCGCCGATCGTCGGCAGGGCGACGTTGACGATCGAGGCGTCGAGCACGACCACGAACTGGGCCGAACAGAGCAGGGCCAGGGCGATCCAGCGCTTGTCGCGGGCCTCGGCGGCGGTGGTCAACGGGCCATACCTCGCACGTTCCCCAGGGTTGCACACGGGTTTCGTCGGCCCTTCTCGAAACGTGCTGGATCGCCCACGGGGGCGAATCGCGGGTCTAAGATCTGGGCATGTGCCGAAACATCAGGACCCTCCACAACTTCGATCCACCCGCGACCGAGGACGAGATCCAGGCGTCCGCGCTGCAGTACGTGCGCAAGATCAGCGGCTCGACTAAGCCCTCGAAGGCCAACACCGAGGCGTTCGATCAGGCGGTCGAGGAAATCGCCGACGTGACTGCGCGCCTGCTCGATCGTCTGGTCACCGCGGCGCCGCCGAAGGACCGCGAGGTCGAGGCGGCGAAGGCGAAGGCTCGCTCGGAACAGCGCTTCGCCGCCTGAGGGCGAAGCGGGCATTGATTGCCAGCGCTCGCGGCACGGCGCGGGCGAACGTCGTTGCGATCCGTGGCTGGCGGGTGCCAATCCGCTCGAAGAAGGCGGCCGACTTCGGGTCGCGGGCGGCGGCGGCGAACAGCGTCCGCTCACCTGGCTGCAACTTGCGGCCGGTGGCGTAGTCGTGGATCAGGAAAGCGTGCGTCCGCAGCTCTTGAGCGTGGCGGCGGCGGTAGCGGCGCAGGCCGCGCTCGAGCTCCACTTCACCGCGCAGCGCCGGCGCGACGCTGTCTGCCAGCCACTCACCTGACTGCAGCGCCCAGCCGCAGCCGACTCCGAACAGCGGGTCGATTGCCAGCGCCGCGTCGCCGACCAGGGCGAGGCCGGGAGCGGTGGGGACCCGCTGGCGGTTGGTCATGTCGATCTTGCCCTCGACCGGGCCGACGCGGCTGCTGGCTTCGATCGGCGGCGCGTCGGGCAGGGCGGCGAGGAACTTGACTAGGGCGCCCTCGGGGTCCGCCTTGAACTCCGGCAGCCGGTCCTTAGTCAGCATCGCGGCGTAGAAGGTGA
This sequence comes from uncultured Thermoleophilia bacterium, assembly GCA_963837405.1. Lineage (GTDB taxonomy): Bacteria > Actinomycetota > Thermoleophilia > Solirubrobacterales > 70-9 > VAYN01. The sequence continues at coordinate 196,888 of CAWINA010000002.1, forward strand.
GGCCCGAGTCGGTGGGGAAGGCCGCCGCCCACTGCGGGTCGAGCATCCAGATCGAGGAGTCGGGGGCGCCGGTCGGCGTAGCGCCTTCGAAGTAGGCGCCGTAGGCGAAGCGGCCGTGGGGGCGGGACTTGAGCGGGACAGCGGCGAGCTTTGCCACCGCCGAGTCGCGTCCGTCGGCGCCGACGGTGAGCGGCGCGCGCAGGTCTAGCTCGCGTCCCTCCCGGTCCCGCGCCACGATCCCGGTGACGCGCTCCCCGTCGCGGACCAGCCCGCTCGCCGTCAGCCCCAGCATCAGCTCGACGCCCGGCGTCGTCACGGCCGCGTCACGGATCATCGGGTCGAGCCGCTCGCGGCGCAGGTTGAGGCAGGGGAGACCACCCTCAGCCGGTGGGTCGATCCAGCCCCAGCGGGTCCAGGCGTGCATCTGGGTGCGGAGGCCGCCGGCGGCGAGGATCGGCTCGAGCAGTCCCAGTCGCTCGATCGTCGGGATCGCTGAGGCTTGGATGAAGTGCGAGCAGACGCGCTTGTAGGCGGCGGGGTCGGGCTGCTTGTCGACCAAGGCGACGCGGGCGCCGGCGCGGCCGAGCCCTATCGCGGTCGCGCAGCCGGCGAGGCTGGCGCCGACGACCACCGCGTCGTAGTCCGCCGAGTCGGAGATGATTCCTGCGTTGCCGTCAGCAGCCATCGGTGCCTCCATCCGTCCAAGCCGTACCGTACGTCTCGTACTATAAGACAGAAATCATGAAAAGCAAACCGATCCGGCTCACGCCCAACTCCTACGCCGTGCTGGCGCTGCTCCACCAGTGCCGCGAAGCGACCTCCTATGAACTGAAGGGACTGATCGAGGTCTCGATCCAGAACTTCTGGCCGGTCCCTCGCACGACCGCCTACGAGGAGCCCGCCCGGCTCGCCGCCGCGGGCTATCTCTCGGCTCGCCAGGAGGAGGGAGGACGGCGCCGGCGCGTCTACGAGCTGACCGACGCCGGCCGCGAGGCGCTCGCCGAGTGGGCCGCTGACCCTGAGCTCGCGCCGCCGCAATTTCGCGACGAAGCGGTGCTGAAAATGTTCGCCGGCGGCGACCCAGCCCAGCTCCTCGGGCAGCGGATCTCCTGGCACCGGGCGAAGCTGGCGGAGCTGGAAGGGACGCTGGCGGGGGTCCGCGAGAACGAGGGTCTCGGGCGCTCGGAGCGCACGGTGATGGTTGGCGTCGCCTACGAGCGCAAGATGCTGGAGATGCTGGAGTCCTTCGCTCAGCCCGCTGAGGGCTGAGGCTCCGAGGTCGATGCCGCTGCCGCTCGCATGGGCGGCGCTTGTGCTGGGGAGATGATTCGCTAAACTAATTACCAACGCTAATCATGGACACGCAACCCGCCCAGAACCTGACCGACTCCGCCGCCAAGCTGCGGATGGCGATCGTGCGCACGTCGCGCCGGCTGCGCCAGGAGGCGGCGTCGGAGGCCAGTGGCCTGACGCCGACCTCGACCTCGGCGCTGGCGGCGATCGACGTGCACGGGCCGCTGACGCCGAGCGAGCTGGCTGCGATCGAGCGGGTGAAGCGGCCGACGATCACCCGCACGCTCGGCTGCCTGGAGCGGGAGGGGTTGATCGAACGCACCCCCGATCCCGCCGACGGCCGCAGCTCGCTGATCGCGATCAATGCCGCCGGGCGCGAGCGCCTGCGCCGCCTGCGCGGGCGCAAGAACGCCTACCTGGCGCGGCGCATGCGCGACCTCAGCGCGGAGGAGATCGAGACCTTGGAGCGGGCGGCCGCGATCCTCGACCGGATGAGGGAGGGTGAGCCGCGGTCCGGGCGCGCAGGCGCCCCATGAGGTACCACCTGCGCCGCTCCTTCAACTCGCTCGAGGTCCCCAACTACCGGCGCTACTTCGTCGGCCAGTTGGTCTCCCTCTCGGGGACCTGGATGCAGAACGTCGCCGCGGTCTGGGTGATCCTCAGCCTCACCGGCAACGGCCTCGCGGTCGGCCTGGTGACCGCGCTTCAGTTCCTGCCGATGCTGTTGCTGGGGGCCTGGGGAGGGCTGCTCGCCGACCGTATCCCGAAGCGGCGCTTGCTGCTCACCACCCAGGCGCTGATGATGGTCCCCGCGGTCGGCCTCCTGGCCGTCACCGCGGCCGGCGTGGTCGCGCCCTGGATGGTCTACCTCGGCGTCTTCGGCTTCGGGTTGCTGAACGCGATCGACAACCCGACCCGCCAGAGCTTCGTGATCGAGATGGTCGGCACCGACCGGGTCGTCAACGCGGTCAGCCTGAACAGCGTGATCGTCCAGGCGGCGCGGATCGTCGGCCCGGCCACCGCCGGCATCCTGATCGCCACCGCCGGCGTCGTCCCCTGCTTCGCGATCAACGCGCTGACCTCCGTGGTGATGATCCTGGCGCTGCTGCGGATGGACCCCAAGCGCTTGCACGAGGCGCCGGTCGCGCCGCGTGAAGCGGGCGCGATCCGGGCCGCCCTGCGCTACGTCATGCGGACCCCGGAGCTGGCGGTGCCGCTGGGGTTGATGGCCCTGGTCGGCACCTTCGGCTTCAACTTCCAGGTGGTGCTGCCGCTGCTCGCCAAGTTCAGCTTCGAGGGCGGCGCGGCTACCTACGGGGCGCTGGTCGCGGCGATGGGGGTCGGCTCGATCGCCGGCGCCCTGATCACCGGCCACCACGGCCGGACCGGCCCGCGCCTGATCGCCGGCGCCGCGCTCGCCTTCGGCCTGGCCGGCGTGCTGGCCGCGGCGATGCCGGCGCTCGCCCTGGAGATCCCGCTACTGATCCTGCTCGGCGGCGCCGCGGTCACCTTCGCGGCGACGATCAACTCGACCCTGCAGCTCGCGGTAGCCCCGGAGATGCGCGGCCGCGTGATGGCCCTCTACTCGGTCGTCTTCCTCGGCTCGACCCCGATCGGCGCCCCCCTGGTCGGCTGGCTCTCCGAGGCCTACGACCCCCGCTTCGCCCTCCTCCTAGCCGGAATCGCCGGCCTCTCCGCAGCCTGGGCAGCCCGCGCCTCGTTCGCGAGGCTTGCCGCGAGAGGGATCGGCACCCCTCCCCCGGAGGCTCAAGAGGCGCTCGCTGGCGCCCCCGGCGTTCGCTGAGCTGCGCGACGGCCTTCCGGGGGAGGGGTGCCGATCCCTCTCCCCCGGATAGGCCACCGAATTAGCCCGTGTAGCCCGCCGCTTCGAGGTATTCCGCCGCGACTTTCGCCGCCGGTTCTTTTTCGAGTTCGACCCGGGCGCCGAGCTCCTGGATCACTTCAGGGTCAGGCCTTCCTGCACCTGGACGATCGTCTCTTCGTAGTCCGGGCCGGCTTCTTCGACGACCTTCGGGCGTGGTCACCCAGATCACGTTGCCGGCCGGGAAGACCTTCCTTGTCGTCTTCGAGGATCACGAACTTGTCGCTCTCGGCGGCAAGCTGCGGATCGGTGGTGAAGAGGATCGAGAGATCTGTTCTGACCCTTTTCGAGCACCGTGTAGCGGAGGCCGATGTCGACGGGCGTGAAGGACTTGAACTTCAGCCCGTACAGTTTTTCCAGCCCGGCCAGGCAGTCGATTCGCTGGCGGCACTCGGGCGAGCCGTAGAGCGTCAGTTTTTCGGAGACGCCTTCCAGGTCGGAGATCGTTTTGAGGTCGTATTTTTCCGCGGTCGCGACGGTGGTTCCAACCGCGTTTGCGCTCGCGAACGGGGTCGGCGGGAACGCCGTCAGGTCTTCTTTTTCGAATTCGGCTTTCGCCTCTTCGTAGGCTTCGGTGCGCGTCGGCCGGCACTTCTTCGGGTTCCTTGCCGAAGAACGAGGTCAGCGCGGTCGAGACGTACTCCGGGTAGCCGGAGATCGACCCCGCTTTGACGTTTTTCAGCGCCACGGTTTCGGAGCCGAGGTTGAGGTCCTTCTTGACTTTGTAGCCGGCCGCTTCCAGCGCCTGCGCGTAGATCTCACCGAGGATGATCTGTTCGGTGAAGTTCTTCGAGCCGACGGTCAGGGTGACATTGCCGTTTTCGGGGTTGGAGACGATCGCGCCGCCGCTCCCTTCGCCGCCTTCGGTCGAGGCGGTTTCGGTGCGCGCCGCCGCTGCGTGTCGTCGTCGCCGCCGCAGGCGGCGATGCCGAGGGTCAGGGCCAGAGCCGCCATCAGGGCGAGCACCGCTCGCCACCGGGTCGGGTTCATGTTCACTGCTTGCCTCCTTGGTGGACTTGACTGGTTGGTGGGTGGATCACGCCGGCCTCGACTTCAGCCCGGGTGAGGTGAGCAGGCGCTGCACCCCTGCCAGCGCCAGCTCGAGCACGAGGGCGAGGAGCGCGACCAGGATCGCCCCCGCGATCACGCCGTTCTCGCCGTAGACGTTTTCGTTGATGATGAAGTCGCCGAGAGTGTCGTAGCCGGCGAGGGGCGCGATCGTCGCGGTGGCCACGATAGCGATCGTCGCGCCGCGGATACCGCCCATCAGGGTCGGGATCGCCAGTGGGATCTCGACCTTGCGGAGGATCTCGAACTCGGTCATCCCCATGCCCCGCGCAGCGTCGACCGTTGACCGCTCGACCTGGTGGATGCCGACGAAGGCAGTCGGTCAGGATCGGCGGGATGCCGAGCACCGCGAGCGCGATTGAGACGTTCAGCAGCCCGACGCCGATCGCCGCCGCCATGAAGGCGATCAGCGCCAGCTCGGGGATGCCGCGGCCGGCGGTGCCGAACGCGATCGCCAGCGCTTCGAACTTGTGCTTGTGGCCGAAGTAGAGGCCGATCGGCAACGCCAGCGCGAGCGCGATCGCCAGCGCGAGGACCGTCACTTCGAGCTGGTTGATCGTCAGTTCGATCACCTGGTCGATGCCGCCGACTTTCTTGCCCCCGGTCACGTTCGAGTACTGCGGGGTGAAGATGAATTCGATCGCGCCCTCGATCGAGGCCACGACGGGGTGTGGGAGGAGTGAGCTCACGCCTTCACCGCCCGCCGCCACGGCGTGATCAGCCGCTGCACCCAGAGCAGCAACAGCCCGGTGGCGATCGCCATCAGCACCGCGATGCCGCCGGCGATGAGGATGTTGGTCTTGAAGCTGATCCCGAATTCTTTGAAGATCGGGTCCCCCAGCCCGCCGCCGTTGACGAAGGTAGCGAGCGTCGCCAGCGCCACCGTGCTGACCGTGGCGATCTGCACGCCGGCGACGATCTCCGGCGTCGCCAGCGGCAGCTCGACCTTCCAGAGCACCTGGCGGTCGGTCATCCCCATCCCGCGGGCGGCGTCTTTCGCTGAAGCCGGAACGTTGTCGAGGCCGATGATCGTGTTGCGGTAGATGATCTGGAGCGTGTAGACGCTGAGCGCGATGATCGCGGTGTCGCTGCCGCGGCCGGTGAGCGGCAGCAGCAGGAAGAAGAGGGCGATGCTGGGGATCGTGTACAGGACGCCGGTGCCGAGCAGGAACGGCGGTCGCAGCCAGCGATAGCGGTGCGCCAGCAGGGCCAGCCCGAAGGCGATCAGGAAGCCGGCCAGGACCGAAACGACGACCAGCTCCAACTGCTGCAGGGTCGGCGTCACGTATGCGTCGATGTTTTCCCGCGCCCAGTCCCAGCAGAAGAACGCCTTGTTGGTTGCCTGGCACGGCAACGTGTCGGAGCTCCGTTCTTTGAAGAAGCCTTCGCCGACTTCCCCGACCGCCGCGACCGTAAGCGCGTCAATCATGGGGCCGCTCCGCGGCGCTGTGCTCCTCGACCTTGGCCGCCGGCGAGCTGAGGAACTCGGAGAGGATCTCGACCGAGAGCACGCCGTCGACGCGGCCGCCGGCGTCGGTCACCGCCGCGTACTGGGCGCCGCCCTGGAGCATGTCGGAGAGCGCGTCGCGCATCACGTCATCGCGGTCGAGCACGGGTCCGAGCGGGGAGTCGGGTTGGGCCGGGACGGTGTCATGGGCGAGGTCGCGCTCGGAGAGCCAGCCGAGCGGCCGGCGCTCGGAGTCGACAAGCAGCGGGTAGGGCACTTCGACGTCGGGGGCGTCGAGCTTCGCCCGCACCTCGGCGGTGCTCTGGCCGACAAAGGCCAGCGGCGCCTCCCAGAGGTCGATGTCGGCGACCCGCATCAGCGCCAGCCGCTTCAGCGCCCGGTCGGCGCCGACGAAGTCCTCGACGAACTCGTTGGCCGGGGCCATCAGCAGCTCGGCCGGGGTCGCGTACTGCTCGACCCGCCCGCCCTCGCGCATCACCGCGATCCGGTCGCCCATCTTGATCGCCTCGTCGATGTCGTGGGTGACGAAGAGGACGGTCTTGCGGACCTGGGCCTGGAGGCGCAGGAACTCGTTCTGCAGGCGCTCGCGGTTGATCGGGTCGATCGCCCCGAAGGGCTCGTCCATCAGCATCACCAGCGGGTCGGCGGCGAGCGCCCGGGCGACCCCGACGCGCTGCTGCTGGCCGCCGGAGAGCTGCGCCGGGTAGCGGTCGCCGAGCTCGGGGTCGAGGCCGATCAGCTCCAGCAGCTCCGCCGAACGGGCCCGGGTCCGCTCCTTCTTCCAGCCGAGCAGCTGCGGGACAGCGCCGATGTTGTCGGCGATCGTGCGGTGCGGGAAGAGGCCGATCTGCTGGATCACGTAGCCGATCTCGCGGCGCAGCCGGGCGGCGTCGCGGCTGCGCACCGACTCCTCGCCGACGAGGATGTCGCCGGCGCTCATCTCGACCGTGCGGTTGACCATCCGCATCGCCGTGGTCTTGCCGCAGCCCGAGGGCCCGACGAGGACGCAGATCTCGCCCGCCTCCACCTCCAGCGTCAGCTCGTCGACCGCGGGCTGGCTGGCGCCCTCGTAGACCTTGGTCGCGCCCTCGTAGCGGACCGAGGAGGCTTGGTGAGGCCCGTTGATGTGGGCGGCGGTATCTCCCGTCGGCACGTGCCGCGAGCCTATACCCCGCTGTTACATCGCTTACGCATGGGTCCCGGCGCCCTCGTCAGGGCGGGCGCTCAGAGCCCCAGGCGGGCGGCACGCTCGCCGGCGCGGGCGACGATCTCGGCCAGTTCGGGCAGCTCGCCGCCGCGCATCAGCACGCGCCCGCCGACCACCGTGGTGTCGACCACCGAGCCGCCGGCGGCGTAGACGAGGTCGGCGGTGAACTCGCCGAAACTGAGCTCCGGCGCGTCAGCGCGGAGCAGCAGGAAGTCGGCCGGGGCGCCGACGCTGAGCGGCTCGCCGGCGCCGAGCAGCGGCGCCCGGGCGCCGGTTGCGACCGCCCAGGCCTCGGCCGCCTCGATCGCGGTCGGGTCGGCGGCGGCGTGCTTCTGGACCAGGGCGAAGAGCTTCAGGTCGGCGAGCAGGTCGAGCGAGTCGTTGGAGCCGGCGCCGTCGGTCCCGAGGCCGACCGCGACCCCCGCCGCCTTCGCCGCCGGGTGGGGGAAGACGCCGCCGACCGCGAGCTTCATGTTCGCCGCCGGGTTGGTGACGACGGTGGCGCCGCGGGCGGCGACCAGGGCCAGCTCCTCGGGGTCGAGCCAGACCCCGTGGGCGAGCACGGTGCGCTCGTTCAGCACCCCGATCCGGTCGAGGTAAAAGGCGGGCCGCTCGCCGTGGGCGGCGATGCAGTCTTCGACCTCTTTCTGGGTCTCGGAGAGGTGAATGTGGACCGGCAACCCGCGCTCGGCCCCGAGCTCGCCGATCCAGCGCAGCGAGTCCTCGCTGACCATGTAGATCGAGTGCGGGGCAAGCGCGGGGGAGACCAGCGGCCCGGCCTCGCTCAGCTGCTCGAGGCTCTCGCGGGCGGAGCGGCGCATCTCCTCGGTGCTGCGGCCGACGTCGAACAGCGGCGCCCCGATCGTCGCCCGGACACCGGCGTCGGCGACCGCCCGCGCCGTCGCCTCCGGGTGCCAGTACATGTCCCAGAAGCGGGTCGTGCCCGTCCGCGCCATCTCGGCACAGGCGAGCCGCGCCCCCCAGTAGACGTCCTCGCCGGAGAGCTTCGCCTCGACCGGCCAGATCCGCTCCTCCAGCCAGGGCATCAGCGGCAGATCGCCGCCGCTGCCGCGGAACAGGGTCATCGCCGCGTGCGTGTGGCCGTTCAGCAGCGGTGGCACGAGGTGGGCTCCGTTCGCCTCGAGCGTCTCGTCGCCGGGCGCGGCGCCCACGGTCGGGCCGATCGCCTCGATCCTCCCACCGACGCAGCGGACCCCGACGCGCTCGCCCCCGAGCGCGGCGCCGGTGACGGTCAGCGTCATCGGCCGACCGCCCCGAGCTGGGGGAGGACCGTGGCGAGGCCATCGCGCAGTTTGCTCGCGTTGATCAGCCGGTCGGCTTCCATCTCGACCACGTTCAGCTCGCCCTCGGCGAGCCCGTTGGCGAGGTTGTCGACCATGCAGACGGCGGCGTAGTCGAGTCCGAGCTCGCCGGCGACGATGCACTCGGAGGCGACGGTCATCCCGACCACGTCGGCGTGCGCCGCCATCAGCCGGATCTCGGCCGGGGTCTCGAAGCGGGGGCCGACGGCCTGCCAGTAGACGCCGCCGTCGCGGGGCGCTTCGCCGCCGGCCGCCCAGGCGGCGATCACTTCGGCCCGCCAACGGGTGTCGAAGGAGGGCGCCGTGTGGGCGCGCTGGTCGCCGAACAACGAGTAGCCGACGTGGAGGGCGATGAAGTCGTCCGGACAGACGAGGCTGCCGACCCCGAGCTCGGGCCGCAGCGAGCCGACCGAGGCGATCGCCAGCACCCGGTCGCAGCCCTGCTCGGCCAGCGGCTGCAGATTGGCCGCGTGGTCGATCTGGTGCGGCAGCACGTACTCCGCCGCGTCGTCGTGGCGCTGCACGATCGCCGCTCCGTGCTCGGCCGCCGCGGCAGCGATCTCCTCGCCGCCCGGCCCGAGCGCGTTGCTGCCGAGGATCACCGCGAGCCTGCCCATCGCGCGATCCTAGCTCCGGGTCACACGCCGCGATGGGCGCGGAAGGCGGCGACGGCCTCGTCGTGGTCGACGATCGGGTCGGGATAGTCGCCGCGCTCGCGCGCCGGCAGCCGCCAGGGCCGGTGCACTGCCTTGCCCTTGATTCCCTCCAGCTCCGGCAGGTAGCGGCGCACGTACTCGCCGCCGGGGTCGAACCGTTCGGCCTGGCGCAGGGGGTTGAGGACGCGGTTGGGACGGGTGTCGTTGCCGGTCCCCGCCACCCACTGCCAGTTGCCGGCGTTGTTGGCGATCTCGCCGTCGGCGAGCAGATCCCAGAAGTGCCAGGCGCCCTGGCGCCAATCGATGTAGAGGTCCTTGGTGAGGAAGGAGGCAACGGTCATCCGCGCCCGGTTGTGCATGAAGCCCTCGGCGGTGAGCTGGCGCATTGCCGCGTCGACCAGCGGGTAGCCGGTCCGCCCGTCGCGCCAGGCATCCAGCGCCCGCACCGAGCGCGACCAGCGATCGCCGCGCGGCCGGTAGTCGCGCCGCGACAGCGAGGGCGTCGCCGCCAGCACCTGGTGGTGGAAGTCGCGCCAACAGAGCTGGCGCACGAAGGGGCCGCCGCCGCGCCGCTCGCTCGCCTCCCGCATCAGCTCGAGCGGGGAGATGGTGCCCCAGCGCAGGTGGGCGCTGAGCCGCGAGGTCGCGTCGCCTGGCAGGTCGTCGTGGCGGTCCTCGTACGCGGCGAGGCCGTCGCGGAGGAAGGTGCGCATCAGCTTGCGTCCCTCGCGCTCGCCGCCCGGGGCGCTGCCGGCCGAGGGTCGCCCGGCAGTCAGCTTCTCCAGCGCCGGTAGCCGGCCGGCGCTCAGCCGCGTGGGCACACGCAGCCGGCGCGGCGCCCCGTGTCCTTGGCGCACCGGCGCCTCGCTCCAGGCCCGGTGGTAGGGGCTGAAGACCTTGAAGTGGTCGCCGCCGGTTGGGGTGACCGCGCCGGGCGGGACGATCGTCACCCCGGGGTGGGCGGTGAAGGCGATCCGCTCCTCCTCACAGGCGGCGGCGAGTCGCCGCTCGCGCCCCCTCGCGTAGGCGCTCCAGTCGGCGCTGACGTGCAGCTCGGTGGCCCCGCACTCCTTGACGACGGCGATCGTCTCGCGGACGACGTCGCCGCGGCGCAGGAAGAGGCGCCCGCCGGCCGCACGCAGGCCGGCGTCGAGGTCGGCCAGCGCCTCGCGCAGGAAGGCGACCCGGTTCGGCGCCGCGAAGCGCGAGCCGAGCAAGGCGTCGTCGAAGACGAACAGCGGCACGGTCCGGTCGGCCCTCGCCGCGGCGGCCAGCGCCGGCTGGTCTCTCAAGCGAAGATCGCGATTGAAAAGGACGACCGCGGTTACCACGGGCATATGGTGACGGGATGAACGAGCGGCCCTCCGGGCGGGACGAGTCCGAAGCGGAGCGCCTTGACCGCAACCTCGGCGAGCTGCTGCAGGAGCTGCGCGTCGCGCTGCCCGGCGTACAAGTCCTCTTCGCCTTCCTGCTCGCGGTCCCGTTCCAGGAGGAATTCACCAAAGTCTCCGAGTTCGAGAAGAAGATCTACTTCGCGACCCTGCTGTTGACGGCGCTGTCGGCGGCGCTCCTGATCGCCCCCACCGCCTATCACCGGCTGACCTTCCGCTACCAGCAGAAGTACCGGCTCGTCTTCGTCGCCAACCGGTTGACGATCGCCGGGCTTGTCGCGCTGGCGCTGGCGATGACCTGCGCGGTGCTGCTGATCACCCACCTGCTGTTCGGGACGGTGACGACGATCATTGTCACTGCGCTGGTCCTCGCGACCTTCGTCGTGCTCTGGGCGGTGCTGCCGCTGAAGCGGAGGCTCAAGTACCGGGGCGAGGGGCTGCCGCTGCTCGACCCGCCCGAAGGCGGCTGAGCTCACTCTCCAGCTCGTCGAGGAAGCGCAGCTCGGCGGCGACCTGGCGCAGCAACGCGAGGTCGGCTTCCCAGGCCTCCAGCTTGGCATCGAGCGAGACCTTCAGCTCCTCCCCGACCGCCTCGCCCTGCGTTTCCCAGGCGCCGCGCAGAGCGCGGGCGTTGGTCAGCTTGTCGGCGCCGTAGATCGCCAGCGCCTCCGCGCCGGCGGTGGCGACGCGCTCGCGGTGCTCCTCCTTGCGGTCGCGCCAGGCGGCGATCGTTTCGTTGTCGCTGAGCGAGCCGACCAGGCCGGTGACCGGCTCGCCGAACTGCTCGTCGAGGTCGTCGAGGGTCAGATCGCTGTCCTCGATCACGTCGTGCAGGAGGGCGGCGGCCAGCACCTCATCGCCCCAGCCGTACCCGGCCAGCAGCTCGGCGACGGCCACCGGGTGCTCGATGTAGGGGATGCCGCCGGCCCCGTTGCGGACCTGGCCTCGGTGGGCCTCGGTGGCGGTAGCAAGTGCCGCGCGGATGAGCGGGGAAGGGGGGAGCCCGGCCACGCTCGGAGCGTAGCGCTCAGGCGAGGGCAGCTCGGCTGCCGACCCGGGCTGGAAGCTCGTATTCGGCGCCCTCGGCGCCGAGCTCGATCGCCGTCGGGTCGCCGCCCAGGTCGGCCCACCCGGTGCGCGCTTCGGCGCCGAGCCCGTCGAGGAACTCGTCGGAGTGGCGCGGATCATGGTGAAAGAGCACGGTGCGCTCGGCCCGGGAGCGGTGGGCGAAGGAGAGCGCGTGTCCGAGCGCCGAGTGACCCCAACCGACGTGGTTGGGGTACTCGGCGTCGGAGTACTGGCCGTCGTGGATGAGCAGCGAGGCGTCGCGGGCGAGCTCGAAGCCGGAGATCCATTCGTCCTCGAGCGCCTCGAGGTCGGTGCCGAGCGCCGGCTCGTGGTCGGGGATGTAGGTGAGGGCGCTGTCTCCCTCCTCGATCCGGTAGCCGAGGGTCGGGCCGCGGTGGGCGACCGGGGCGCATCGGATCCGCGCCGAGCCGATCTCCCACTCGGCGTCGGGGCAATGGCGGAAGGAGAAGTCGCAGGGTAGCTCGCGGACCTCGATCGGGGAGAGCGGGGCCGAGATGTAGCGGGCGATGCGGTCGCGCAGAGAAGCCTCAGGCGAGGCAGGGCCCCAGATCGTCAGCTCGGTCTGCGGCATGAAGGCGGGAGCGAAGAAGACGAGGCCCTGGATGTGGTCGAGGTGGAGGTGGGTGAGCAGGATGTGCAGCCGCGAGGGCGCCTCGCCCAGCGCCAGGCCGAGGCTACGGATGCCGGTGCCAGCATCGAGCGCCAGCATCGAGCCGTCCTCGAGGGTGACGCCGACGCAGGAGGTGTTGCCGCCGTAGCGGACCGTCTCCGGCCCCGGCGAGGGGATCGACCCACGGGCTCCCCAGATCTTGACCTTCACGCCGGCCCCGCCCCGTTGCCGTTGCTCGACGGAGCGTGCTCGTCCTCGCTCGGCCAGAGGACGGCGATCGCGCCTTGCGAGCCGTGCTGGGTGAGGATCGGGAAGGCCGAGGCTTCGACCGCGTGCTCGATCCCGTCGGTCGAGCGCAGTGTCAGCTCGGCGTGGGCAGGACGGCCGCTGCGGATCGCGGTGACCAGCGGCAGCTCGTCATAGGGGATCGGCGCGCCGCCCTCGTCGAAGGGCCCGAATAGCGAGCCCCACTCCTCCGGCCCGACCGTCCCCATCTCCTCGAAGTGCTTGCCGAGCAGGAACCCGGCGGCCTCGTTGTAGAAGACCAGCAGGCCGCCCTCGTCGACCAGGAAGGCTGGCGTCGAGAGCGCGCTCATCAGGTTGCGCGCGAGTATCAGCTCAAGTGGCTTCTGAGACACAGTCAACTACTTCACTTGGCCCCAATAAGGGCGATTTTCCGGCTCCCCCGAGAGACCAGATGCGCCAGCCTCGCTCTCCGCGCTACCCGGGAGCGTGACTTTCATCACTTTGACGGACCGGGAAGGTGCTGGGGGAGAGTTAGGTCACCCAGCGAGCTTGCAGCGAAGCATGTCGGGATCGACCATCACGATGTCTAGACTCGGTGACATGGCCGATCATCCGCAGGCGGGAAAGGCCGCCCAAGAACTTCTCGAGGAATGCTGGGACGGAAGCCTGCCGATCGACCCGGTGCGGATCGCCAAGGCGTTGGGCATCCAGGTCTTCAACGCGCCACTCACGGACGATGTCTCGGGTGCATTGGTCAAGAAAGAGGGCAAGGACCCGGCGGTCTATTTGAACCGCGATGACAGTAAGAACCGCAAGCGGTTCACCTGCGCCCACGAGCTTGGTCACTTCATTCGCCGCTCCGACGAACCCGAGAAGTTCGAATACGTCGACTACCGAGACGACCAGTCAGCGACCGGGACGATCGAGGAGGAGCGTTTCGCCAACAGCTTTGCCGCCGCCCTGCTGATGCCGAGAGTCGCCGTCGAAGCGCTGCACGACGAAGGTCTGCCCGACTACCGGATGGCACTCCGCTTCGGGGTCTCGCGTGAGGCGCTGCAGTTCCGTCTCGACAACCTGGGTCTATCCAGTTAGATGGTCGGTGGCGAGGACGGTTCCAACTCCTCTCGGGAGTTGGCAGAGAAGCCGCACGAGGCTTCGAGTAAACAGAGCCCGTTCAAGCGAGCGCTCACCGGAGACGCGTTCGAAGACCTCGACCGGCTCAACCTCGATCCCCATGATCACGAGGCGCTGCGCGGGATCGATCACTGGCAAGACATCCGGCTCAAGAAGAGCTACGCGAAATGGCTACTGATCATGGTGGCCGCTCAGCTTGCCATTGCCGATGCAGTCTTCGTTACCTACGCGTGGGCTGGGGAGGGTTGGCACCTGGACTCGGGCGTGATCCAGGTCTGGCTGGGCGCGACGCTGGTCGAGCTGGTCGGTGTGGTGCTGGTCGTCACCCAGTACCTGTTCCCGAAACGGGACCGCAGCCCGGTTGATTCTTAGCCGGCCGCTTCGGCGCGGCGCAGGCCGCCGCGTGACCAGAGGGCGAAGACAATCGGGAGGACGATCGCGATTGCGAAGGCGAGGCCAACCACGGTCGGGTCGCCGGAGATGAAGCCGCGGCCCGCCTCCAGCAGGGCGGTCACCGGGTTGACCGAGGCGACCGCGTGGATCCAGCCGCTGAGCAGGTCGAGGGGGACGTAGACAGGAGCGAGGAAGAGGACCAGGAAGATCGGTAGCTGCATCAGCGGCGCGCCCTGGACCGAGCGGATTCGCATTGCCACTCCGGCCGCCCAGAGGGTGGCGGCGACGTTGATCAGCACGGCGAGGACGAAGAGGCCGACGAGATCGACGCCGCTGCCGTCGATCTCCATCCCGGCGAGCAGGGCGACGACGACCAGCACCGTCCAGGTGACGAGGGCGCGGAACAGCGCCGCGAGCGCGTAGCCGGCGAGGATCCCCTGGCGGTTGGCGGCGGCCAGCATGTAGCGCCGGGCGAAGCCGGACTCGAAGTCGCGGGCGATCGCGAAGCCGGTGAAGACGCCGCCGAACGCGGCTGACTGGAGCAGGACGAAGACGAACTGGAAGGCGGTGTAGCCGCTGGGGAAGTCGAAGCCCGGCACGTTGGAGACCGCCGAGAGCCCGCCGGCGAAGGAGGCGAAGAAGAAGAGCGGGAAGAGCAGCGAGGGGAGCAGGAAGGCCGGGTTGCCGAGGAAGAGGTGGATGCTGCGCCAGGCGACGGCGCGGGCGATCGAAGTGAATCCGGCGGGGTTGGCGGCAGGGCTCACGTGCGCACCAGCCTGGTGCTCAGGGCGCTGGCGGCGGCGGTCATCCCGATCGCGAAGATCGCCAGGGCGATGCCGAAGCCGAGCGCCAGGTGCCCCGCGTCCCAGCCTTCGATCAGCAGCGAGCGGAAGGCCTCGAGCAGGTAGGTGACCGGGTTGGCGCTGGCGACCGCGTGGAACCAGTTGGTCGTGATCAGGTCGAGCGGCAGCGCCATCGAGGAGAGGAAGAGGAAGACGAAAAAGACCGGGAAGAGGCCCTGCACGGCCTCGCCGGAGCCGGTGCGGAGCGCCGCGAACATCCCGATCGTCCCGAAGGCGACGACGATCGCGACGGCGAGCAGGAGGATCACCAGCGCGCCGCCGAACCCGGCGGCGATTTCGGCGCCCCCGGCGAGGCCGGCGGCGAGGTAGGCCACCGCCTGCATGACCCCGAGCACGGTGGAGCCGGCGAGCAGGCCGCTGAGCAGGGCGGCGCCGCGCAGCGGCGTCAGCGCCATCCGGTTGAGGAAGCCGGTCTCGATGTCGCGGGCGAGGTCGGTGCCGGTGTTCATCACCGAGAACAGCGCCCCCTGGACGAAGGTGATCGCGAGCGCGAAGGTGATGTAGGAGTCGGTCGGGAAGCCGGGCAGGTCGGTCGCGTCTTTGAGCCCGCCCGCGTTCACCGCCAGCAGGAAGAGCGGGAAGATCAGCGCCGGCACGATCTGCGCCGGCTGGCGCAGCGTCCGCAGGACCGAGCGGCGGGCGAGCTGGCCGACCTGGGTGCGGAGCTCTCCGCTCACGCCGCGCTCGTCTCCGCCGCGGCCTCCTCGGCCCCCGCCTCGTCCTCCTCGGCCCCCTCGAGGCTGCGCCCGGTCTTGGCGAGGAAGACGTCGTCGAGCGAGGGCGCGTGCAGCTGCAGGGTCTCGATCGCGATCCCCTCGGAGTCGAGCGCACGGACGACCTCGGCGAGGTCGGACTCGCCGCCCTCGAGCCGCACCGCGGCGCCTTTCGGGCTGGAGCCCGCGCGCTCGCCGAAGCGGGCGAGGACCGCGGCCGTGCGCTCCTGCTCGGCGGGCTCGCGCGGCACCGCCTCGACCGTCGGCCGGCCGATCTCGGCCTTTAGCGCGGCCGGCGTGCCCTCGGCGACGATCTTGCCGTGGTCGATGATCCCGACCCGGTTGGCGAGCGCGTCGGCCTCCTCCAGGTACTGGGTGGTGAGGAAGACGGTGACGCCGTCCTCGGCGGCCAGCCTCGCGACCTCGTCCCAGAGCGCGGTGCGGCTCTGGATGTCGAGCCCGGTGGTGGGCTCGTCGAGGAAGAGGATGCGCGGTTCGTGGGCGAGCGCCAGGGCGAGGTCGAGGCGCCGCTTCATCCCGCCCGAGTAGCCGCCGACCTTTCGGTCCGCCGCCTGCGAGAGCCCGACCCGGTCGAGCAGCTCCTGGCCGCGCCGCTGGCGCTCCTCCTTGCCGAGCCCGTGCAGCGCGGTCTGCAGCCGCATGTGCTCGCGGCCGGTCAGCAGCGGGTCGAGCGCCGCCTCCTGCAGGGCAGCGCCGATCGTCGATCGCACCTGCGGGCCTTCACTGACGATGTCGAAGCCGGCGACCCGGGCGGATCCCGCGGTCGGGGGAGGAGGGTGGTCAGCATCAGCACCGTCGTCGACTTGCCGGCGCCGTTGGGGCCGAGAAAGCCGTAGATCTCGCCGGGTGCGACCTCGAGGTCGATGCCGTCGACCGCGCGCGGGCCGTTCTTGAACTCCCTCACCAGTCCCTGGACTTCGATTCCGCTAGCCATTAATAGTTGAGGCTATCAAAGATTGAGGTACACTAGCTTCATGACCGGAATCGGGAACCTCCCGTGAAGCCTGGAAGCTGATGGTCGGCCTGGTCTATCCGCCGCGCTGGCTCGCGATCGCCCGCAAGCTCGGTCTCACCCCGGCCGGACTAGGTGCCCTGCGTCTGCTCAACGAGCCGCGGACGATGGGGGAGATCGCCACCTTTCTCCACTGTGATCCGTCGAACGTGACTGGGATCGTCGACAACCTCGAAGAGAAGGGCCTGGCCGAGCGTCGGCCCTCGCCACAGGACCGGCGGGTGAAGTTGATCGAGCTGACCGCCGCCGGACGGCGCACCCGCGGCCGCCTGATCCGCGAGATGGAGAAGCCGCCGGAGTGGATGGAGGCCCTCTCCGACGCCGACCAGCGCGCCCTGCGCGACCTCCTGCAGCGGGCCGTCGAGGCCACCTCCGGGCCAACCAGCGGCCTCACGTCCTGACGCCGCGCCCGCGGAACGCATAGAACTCCCGGACCGTGGAGGAGCGCACCCGCACCTACCGGGCCGTGATGGCCCTGAACCGGCCGGTAGCGCTGTGGGGCCGGCTCGAGGTCGAGGGCGTGGAGACACTGCCCGAGACCGGGCCGCTGTTGGTCATCGGCAACCACGACAGCCACTGGGACCCCTTGATGGTCGGGATGGCCGCGGTGAAGCGCCGCCAGATCCGCGCCCTGGCGAAAGCCGAACTCTGGGACGTCAAGGGACTCGGCCCGATCCTCAACGGCATGGGCCAGGTGCCGATCAAGCGCGGCAGCGGCGACAAGGAGGCGCTGGCGAAGGCGATCGAGACGCTGCGGGCCGGCGCCTGCATTGGCGTCTTCCCGGAGGGCACCCGCTCGCGCGGCAAGGAGCTGCGTGCCCGCAGCGGTGTCGGCCGGCTCGCCCTCGAGGTCCCCGAGGCCCACGTCAGCCTGGTCGCGATCGAGGGCACCTCCGACCTGACCGGCTTCCCGCGCCGCCCCCGGGTCAAGGTCGCCTTCTTCGACCCGGCCGGCGGGCAACCGCGGCCCGACGAGGACCCGGGCGAGCTCTCGGCCCGCCTCCTGGCCGAGGTCCGCGCCATCTCTCCGCCCAGCCTCAGCTACCGCAAGCGCTCGCGAGATTGACCCGACCAGGGTGGGGTGAAAGTCGCGAGCGCTCCACCGCTCAGTAGGAGGTGGGCGGGGGCGGGGTTTCGGCCTCGCCGCCGCCCTCGGGCTCGCCGCCGCTCGGGGTCAGCGCGTACCACTCGGCGCCGAACGCCTCGACGTCGTTGCCGTTCGCTTCGCCCGGCCCCTTGTCGCCGCTGAAGGTGTAGAGCGGGCGGCCGTCGTAGGTGACCTGTTCGCTGCCGTCTTTGCGTTTGGTCGTGCCGATCAAGCCCTGCTGGGCACCGTTGCTCGCGTGCGGTTCGCCTTCGGTCAGCAGCGGCGGCCAGGCCTGCGCGCAGGCGCCGTAGCAGGAGGACGTCGCACCCTCGTCTTTGTGGAAGTCGTAGAGGGTGAGGCCGGAGGAGTCGACGACGACCTGGCCGAGCTCCGGCACCGAGGCGACCGAGACGAAGGTCGCGCCTTCTTCGGGGTTGGGGGCGGCGGTGATGTCGCCCGCGGTCGTATCGCCTCCTCCGCTGCCGTAGCCGCGGCTTTCGGGACCGTCGTCGCCACCGCAGCCGGCGATCGCCAGCGCCGCGACCAGGCCCAGCGCGGTCAGCAGGACCGCGAGGCGGATCGGCGTGCTTTTGAAGTTGGTGTTCATCAGGCTTCCTCCTCGGTGGGATTCCAGGTCGTCGCCTCGGCTCCTTGGGCGACCGGTGCGACGTAGGTGCGGCCGCCGGCGTGGACGCCGATCGACCGAGTTCGCGAGAGGTCGAGGGCCGAGCTCAGGACCGCATTGGAGTCATCGCCCCAGCGGTAGCGGAAGCTGCCGGCGGAGAAGCTGCGGCCCTGGCGGTCGCGCAGGAAGACCCGGCAGAGCGTGCCCGACCGCACCCCCTTCACGTACATGTGGATCTCGGTGCCGAAGGAGTGGGGCTGGAGCGTGGCCGAGATCTCGATCCGGCCCGGCAGGGCGCCGAACTCGACGTGCTGGGAGGGGTCCTCGCCGCCGCTGTCACCGCCGCTGAAGACGACTAGCGCCAGGACCACCGCGGCGACCGCCGCTGCCCCCGCGAGCGCGAAGCCGAAGCCGCGGTGACGCCGGCGCCGGCCGCGCCGCTCGCGCCGCTCGGCGCCGATCTGGGCGGCAACCCGCGCGCCGAGCTCGGCGGGGGGCCGCGGCGCCGGAGCGCTGAACCGGGTCGGGTCGGCGAGCGGCAGCAGTCGGCCGACCGACTCCAGCGCGGCCGCCTCAGCGCGGCACTCCCCGCACTCGCGCAGGTGTCCCTCGACCGCCGCCCGCTCGGCCGCTG
This sequence comes from uncultured Thermoleophilia bacterium, assembly GCA_963837405.1. Classification (GTDB taxonomy): domain Bacteria; phylum Actinomycetota; class Thermoleophilia; order Solirubrobacterales; family 70-9; genus VAYN01. Next base: position 215,602 of record CAWINA010000002.1, read on the forward strand.
GGAGGTCGCCGAGCGCGTAGGCGCCGAGCGCGAGGCGCAGCTCGCGGTGCTCCTCAGCCCTCATAGCCCATCTCCTCGAGCACGACCCGCAGCGCCCGCAGCCCGTAGTAGACCCGGCTCTTCACGGTCCCCTCCGGCACCCCGAGTTCCTCGGCTACCTCGGCATAGGGCCGACCGTTGTAGTGGGTCTCGACGAGGACGTGGCGGTGGTCCTCGCCGATCCGCCGCATCGCCTCCTCGACCTGCCAGGCGAGCAGCGCCTGCTCCAGCGGCTCGACCGAGGGCTCGACCCCGGCGTCGCCGCTCAGCCTCGGCCGTGCGGCGCGGGCCCGGCCGAGGTCGATCACCACGTTGCGCAGGATCGCGAACAGCCAGGTGCGCAGCGAGGCGATCTCTGGGTCGAAGCGGTCGCCCGCCCGCCAGGCGCGGACGAAGGTCTCCTGCACCGCTTCTTCGGCCAGCCCGGCGTCCCCCAGCGAGCGCAGCGCGAACCCGTAGAGCTCGCCCGAGTGCGCGGAGTACGCCTCCCGCAGATCGCGCTCGCTGCTCAGTTCAACCATGGACCCGGGATACGGCGGCCGGCGCACCCAGGTTCAGACCGCTGGTGTCTTCAGGCCGCGGGCGACCCGGCGCCCGCCGGGCCGCGGTCCCCCCTGACGGCCCTACCCTTCGAGTTTTCCGATCTTGAAGATCTTCGTCCCGCAGTCCGGGCAGACGCCCTGGATCGCTGGACGACCGTTCTTCATCGTCACCTGTTTGGCGTCTTTGATCTCAACCTTCTTGCGCTCTTTGACGCAGTAGCCCTCGGGCATGAAGGGTCTCCTTTCGCAGCCGTCAAGGACGGCGTTGTCTCGCCTAGCGAGCTGGATTGAGGCGAATGTAACGCAGGTAGGGGACGAAAACCCAGGAAGTATGTGCGATTCAACACAATTGGTTGACTGGCCAATCTACTACGCTCTGGCGCGCAATCCAGGAATTGACACACCCGTAAGGAGATGAACCGATGCCCGAAGCAGTGATCGTCGACACCCTTCGCACGCCGATCGGCCGTGCCTTCAAGGGGTCGCTGGCCCAGCTCCGCCCGGATGAGATGGGCGCCTACGTCGTCGACCAGCTGCTCGAGCGCAACCCCGGCGTCGACCCGGCCGAGATCGAAGACCTGTTCTGCGGCGCCGGCATGCCGCAGGGCCTGCAGGCGTTCAACATCGCGCGGATCATCTCGCTGCTCTCCGAGAAGCTGCCGCAGGAGGTCAACGGGGTCACCATGTCCCGCTACTGCGCCTCCAGCCTCGACTCGATCCGCCACGCCGCCAACGCGATCAAGGCCGGCCAGGGCGATATCTACATCGCCGCCGGGGTCGAGTGGGTGAGCCGCTACAACGAGCGCACCGAGGCGGCGGGCATCGAGGACCGCAACCAGAACCTCGTCGGCAACGACGGCCAGCCGAACGCCTACATCGACATGGGCATCACCGCCGTCAACGTGGCGAAGAAGTACGAGGTCAGTCGCGCCGACATGGACAAGTACGCGCAGCGCTCCCAGGAACTGGCGGTGAAATCGCAGGAAGACGGGTTCTTCGACCGCGAGATCGTGCCGGTCACCCTGCCCGACGGCACCGAGGTAAGCAAGGACGACGGCCCGCGCGCCTCCTCGACCCTGGAGAAGCTCTCCGAACTGCCGGAGGCCTTCGAGGGCGGCGGCGGCGTCACCGCCGGCAACTCCTGCCCGCTCAACGACGGGGCCGCGGCCGCGATCATCATGAGCGACACCAAGGCCAAAGAGCTCGGCCTCACTCCACGCGCCCGGATCGTCACCGCCGCCACCCACGGCAACGAGCCGGAGCTGATGGGCGTGGCCCCGATCGGCGCGATCAAGAAGGTCCTCGACCGGGCCGGGATGACGATCGGCGACGTCGGCGCGGTCGAGCTCAACGAGGCCTTCGCCGCCCAGGTGATCCCGATCATGAGCGAATGCGGGATCGACGAAGGCAAGCTGAACACCCACGGCGGCGCGATCGCCCTCGGCCACCCGTTCGGGATGACCGGCGCCCGGATCATGGGCACGCTGCTGAACGTGATGGAGACCGACGACCACGCGGTCGGCCTGGAGACGATGTGCGTCGCCGGGGGTCAAGGCGAGGCAATGCTCATCGAACGTGTTTGAGCGGCTCGGGCCGGCGCATATCTGCGTCCTCGGTCGCTCACGTGCAGAGCACGCTTCGCTCCCTGCGTCCTTGATCTGCTTGGCCAGAGCCGCTCAGACCAGGGTGGGGAAGTGAGCGAGCCTCGCGCCATCGACTTCTCCGGGGTCACCCCGGAGCACGTCCGGGGGTTCCTCGGGGACAGCTTCCCCGGGGACCTCGGGATCGAGCCGTTGGAGGTCGACGACGAGCGCGCGGTCGGGCGCGTCGTCGTCGATCGCCGCCACCTGCACCCCGGCGGCTACGTCCACGGCGGCGCCTGGACCGCGCTCGGCGACACCGTCGCCGCCTGGGCGACGATGCGCAGCATCCCGCCGCACCACGACTTCACGACGATCGAGCTGAAGCTGAACGTGTTCGGGTCAGGGCTCGACGGCGATGAGCTGGTCGCGACCGCGACGCCACTGCACGCAGGTCGCAACACCGTGGTAGTCGAGGTGAAGATCGACCGGGTGCGGGGCGGGGAGACGAAGCTCGCCGCCAACCTGATCGTCACCCAGTTCGTGATCCCGCCGCGCCAGGGTTAGCTGCTCGCGATGTAGCACCTGGTTGGACCGGATGCGCTCGCGCGGCGCCTCCAGGTTCCACCGCGCGAGCGCACCTGACGGCCCGCGTAGGGAGTGCGCGGAGCCCGGTCGCGGCGAGCGCCTCGAAGTGACCCGTGTCGAGCGGGTGCGTGCCGGCGCCGGGGAAGGGGACGGGCCGGCTGCGGGGCCTTCGCCATTCCCGCAAGCTAAGGCCGCGCCAGGGACGCGGACATGGCCCCGCGTCGAAAAAGGGCGCCGCGCGACTAGCCAGTGGTCTAAGCCGTCGACGCCTCCTCCAGCGGCGAGTCGGGGGCGTCTTCGGTCTCGACCGGCGCTTCCAGGGCTTCGACCTGGGGCAGTTTCCAGATCAGGCTGGCGATCGTCAGGCCGACCGCGGCGGCGAGCATCGAGAGGAACCACTGGGTCGCGTTCATCAGCGCCAGGCCAAAGAAATCGCGCGCGGGGGCGATCGCGAGGATCCCGGCGTAGAGCGCGCCGAGGCCGGCGACCATCGCCAGCATGTTGCTCTGGATCGCGATGTGCTCGCGCCCGGGGCCGCGCTCGAGCAGCAGCAGGAAGGCGAGGCCGAGCACGATCAGGGTCGTCGTCGCGGCGGTGCGGCCGGCCTCGAGACTGGCCCCGGCGACGGTGTCGACGAGGAAGAAGGAGAGGATCGAGGCGAGCGCGATCGCGACCCCGGCCGGAACCGCGAAGGCGGCCAGCGCCCGCAGCAGGCGGCCGCGGTAGAGCGGCCCGTCGGAGGGCAGCAGCGCCAGCACGAAGGAGGGGATGCCGATCGTCAGCAGCGCCGCCACCGTGAGGTGGCGGGGGAGGAAGGGGAAGGCCCAGCCGGGGACCGCGACGAGCAGGATCAGGGTCGCGGCGTAGACCGTCTTGGTCAGGTAGAGACGGCCGAGCCGGTGGATGTTGCGGGCGATCCGCCGCCCCTCGCCGACCGCCTCGGGCAGTCGCGAGAACTGGTCTTTGAGCAGGACGACGTCGGCGACCCCTTTGGTCACCTGCGTGCCCGAGCCCATCGCCACCGCCATCCGCGCCTGCTTCAGGGCGGGGACGTCGTTGACGCCATCGCCGATCATCGCCACGTAGCGGCCGGCGCCGACCAGCGCCGCGACAAGGGCCTTCTTCTGCTCCGGCTTGATCCGGCAGAAGATCGTGTTCCCGAGCGCCACCGCAGCCAGCTCCTCGGGGTCCTCGGGCAGGTCGGGCCCCTCGACGACGCCGGCCTCGCGCGGCACACCGACCGCGTAGGCGACCGCGGTGACGGTGGCGCGGGCGTCGCCGGAGATCAGCTTCAGGTCGACTTCCTCGTGGCGCATGAACTCGATCGTCTCGGCCGCGTCGGGGCGCAGCGTCTCCTCGAGCACGACCAGCGCGACCGGCGTCAGCCGCGGTGGCGGTTCGCTCGCCGGGTCGGCCGGGAGCTGGGAGCCGGCGCGGCCGAAGGCGACGACGCGTCGCCCCGCCGCGGTCTCCTCCTCCAGCTTCGCCGCCAGCCCCGGCGGCAGGGTCAGGGCGCCGAGCTCGGACAGCACGTCGGGGGCGCCGAGCACGTAGGCGCCGCCGGCATCGCCGTCGGCGAGCACCAGCCCGCTCCACTTCCACTCCGAGGAGAACGGCACTTCGGCGCTGACCCGGCCCGGTTCGGCGGGGTAGCGGTCGGCGATCGTCTGCAGGGTCTTGTTGCGATCGCCGGCGCTGGCGGCGAAGCGGCCGAGCGCGGCCGCCCCCGCTGCCTGGTCGAGCCCCTCGGCGAAGGCGACGTCGGCGAGCCGCAGCTCCCCGGCCGTCAGCGTCCCGGTCTTGTCGACGCAGATCGTGTCGACCGCGGCGAGGCTCTCCGAGGCGCTCATCTGCTGGACCAGGGTGTCGCGTCGGGCCAGCCGCACCGCGGCGACCGCGAAGGTGACGCTCATCAGCAGCACCAGACCCTCGGGGATCAGGGTGATCAGGCCGGCGGTCGCCGTCTGCGCCGCCTCGTGCAGCTCGGTGCTGCGGATCGAGAGGCTGAGGATCAGGACCACCGCCAGCGGCACCAGCAGGTAGGTGCAGGCGATGATCACCCGGTTCACCTCCTCCTGCAGCGGCGAGGGCGGGTGGCGGAAGGCGCGCGCCTCCCCGGCCAGCCGGCCCGCGTAGCTCTGCTCGCGCACCGCCTCGACCACGTAGTGGCCGGACCCGGAGATGCAGAACGAGCCCGACAGAACCCCCTCGCCGCCGTCCTTCGGGATCCCGTCGGCCTCGCCGGTCAGCATCGACTCGTCGAGGGTCAGACCGCGCGAGGCGATCACCTCGCCGTCGGCGACAAGCTGGTCGCCGGGGCCGACCTGGACCACGTCGCCGGGCACGACCTCGTCGGCCCGCAGCTCGTGCACCTCGCCGTCGCGGAGGACGCGGGCGCGCGGCTCGACCAGGACCGCGAGCTCGTCGAGCGTCGCCTTCGCCTTCAGCTCCTGGCGGATCCCGATGTAGGAGTTGATCACCGCGATCAGCCCGAAGATCGCGTCGGCCCAGAGCCCGAGGCCGATGTTGATCACCAAAAAGGCGGCGATGATCGCGTTGAAAAGGGTGAAGACGTTGCCCGCGACGATGCTCGAGGTCGAACGCGAGGCGGTCTCCGGAGGCGGCCCTAGTTCCCGCAGGCGCTTGCTCGCCTCCGCAGACGAGAGTCCCTGTTCGGGCAATGGGTGGCCGGTTCCCACAGCGTTATTCAATATGGTGACGGCCGGGATGGCGCTGAAGCTGGGAATCAACTTGGGGTATTGGGGGATCGGGCCGGCCGGGGAAGAGGCCGCCGAGATCGTCAAGCAGGCCGAGCAGCTCGGGTACGAGTCGGTCTGGGCGGCCGAGTCCTACGGCTCCGACGTGGTCAGCGTGCTCGCCTGGCTGGCGCCGCAGACCAGCACGATCAAGCTCGGCGCGGCAATCATGCAGGTGCCGGCCCGGCCGCCCGCGGCGGCAGCGATGGCCGGGGCGACGATCGACAAGCTTTCGGGCGGCCGCTTCCTGTTCGGCTTTGGCCCTTCCGGCCCGCAGGTCTCCGAGGGCTGGTACGGCGTCCCCTATGCGAAACCGTGGGGCCGCACCCGCGAGTACATCGAAGTGGTTCGCGAGATCGTCGCCCGCGAGGGGCCGGTCGACCACCAGGGCGAGCACTACTCGCTGCCGCTGGCCGGCGGCGAGGGCAAGGCGCTGAAGCTCAACTTCCACCCCGAGCGCAACCGGATCCCGGTCTTCGTCGGCGCGATCGGGCGCAAATCGGTCGAAATGGCGGCCGAGATCTGCGACGGCTGGATCCCGATCTTCTTCAGCGTCGACGCCTTCGAGCAGACCTGGGGCGAGCACCTGGAGGCGGGCTTCGCGAAGGGCGGGCGGCAGCGCTCGGACCTCGAGGTCAGCCCCTCGCTGCAGGTGGCGATCGACGGCGACCTCGAGGCGGCGAAGAGCGTCGTCAAGGCCGGGCTGGTTCTCTACTTCGGCGGCATGGGGAGTCGCAAAACCAACTTCTACGTCGACCTTGCGCACCGCTTTGGCTTCGGCGAGGTCGCCGACGAGGTCCAGCGCCGCTTCCAGGACGGTGACCGGGCCGGCGCCTTCGAGGCGATGCCGGACGAGATCGTCGAGGCGACCTCTCTGGTTGGAACGGAGGCCGAGGTGGCGGAGCGGATCGAGCGCTTCCGCGGCGCCGGAATCGATCGGCTGATCGTTTCACCGGTCCATGTCGAGGTCGGGGAGCGGGTGCACACCCTCGAACGTCTCGCCTCGTTGTCCGGGGTCACCGCGTCGGCCTAACCGATTCGCATAACCTACCGCGCCGCACGGGTATGAAGATCGGAGTGCCGAAAGAGACTGCTGACTGGGGAGCGCCGTGTCGCGCTGGTCCCCGACGTGGTCAAATCGCTGCTGAAAAACGAGCAGCTCGAGGTCACGATCGAGGCTGGCGCCGGCGAGGCCGCCGGCCACCCCGACGCCCAATACCAGGACGCCGGAGCCAAGGTGATCGACGGCGACGCGATCAGCGGCGCCGACGTCGTCCTCCACGTCGCCGTTCCAAACGCCGGCGAGCTGGCCAGGCTCGCCTCCGGCCAGATCTTCATCTCCCACCTGAACCCCTGGGTCTCGGCGGAGACCAACAACGCCCTCGCGCAGGCCGGCGTCACCGCCTTCGCGATGGAGGCGATTCCCCGCACCACCCGCGCCCAGGCGATGGACGCGCTCTCCTCCCAGGCCGCCGCTGCCGGTTACGCCGCGACCCTGATCGCCGCTCGGGAGTCGGGCCGCTTCTTCGGGATGATGACCACCGCCGCCGGCACCGTTCCCCCGGCCAAGGCCCTGGTGCTGGGAGCCGGCGTCGCCGGCCTGCAGGCGGTCGCCACCGCCAAGCGCCTTGGCGCCATCGTCACCGGCTTTGACATCCGCCGCGCCGCCTGGGAGCAGATCGCCTCGCTCGGCGGCCGCCCCCTGGAACTGGACTTCATCCCCGACGCCGAGGGTGAGGGCGGCTACGCCCGCCCCTTGACCGACGAGGAGAACGCCCAGGTCCGCGACGCCCTCACCGCCAACGCCGCCAAGCAGGACCTGATCATCACCACCGCCGCGATCCCAGGCCGCCCCGCACCGCTTCTGATCACCGCCGAGGCCGTGCGCGGCATGGAGCCCGGCTCGGTGATCGTCGACCTCGCCGCCGAGACCGGCGGCAACTGCGAGCTGACCCAGGCCGGCGAGACCGTGACCGAGAACGGGGTCAAAGTGATCGGCCCGCGCAACCTCGCTTCCGAGATGCCCGCGCCGGCCTCCCAGCTCTACGCCAAGAACCTCGAGAACCTGCTCGGCCTGATGCTCACCGAGGAGGGCAAGCTCTCCCTCGATTGGGAGGACGACATTCTCGCCGCTGCGGTGATCGCCAAAGACGGTCAAATCGCCAACGAGAGGGCGGCCAAGTAATGGACCTGATGACCAAGGTGACGATCTTCGTCCTCGCCGTCTTCGTCGGCTTCGAGGTGATCTCGAAGGTCCCGACCACCCTGCACACGCCGCTGATGTCGCAGACCAACGCGATCCACGGCATCGTCATGCTCGGCGGCCTGATCGTCGTCGGGTACGCGGACGACGGTCTCGAGTACACGATCGGCGCGATCGCGATCGCCTTCGGCGCGATCAACATCGTCGGCGGCTTCATGGTCACCGACCGGATGCTCGGCATGTTCTCCAAAAAGCCGAAACCCAAGGGCGAAGGCAAGTGAACCTCTTCGCAGTCCTGGAGCCGGGGGGCAGCGCCTCCACGGCGCTCTACATCGTCGCCTTCTCGCTGTTCATCATCGGGATCAAACAGGGCACGCACCCGACCACCGCCAAGCGCGGCAACCTGGTCGCCGCGTTCGGCATGGCGATCGCGGTCGTGACCACCCTGCTGCTCGACGGGATCGGCAACTGGGGCGTGATCTTCGGAGCGCTGATCATCGGCTCCGCGGTCGGCGTGATCGCCTCGATCCGCGTGCAGATGACCGAGATGCCGCAGATGGTCGCCCTCTACAACGGGGTCGGCGGCGGTGCGGTCGCCCTGATCGCCTGGTCAGAGATCCGCCACGGGATCAGCCTCGGCCACGGCCTCGAGCTCGAAGTCCTGATCCCGACCCTGTTCGCCGGGGTTGTCGGCTCGGTCAGCTTCTGGGGCTCCAACATCGCCTTCGCCAAGCTCCAGGACCTGATCCCGACCAAGCCGCTCGCCGTCCCCGGCCAGCAGGTGATCAACGCGGTCCTGCTGATCGGCATCCTCGCCGCCTGCGTGGTCACCGCGATCGACCACGATCACCCCTCCGAGGGCCTGTTCATCGCGATCCTGCTCGCTGCGGCGTTGCTCGGCAACCTCGTCGTGCTGCCGATCGGCGGCGCCGACATGCCGGTGGTTATCTCGCTGCTGAACGCCTTCACCGGTCTTTCCGCCGCGGCCGCCGGCTTCGCGCTCGACAACGTCGTGCTGATCGTCGCCGGCACCCTTGTCGGTTCCTCGGGAACGATCCTGACGATGGAGATGGCGACGGCGATGAACCGCTCGGTCGCCAACGTGCTCTTCGCCGGCTTCGGCGGCGCCCCATCCGGCGGCGCTGGGGGAGCGATCGGCGAGAAGCCGCACGTCTCGATCGGCGCCCAGGACGCGGCGATCAAGCTCGCCTACGCCGACTCGGTCGTGATCGTCCCCGGCTACGGCCTCGCTGTCGCCCAGGCCCAGCACGCGATCAAGGAGGTCGCCGATGAGCTCGAGCAGCGCGGCGTCCAGGTCAACTACGCGATCCACCCCGTAGCCGGCCGCATGCCCGGCCACATGAACGTGCTCCTCGCCGAGGCCGACGTCCCCTACGAGCAGCTCAAGGAGATGGAGGAGATCAACCCGGAAATGGCCCGGACCTCGGTCGCCGTCGTGATCGGCGCCAACGACGTCACCAACCCCGCCGCGAAAAACGATCCCGACTCGCCGATCGCCGGGATGCCGATCATCGAGGTCTCCGAGGCGACCGAAGTGATCGTGATCAAGCGCTCGCTTTCCCCCGGCTTCGCCGGCATCGACAACGACCTCTTCTACGAAGCCAACACTTCGATGCTCTTCGACGACGCCAAGAAGGCGGCGGCGGACATCGCGGCGGAGATACAGAACCTTTAGTGGTCGAGCCGGCAGTTTGCCTCCCTATGGAGGGTCAACTGACGGATCGATCTGACGGGGAGAGTTGACGTCACCCAGGTCCTTGTCGGCCCATGCGCTCGGAGCGGGGGCAGGGGACGGTCGAGTGGGTCGGGACGCTCTGCGCAGTGTCGCTTTTGTTTGTGGCGCTTTTGGTTGTCGGCTTTCGAGTGCCTGGGGACAATCTGGCGCGTGCTGTGGCTTCGAAGCTGCTCTGCGCCGTCTCGCTCGCCGACGGGTGCGGGGACGAGCCGGCGATGATCGCGGCTTACGGGACCGAGATCGGCATGCTGATCCGGGAGCACGTGCCGACGCTGGCTTTCGAGGAGGGCTCGCGGGCGCTGCCGGTCGACTTCCGCCGCTGCCGATCAACGGCCTGCGGCGACGGGGAGGAGGAGGGGCTGGTTCACCGCACCGACAGCCGCCTGCCGGTCACCGCTTTCGTCCACGTGGTCGATTGCCGCGCGGAGGGGCGAGAGACCACTGAAGCGGCAGGGGCGACCTGCTCGGGCTCGCGCACCGGCAACCTTTACCTGCAGTTCTGGTTCTACTACGTCGACTCGGCCACTCTCCGCGACCTTCCCGTCGTCGGCGAGGAGGGCTACCACGGGGACGACTGGGAGTCGGTGCAGTTCCGGCTCGGGCCCGACGGTTCGGTCGACCAGCGCGCCTCCTCGCACCACGGCTACAACTACGAGCGCGGCGTCGCCAACTGGGGCTCGGACGCCGGGATCGGTCCACTCGAGGACCTCGCCGAGGAGCTCGGCGCCCGCGCCCCGAACGGGTGGGGCCCCGAGACCCACCTGCTGTTGGTCTCCGGCGGCAGCCACGCCGGCAACGCCGCCGGCGAAGCTCGGACCGACCGCTACACGCCCGGCCGCCGCGTCCACCTGGTTCCGCTCGAGTCGGTCGCCGCCGCAGCCGGCTCGACCTTCGCGGTGCAACCGCCCTGGCGCAAGCAGGTCTGGCTCGACCCCGAGGCCGAAGGGACGGACTGAGAGACCCCCGCTACTTCGGGGTCATCCGCAGGGCGCCGTCGAGGCGGATCGTCTCCCCGTTCAACATCGGGTTGGTGACGATCTGCCCGACCAGGTGCGCGTACTCGGCGGGGTCGCCGAGGCGGTTGGGGAAGGGCACTTCGGCCCCCAGCGAGAGGCGGGCAGGCTCGGGCAGCCCTTCGAGCAGGCGGGTATCGAAGACGCCGGGGGCGATGGTCATCACCCGCACCCCCTTCGAGGCGAGGTCGCGGGCCGCCGGCAGCGTCATCCCGACGAGACCGCCCTTGGAAGCCGCGTAGGCGGCCTGCCCGATCTGGCCGTCGAAGGCGGCGATCGAGGCGGTGTTGACGCAGACGCCGCGCTCGCCCCCGTCGTCGGCCTCGTTCTCGATCATCGCCGCGGCGGCGGTGCGCAGGACGTTGAAGCTGCCGATCAGGTTGACCTTGATCACGGTTTCGAAGTGGTCGAGGTCGTGGGCGCCGCGGGAGCGGGCAATCCGCTCGGCCCAGCCGATCCCGGCGCAGCAGACGGAGATCCGCAACCCGGCGGGAGCGGCGGCAGCGCGCTCGACCGCGGCGGCGACAGCGTCCGCCTCGGTCACGTCGACCGGGAGGAACTCGGCGCCGAGCTCGTCCGCGAGCGTCTTGGCGCGGTCGGCGTCACGGTCGGCGATCACCACGCGGGCGCCGGCCGCGGCCAGGTACCGGGAGGTCGCCTCCCCGAGGCCGGAAGCCCCACCGCTGATCAGCGCGCCTGCGCCCTCGATCCTCATCGCCGGCAATCTAACGCCCCCGCGTGTTCAGATGCCGGCTGTCGAAGCTGGGTAGGGTCTCCGTATCGCCCCCGAGGTGACGGCAATGATCAAGGAAGCCGGCAAGGCAAACATCAGGGAAGCCGGCAAGGAAGCAATTGCGGACCTGCTCGCGGAGGCCCGGCGGCGCAGCCTCGCGCTGACCGGACCGCTCGACGACGAGCAGCTGAACCGGGTCTACTCGCCGCTGCTCAGCCCGCTGGCTTGGGATCTCGGCCACATCGCCAACTTCGAGGAGCTCTGGCTGGTGCAGACTGTCGGCCGGCGCGAGCCGATGCACGGTGAGCTCGGTCGCTTCTACGACGCGATCGAGAACCCGCGGAAGACCCGCGGCGAGCTGCCGATCCTCCGCGACGCGGAGCTGCGCGCCTACATGGACGAGGTGCGCGAGCGTGCGCTCGAGGTCCTGGAGGCGGCGGAGATCGACGCCGACGCCGACGACCCACTGCTCCGCGACGGCTTCGTCTACGAGATGTTGATCGCCCACGAGCTGCAGCACAACGAGACGATGCTGCAGCTGCTGCAGTTGGTCGACGGCTACCAACAGCCGCTCCCGATCGGCACCGCCCCGGTGCGGGCCGGGGGCCCGGAGACGGTGGCGCTCGCCGCCGGGACCTACGCGGTAGGGGCGCCCCCGACTGGCTTCGCCTACGACAACGAGCGGCCCCGCCACGAGGTCGAGCTGGCTGCCTTCGAGATCGATCGAACCCCGGTCACCAACGCCGCGTACACCGAGTTCATGGACGCCACCGGGGCCGCTCCGCCCGATTACTGGCAGCGCCAGGGGGAGGGATGGGTCGACACCTCGCGTGGCCGCCGCCAGTCGGTCGAGGCCGACCACCCGGTGCTCCACGTCTCCTGGGAGCAGGCCGACGGCTTCGCCCGCTGGGCCGGCAAACGGCTGCCGACCGAGTTCGAGTGGGAGGCCGCCCACGATCGACTCGACGACGTCGGCCAGGCCTGGGAGTGGACCAGCTCCGACTTCCGCGCCTACCCCGGCTTCGAGGCCTTCCCCTACCGCGAGTACTCCGAGGTCTTCTTCGGCGACGAGTACAAGGTCCTGCGCGGCGCCTCCTGGGCGACCCACCCGCGGGTCGCGCGCCCGAGCTTCCGCAACTGGGACCTGCCGCAGCGCAGCCAGATCTTCTCCGGCATCCGCTGCGCGAGGGACGCGTCGTGACGATCGCGATCGACGTCCACCTCGACGCCGACGCCGCTGCGGCGATGGCCGAGGACGTTCGCACTGGCCTCTCCGCCTCGCCGAAGGAACTCTCGCCGAAGTACTTCTACGACGAGCGCGGCTCGCAGCTCTTCGAGCAGATCACCGAGCTGCCCGAGTACTACCCGACCCGGCGCGAGCGCGAGGTGCTGAGCGGGCGCGGCGCCGAGATCCTCGCCGCCGCCGGCTGTCCGGGCACGTTGGTCGAGCTCGGCTCCGGCTCCGCCTCGAAGACCCGCCACCTGCTGAGCGCGATGCGCGACGCCGGCTGCCTCAGCACCTACGTGCCGGTCGACATCTCCGAGGAGATCACCCACGAGACCGCGCGCGAGCTGGTCGAGGAGTACCCGGGGCTTGAAGTTCGCGGGCTCGTCTGCGACTTCGAGGTCGACCTCGAGCGCGTCCCCAGCGACGGCGAAGCGCGCTTGATGGCCTTCCTGGGCGGCACGATCGGCAACCTCTACCCGGGCGAGCGCCGTGAGTTCCTGACCCGGATCGCGGCGATGTTCGGGCCCGACGACCACCTCCTGCTCGGCACCGACCTGGTCAAGGAGACCGCTCGCCTCGAGGCCGCCTACGACGACGCCGCCGGCGTCACCGCCGAGTTCAACAAGAACGTGCTCGCCGTCTTGAACCGCGAGCTCGGCGCCGACTTCGACCTCGATGCGTTCGAGCACGTCGCCCGCTACGACGCGCGCGAGGAGCGGATGGACATCCGCCTGCGCTCGCTGGCCGAACAGAGCGTCCACCTCGCCGAGCTCGACCTCAGCGTCGAGTTCGCGGCCGGGGAGGAGATGCGGACCGAGATCTCCGCCAAGTTCACCCGCGAGCGGCTGGAGTGCGTCTACGCGGAAGCGGGGCTGGAGATGCGCGGCTGGTTCACCGACGAGGCCGGCGACTACGCGCTCAGCCTGGCCCGGCCGCTACCGGCCTAAGAGGGCGCTAGCGCCGCAATCGCCTCGCCGAGCTGCTCGGGCGGGACGATCGGGGTGAGGATCGGCAGCGTGATCCCGCCGGCGACGAAGGCGGCGAGGCGCTCCTTCATCTCTCCGGACTGCCGAAAACGAACATTTCCTCGATCAGCTCCCAGGGCGCCGCCGCCGCCGCGGCCTGACGGTCGCCGGCTTCCCAGGCCGTGACCATCGGCTCGATCCGCTCGCCGTAGCCGAGCCAACGGTAGAAGGCGGTGTAGACGGGGACGGTGACGTAGGAGGAGAACATGAAGCGGGCCAGCGGCTCGACCTGCTCGCGCTCGCCGGGGAGGCAGAAGAAGCGGCAGAGCAGCTCGAAGTCCTCGGGAGCGTCCTCGATCTGGGCGACGACCTGCGGCAGGCCGGCGAGCGGGAGGAAGTTGGTGAAGGCGCCGGAGGCCCGCTCGACGGCAAGCCGGAGCATCTTCCCGCGCAGCGCCGCCAGCATCACCGGCACCCGGTGGGTCGGCGCGGTTTCCAGCTTGAACCCGGTCGCGGTGCGTTCCCCGACCAGGGCGGCGTCGAGGAAGTCGAGCGTCTCTCGCACCCGCTGCAGCGGCTTCTCGAACGGGATTCCGTTCCAGCCTTCGACGATGCGGTCCGAGGAGGAGCCGATCCCGAGCACGAATCGGCCGTTTGAAGCGTCGGCGAGCGCTGCGGCCTCTTGGGCGAGCAGCGCCGGGCCGCGCTGGAAGACGCCGACGATGCCGGTGCCAAGCCGCACCCGCTCGGTCCAGGCGGCGCTGAGGGTGAGCGGCGTGAAGCCGTCGGGTCCGGCGGTCTCGCCGGTCCAGAAGTCGGTGTAGCCCGCCGCCTCGGCGGCTTCGAGCAGCTCGCGGTGCGCCGCCAGCGAGGTCCCCGGCAGCGGCAAGCTCAGTCCCCAGCGCCCTTTCACGCGACAACCGTATAGCCTGCGCCGCCGATGTCCGAGGGTTCCCAAGTCAAGCCCGACCGCAACCTCGCGCTGGAGCTGGTGCGGGTGACCGAGGCGGCGGCGCTCGCCTCCGCCCGCTGGGTCGGTCGCGGCGACAAGCTCGCCGCCGACGGGGCCGCGGTCGACGCGATGCGCTTCGTGCTCGACTCGGTCTCGATGGACGGCGTCGTCGTGATCGGCGAGGGCGAGAAGGACGAAGCGCCGATGCTCTACAACGGCGAGCAGATCGGCGACGGCTCGCCGCCCAGCGTCGACATCGCGGTCGACCCACTGGAGGGGACCCGCCTCTGCGCCCTAGGCATGCCGAGCGCGATAGCTGTGATCGCCCTGGCCGAGCGCGGCTCGATGTTCGACCCTGGCCCCTGCGTCTACATGGAAAAGATGGCGGGCGGGGAAGAGATCGCCGACCTGCTCGACCTCGACCGGCCGCTGCCGGAGACCTTGAAGCTGATCGCCGAGCGCAAGGGCGGCAGCATCGGCGACGTGATCGTCGTGATGCTCGATCGCCCGCGCCACGAGGACGCGATCCGCGAAGTGCGCGAGGCCGGCGCCCGGATCCGTCTGATCACCGACGGCGACGTCTCCGCCGCCCTGCTCGCCGTCTCCGAACGCTCCCCGGTCGACCTGCTCTGGGGGATCGGCGGCACGCCCGAGGGCGTGATCTCCGCCGCCGCGCTGAAGTCGATGGGCGGTCAGCTGCTGGGCCGCCTCTGGCCGCGCAACGACGAGGAGCGCAGCGCCGCGCTCGACGCCGGCTACGACCTCGACCGAGTCCTCACAGCGAACGACCTCTGCTCCGGCGAGGACGTCTTCTTCTCCGCCACCGGCGTCACCGACGGCGACGTCCTCCAGGGCGTCCGCTACCGCGGCGCCGGCGTCACCACCGAATCGCTGGTGATGCGCTCGCGCTCGGGCACCGTGCGCCGCGTCCACGCCCGCCACGATCGGGCGAAGCTCAGGGCAATCCTGGGTGAGGGCGCCGAGAGGTATGGCTAGCCGCCAGGCTTGAAGTTTGCCCCCGCGGGTTAGGTTGGGGGTGTGATTGCGGTAGCGGGTGCCACGGGCTATATCGGCGGCTTGCTCTGTGAGCAGCTGCGCGAGAGCGGCGAGGAGGTGGCGGCGCTTGCCCGTCACCCTGAGCGCGCCGGTGGGTTGGCGAAGCTCGGTTGCGACGTGCGCGAGTCCGACGTGCTCGACCGTCCCAGCCTCGACCGGGCGCTCGACGGCGCCGAGGTGGCCTACTACCTGGTGCACTCGATGGGACGCGGGGCGGAGGACGCGGACTACGCCAACCGGGACCGCCAGGGCGCGGAGAACTTCGCCGCCGCCGCGGCCGCGGCCGGGGTACGACGGATCGTCTACCTCGGCGGCCTCGGCGAGGGATCCGAGCACCTGACGAGCCGGCACGCGACCGCCGAGGCGCTGCGCGAAGGGCCGGTGCCGGTCGCCTACTTCCGCGCCGCGGCGGTGATCGGCGCCGGCAGCGAGTCGTTCCGGACCGTCTTCTTCCTGGTACGCCGCCTGCCGGTGATGGTGACCCCGCGCTGGGTGACGACCCGGACCCAGCCGATCGCGGTCGGCGACGCGGTTGGCTTTCTCGCCGACGCCCGCGATCTCGCCCTGCCGCTGGACCGCGAACTGCAGATCGGCGGCCCGGACGTGACCACCTACGGCGGGATGATCGACGAGCTCGCCCGCGCCCTCGACCGCAGGCCGCCGCTGCCGGGTCACCGTGCCGGTGCTGACCCCGGCCCTCTCCTCGCTCTGGATCGGTCTGGTCACGCCGGTCGACGCCGAGGTCGCCCGGCCCCTGATCGAGGGACTCGCGACCGAGACCGTGGTCACCGATCCGAGCGGCATGGAGCTGCTGCCCGCCCGCCGCCTCACGCCGCTGCGGGAGGCGCTGCGAGTAGCGGCGGAAAACGTAACTGTTCGTTTATAAGACTTTCCTGTTTAATGAAAAAACCTTTGGTACTCTAGAGGTTCATAAACGGGGGAGAACAGGTGTCCAGCTCAACTGAAGCACCAGCGAGCGATGACCTTGCCCAATCGGTAGACGGCCGCTATCGAGCCGGTGAGCAGGTCGTCACCGTGCTCGCGACGCCGCTCAACGTGATGGTCCTTCGAGCTTTGGCGAAGCATCCGATGCGCCTCGCTGAGCTCCGACAGATCACCGGCCTGCCCGCGCAGACGACGCTGCGCGGGCACCTCATGAGTCTCGCCGAGATCGGGCGCCGTGAGCAAAAAGCCGACCAGCCAGATGCCCTACACGGTCGAGAACGAGCTGACGCCGATGGGCGAGGAAGTGCTCGCCGTCGCCGATCGGCTCGAGGCCTGGCTGGCCCTCGCCCCGGAGGGCCCGATCTCGCTCGATTCGGGCGCCGCGCGGGGAATCGTCAAGGCGTTCGTCGACGGCTGGGGGTCGACGATGCTGCGCGGCCTGGCAGCGCGGCCGATGTCGCTCACCGAGCTCGACCGCCGGATCGCGGACTTCAGCTACCCGGCGCTCGAGCGGCGCCTCTCGAGCATGCGGATGGCCCGGCTGATCGAGCCCCACCCGAGCAGCAGCGGCAGCGGCAGGCCCTACGCGCTGACCGACTGGGCGCGCCGCGGGGTGGTGCCTCTGGCGGCGGCGGCCGACTGCGAAGGGCGGAACCTCCGCGACGCCGCACCGCCGGTGACCCGGATCGACATCGAGGCGGCGTTCCTGCTCGCGACCCCGCTGGTCGGACTCGGCCCCCGCACCAGCGGCTCCTGCCGGCTGGAGGTGGAGGCCGCGCCTGGGCACGTCGCCGAGGGGGCTGGGGTGGGGGTCACCGTCGAGCGCGGGCGCGTCGTCGCCTGCGACTCGGAGCTCGAAGTCGCCGACGCCTACGCCCGCGGCCCGGCGGCCAGCTGGTTTGGCGCGATCGTCGACGGCACAGCTAGCCTGCTCAGCTTCGGCGGCTCGCGCCGGATCCCCGAAGCCATGGTCATGGGTCTTCACGCGGCCCTGCTGGGCTGTTAGCCAGCGCGCGCCCTCGCTCCGCCCGCGCCACCTCTTCACCCTGGAAGGGGACGAGCAGCTCGTAGGTCAGGTCGGGCAGCAGGCGCGGCAGCTCGGCGGTCCGTCCCAGCACCACCTCTTCGTAGACGCGGGCGACGATCGCGCCGACCGCGAGGCTGGTCGCGCGGGCGACGTCGGGGCTGCAGTCGGTTTCCTCCAGCCCGCGGTCGAGGAGGCTGACGAAGCGGCTGAATTCCTCCTGGAAGCGGACGCGGGACTCGGTCCCCATCGCGCCCAGCTCGACCAGCATGAATTTCGCCGCGGCCGGGTCGGAGGCGAACCACTCGAGCGTCGCGGCCAGCCCGTTGCGGGCTCGTTCGGGCCACTCGCCGGGTCCCAGGTAGGAGCGGCTGACGCTCCTCGAGCAGGTCGTCGGCGAGGATTGTGTGCGCGGCGAGGGCGCAGCTGCGCTTGTCCTCGAACAGTTCGTAGAAGGTCTCGCGGCCAACCCCGGCCTCGTTAAGGATGTCGGCGACCGTCGTCGCGCCATAGCCCTTCGACGCGGTCGCCCGCACGATCCCGGCCAGCAGGCGCTCGCGCTGGGAGCGGGTGACGAGCTCGCGCGGCAGCCCGTGCCGGCCGCGCGGCAACCGCCATTTGCGCAGGTCCTCGGGGGTCTCGCTCACCGGCTCGGCGAGTGTTCGGGGAGGACCTCGGTTTCGGCCAGGCGGACCTGGTCGAGCGCCTCTCGATGGCCGGCGAACGGCGCCACCGCGAGGTAGACGAGCTCCGGTAGTAGCCCCGGCAGGGCCGCCGCCTCCCCAGCGGCGGTCTGCCTGAAGATCAGCACTTGGGCGCGGCCGAAGGCGAGGATGGGGTCGAGGTGGGGGTCGTCGCCCGCGCCACCGTCGTCCCAGAGCCCAGCGACGGCGGGGAGCAACAGCCTTCCGGTAGCGGTCGACCACCGCCGGTTCTACTCCGGGTGCGTCGCCGGTGAGGAGCTGCGCGAGCGCGGGCTTGGCGGCCATCAGGGAGAGGATCGCAGCCGTCGCCTTGATCACCGCGTAGCCGGGTGGGTCGGAGGGCTGGTGAGCCTGCCGCGCTGCTTCCTCGACCTCCTCGATGCAGGCGTCGATCGCGGCGTCGAAGCAGGCCCGCTTGTCGGCGAAGTGCTTGTAGAAGGTCGTGCGGGAGATGCTGGCGCGGGCGACGATGTCGGAGATCGTCGTCGCCGGGAAAGTCTTCGCTGCGCAGCTCTCGACCAGTGCGTCGATGATTCGCGCCCGCTGCGTCCGGGCGGCGATATCGATGGGCGTCCGCGGGTCAAGAATGCCTGACACCCGTCGAAATATATGACAGTTTTTATTGGTTCCCGCGGAATTTCTGCCCATCCCCGACCGACTGGCGCGATTCCTCACATTCTCGGCAGGGTGGCTTTGGGTCAGCCCGGTAGGGAAGCTCGCCGGTGTCGTGGAGCTCGAAGCGCAGGGAGTTGATCACCGCGCCGATCATCAGCGCCAGACTGAGCACGTAGAACCAGAGCAGGGCGATGAGGACGAAACCGAGGGTCGAGCCGAAGCGCGAGAGGCTGGAGACGTTCGAGAGGTAGATCGGGAAGAGCCAGTTAGCGAGGCCGGCGGAGATCGTGACGAAGGCGGCGCCGGGCCAGACGGCTCGCCAGGGCATGTGCCCTTTCGGCACCGCCCAGAAGATCACGCAGCAGATCAGGAAGGTGATCAGCAGGGCCGCGGCGAGCAGCAGGACCGTGTCGATCGCCTTGATGTCGGAGAGGCCGAAGGGCAGCCGATCGGTGCTGTCGATCAGGCCGCTCTCGACCGTCGGCACGAAGATGCTGGCGGCGATGAAGAGCAGGACGACGCCGAGCATCGCGAAGGAGAAGCGCTTCTGCTCGACCCAGCCGCGGCATTCGACGTGGTAGATGCGGCAGAAGGCGGTGTCCATCGCGCCCCAGAAGGAGGCGCCGATCCAGAGCGAGCCGAGGAAGGCGGCGATCCCGATCGTGGTCGAGTTGCTCTCGATCCGGTTGAGGACGTCGGTGAGCGTGTCCTGCTCGACCGAGGGGAAGAGGCGCTGGAGGTCGTTGAGGACGCTGGTCTCGACCCCCTCGATCTTCAGCACCTGGCCGAACACGAAGAGCACGAGCAGGGCGAACGGGAAGACCGCCAACATCAGGTTGTAGGCGACCATTGCCGACAGTCCGGTGACGTTCTCGAGGTAGGCGCGCTGCCAAAAGGCTTTGAGCCAGGGGCGGGTATTGCGCAGTGGGCTGGGCATTGACTTTACAAACTGAAGCGACTACTATGCGAACAGGCGTTTGACGCAAGTTTGACGCCCGCCCACTTGGGCACACTTGACGTAATGGCGACTTCTTACTTCGCGGACCGTGTCTTTGGTCCGCTTTTTCATCATCCGGCGCGAGACTTTTGGCTCGTGACGGCATTTCATCGCCCAGGACTAAACACCACGCGCTAGGGAAACGAGTAGACACGGATGCTGGTAGCAGAGCTTCAGGAGTTGGAGGAGGTCAAGAACCTCATCAATCGCGGTCAGCAGCTTGGCGTGCTGACTTTTGGCGATATCGCCTCGGCTGTCTCCGAGGTCGACCTCGACGAGTCTGACGTCGAGGACCTCTACGGCCACCTCGAGAAGTCGGGGATCGAGCTCGTTGAGGATATGGACCCGGCCCAGAAAGCGGCGGCCGACGCGATGCCCGCCGATACCGGGAAAAAAGGCCGGCGACGCCAGAAAGCGGCGCTCGACCTGAAACCGGACATGACCACGGACAGCCTGCAGCTGTTCCTCAAGGACATTGGCAAAGTTCGCCTGCTGACTGCCGCGGAGGAGGTCGAACTCGCGAAGCGGATCGAGCGCGGGGACCTCGACGCGAAGCAGAAAATGGTCGAGTCGAACCTGCGCCTGGTCGTCTCGATCGCGAAAAACTACCGAAACCAGGGGCTTCCCTTCCTCGACTTGATCCAGGAGGGGACGCTGGGCCTGGTGCGCGCGGCGGAGAAGTTCGACTACCGCAAGGGGTTCAAGTTCTCCACCTACGCGACCTGGTGGATCCGCCAGGCGATCGCCCGTGCGCTGGCCGACAAGGCGCGGACGATCCGCATTCCGGTCCACGTGGTCGAGAAGCTGAACAAGATCGGCCGTGCCGAGCGCAAGCTGGTCACCGAGCTGGGCCGCGAGCCGACCCCGGAGGAGATCGCCGAGGTCACCGGCATCGATCCCGAGGAGGTCGACTCGATCAAGCGTTCCGCCCAGGCTCCGGTCTCGCTGGAGAAGCCGGTCGGCGACGAGGAGGAGTCCGAGTTCGGTCAGTTCATTGCCGACGAGAAGGCCGAGTCGCCGTTCGACCGCGCCGCGGACCTGCTGACCAAAGAGGCGCTGAAGGAAGCCCTCGAGAACCTCTCCTACCGCGAGCGCCGCGTGCTCGAGCTCCGCTACGGGCTCGGCGGTGAGCACCCGCGCACTCTGGACGAGGTCGGCCGCACCTTCAACGTCACCCGCGAGCGGATCCGCCAGATCGAGAACCAGAGCCTCAAAAAGCTCCAGTCGCTCGGTGAGGCCCAAAAACTCCGCGAGGTCGCCTGACGGCGCGGGAGCGCGCCTGGCTGTGTCCTCGGGCGCTCGGCTCGGGTCACGCACCAGAGTGCGCTCCCCTCGCCTCGCTTCCTGCGTCCTTGCCAGCCGCGCTCCCGCGCTCGCCAGGAAGCGGTGTAAGGCGGCCTGCAATCCGCATAACAGCAGGGTTTAAGGCTTAGAACATCCCGGCCGATACAGGTCGGGATGTTCGACATCGACTCAGCCCTGCGCATCCTCGTCGAGCGGGAGGGGTCCGACCTGCACCTGAAGGTCGGCTCACCGCCGGTTGCCCGCATGCTTGGGCAGCTGATCCCGCTCGAGGGGTTCGGCGACCTCGCCGACGCCGATACGGAGCAGGCGCTGGGGGCGATCGCCGAGGCACGCTCGCTCTCCGAATTCGAGGACGAAGGGGAGGCTGACTTCTCCTACGCGCTGGAGGGCGTCTCGCGCTTCCGCGTCAACGCCTTCAAGCAGCGCGGGTCGACCTCGATCGTCTGCCGCGCGATCCCCTTCACGATCCGCTCGATCGACGATCTCGGGCTGCCCGAGGTGGTGCGCTCGCTGGCCGAGCAGGAGCGCGGGATCGTCCTCGTCACCGGGACCACGGGCTCGGGCAAGAGCACGACCCTGGCGGCGATGATCGACCACATCAACCAGAACCGGTCGCGGCACATCGTCACTCTCGAGGACCCGATCGAGTACCTGCACCCCGACAAACGCTCGATCGTCAACCAGCGCGAAGTCGGGTTCGACACGAAGAGCTTTGGGCGGGCGATGCGGCGGGTCCTGCGCCAGGACCCCGACGTGATCCTGATCGGCGAGATGCGCGACGAGGAGACCGTGCGCACGGCACTCTCCGCCGCCGAGACCGGCCACCTCGTGCTCTCGACCGTGCACACGCTCGACGCGACCGAGACGATCAACCGGATCATCGACTTCTTCCCGCCCCACCTGCAGCAACAGGCGCGGGTGATGCTCGCCGCGACCCTGAAGGGG
This sequence comes from uncultured Thermoleophilia bacterium, assembly GCA_963837405.1. Classification (GTDB taxonomy): domain Bacteria; phylum Actinomycetota; class Thermoleophilia; order Solirubrobacterales; family 70-9; genus VAYN01. The sequence goes on from CAWINA010000002.1 coordinate 237,548, forward strand.
GCGATCGCGCAGCGGCTCGTCCCCGACCTCACGGGCGAGGGCCGGGTGCCGGCCTCCGAGGTGATGGTCGTCACCGGGCGCGTCCAGGACCTGATCCTCAACCCCGAAGAGACCGGCAAGATCACCGAGGTCATCGCCGAAGGCGAGTACTACGGGATGCGGACCTTCGACCAGTCGCTGCTCGGATACGCGATGGAGGGGCGGATCAGCGAGGAGACGGCGCTCGAGTACGCCTCCAGCCCGCACGACTTCAAACTGATGCTGGCGGCCGGCGGGCAGCGGGCCAGCGGCATCGAGCAGATGGAGCCGGCGGCGACGTGAGGGAGAAGCTGAACGAAAGCCAGGCCGCCCAGGTGGGGCTGGTCGCGATCCTGGTCCTGGTCGCGATCGTCATCTTCATGAAATCGAGCGGCGGCGGCGAAGAAGAAGCCGAACCCGCAGCGGCGCCGGAAGCGGTCGAAGCCTCGGTCTCCGGCCTCGAAACCGGGATCGCGGCGACGGGCACGGCGGAAGTCCCGACCTCGATCCCGGCACCTCCGCCTCCGCGCGAGTTCACCGCCGCCTACGACTCCGGGCAGACCGTGGTCCTGCTGGTCGTCCACAACGGCGGCATCGACGACAAGCTGGCCGCGAGGGCCGCCGGCGCGATCGAGGGGATGTCCGGCGTCACCCTGATCCGCGTCCCGCTGAAGCAGCTGCCGCGCTACGCCAGCGTCACCGTTGGGCTCGCCCTCAACCGGATGCCGGCACTGGTGGTAATGCGGCCGCAGAAGCTCAGCCACGGCGTCCCGCAGGCGACCGTCGACTACGGCTTCCAGACCACGGCGACCATGGCCCAGGCGGTGCGCGACGCCGCCTACAAGGGACCCGAAGCCAGCTACCACCCGGACTGAGGGCGGCCGATGAGCACTTACGACCCCAGCTACCCGAGCCACCTGCAGCCGGTCCCGGACTCCGGGACCTCCGCCGCGCCGGCTTTGCCGTCTCCCGAGCAGGGCGGTACGCCCGGCCTCACCCCGCCGCTGAACCGCGGCCACTCGCGCGGTTTCGTCACCGACGTCCTGGTCGAGCTCGGCTTTGCCTCTGAGGAGCTGGTCGCCGGCGCGGTCGAGAGCGCCCGCGGCGCCGGACGCACGCCGGAGTCGCTGCTGCTCGAGCAGGGAGTGATCAACGAGGGCCAGCTCTCGCGGGCGACCGCCGAGCGCTACGGGCTCGACCACGTCGACCTCGGCGTCTACCACGTCGACGTCGCCGCGGCTGCGCTCTTCCCGGTGACGATGGCGCGCCGCTACATGGCGGTCCCGGTCGGCTACCTCGACCAGCACACGTTGCTGGTCGCCGCTTCCGACCCGGCCAACGTGCTCGCGGTCGACGACATCCAGATCGCGACCGGGCTCGACTGCCGGATCGCGGTCGCCGCCAAGGCCGACGTCGAGGCGCTGCTGGCGCGCCTCGGGACGCTGCAGAACGCGGCGGCGGACGCGATCATCACCGAAGAGGACGAGGAAGCCGAAGAGGCCGAAGCTCTGGCTTCGGTCAGCGAACTGCAGGCCGGGGCCGAGGATGCGCCGGTGATCAAGCTCGTCTACAGCATCCTTGCCCAGGCGGTGGGGGAGGGGGCCTCCGACGTCCATCTTGAGCCCGAAGAGGGCGAGTTGCGGGTCCGCTTCCGGGTCGACGGCGTGCTGCGGGAAGCGGCCCACGTGCCGAAGCGGATGATCGGCGCGGTGATCTCGCGCCTGAAGATCATGAGCGAGCTCGACATCGCCGAGAAGCGGGTGCCGCAGGACGGCCGGGTCAGCGTCGCGGTCGAGGAGCGCCGGGTAGACCTGCGTGTGACGACGCTGCCGACCCAGCGCGGCGAGGGGGCGACGATCCGCATCCTCGACGAAAGCAACGCCCAGCGCTCCCTCGACGATCTGGGGATGGACGGGACCGCGCGCGAGCGCTTCGAGCACGCCTTCCAGCAGGCCTACGGCGCGGTCCTGGTCACCGGCCCGACCGGCTCCGGCAAGAGCACGACGCTCTACGCGGCGCTCGGTGAGCTGAACGAGGTCGAGAAGAAGATCATCACGATCGAGGACCCGGTCGAGTACCGGATCGACGGGGTCAACCAGATCAACGTCAACCGCAAGGCCGGCCTCGACTTCGCCCGCGGGCTGCGCTCGGTGCTGCGCGCCGACCCCGACATCGTGATGGTCGGCGAGATCCGCGACGCCGAGACCGCGCGGATCGCGATCGAGGCGGCGCTGACCGGCCACATGATGCTGACCACCCTGCACACCAACGACGCCCCGGGGGCGATCGCCCGGCTGACCGAGATGGGGATCGAGACTTTCCTCACCGCCTCGGCGGTCGACTGCGTGGTCGCCCAGCGGCTGGCGCGCAAGCTCTGCCCGAGCTGCAAGCGGCGTACCGTGATCCCAGCCGCGGCGCTGGCCGAAGCGGGCGTCTCGGTCTACGCCGACGTCGAGGCCTACGAGCCGGCCGGCTGCGGCCACTGCAACCAGGGCGGTTACCGCGGCCGGGTCGGGATCTACTCGGTCATGGGCCTCAGCCCGAAGCTGAAAGAGATGACGATCGCCCACGCCGCCGAGCCGGAAATCGCCGCCACCGCTCGCGAGGAGGGCATGCTGACCCTGCGCGAGGACGGCGTCGCCAAGGTGCGCAGCGGCCAGACCAGCCTCGAGGAGGTACTCCGTGTCACCGCCTGACTTCGACTTCTCCGACGTGCTCCGCCGCATGGTCGAGACCCGCGCGTCCGACGTCCACATCACCCCCGGGTTCCCGCCGGCGATCCGCGAAAAGGGCGCGATCCACGCGATGGACGGGTTCCCGGTGCTGAACGCGCAGCAGACGCGGGAGGTCGTCTACGGGATCCTCAACGACGACCAGCGCAAACGGTTCGAGAACAACCAGCAGCTCGACTTCGCCTACGCGATCCCCGGCGTCGCCCGCTTCCGCGTCAACTGCTTCTTCCAGCGCGGCACGGTCAGCGCCGCCTTCCGCCTGATCCCGCAGGAGATCCCGGCGCTCGACTCGCTCGGGGTGCCGCAGGTGCTGCGCGACCTGACCCGCAAACCGCGCGGCTTCGTCCTCGTCACCGGCCCGACCGGCTCGGGCAAGAGCACGACCCTGGCGGCGATGATTGACGCGATCAACCAGGAGCGCGAGGACCACATCCTCACGATCGAGGACCCGATCGAGTTCCTGCACCGCCACAAACGCTCGATCGTCAACCAGCGCGAGATCGGCTCCGACGCGCCCGACTTCGCGCTCGGCCTGCGCGCCGCCCTGCGCCAGGACCCCGACGTGATTCTGGTCGGCGAGATGCGCGACCTCGAGACGGTCTCGACCGCGCTGACCGCGGCCGAGACCGGCCACCTCGTCTTCGCCACCTTGCACACCCAGTCGACTGCGCAGACTGTCGACCGGATCATCGACGTCTTCCCGGCCGAGCAGCAGGGCCAGGTCCGGACCCAGCTCTCGATCGCCTTGCAGGGGATCGTCACCCAGCAGCTGCTGCCGACGATCGACGGCAAGGGCCGCACCGTCGCCTGCGAGGTGCTGATCCCGACCCCGGCAATCCGCAACCTGATCCGCGAGGGCAAAACGCACCAGATCTACGGCGCCGTGCAGACCTCCGGCGCGGTCGGGATGCAGACGATGGACGCCGACCTGGCGCGGCTGGTGCGGGGCGGGAAGATTGCCCGCGGCCTGGCCGAACAGCGCGCCTCGGTGCCCGAGGAGCTGAACCGGCTGCTCGGGGGCCCGGTTGACGGTGGCGCAGCGGCCCCGGCGCCCGCGCAGCCCGTCTACGCGCAGCCTGGGGGAGGCGCTTAGGTGGCAACCGCCAGCACCTTCGAGTTCCGCGCCATGGACCTGGCGGGAACCACCTCCGCCGGTGAGATCGAAGCCGAATCGAAGGCGGCCGTTGGCGAGCAACTGCGCCAGCGCGGGCTGATCGTCCTCGACGTCAACCAGAAGTCGAAAGCGGTCAACGTCGAGGACTTCTTCAAGAAATGGCAGCGAATAGATTCGCGCGAGCTGGCGGTCTTTTCGCGCCAGTTCGCGACGCTGGTCGCCTCGGGCATGCCGATGCTGCGCGCGCTGGAGACGCTCGAGCAGCAGACTCAGGACGAACAGATCAGCGCCGCGACGGCGGGTGTGCGCGCCGACGTCGAGGCTGGCAGCTCGCTCGAGCAGTCGATGGAGCGCAGCCCGAAGGTCTTCGACCGCCTGTTCAGGGCGATGGTTCGCTCTGGCGAGCAGTCGGGGCGCCTCGACGAGGTACTCGACCGGGTCGCCTTCCAGGTAGAGAAGCAGGACGCCCTGCGCCGCCAGGTGAAATCGGCGCTGATGTATCCGGCGCTGGTCTTCGGCTTCGCTGTTGTGGTGTTGGTCGCGATCGTCGCCTTCGTGATCCCGACTTTCGCCGGGATCTTCGAAGAACTGGCGGAAGAGAATCCAGAAGACGCGGCTTCGCTCCCGCTCCCGACCCAGATCTGCGTCAGCGCCTCCGACCTTCTAACGGGCTCCTGGTACATCCTGATCCCTGCCCTGGTCGCGATCGTCGTCGGCTTCGTCAAATGGAAGGGCACCGAAAAGGGCCATGAACAGTGGGACAAGATCAAGCTGCGTCTGCCGTTCAAGATCGGCGACGTCGTCCAGAAGGTCGCGCTAGCCCGCTGGTCTCGCACCTTTGCAGGGTCGGTCGAAGCCGGCGTGCCGATGCTGCAGGCGATCAAGCTGACCGGCGAAACCTCGGGCAACGTCGTGGTCGAGCAGGCGATGGAGGACGTCTACGCCTCGGTCAAAGGCGGCGGGACCCTGGCCGGGCCGATCCAGAAGAACCCGATCTTCCCGCCGATGGTTGGTCACATGATGGCGGTCGGAGAGGAAACCGGTCAGTTGCAGCAGATGATGTCGAAGGTCGCCGACTTCTATGAGGCCGAGGTCGACGCCAAGGTCAAGGCGCTGACGGCCCTAATTGAGCCGATCATGATCGTCTTCGTCGGCGGGATGGTCGGTTTCATCGTGATCTCGATGTACCTGCCGATGTTTTCGATCTACGAACACATTCGCTGACCGTTCATGCACCCGGGCTGCCGCTGGACTTTCGTCCATTTCGGTTGCCCAAGTATTGCTTACCGTCAGCTTCCGAATCGATACTTTTTTTCATTCCCTCACCTAACTTTTCGTTATCTCGCAGCGAAAACTGGGAGTTGGTGAATTCGGCGCTGCAAAAGCTAAAGGTGGGGCAAACGACGCCGATGAGGATTGGGCAAGACCAATTGCCAGTGTCTCGGAGCCGTAAGGCGATCACCGGGCTCTGGCGCAAGCAATAGGACCATAGGAGGTACCTATGTTGCACCAGAATCTCCGGGCAAAGATCGGCGCCCGGCTCAACGGCGACAGGGAGTCGGGGTTCACCCTGATCGAGCTCCTGGTCGTCATGCTCATCCTCGGCATCCTCGCCGCGATTGCTCTGCCCGCGTTCTTCAACCAGCGTGACAAGGCTGGCGATGCTGAGGCGAAGGCCGTCGCTCATTCGGCTCAGGTAGCCATGGAGACGTGCGCTACCGACAACAGCGGTCAGTACGGCCCCTGCGACGACCTGACTGTCCTCGCTGCCATCGAGCCCACGCTCACCGGTGAACCGATCACCTTCCCGGCAGTGGCGACCAACGACAGCTACGCAATTCGCGTTACGGCTGACTCGACCAACACGTTCGACGTGGTTCGCGCGACGACCGGAATCATCACTTATCCGTGCGCGGTTCCCGCCGGCAACGACCGGGGCGGTTGCCCAACCAGCAACAGCTGGGACGGCTAACCAGCCGACCAGAGTCGTGTCTCGTCTCGATCTGGAGCCGAGTAGGAAGGGGCGGGCCAATGCGGCCCGCCCCTTCCTGTGTGTCATGGCTGCCTTCGCTTTGCTCCTGCTTGTGGCGCCGGGCGCTCGAGCGGATCTCCTAACGCCGGTTCTGATCTCGACTAATCCGTTGTCCCCTGGAGCGTCGACGATGCCCGTGGTCAAAGGTGTGATCTCGAACCCGGATACGCAGGTCATCACCCTGGGGGCGAGTCCGCTCGGCCCGATCACCCAGGCCGAGGATCCGACCAACGTGGTGCGGCTGTACAAAGACCCACTCTGCGAAGGCACCCAGGTGGCCCAGGGAACCGTCGCGACCCTGTCGGAAGGCATCCAGGTCACGGTCCCGCCGAACTCCGTCACCACCTTCTACGCAACCCAGGAGGACGCAGGTGGTCCTTCGGGATGCTCCAACGGTCTTCGCTACAGGCAGGTGAGCACGCCGCCTTCGGTTCCGGTCTTCACCTCGATCGACCCCGCCTCGCCAGCAAACAACAACTTCCCGCGGCTGATCGGCAGCGCCGACCCTGAGGCCACCGTCTCGATCTACGCCGGCGCCGGCTGCGGAGGCGCCGCTGTCGCCAGCGGCAGCGGCGAGCAGTTCGGCGGCGAAGGGATCTTGGTGGGGGTTGCCGACAACACCGAAACGATCTTCTCGGCCAGAGTCACCCTGGCTGGCTTCTTCACCGAATGCTCAGGGCCGGTCGAATACCGGGAGATTACGCCCCCTGCCCCGGCGGGCCCCGAACCGCGGTGGCAGCAATGGAGGAGGCGGGGTCGAGGCTCCGGTCGCAACCCCGCCCGCGCCCCGTTTGCGGACGGTCCCGGGCGGCTCGGCGAACGACAACACTCCTTTGGTCACGGGGAGCGCGCCGGCCGCCGCCGTGGTCAAGATCTTCAGCACCGCCGACTGTCAGGGCCCGCTCGCCGCGAAGGGCTCCGCCGACGATTTCGCCGCAGGCCTCCCGGTGCGCGTGATGGACAACGCCACGGTCGTCCTCTCGGCGCTCTCCAGCGCCGGCGACAAGGTCTCGAAGTGCTCGGACCCGGTGGTCTACGTCGAGGACTCGCTCGACCCCGCGGACCCGGATCACGATGGGCCCCGCGGCGAAGACGGCGAAGCGCAAGGCGGTGATCCGCTTCACCGATACCACCGGCACCTCGCCCGGAACCGTCTTCCTCTGCAAGGTCGACAAGAAGAAGTGGAGCCAGTGCAGCTCGCCCCTGAAGCTGAAGAAGCTGAAGCCGAAACGCCACGTGATCCGCGTCAAAGCGGCCGACCCGGCTGGCAACGTCGAGATCAAGGGCGCCAAGCGGGCGTTCAAGGTGATCCGCCGCTCCTGAGCCGTTGCGGGCGAGGATCTGCCGCCCGCCCGTAGAACCACGCGCAATGGCCGCGATCCTCGTCTTCTCCTTCGTCGGCGGCTTGATTGCCGGCAGCTTCGTGACCGCGGTCGCCCACCGCGTGCCCCGCGGGATCTCGATCGCCGGCCCGCGCTCGGTCTGCCCCGGCTGCGGCGCCCGGATCACTGCCTATGACAACGTGCCCGTGGTCTCCTGGCTGGTGCTGCGCGGCCGCGCCCGTTGCTGCGGGGAGTCGATTTCGCCGCGCTACCCGCTGACCGAGCTGGCGCTCGGCGCCCTCTTCGCCGCCACCGTCGCCGTCTACTGGGACGAGCCGGCGGAAGCGGTGATCGGGCTCGTCTTCGTGACGATGCTGGCCACGATCACCCTCACCGACCTCGAGCGGCGGATCATCCCCAACAAGATCCTGCTCGCCGGCGCGATCATCTGCGTCGCGATCGCCGCTCCGACGGACCCCGGCGGTCTGCCCGAGCGGGCGATCGCCGCCGTCGCTGCCGGCGGCGTCTTCTTTCTCGTCGCCCTCGCCTATCCGGCTGGGATGGGCCTCGGTGACGTCAAGCTGGCTGCCACGATGGGCCTCTTCCTCGGCCGCGCCGTCGCTCCGGCGATCCTCGCCGCCCTCCTGATCGGCTCCCTGGTTGGCATCGCCTTGATCGCCCGCCACGGCTCCGGGGCGCGCAAGATGGCAATCCCCTTCGGGCCCTTCCTCGCGCTGGGCGGGGTGATCGGGCTGCTCGCCGGCGAGCAGCTGGTCGATCTCTATCTGGGCTGAGCGCCAGGGCTCCCTAGTTAGCGCAGTTCCTCGAGCACCGAGAGCGGCCGGTTCCCCTGCTTGTCCCGCTTCCCCTGCTTCGGGTTGCCCAGGGCTGCCTTGTTGAGCTTGGCCGATTCGACCAGCTCGATCTTCAGCAGTTCGATCGTGTAGGTCTTTTCGGCGCCGCCGTAGACGAAGGTCTCCGGCAGGCCGGTCTCCATCGCCAGCATCTGGCAGGTCTCCGAGCCGAGTATGCACTTGGCGTCGCCGAAGATCGACTTGACGTCGGAGGAGATCGTCATCACCGCCTTCTTGCCGTCCTTGGTCGAGCCCATATAGACGATCGCCGGGGTCTCGCGGCTCGGCAGCATCGTCAGCCCCGGCAGGTTCTTGCGCACGGTCGTCTTCTTCTTGCCCGTCCCGCCGGTGATCCGAACGTCGATCGCGTAGGAGTAGTGGACCAGGTCGCTTTGCGTCGGCGGGTCGCCGCTGCCGGATTCGGACGGCACGTAGGTGGAGGAGGGTGGAGAAGATTCGGTCGTTCCGGGCGATTCGAGCGAGCTCGTCGCCGGGCTTTCGGCTTCGGCGGCGCCAGTGGATTCGGCTTCAGCTTCGGATTCGCCGCCGCCGACCGCCCTGAACGGGTCGGTCATCCCGCGGCCGTCCAAGCGCCGCTCGTAGGCGCGCAGGCCGGGGCTGGCTTTTGCCACCAACGCCCCCGTGTTCATTCCGATCGGGTTCTGGCTCGCCCGGGCTTCGGGGGGGAGCGCCTCTTCGGACCCAGGGCTGTCGCTGATCGCGATCGGGACCGCGACCAGGGCGACCAGGAGGATTGCCGCGACCGGCAGCAGGTGCCGGTCTTTGAGGTCGAGAAAGACGTCCTCGAGGAATCCGGGCACTTTCAGTCCCGAGAGCTTGATCTCCGGCCCCTTCTTGAGGAAGTTCACTGGGCTTCTCCCGATTCCGAAGCTTCCGGTTCCATGGTGGAGGAGCTTTCCGAGACCGGCGCCGGTTCGCTCGCCGAGGCTTCGGCGGTGACGCCTTGGCCCGGTGGGGTGACGTAGGTGGTGACGGTGAAGCTCGCGCTCAACCGGTTGTCAACGTGGCCTTCTTCGGCGTTGGGCGCGGTCAGCGAGAAGCCGTCGATCGTCACCAGCCTGCCCTCGACTCCGACCTTCTCGTTCTTGGTCTCGACCAGCCGGTCGACCCCGCGGATGAAGTCCGCGATCTGAAAGAAGTTGCCGCTGAAGGTCAGCGTGTATGGCATTACCGCCAGGCCCGCCGTGCCGATCGAGGCACCGAGCGGCATCAGCGAGGCAGCGACCTCGCTCGGCGGCACGGTTGCTGCGGCCGGCACTCCGGAGCCCGATTCCGCCGGCGCCGGCGTTTCCGCGGCGGGCGGTGCTACCGCCGCTTCCGGCGCCGCCGCTTCGCCTCCGGTCGCTAGCTGGATGCTTTCGAAGTCGACCTTCGAGCCGGCGGCGATGCGGTTGAGTTCGACCAGCAGGGAGGCCGTTTCCTCTCCCTCCGGGACCGCCTCGCCGAGGACGACGAGCTGTCGGTAGTCGTCGGGGAACTCCTGTTTCGCCGCTTCCGCCGCGGCGACTTCGCTGTTCGCCTGCGTCAGCGTCACCTGCAACGCGTCGACTTCGGCGCCCAGGTCATCGGCTTCCTTCTGCTTTGGGCTCAGCAGCAGCACCCAGAACCCGACCGCAATGGCGGCGACGATCAGGATCGCGACGATCATCCGGTTCGCGGATTTCATTCTTCGCTCCCGGCTTCCGGCGTCGCTTCGGCTTCGGGCGAAGAGGCGGCGACTTCCGGGGCCGCTTCGGGGCTCGCCGCCGCCACCGGCGCAGCGTCGAAGGCGACGACCATTTCGAACTGGGTCGCAAATCCGGTTCCGTCGCAACTTGCCCCGCCGGCCGAGCCGGTTTCAGCCGTCGCGCCGTCGCCCGCCGAGGAACTTGGCACCGCCACCCGCGTCACTCCGTCAACGTCCTTCACGACCTGCAGGAAGGCTGCGACGGCCTCCGGTCCCGAGGTGCAGCCGTTCATTGAGAGCGCCGGCCCGGCGACGGACGCACGCAGGGCGCTGATCGAACCGCCTGCGGGTGCGACGCCGGGGTTGACCGACGCGGTCAGCCCGGTGAGGGTGACGTTGTCGGGCAGGACGAGCGCGAGTTCGCGCATCACCCGCTCCCAGTCGAAGCGGCTGTCGGCGAGACTGGCCACGGTCGCGACGCGCTGTTCCCGGGCGCTGTGGAACTGGGTGTAGGCACTGAGTTCCTGCGCGGTCGCCTGCGCGGTCGCGATTTCGCCTTGCACCTGGGTCGTTTCCGCCTTCAGGTCGTCGATCCGGTTGCCGGTAGTGACCAGGGCCGTGACCCCGAGCAGGGCGGCGACCAGGGCGCCGACGATGATGTACGCGGTCGGCCCGCTGCGCAGCGCCGGCCGCGCGCCGATTCGCTGCTCCTCGGGGATCAGGTTGACGGGGCGCACCGCTACTCCTCGAGGGCGAGACCGTAGGGAAGGGTCAGGCGAGCTGCCGAGGCGTCGTCAAGCCCGTTCAGTGCTGCCGGCCTGGCCGGCTCGATCGGAACTCCGAGGCCGGCTTCGAGCCGCGCGGGCAGGCCGGCGATCGCGCTGCCGGGGCCGCAGAGGACCACTCGGTCGACGGCAGCGGCTGCCTCCTGATTGCCGTAGAAGTCGAGCGTGAGCCGCAGCTCGTCGAGCAGCTTGTCGGCACCGCGTTCGAGCGCGTCGCGGGCCTGCTGGAGAACGCCCGGTTCGCCCTCGATCTCGGCCAGCGGGCGGGACAGGCCGGTGTGGTCGAGCCAGGCCCGGGAGTGCTCCTGACTCAGCCCGGTGGCCACCGCCAGCGAGCCGGCGACGTCGTCGAGCCCGGCGGGGGAAACACGGGTGAAAAGGCAGGACCGGCCCTTGGCAATCGCCAGGTTGGTGACGTCGCCGACGTGGCAGTAGAGGACTGCGGTCGGGGGCGGAGCGGTCGCGTCGGGGTCGGTCGCCATCGCTAGCGGGGCTGCCTCGGCGAGCGCGCGGATCATCCCGAAGGCCGCGAGGTCGACCCCGACAGGTTCGAGGCCGGCATCGCGGAGCGGCTGCAGGGAGGCGGCGATCATGTCGCGCCGGGCTGCCACGACCATCACGTCGATCTGCGGTGGCGCACCCTCGCTGGCGGCGACTCCTCCGATCACCCGGTGGTCGATCACCGCCTGGTCGAGCGGCATCGCGATCTGCTCCTGGGCGGTGAAGCGGACCGCCGAGTCGAGCTCGGCTGGGTCCTCGATCGCCGGTAGCCGGATCGTGCGCACGACTACGCGCTGGTTGGCTATCCCGAGGCGCACCCGCTTGGAGAGCCCGTGGTTCTCGAAGAGGACGCGCAGGGCAGCGCTGACCGCAGCTGGATCGACGACCTCGCCGTCGTCGAAGGCACCCGTCGGCAACGCCTGCGTCGCGACCTCCGCAACCGCGCCCGGAGCGTCCTTGCGGACCTCGGCAGCGGCGATGCTGCCGGCCTCGATCTCGAGGCCGACCAGGCTGGACTCGACGCCCCGCTTGAGGCGGATGTCGGGGTTGAGGTTTATGTCTGGGTTCTTGAGCTTGAGTTTCATCGCTGGGCGAGGCTCCCGGGGCACTGCGACTGCGTCTTAGATCGACAGATGGGCGCAAAAACCTTTGCCCTGCAAGTACCTAGAACTCGGAGAATTCGAGGCTCATTCGATCGTCATGCGGCCTACCACCCAGTCCGATTCCGCCGGCTGGATGAAGCTCGGTGGCTGCATGTAGCGCAGGCGGTCGTCGTAGTTGTAGTCCTTGATGTAGCCGTTGCCGGCCTGGGTACCGACCGGCCCCCGGTATTTCATCGCGATAGCGCCGTTGACGGTGAGTTTTTTGAGGTTCGAGCCGCAGTTGTAGTGGTCGACGATGAAGGAGTGGTCGATCGCCAGGATCGCGGCATCAATCCGCAGGCTTTCGATCGTCCCGGTGCCGTGCCCGCCGCTGCCGCAGCTGGTGGCCGTCTGTGACGGGTAGGGGTGGAACACGCGGACGAACTGGTTGGCGACCAGGCCCAGAACCCCTTCGCCGCTGTGTTTCAGGTGCCCGTCGATGATGATGTCGTTGGCGGCCGCGACCGTCAGCTGGCCCGAGTATTCGCCGCGGATGTAGGCGTTGCCGCATTTGGAGGTTTCCGGATAGGTAACGGTGAAGGGTGAGTAGCCGGGGTCGCATTCGACGTTTTCAACGTAGATCACCCCGTTGGCAGGGAACGTCCCTGAGTACGCAAGCGGCGTGGCGGTGCAGGATTTCCCGTAGCTGGCGGTCATGTTGTTGCCGCTGAGGCAGATCCGTACCTGACCGGCGAATTTCAGCCCGGCGATCGTCTGCAGGGCGGCGTTGGAAGGCGGCGGGTTGATCACCGGCGAGTCGGGGAAGAAGGTGCCTTTGACGTTGACGTTGGTGCTCGCGCAACCCGAACCGCTGTTGATGATGTCCCTGGTCTCGTACCAGCCGGGGTCGGGGCCGCTGACCTCGATCGGGTCGGTGGGTGAGCGGCCGAGCGTCGGGTTTTCGCAGTAGACGAAGGCGTCGTTGGTGTGCATCGGTCCGTTGATCACGTCGCCTTTGCCGAAGGAGATCACCACGCAGTACGTTTTCGAGAGGTTCGGGATTTCGGCGTTCATCCGTCCCTCCTCGAACGATTTGCTGCACTGGCCGTCGACCCCCGTGCGTTGCGGGGTGCCCAGCGCGTAGCCGTAGGCCACCGGGTCGGTGGTCTCGCGCTGGGTGAAGTAGACGTAGTCGAGGAAGGTCGCCGGCTTGAAGGTGGCGACGATCGAGACCTCGGCGCCTCCCGAGTAGCCGGTCGAGCGGATACGGAAGGTCCCTTTCAGCATCCCCGAGGACTCGAGCATGCTCGGCCCCGGGTTCGCCGGGTCGCACTGGGTGTAGGTCGTCTGGCCGGAAGCGGGCAGCAGCTCGATCGCATAGGTGCCGCCGGTGTTGCCGGGGACCGGGCGCCGCTTCGCGGTCGAGCCGACCTGGTTGACCGCGTTGGTTGCCGGCGTCACGTTGGTGCATTTGGCCCAGTAGTCGGTTTCGTCGTGGAGGTGGAAGACGTAGTCGTTGACGCCGGCTTTCGCCGCCTCGTAGGCGCGCTTCTGGTTGAGGTCGTAGCGGTTGGAGCCGAGGTCGCCGCGGACCGCCGTGACCGCGACGACGGAGAGCGCGATTACCAGCGTGACCCCGAGGACGACCGAAATCATCGTGAAGCCCGCCTCGCTGTCGCGGCGTTTCACTGGCATGGCGTCGCCGGGGCGGTTGGGCTGTAGGAGGTCGCGGTCAGGCGCAGCGAGGCGCTGCCCTGGATTCGGGCTGCGGTCGCGTTTTCGATTTTCCCGCCCGGCGGCGAGGCTTTGAAGGTCATCGTCACCTGGATCGCTTTCGCCGCCTTTTCCCCGCCCAGCGTCAGGACTCCGGAGACGAGGGTTTCCGGAGTGAGCGTCGTCAGGTTGCCGCCTTCGTTGCCGAAGTAGGAGAAGATCGGTTTCCCAGCTATCGGGGCGATCCGGTTGCTGAGCGCGATGGTGCGGTACGGGCTCGCTTCGTTGAACGTCCAGAGCGGGGTCGTCCCAGAGCTCCACGCGTAGTCGCGCTGGGTCAGGGTGCCGCCGCTGTAGGTTATTTTGGTCAGCGTTGGGACCGGGGAGACTGCCGACCCGAGGGCGTGGATGAACTGCAGTTCGCTGGCCGAGGATCCGGCGCGGATCGGCGGCACCTTCGGCGCGATGCAGGCGGAGTGCAGCTGGTCGATCACCCGGGTAAGGGTCAGCCGCGCGGTCTGAGTCGCGTTGACCCGGGCGCTGACCCGGCTCGTCGTGTTCAGGGTCAGCAGGACCAGGGTCGTCAGCGCCGCGAAGACGACGAGGCCGGCGGCGAGGCCGACCATCAGCTCGACCAGCGTCGTCCCGCGCTCGTCGCTTGCGTGTTGTTGCAGGCGCTTTAGCATTTCCCGGAGGTTCCGGACCCCATGTAGAAGTCAGCCGTGGTCGCGCCGGCGAGGTTTTTGATCGCCACGTTTTCGGCGGTCCTTTTGAGCACGCCGGAGGATCCGTTGCCCAGCTGGGTGTCGACGCAGATGTTGTAGGTGCCCCACGGCAGCCCCAGTTCGGTCAGCTTTCCGGACGCGTTCGTGGTGAATTCCCGGGTCACGGACAGCCCGCTTTTTTTGCATTTGGCGTCGGTTATCCGGACGTCGGCGTTGGGGAGGGGCGAGCCTTTGCTCGACGAGCTGGTGCCGCTCCAGATCGTCGGGTCGTAGACCGGCAGTTGGATTGGCGGTGCCACCACGGTGTGGTCGTCCCGGATCGCGGTGGCGGTTGCAAATGCCGTCGGGTTCAGCCCTTTTTTTTCTGGGTCAGGGTTGCTTTCGCCGCAGAACCCGGCGTAGAGGCGGTAGGAGGAGGTGAAGGGGAAGAGCGGAGCCAGGGGCACGGTCGTCTGGCGGGCGCCGCCGGCGGTCCAGATCGCTCGGACTTCCGGCATTTCGGCGTGGGTCACCATCACCGAGTCGGCTTTGCCGGCGACGAGCTGTCCGTTCGCTGGGTTCAGGTACTGGAACGTCGCCTGGATCGTCCCCGGCCGATCGGCCTCGAACGTCTCGGTCTTGGTCTCGGTGGCCTCGACAGTCACTTCCTTGCTCTGGGTGGAGCTACCGATCGTGCTGACGACGCCGGGTTCGGTTCCGTCGACCGATGCCGTGTAGTCACCTTTGGGGAGGTCGGCGAAGACCGCGCAGCCCAGGTAGTCGGTGAAGGCCGTGTATGACCCGACGGAGACTTTGGCGCCGACGATCGGCGTCTGCTGCTTGGTCGTGACCCCGATCGCCAGGGTCCCGTTTTTGGCGTCGAGCGAGCCGTTCGAGGGTGAGAGGACGCTGACGATCTTTGCCTTTTCTTTCGAGCTCATCCCGGTCCAGGTGACGGTTGAGGTGATTTCGACGTAGTCGGCGGAGGAGGTCCCCTCGCCGCAGGAGGGCGTCGAGGTTTTGTCGTTGATGAAGACGCCCTGCGAGCGGACTTTGAAGATCGTGCCGCCGACCGGCACTTCCCGGACGTTGTTGAGTTTGTTGAGGGTGGCGAGCCGCATCGAGGCCATCCGGGCCTGGTCTTCCTGCGCCAGTGCGTAGGCCTCGGAGCTGTTGCGCAGCTCCGCCTGGGAGCGCGTCGTCGTCTGCAGCAGCATGATCACGCCGATCGAGGCGATCGTCAGCACGAGGGCGCTGACCAGGATCTCGATCAGGACGAAGCCCTCTTCGCGAGCGGGGTTCTGGGCAGGGCCAATCCTCACCCGAATCCCATCGGAACGGTCCCGAGCCCTCTTTAGCCGCCCCTATCCCCAAAATTTGGCATTCCGGCTGGCGATGTCCCAAAGCTTCAGTTAGTGAAGCCATGTGGCTACACTTGTTAAAGCAAGCGGTCCACCCACCGCGGAGGAAACGTTGTCATGAGCGCCGAGAGCAACTCGACCTGTCCTGTCTGTCGCACCGCGGAAGTGGTCTGCGGCAAGTGGACCCTTCTTCTGATCCGCGACCTGGCCGCCGGCAACAGCCGCTTTTGCGAGTTGGAGCGCAGTTTGGAGGGGATCAGCCCGCGCACGCTCTCGCTGCGTCTGCGGGCGCTGGAGGAGGAGGGCGTGGTCGAGCGCCACACCTATCCCGAGGTCCCGCCACGGGTCGAGTACGCGCTGACCGCCAAGGGCGAGGCCCTGGTTCCGCTGATCGAAGACATGCGTAGCTACGGGACCCGTTGGCTCCTCGGCGAGGGTGCCGACCTGGCTGAGCCCGCCGCCGCGGTCTAGGTCAAACGTCCAGGTCCCGCTGCTTGCAAGGCAGCGTGCAGACGCAGGAGCCGTGCCTGGGGAGCGGAAGCCCCAGGCGTGCGTGACTTTCTGCTGAATGAAGCGCTGAAGCGCCTCGCCACCGAGGCTGCCACCCGGCTCGCGACTCTCGTCGCCAGCGGCGAGGAGATCCCCTTCGACGTCGGCGCCGAGAGCGGCGAGGAGATTCCCTTCTACAGCTACGTGCCGATGACCGGCCGCTACGTCGAGGACCACGCCGACGAGCTCCGCGGCCTGCCCGGCTTCGCGCCGGCGCGGGAGGCCGCGATCGAGGCCGGCGTCGCCGCTCCCTACTTGGAGGATCGCGGCGAGTCGGTCGCTCCCGATCCCGGCGCCCGCGCCGAGCGCATGCTGGTCGTCTTCCTGGCCAGCCTCTGGGAGGACTCGAGCGGCTTCGCCCTCGACCGCGGCCGGCTCGAGGAGGCGCTCGCCTCGCTCGACGCCGAAGGCCGTGACGCCGACGACGCCGACGTCCTGATCGTGCCGATCGTCGGCCTGCGGATGTCAGTCCAGCGCCTGCAACTGCCGCACGACGTCCGCATCGTCCGCGCCGACTCGATCGAGGCCCCGATCGACGCGATGCGCAGCGAGGGAATGGGAAGGGCGGCCTGGGAGCCGCAGTACCTCGCGGTCGCCGAGCAGGACGCCGACGGCGGCACCGAAGTGGCGCTGCTGCAACTGCGCGAGCTGATCAGCGTGATGCGTTTGTTCAAAAGCGGCGGCATCGGCCTCGGCCCCTACGCCTTCGCCCCGACCGGCGCCGACAACTGGCGCCGCGTCGCCACCGGCGCTCCCTCGACCCGGCCGGGCGGCTACCGCCTCGACGAGGCCGAGGCCGCGGAGTTGGCCGAGTTCGCGAGCACGCTTGAGTCCCGCCCCGACCCCGACGGCGCCCTGACCTGGGCGGTCGGCCGCTTCGATATGGGCTGCGAGCGCGAGAGCGCGCTGGAGGGCCTGAGTGACCACCTGCTGGCGCTGCGCGCGGTGCTCGAGGGCCACGGCCCGGTCGGCGCCTCGCTGCCGATGCGCGCCGCGGCGCTGATCGCCGACGAGGACCTCGACCGGATCGAGGCGCGCGAAAAGGTCGAGCAGGTGCTGGAGCTGGAGCGGGAGATGATGAACGGACGCTCGCTGCCTGACGCGATCGCCCTCGCCGCTTGGGTTGAGGAAGGCTCCCGCCGCCTCCTGCGCGAGGCCGCGCTGGGCGAGCTCGGCAGCGACCTGATCGGTACCGCCGACGAGACCTTGATCGCCAACGGGCTGGCCGAGGGCGACGCCGAGATCGCGATCGCCGCCGATATCCCGGAGCCGATCGTCCCAGAGCCGCCCCAGGCGGTCGATGCTTACGAGCCGGCCAAAGAGCCCGAGCTCGCTCCGGCGCCCGCCGAATTCCGCATCGAACACGTGCCCCCCGCAACCGAATCAGACGAGCAGGAGGACGAGCTGGACATGGACCAAGAGACCCGCATCATGGAGCCGATCCCGGCCGAAGGTGAGATCAAGGTCACGGCGATGCCCTGGCTCGACGAGGTCTCCGAGGCCCGCCCCGGCGACTCGCTCGAATGGCCCGCGCCCTCGACCGAGCTCGACCGCGACCTCCAACACCGCGAGCGGATCGACACCCCGCGCGTCCGCCACCTCTTCCCGGTCCCGGACTCCGACTGGGAGGTCTCCCACCTGGAGTTCGAGTACAGCCGCCGCGGCAGCTTCAGCGACTAAGCGAGCCCCGCGGCCATCGCCACGCGCTCCTCGCCGGTGGCGAACAGGTAGCGGTTGATCTGGGCGAGGCCGGCGAGGTCGTGGACGTCTTCGTCGAGGTAGGGGACGCGGATCACGCCGCTGGTGCGTAGCTCGGAGGCGAGGTGCTCGATGTTGCGGGCGTCGCGCTCGGCCAGCGCCTGGTAGTCGGCGAAGTTGGCGGCGACGCGCTTGGCCAGATCCTCGTCGCCGAGCTTCCCGGCCAGCGTCTCGGGCAGATCGTCGACCTCGCCGCGCAGCTGCTCGGCCGGGTAGTGGACCTTGTTCACGATCACGCCGCCGAAGGGGAGCTTCGCCTCGACCAGCTTGCGGTGGAAGTAGACCGCCTCGTCGATCGGCTCACCCTGGGGGCCGCAGACGACGAGGAAGCAGGTGGTCGGTTCGGCGAGCAGCTTGTTGACCCGCTTGGCCCGCGCCTGGAAGCCGTCGACCATGCCGCTGAACGCGTTGAAGAACTCGGCCAGGTCGGCGAGCAGGTCGAAGCCGACGATCCGTTTGAAGATCCCCAGGGCGACTGAGGCGCCGCGCCCGGCGACCTTCGCCGCCAGTCCGGTCGGCTTCATGAACATGCGCAGCGATTTGCCCTCGATGAACTGAGTCAGCCGTTTTGGCGCGTCGAGGAAGTCGAGCGCGTTGCGGGTCGGCGGGGTGTCGAGGACGAGCAGGTCGAAGTCGCCTTCGGTGTGCAGCTCGAACAGCTTCTCCATCGCCATGTACTCCTGGGAGCCGGCGAGGGCGCCGGAGATCTGCTGGTAGATCCGGTTTTCCAGGACCCGGTCGCGCGACTCCTCGTCGGGCGCCTGGCGGGCGATCAGCTCGTCGAAGGTCTGCTTGGGGTCGAGCATCATCGCCCACAGCTCGCCCTTCATCTCGACTCCTTGCTGCTCGAACAGCGCCGGGTCGATCCGCCTGGCCTCGTTGCCGAGCTCCTTCAGCCCGAGCGAGTCGGCGAGCCGCTTCGCCGGGTCGATCGTCAGCACGCAAACCTTCAGCCCGCGCGCCGCCATCCCGGTCGCGATCGCGGCCGAGGTGGTCGTCTTGCCGACCCCGCCGGAGCCGGCGCAGATGCAGATCTCTTTGCTCTCGAGCACCTCGAGCAGGGTCGGCATCAGCCCAGCCTCCGCGAGAGCCGGCGCGCCGACTCGACCCCTAGCTCGGGCTCGAAGAGGAACGGCAGGCTTTTGACCGGCGCCTCGACGCGGCGCCGCAGGCGCGCCAGCTGGGCGCGCTGCGAGCGCGCCCGCCCGTGCTCGGAGAGCGCCGCCCGCGCCGCCGCCCGCGCGGCGCCGTTCTCCCCTTCGGCCAGTTTCGCCAGCCGCTCCGCCTCGGCTTTGGAGAAGCGCTCGGGGTAGAGGCCGTTGAGGTAGACGCGGTCGACCGCGACCCCGACCTCGTCGCGTAGGTCGCGCTCCAGCGCCGCCGACTCGTTGACCGGCATCTCCTCGGGCAGGGCGACGATCGCGGCGCCGGTGTGCTCGTGGTCGGTGATCAGGCGGTCCAACTGCTGGGCCTGCGAGTGGATCGGACCGACCCGGGCGATCGAGGCGAAGGTCCGCGGCGTCTGCAGGAACCCGACCCCGTGCCCGGTCGCGGGGGCGTCGACGATCACCAGGTCGTATTTGCGCCCCTTCTTCACCTTGCGGTCGAGCTGCGCCAGCTCCCAGATCTTGCCGATCGTGACCAGCTCCTTCAGCCCCGGGGTCGCCGCGGCGAGGTAATTGAAGATGCGACTGCGGAACAGCATGTCGCGCATCGCCCGCACCTTCAGCTGCAGCAGCACGTACTCACGCATCGACTCGTCGGGGTCGATCGAGATCGACCACAGGTTCTCCTCCATCTCGACCTCGTGGAAGCCGACCGCCGCGTGATCGAAGAACCGCGAGGCGTTCTCCTGCGAGGAGACCTCGCAGACGATCGTGCGCTTGCCTGCGGCCGCCGCCCGCAGCCCCAGCGCCACCGCCACGGTCGTCTTGCCGACGCCACCCTTGCCGGTGACGATCACCAATCGCTTGTCGAGGAGATCGGGTATCGGGCAATTCCTAGCAATTTCGCCACCCGGCAGGAAAAGCCGGTCCATATCCGAATATCCGCGCAATGGGATTTCTAAGCCGCAAGTCCAAGCGCAAGCAGGTCACCGTCGAGGAGGCTCACCCGATCGCCGACGAGCTTCAGCGGATGGAAGAAGTCGTGCCCGAGTACGAGGAACCCGGGCCGCTGGATTCCGCCGAGGAGTATGGCGAGGAGTTCGAGGCCCACGAGGAGGACCGTTACTTCGAGCCGGAGGCTGTCCAAGCTCCCGATCCGGAGCCCGTCCACGAGCCTGATCCCGTCCGTGAGCCCGAGCACGAGGCCGCCCCGGTCGCGACCGTCGAGGTCGCCGAGCGGGAGTCCGAGCCCGCGGTCGAGGAAGAGGACGACGGCCGGATGAAGGCTTCCGACCTGCTCGCGCCGATGCGCCAGGACCTCGTTGCCCCGCCGGCAGAGCGATGAGGAGGCGCCGGTGAAGACGCCCGACGTGATCGCCTTCGCCAACCAGAAGGGCGGCGTCGCGAAGACGACGACGACGCTCAACCTCGCCGTCGCCTTCGCCGAGTCCGGCTACCGCGTGCTCTGCATCGACCTCGACCCCCAGGGAAACCTGACGATGAGCCAGGGGATCGACCCCGACAAGGTCGAGAAGAGCCTCTACGACGTGCTGGTCAACGACATGCCGATCTCCGAGATCATCGTCAAGCGCGAGATCGACATCGCCGTCGCCTCGATCGACCTGGCCGGCGCGGAGATCGCGATGAGCACGAAGATCGGCCGCGAGCGCTCGCTGGAGAAAGCGCTGAAAGAGGTTGCTGCCAACTACGACTTCGTCTGCATCGACACGCCGCCGAGCCTCGGACTGCTGACGATCAACGCGCTGACTGCGGCGAACAAGGTGATCGTCCCCGTGCAATGCGAGTATCTCTCGATGCGCGGACTGGTCCAGCTCCAGAACACCTTGAAGATGATTCAGGAGAACCTCAACCCAGACGTTCGCATCGAGGGCATCCTGCCGACGATGCTGGACTCGCGGACCGTCCACGCCAAGGAGGCGGTGGAGATCCTCGAGGAGAACTTCGGGGACCTCGTTTTCCGCTCCCGCATCAAAAAGGCGATCAAATTCGCCGAGGCGCCCGTCAAAGGTGCGAGCGTCCTCAAGTACGATTCCGGCAGCAGCGCCGCGAACTACTACCGGGAGCTGGCGAAGGAGGTCCTGGCGAATGGCTCGGCGTAACAAGCGCGCAAGTATGCGCGAGGGTCCCCTCGCTGATCTCTTCCGCTCGACCGCGGACGATGCGCCCCAGGATCCGCCCGAGGCGCCGAGGTACGGCCGCGACGATCCGGCCGAGGCGAAGAAAGCTGCGGCGGACGAAGCGACCCGGGACGCGGGTCCCGCCGGTGAAGACACCCCGGCCTCGCAAGCTTCGACCGAGACGTCTTCCCCCGCTCCACCCGCGTCAGAGGCCGCGCCGGCTGCCGCCGCCGGGGGTCCGTACGATCACGCGGCCGAAGAGCCGCAAGCTGAGGAGCTTCCCTCGAGTTCAGAAAGTGCTCCCGAACGGCTGAAAAGGGTCTTCAACGAGGAACCGCGGCCGCGCGATCGCGAGGACTTCCTGCCGGGTCCGCCGCGCTACGGGCGCGAGGAGCCGGCCTACGAGCCGCCGGGCAGCGGCGAGCCGCACCAGCCGGTGATCAAGGTCGTCGGCGTCGGTGGAGCCGGCGTCAACGCCGTCAACCGGATGGTCGACGCCCGCATCCCCGGGGTCGAGTTCATGGCGGTCAACACCGATCTCCAGTCCCTGCAGCTCTGCGTTGCCGACGTCACCGTTCACATCGGCGACGAGCAGACGCGCGGCCTCGGCGCCGGCGCCGACCCCGAGGTCGGCCACAGCTCGGCCTTCGCCGAGCAGGACAAGATCAAGCGCCTGCTAAAGGGCTCGGACATGGTCTTCGTCGCCGCCGGCGCCGGCGGCGGCACCGGCTCGGGCGCCGCCCCGGTCGTCGCTCGCCTCGCCCGCGAGGTCGGCGCGCTCACGGTGGGAATCGTGACCAAACCGTTCAGCTTCGAGGGCAGCCGCCGCGGCACCCAGGCCGACAAGGGGATCGAGGAGCTCGCCGCCGAGGTCGACACGCTGATCGTCGTCCCCAACGACCGGCTGCTGCAGGTGCTCGACCAGCAGACCTCGATGGTCGAAGCCTTCCAGGTCGCCGACGACGTGCTGCGCCAGGGCGTCCAGGGGATCTCCGACCTGGTCACCCTGCCCGCCGTGATCAACCTCGACTTCGCCGACGTGCGGACGATCATGTCCGACGCCGGCCGGGCGCTGCTCGGCATCGGCATGGCCTACGGCGACGAGCGCGCGGTCCTCGCTGCCGAAAAAGCGATCTCCTCGCCGCTGCTGGAGACCTCGATGGAGGGCGCCCGCGCGATCCTGCTTTCGATCACCGGCGGCCCCGACCTCTCGCTGGTCGAGGTCTCCGAGGCCGCGAAGGTGGTTGGCGAGGCCGCCCACCCCGACGCCAACATCATCTTCGGCGCCAACGTCGACGACGATCTCACGGACCAGATCTGGGTCACCGTCGTCGCCACCCGCTTCGACGGCCGCCCGAGCACGCCGCGCCGCGCCGCCGAGCCGACGATCCGCCGCACCAAGGACGCCGGCGGCGAGCGCCGCGCCCCTCGCTCCGGCGATCGCGACCTCGGCATCGACGTCCCCGAGTTCCTCCCGGGTTAGGGGTCCCCAGCCGCGGCGCCTGGTGCGCTCCGTGGGCTTTTGAAATGAATGGTGTAGTCGCCGCCGGCCATCCGCAGAGCGCCGAGGCCGGGGCCCAGGTGCTGCGCGAAGGCGGCAACGCGGTCGACGCGGCGATCGGAGCCGTGCTCGCCTCCTTCGCGGCCGAGAGCCCGCTGACCGGGTTTGGCGCCGGCGGCTACATGCTGGTCCACCGCGAAGGCGGCGCCGGCGCCGAGCAGACCCTGATCGACTTCTTCGTCGCCGCGCCGGGGCTCGAGGGGATCGAGCGGCGGGCGGAGCTGGTTCCGGTCCCGGTCCACTTCGACGCCGAGACCTCGCAGACGTTCTTCGTCGGCCCGACCTCCTGCGGAGTTCCCGGCACTGCCGCCGGCCTGGTCCGGGCGCTGGAGCGGTTCGGGACGATGCCGCTGGCGGCGCTCGCCGCGCCCGCGATCCGGCTCGCCCGCGACGGCCTGCCGCTGAACGTCCAGCAGGCTTACCTGCTGGAGATTCTCGAGCCGATCCACGCCCGTCTGCCAGGCACGCGGGAGCTCTACGCCCCGCAGGGTAGGACGCTGCGGGAGGGGGAGACGTTCCGCTTCGAGGAGCTCGCTGTGGGGCTCGAACGCTTCGCCGCCGAGGGCGCCGAGCCCTTCTGCCGCGGCGAGGTCGCGGCGGCGCTCGCCGAGTTCGTCGGCGCGCAGGGCGGCACGCTCGGCCGCGCCGACTTTGCCGCCTACGAGGCGATCGAGCGCCGCCCGATCAGCGCCGATTTCCGCGGCGCCGAGGTCTTCACCAACCCGCCCCCGTCCTCCGGCGGCATCCTCCTCGCCTACAGCCTCGGGCTGCTGGAGCGACTAGGTCCGGCCAGCGGTCCCGAGCAGTTGGTCGCCGCTCTCGCCGCCGCCAACGACCGTCGCGGCCTCGAGTTCGCCGAGGCGCTCTACGAGGAGGGGATGGAGGCGAGCTTCCTCGCCGCCGGCGGGCTCGACCTCGTCGCCGCCGATCTGCTCGGCTCGACCACCCACGTCTCGGTCCTCGACGCCGCCGGGACCTGCGCCAGCGTCACCTGCTCCAACGGCTCCGGCTCAGGGGTGCTGGTGCCGGGCACCGGGGTGATCCTCAACAACATGCTGGGGGAGGAGGACCTGCACCCGCTCGGCTTCCACCGGATTGCGCCTGGGCGGCGGGTCTCCTCGATGATGGCGCCGACCGTGGTCCTGCGCGACGGCGAGATCGCGCTCGGCGTCGGCAGCGCTGGCTCCAACAGGATCCGCTCGGCGATCCTGCAGACCGTGGTCGGAGTGGTCGAGCAGGGCCTCTCGGCGGCCGACGCGGTGCGGGCGCCGCGGCTGCATTTCGAGGCGGGTGCGGTCCAGGCCGAGCCGGGGCTCGACGTGGCGGCGCTGGCGCGGATCGAGGCGCGCGGCACGCCGGTCGTCCACTGGCCGGCGCTCAACCTATTCTTCGGCGGCGTGCAGGCGGTGGCGCGGGATCCGGGCAGCGGGGCCCTGAGTGGCGGCGGTGATCCGCGCCGCGGCGGGGCGGTGGCGAGCGCGTGATCGACTTCGAGGCCGAGGGGCTGCTGGACGGGGTCGCCGACGGCGGCCGCGAGGAGCGCCTGCGGCTGCTCGAGCATCTGGCCGCCGACGGCGCCACCCTGGAGGAGCTGAAGGACGCCGTCGCCGCCGGGCGCCTCGCGCTGCTGCCGGTCGAGCGCGCCCTGGCCGGCGACGGGCGTCGCTACACGGCGCGTGAGATCGCCGAGATCTCCGGCGTCCCGCTCGACCTTCTACGCCGCTTCAGCGCCGCCCTCGGCGTTCCCTACACCGACCCCGACGAGCCGCGCGGTACCGAGGCCGACCTCGAAGCGGCGCGGCGGATCAAGACCTTCCGCGAGGCCGGTCTGCCGGAGGAGGGGATGATGCAGGTCGCGCGGACGATCGGGATGGGCTCGGCGCGGATCGCCGAGGCCAACCGCGAGCTGGCGATCAAAGCGCTGGCCCAGCCGGGCGACAGCGAGCGCGACATCGCCCTGCGCTTCGTCGCGGCGGCCGAGTTCATGATGCCGCTGGTCGGCCCGACCCTGGTCCATGCGGTGCAGGCAAACATGCTGGAGCAGATCCGCCGCGACGTCATCGCCACCGAGGATCTCGCCTCCGGTGACGTGCGCGGCACCGTCAACCTCACCGTCTGCTTCGCCGACCTGGTCGAGTTCACCCAGCTCGGCGAGGAGATCCCGGCCGAGGAGCTCGGCCTCGTCGCCGGTCGGCTCGAGGAGATG
The DNA here is from genome assembly GCA_963837405.1 of uncultured Thermoleophilia bacterium. Classification (GTDB taxonomy): domain Bacteria; phylum Actinomycetota; class Thermoleophilia; order Solirubrobacterales; family 70-9; genus VAYN01. Next base: position 262,270 of record CAWINA010000002.1, read on the forward strand.
GCGACCGCGGTAGCCGAGCCGCCGGTGCGGCTGGTGAAGACGATCGGCGACGCGGCGATGTTCGTCTCCTCCGAGCCGGCGCCACTGCTGCGCGCCAGCCTCGCGCTGATCGCCGCCGCCGAGGCCGAAGGCGACGAGTTCCCGCTGCTGCGCGCCGGCCTCGCGACCGGCCCGACCCTGCCGCAGTCCGGCGACTACTACGGCCGCGCCGTCAACCTGGCCAGCCGGGTGACCGGCGTCGCCCGGCCCGGCAGCGTCGTGGTCGACGAGGTGACGAAGAATGCGGTCGGCGAGGAGTTCTTCAAGTTCACCTTCATCGGCGAGCGCCGGCTGAAGGGCATCGAAGGCCGCACCAAGCTCTACCGCGCCCGGCTGCGGTTCTAGCTCGGCTTGCGGCCGGAGACGAGCAGGTTGTAGAAGAGCTCGGCGGGGAGGTGGGGCTCGAGCAGGCGGGAGTCGATCTTCTGCAGCGCGATGTAGCTGCGGAAGGCGAAGCGGCGCCAGCGGAAGGGGACCGATTCGGGCTCGGCGCTCGACTCGACCGTGCGCAGTCCCCAGCCCCAGGCGTTGGAGAGCAGCTCCTCGCCGCCCACGTGGCGGTCCTCGAAGCCGGCCCGGTCGAGCAGCTGACGCAGGTCGGCGGGGGCGAAGGCGTGGACGTCGACCTCGCTCTCCAGCGAGTGGTCGTGGGACTCTTCGGCTTCGGCGACGGCGCGGTGCTCGGCTCCGACCAGGCGCCGCCAGACCGGGGCGACGAGCAGGCCGGTCCGCTTCGGCAGCGCCGCCAGGCGGTCGCCGTAACGCGAGGGGTCACCGGCAAAGGCGACCATGCCGCCCGGCCGCAGGACGCGGCGGAATTCGGCGAAGGCCTTGTCGAGGTCGGGGATGTGGTGCAGGACCGCGTGGCCGAGGACGAGGTCGAAGCTCTGGTCCTCGAAAGGCAGCTCCTCGGCCTCGGTGGCGACCGTGGTCACGCCCTCGAGGCCGAGCGCGTCGGCGGTCGCCGCGAGCTGCTTCAGCATCCCCGGCGAGATGTCGGTCGCGGTAAGCCGCTCGATCACTCCGAGTTGGACGAGGTTGAGCGAGAAGTAGCCGGTGCCGGAGCCGATCTCCAGGGCGTCGCCGAAGGAGCGGCCGTCGAGCCCGCCCAGCGCCTTGACCAGCTTCAGGCGTACCTGTCGCTGGCCGATGTCGCCGAAGTCGATGCCCCACTTGGCGTCGTACTCCTCGGCGGCGGCGTCGTGGTAGCGGGTGTTGACGTCCTTGATGTGCTCCGGGGTGGCGGAGGGAGAGGCCGGCATCGCGCGGGAACTCTAATACGGTCTGGGATTGTGGAGGGGACTTACCTGCAGCAGAACCAGCCACCGGGGGTGCCGCCGTTGCCGCTGACCGGCGAGCGCACCCTGCCCGACGTGCCCGAGGAGAACTACTGGTACCGGCGCCACCTGGTCGTCTACGAGTGGATTGCGGCCTGCACTGCCGGCCAGCGCGTCGTCGACATGGCCTGCGGCGAGGGATACGGCTCCGACGTGCTCGCCGCCTCCGCCGGCGCGGTGGTCGGGGTCGACGCCAACCCCGAGGCCCACGAGCACGCCCGCCTGCGCTACGTGCGCCCCAACCTGCGTTTCGAGCGCGACCTGGTCGAAGGCTTCGCCGAGCCCTGCGACGCGGTCGTCTTCCTGCAGACGATCGAGCACGTGCAGGACCCCGGCGCGATCCTCGAGCACTTCAAGTCGATGCTGGGCCCGGGCGGAGTCGTCTACGTCTCGACCCCGAACCTGCTGACCCTGGCGCCGCCGGGGGCGGAGAAGTCGGACAACCCCTGGCACGTACACGAGTACCGGGCTGAGGAGTTCCGCCAGCTCTGCTCGGGGCACTTCCCCGACGTCGAGCTGCTCGGCCTCTTCCACGCCGGCAAGCTGCGCGCGCATGAGCTGGCGATCAAGCTCGGCTGGGACAGCGTCCACAAACGCCTCGGCCTGACCAAGCTCTTCTACGACCGCTTCACGCCGGCGATCGCCGCCTCCGACTTCCGCCTGCGCGAGAGCGATCTCGACAGCGCCCTCGATTTCTTAGCGGTCTGCCGCCTCGGATGAGGGCGGTGCCAGCATGAGCCGGCGCGAAAGCGCCGGCGATCTGGCGCTGGTCCTGCACTCGCACATGCCCTACGTCGAGGGCTTCGGCACCTACCCGTTCGGCGAGGAGTGGCTGTTCGACGCGGTGATCCGCTCCTACCTGCCGGTGCTCGAGGTGGCGCGCGACCTGACGCTGACCGTGACCCCGGTGCTCGCCGACCAGCTCGAGGACGCCGGCGCCGCGCAGCGCCTGCGCGACTTCCTCGTCGAGTGGCGGATCGGCGCCGCCGAAGCCGACCTGCGCGAGGTCCCGGCCGAGTGCCGGCCCGCCTGCGAAGGCGAGCTGGAGCGTTACCGGCGGGCGCTGGAGCTGCTCGACGCCGACGGCGGCGACCCGCTGCGCCCCTTCCAGCGCGCCCGCGAGGAGGGGCGGGTGGCGCTGGCCGGCTCGGCCGCGACCCACGCGGTGCTGCCGCTGCTGGCGACCCGACAGGGGCTGGCGCTGCAGCTCGACGCCGGCGCCCGCTCGCACCGGCGCCGTTTCGGCTGGGACGGGGGCGTCTGGCTTCCGGAGTGCGCTTACGCGCCGGGGCTCGAGTGGCGGCTCGCCGAGCAAGGCGTCGGCTGGTTCTGCGTCGACCAGAGCGCCCACGAGGAGCCGCTCGCCGCGCTCGCCCCGGTCAGCACCGCGGCCGGCCCGGTGGCGCTGCCGATCGACTGGGAGGCGGTCGACTGGCTCTGGTCGCTCGACGGCTACCCCTCCGACCCCGCCCACGCCGAGTTCGAAGGCAAGTCGCTGCGCGGGATCAGGATCTGGAGGATCGGTGGCGGCGCTTATGACCCGGAGGCGGCGGCCACCGCGGCGCGGCGCCAGGCCGGCGAGTTCCTCGCCGCCGTCAGCTCCCGCCTGCGCGAGTACAAGGCCAAACGCGGCCGTCGCGGCCTGTTGGTCTTCGCGATCGACACCGAGTTGCTCGGCCACTGGTGGTCGGAGGGGCCGATCTGGCTGCGCGCGGTGCTCGACGACGCCGAGGCCGCGGGCGTGCGGCTGCTCGACGTCCCCCGGGCACTCGCCGAGCACCAGCCGCAGCAGCGCGAGCTGCGCGCCTCGACCTGGGGCGAGGACAAGGACCTGAGCACGTGGGACTCGCCCCCCGTCGCTGACCTCGCCTGGGGCGCCCGCCGGCTGGAGCTGCGGCTGCTGCGGGCGCTCTCCAACGGCCTGCGCGGCGAGGCCGCCGCCCGCGCAGCCCGCGAGCTGCTTGCGGTCCAGGCCAGCGACTGGGCCTTCCTCGACAAGCGCGGCCAGGCGGGCGATTACGCCTACCGCCGCGCGACCGATCACGCCGAGGCGATGCTGGAGGCCATAGACTCTCCATTCGACACCGATTCGCGTATGCGTTCGCTTGCCCCGGACATGAGTCTCGCGCCCCTCTTGGAGCCCTGAGACTCACACGATGAACCGAATCCTGATCCTCTCCTGGGAGTACCCACCCCTGATCGAGGGCGGCCTCGCGCGCCACGTCCGCAAGCTCTCGGAGGGGCTGGTCGAGCGGGGGGTCGACGTCCACGTGCTGACTCGCGGCGGCGAGGAGTCGCCGGCCGAGCAGCGCACCAACGGCGTCGTCATCCACCGCATCCGTGAGCCGAAACGACCGACCGACCTCGGTGAGTTCGTCGCCTGGGTCGAGCGCATGAACTCGGACATGCTGGCCGCCGGGGTCGAGCTCGGCGACCGCTACAGCTACGACGTCGTCCACGGCCACGACTGGCTTGTCGCCAATGCCTGCGACCACCTCTCAAAACGCTTTTCGGCGCCGCTGGTGACGACGATCCACGCGACCGAGTACGGCCGCCACCAGGGCTGGGTCGACAAGCACCCGCAGACCTATATTCACGGGGTCGAGCGCTGGATCGTCAACCGCTCGGCCCGCACGATCGCCTGTTCGCACTACATGCGCGAGCAGATCGTCGACATCTTCGGCGTCAAGGAGCAGTTGGTCACGGTGATCCCGAACGGGATCGACCCCGAGGATCTGCCGAGCCAGCACCCGGCCGAGCTGGCGCGGCTGCGGGCGGAGTTCGCCGCTCCCGACGAGAAGCTGGTCCTGCTGATCGGCCGGCTGGTCTACGAGAAGGGGTTCCAGCTGGCGTTGGAGGCGATGCCGCGGGTGATCGAGGAGGCGCCGGGGACCCGCTTCCTGGTCGCCGGCTCGGGTACGCACGAGGCCGAGCTGCACCGCCAGGCCGAGGAGCTGGGACTGATGGACCACGGCACCTTCCTCGGCTGGATCGGCGACGACGTCCTGCACTCGCTCTACCGGATCTCCGACCTCACCGTGGTGCCCTCGATCTACGAGCCCTTCGGCCTGGTCGCGCTGGAGGCGATGGCCTCCGGCTGCCCCTGCATCGTCGCCGACACCGGCGGCCTGCGCGAGGTCGTCCCGAACGAGGAAGCGGGGCTGCGCTTCCCCGCCCACGACCCCGAGGCGCTGGGCGAGGTCGCGGTCCGGGTGCTGCGCGACGACGAGCTCAGCCGCCGGCTCGTCGCTGAGGCCCACGAGCACGTGCTGCGCTTCGACTGGGCCGACGTCGCCGCCAGCACCGCCGCGGTCTACGCCGACCTGGTCGGCGAGGCTAGTCCGGCGTAGCGGCGCCCTCGCCGCTGAAGCTGAAGCCGCCGCCGCGCGGTTCGCTCGGGGTCCAGTGGATCCCGACGAGCAGCTCGCTGGGCTCGATCGCCATCGCCCCCGCCAGCTTGATCACGGTGTCGATCCGCGCCACCCGCTGCCCGTGCTCGAGCATCCCGATCTCGGTCCGGTGCAGGGAGGCGCGGTTGCCGAGCTCTTCTTGCGAGAGCGCCGCTAGCCGTCGCGCCCGCGCGAGGTTCTTGCCGAAGCGGATTGCAACCGCCTCGGAGCGCATTTTCCGGTGTTGACGCATGACGCGGCAGCGTTACTAGCGCAGACAGTTGTCTTGCAGACAAAATGATGCGCCCGCGGTGGGAGAGTTGCACGCCCACGGGCCGTGCCTAGGCCGGCGGTTGCAGCGTCGTGTGCGCCAGGGGGTCCGGCTCGACCGGCTCGGGCCAGCGCAGCTGGGCCGGCGCCTCGCGCATCCTCACCACCCGCGCCGGGATGCCGGCGACGACCGCGTTGGCGGGAACATCCTTGGTCACCACCGCGTTGGTCCCGACCACCGCGTTATCGCCGATGCTGACCCCGCGCAGGACGCAGGCGCCGTAGCCGATCCAGACGTTGGAGCCGACGACGACGTCGCGCTTATAGATGCCCTGCAGGCGGATTGGCCGCTCGACTTCGACCACCCCGTGGTCGAAGTCGATGAACATCGCCCGGTCGGCGATCACGCACTGCTCGCCGATCCGCACCCGCTGGTAGGCGGAGATCGTGCACTCCTGGCCGATCACCGTCTTGCGCCCGATCTCGACCTCGCCCTCGTGGCAGCGGACCTTGGTTCCGTCGCCGAGCCAGACGAAGCGGCCGAACTTGATCGTCCCCCGCCTACCGACCTCCAGCTCGAGCCGGCGGCCGAAGAAGACGAAGCCGTCGGTCCGCCAGCGTCGTCCCGCCCGGGTTAGCCAGCGCCGCCACGAGTAGCGCCACAGCAGCTTCCCGTAGCGGTGGTTGAGCATCCCGTTTTGCGCGAGGAAGCGGAACACGGCCGAGCAACTCTAAGGGCCTACGCCTATGCTGGTCGGCCTTGACGGATACCGCCAAGACCGCACCCCTGGCCGAGCGCCTCGTCAGCGGCGACAAGCGCGCCCTGGCCCGTGCGATCACCCTGATCGAGTCCGATGACCCCGCCGGCTGGGAGCTGGTCCGCGAGGTCTACCCGCGCACCGGCAAGGCCCGGATCGTCGGCTTCACCGGCCCGCCCGGGGTCGGCAAGAGCACCCTGATCGGCGCCCTGACCGGCGAGCTGCGCAAAGCCGAGCGCGAGGTCGCGGTGCTCTCGATCGACCCCTCGAGCCCGTTCACCCGCGGCGCCCTGCTGGGCGACCGGATCCGGCTCACCGACCACTTCCTCGACCCCGGCGTCTTCATCCGCTCGATGGCCTCGCGCGGCGCCCTCGGCGGCCTCTCGGAGGCCGCCCTGCAGGTGGCGCTGGTGATGGACGCCGCCGGCAAAGACGACGTCCTGATCGAGACGGTGGGGGTCGGCCAGGCCGAGATCGACATCGTCGACCACGCCGACACGATCGTGCTCGCGCTGATGCCCGGTTCGGGCGACTCGATCCAGGCCCTGAAGGCTGGGGTGATGGAGATCCCCGATGTGATCGTCGTCAACAAGGCAGACCACCCGATGACCGACACGATGGTGCGCGAGGTCCGCGGCGTGCTGGCGCTCTCCCACGACCCCGAGGGCTGGAAGGTCCCGATCCTGCGCACCGAGGCGGCCCGCGGCAAGGGGATCGACGAGCTGGCCGCGAAGATCGACGAGCACCGCGCCTTCATCGAGGGGGCGGGGACGCTGGCCGAGCGCCGCGCCCGCAACCTGCGCAGCGAGGTGCTCGGGATCGCCACGGCGCGGATGCGCCGCCGGCTCGAAACCTCCGTCGGCGAGGACCCTGGGACCGCCGAGCTGCTCGAGCGCGTGGTCAGCCGCGAGCTCGACCCCGCCTCCGCCGCGGCCGAGCTGCTGGAGCGCCATGTCGACGCGCTGAGGGCGGACCGACGCCGACCCTGTCCGAGGCGATGGGCTGGCTCGGCGCTCCGGTCTCCGCGATCGACGGCGACGCCGTCGGCGAGGTCGAGGGCTTCTTCGTCGATCGCCGGGACGGCGAACCGGCCTGGCTGATCGCCCGCCTCGGCCGCCGCCGCAACACCCGCGTCGTCGCCGTGCCGATCAGCAACTGCGCCGGCGCCCCCTTCGGCGTTTGGGTCGCCCAGCGCGGCGAGGCGCTGCGCGGGGCCCCGGTCGTCGACCCGACCCGGCCGCTGCGCCGCGAGCACGAGCTGACGATCTGCCGGCACTTCGAGATCGGCGAGCGGGTCGGTCGCTCGGCTGAGGTCGTCGCTCGCGGCGAGGGCGAGATCACCGCGACGCCCCCCAGCGCCTGAGCGACTAGAGCTGCAGGCTCTTCACCTGCAGCAGCTCCTCCAGCCCGTAGCGACCGTTCTCGCGGCCGTGGCCGGAGAGGCCGTAGCCGCCGAAGGGGGCGAACGGGTTGAAGGGTCCGCCGTTGATCTCGACCTGGCCGGTGCGGATGCGGCGGGCGACGGCGATCGCCCGCTCCTTGTCGGCGGACCAGACGCCACCGGCGAGCCCGTACTCGGTGTCGTTGGCGATCCGCACCGCGTCGTCCTCATCCGCGTAGGGCTGGATCGCCAGCACCGGCCCGAAGATCTCCTCGCGGGCGATCGTCATCTCCGGCGTCACCTCGGAGAAGACGGTGGGGGAGACGAAGTAGCCGCGCTCGAGGCCCTCGGGCGCCGCCGCGCCGCCGGTCAGTAGCTTCGCGCCCTCCGCCTCGCCCCGCTCGATGTAGCCGCGCACGCGCTGGCGCTGGACGTCGGAGACGAGCGGTCCGAGCCGGGAGGAGTCGTCGAAGGGATCGCCGGGGGTGAAGGCCTCGGCGGCGGCGACGGCGAGCTGCTCGGCCTCGGCCAGGCGCTCGCGCGGGACCAGCATCCGGGTCAGGGCGCTGCAGGTCTGGCCGGAGTTGAGCAGGCACTTGGCGACCCCGTCGGGGATCGCGCGCTCGAGATCGGCGTCGTCCAACATCACGTTCGGCGACTTGCCGCCGAGCTCCATCGCCACCGGCTTGACCGTCGCCGCGGCGAGCTCGGAGACCCGGCGCCCGGCGCGGGTCGAGCCGGTGAAGGAGACCATGTCGACCTCCGGGTGCGAGGCCAACGCCTCGCCGACCACCGGCCCGGCGCCGCTGACCAGGTTGAATACCCCCGCCGGCAGCCCGGCCGCGGCGATCACCTCGGCCAAGAGGAAGGCGTTCAGCGGCGTCACCTCGCTCGGCTTCAGGACAACCGTGCAGCCGGCGGCGAGGGCGGGGGCGACCTTGACCGCGATCTGGTTCAGCGGGTAGTTCCACGGCGTGATCGCGGCGAGCACGCCGACCGGCTCGCGCAGCACCCGCGAGTTGCCGATCTCCTCTTCCCAGGCGACTTCCTCCATCACCTGCGGCATCGTCTTGAAGTGGGTGGTGGGGAGGCCGGCCTGGATGATCCGACTCAGCTTCAGCGGCATCCCCAGCTCCTGGGCGATCGTCGTCGCGATCTCCTCAGCCCGCTCGGCGAGGCCGTCGCCGATCGCGTTCGAGTAGCCGGCGCGCTCCTCGCGCGAGGTCTGCGACCAGGAGTCGAAGGCCGCCCGCGCTGCCCGTACCGCTGCGTCGACGTCGGCCCCCGTGCACCCCGGGACCGTGCCCATCGTCTCCTCGGTGGTCGAGTTGACCACCGCGATCGTCTCCTCGCCCTGCGGCGCAACCCACTCGCCCCCGATGAAGACCTCGTTCCGCACCTGCAGCTCCGCCGCCGTCGCCATTCCCGTTCCTCCTCGTCGCCCGCTTTGGCCGTACAGCCAAAGCTACAACCTTCCTCCGCGAACCGGAGCAAGGAGGGAAGAGGGCTAGCTGGACGCCTCGAGCCCGGCCAGCGCCGACTCGAGGCCGGGGCCCGGTACGGCCCGTGCGTCGCGGGCGTGGAGGACCTCGCCGCAGCTCTCGCAGAGGCCGCGGTCGGAGACGGCGCCGCCGCACTGCTTGTGGACGATCAGCATCGGCGGGCCCGCGGGGCCGGTCGAGTGGCGGTCGCCCCAGCCCTGCAGGGCCACCAATGCCGGCCAGAGGTCGAGGCCCTTCTCGGTCAGGAAGTACTCGTGGCGGGGCGGGCTTTCCTGGTAGGCACGGCGTTCGAGGATGCCCTCCTCGACCAGCCGCTGCAGGCGGGCCGAAAGGACGTTGCGGGCGACCCCGAGCGAGCGCTGCAGCTGGCCGAAGCGGCGGTTGCCGTTCATCACGTCGCGGACGATCAGCAGCGACCAGCGCTCGCCGATCACCTCGAGAGCGCCGGCGACCGAGCAGATCTGGCCTGGGTAGTCGTGGCGCAGCACGAGAGTGATCTTCGCACACTTGGTTGCATCAAGCAACCATCTCGGCTAAGGTGCGGGCTACATCAGTTTCTTGATGCAACCAACGCTCGCGCCGATTGGAGGCGACCATGAGATTCGGACACCTCATACACCGCAACGACCAGCGCCGCAGGGGCCTGCGGATCGAGATCAGCCAGGCTGAGATCACGGCCGACCTGCATTACCCGTCGGGCTCGCGCCAGGTTCGCGAGGCGACCGTGACCCGGCCGGGGGGCGGCCGATGAGCGAGGACGCCGTCGTCTTCGCGCCCGACGCGACGGCGGCGGACGTGGCCGAGGCGTTCGCTGCCAGCAGCCCCGAGACCAGCCGCCGCCGCGAGCTCGTCTGGCAGGACCCGGTCGCGACCGCCGCCGCCGGGGCGACGATGACCGGCATGGAGTACATGCGGGCGATCGTCTCCGGCCAGATGCCGCCGCCGCCGATCGCGGTGACGATGCAGCTGCGGCCGATCGAGCTCGAGGAGGGGCGCGTCATCTTTGAGGGCGAACCGGGGGAGGAGCACTACAACCCGATCGGCGTCGTCCACGGCGGCTACGCGGCGACGCTGCTCGACTCGGCGCTCGGCTGCGCCGTGCACACGACCCTGCCCGCCGGTGTCGGCTACACCTCGCTCGGGCTCGAGGCCAAGTACGTGCGCCCGATCAGCCGCGACACCGGCCGCGTCCTCTGCGAGGCGAGGGTCCTCTATCGCGGCCGCAAACAGGCGACCGCCGAGGCATCCCTAACCGCGGCCGGCAGCGGCAAGCTCCTCGCCAGCGGCACCGCCACCTGCATGATCCTCGGCGGCTAGCGTCAGCCCGCGCTTATGCACGCATAGCGTGTATTAGGACGGGTTCGCGAGCTCGCGGGCGAGCTCGACGAGGAGGCGGACGCCGAAGCCGCTGGCTTCCTTGCCGGTGTACTCGCGGCCGACGTCCCAGGCGGTGCCGGCGATGTCGACGTGCGCCCAGGGAGTCTCGCCGACGAACTCCTCGAGGAACGAGGCGGCGGTGATCGTCCCCGCCTTGCGCTGCGAGGCGAGGTTGGAGAGGTCGGCGACCGTGCCCTTCATCAGCTTCTTGTACTCGGGGTGCAGGGGCAGCCGCCAGGCGAGCTCGCCGCTGCGCGTGCCGGCCTCGACCACCGCCTCGGCGAGCTCGTCGTCGTTGGCGATCACCGCGGCGTAGGTCGAGCCGAGCGCGATCACCACGGCTCCAGTCAGGGTCGCGAGGTCGACAATCCGCTCGGCCCCGAGCTCGACCGCGTAGGCCAGCGCGTCGGCGAGGATCAGCCGGCCCTCGGCGTCGGTGTTGTTGACCTCGACCGTGGTGCCGTTGTACTGGGTGATCACGTCGCCGGGCTTGATCGCGGTGCCCGAGGGCATGTTCTCCGTCGAGGGGACGACGGCGACGAGGTCGATCGTGAGGCCGAGCTCGGCGATCGCCGCCACCGACTCCAGCACCGCGGCGGCGCCCGACATGTCGTACTTCATCTCCTGCATCCCGGCCCCGGGCTTGAGCGAGATCCCGCCGGTGTCGAAGGTGACCCCCTTGCCGACCAGGCCGAGGGTCGGGCCCGAGCCGCCGCCGGCGTAGCGCAGGACGATCATCCGCGGCTCGACCGGGCCGCCCTGGCTGACCGCCAGCAGACCGCCCATGCCCTTCGCCTCCAGCTCGGCGGGGCCGAGCACCTCGACACTGACGGCGTCGGAGCCGGCGGCGATCTCCTCGGCGCGGGCGGCGAGGTCTTCGGGCTTGGCGAAGTTCGCGGGCGTGCTCTGCAGGTCGCGCGCCCGGTTGGCGGCCTCGGCGTAGACACGGGCGGTCTCGGCGGCCTCGGCCACATCGGCCGGCGCCAGCACGGTCAGCTCCTGCAGCCGCGCCGGCGCCTCCTCGGGCGGCTTCTTGAAGCGCTCGAAGCGGTAGGCGGCGAGGACGGTGCCGGTGACGATCGCCTCCGCGGCAGCGAAGTCGTCTCCGCTTTCGGGCAGGGCCCAGGCGAGCGAGCCGGCCTCCATCTGGACCGCCTGCTTGGCGACCAGCGCCGCCGCGACGCGCAGCCGCTCGGCGTCGACCCCCTCGCGCTTGCCGAGCCCGACGATCAGCAGCCGCTGCTCGCCGGCGAACGCCGTCGTCAGCTTCCCGCGCTCGCCCTTCGCCGCCGCCGCGCCGCTTGCCGCGCCGACCTCGGGAGTCAGCGAGTCGCCCTCGTAGAGCCCGATCGCAACCAGCTCGGCTTCCGCCTCGCTGTGTGGGATGTCACGCACGTCCACCTTCATCGGGCGCGAGTCTATGCTTGTCGCCACTCGATTACACCGGAGTAAGTAAGAAAGGCCCGAATGCCCAGCTCAGTCATTCTCGGAACCGCCCGCACCCCGATCGGCAAGATGGGCGGGGGACTCGCCAGCGTCGATCCCGCCGAGCTCGGCGGCACCGCGATCGAGGCGGCCCTCGACCGCTCCGGGGTCAGCCCCGAGCAGGTCCAGCAGGTCGTCTTCGGCCAGGTTCTACAGGCGGGCCAGGGCCAGATTCCCTCGCGCCAGGCCCAGATCAAGGGCGGGATCCCGAAGGAGGTCCCCTCGGAAACGATCAACAAGGTCTGCGCCTCCGGCATGCGCACGCTCGGGCTCGCCGACCAGGCGATCCGCGCCGGCGACACCGAGGTCGTGGTGACCGGCGGCATGGAGTCGATGAGCAACGCCCCCTACCTGCTGCCGAACGCGCGCTTCGGGTTCCGGATGGGCGACGTGCAGGCGATCGACGCGATGACCCACGACGGGCTCACCAACGCCTTCACCGGCAAGCAGATGATCAACGAGGCGAGCGAGGTCTCGAACGAGCTGGAGATCACCCGGGTCGACATGGACCGCTTCGCCGAGCGCTCCCAGCACCTCGCCTCGCGAGGCGATCGAGTCCGGCCGGATCGCCGACGAGATCGTCGCGGTCACGGTCAAGGGCCGCAAGGGCGACACCGTCGTCGAGGTCGACGAGGGGCCGCGCCCGGAGACGACCCTGGAGGCGCTCTCGAAGCTGAAGGCGGTCGGCGGCGAGGGGGCGACCCACACCGCCGGCAACGCTCCCGGCGTCAACGACGGCGCCGGCGCGATCGTCGTCGCCTCCGAGGAGTGGGCGCAGAAGGAAGGCAAGACGCCGCTCGCCAAGGTGCTCTCCTACGGCACCGTCGCCGACGACTTCGCCTACCTCGCCCGCACCCCCGGCAACGCGGCGCTGGTGGCGCTCGAGAAGATCGGCCGCAAGCCCGAGGACGTCGACCTCTGGGAGATCAACGAGGCCTTCGCCTCGGTCGCGATCGGCTCGATGCGGATCCTCGGAATCGGCGAGGAGAACGTCAACGTGAACGGCGGCGCGATCGCCTTCGGCCACCCGATCGGCGCCTCCGGCTCGCGCATCGTCGGCGCCCTGGTGCACGAGCTGCGCCGCCGCGGCGGCGGCCTCGGCGTCGCCGCGATCTGCTCTGGCGGCGGTCAGGGCGACGCGATCGTCGTCGAGGTCTGAGTTCTCCGGCGGTGAGCCGCGCGGCTGCATTCTTCGACCTCGACAAGACCCTGATGGCGGGGTCGTCGGGGATGCAGTTCGCCCGGGTCGCCACCCAGCAGGGGATCGTCAGCCGCCGTCAACTCGCCCGCTGGGGGTTCGAGCACCTGCGCTACCGCCTGCGCGGGACCACCGATGAGCGCACCGTCGAGGTGCTGAAGGTCGCGCGCGAGCTGATCGCCGGCGTGCCGGCGGTGACGATCGCGCGGATGGAGCCGGAGGTGATGGCGGAGATCCTGCCGCGCGTCTACCCGCAGATGCTGGCCGAGGTCCACGCCCACCAGGACGCCGGCCGCCCGGCCTTCATCGTCAGCGCTGCCGGCAACGACATCGTCGAGTCGCTGGCCCGCGTGCTCGGGATGGAGGGCGGGATCGGCACCCGCTACGAGGTCGACGCCGAAGGCAGCTTCACCGGCCGCCTCGATGGCCCCTTCGTCTACGGGGCCGGCAAGGTCGAGGCGATGGAGAGCTTCGCCGCCGCCCACGACATCGACCTCGGCGAGTCCTACGCCTACTCCGACTCGCTCTCGGACCTGCCGATGCTGCGCGCGGTCGGCAACCCGGTCGCGGTCAACCCCGACCCGCCGCTCGCCGAGCTGGCCAGGGAGGAGGGCTGGCAGACGCTGCACTTCGAGCGCCTCGGCCGCCGCCTGCTCGCCGTCGCCGTCACCTTGGTCGCGACCGCGGCCGGTGTCGTCGGCGCCGCGCCGCCGCCAGCGCAGTCGCCCCTCGGGTCGGTTCCGCCGAACTTAGTCGGAACCCCTCCCATCTTCGGTCTTTCCAATACGCTGACCCAGTGGAGGCCGCAACCGCCAGGAAGATTCGCGTCGTCGTCGCCAAGCCCGGTTTGGACGGGCACGACCGTGGCGCCAAGATCATCGCCCGCGCACTGCGCGACGCCGGCATGGAGGTGATCTACACCGGGTTGCACCAGACTCCGGAGCAGATCGCCGAGACGGTGATCCAGGAGGACGCCGACGCGGTCGGCCTCTCGATCCTCTCCGGCGCCCACATGACGCTGGTGCCGAAAGTGGTCGAGCTGCTCGCCGCCCAAGGGGTCGACGACGTCCTGGTCACGGTCGGCGGCACGATCCCGGCCGACGACATCCCCCAGCTCAAGGCGCTCGGGGTCGCCGAGGTCTTCACGCCCGGCTCGGGCACCGACGACATCGTCGAGTTCATCCGTGGCGCCGCCAGCGAGCGCCACGCCCAGGGCGAATAGCCCGGTCCAAGAATTATTTCTACACCGATCGGTGCATAGATCCGCCGATCGGGGTAATATCCTGATTGACTCGTCAGTCAACCTGCTGTTGGCAACCGATAAGATGCCCGGCCGCTACGGGCCCGCGAGGCGCCAAACCGCAGCCCGCAAGACCTGAGAATCGTTTCCCAAGGAGGCTTCACTTGAAGATCTGCGTCCTCGTCAAGGAGGTTCCAGACGCCGCGGTGCAGAAGCGCATCGACGCCGGCACCATGCGCCTGGACCGCAGCGGCGAGAAAAACCTCAACCCGTTCGACACGCACGCGATCGAGGCCGCGATGCAGATCCGCGAGGGCGGCGCGATCCCCGTCGAGGAGATCGTCGCCGTGACCATGGGTCCCGATTCCGCCTCCCGCGCGCTCGAGAAGGCCGTCTCGCTCGGCGCCGACCGGATGCTGCACCTCTCCGACGAGGCGCTCTCCGGCTCCGACGTCTGCGCCACCGGCTACGCGCTGGCCAAGCTACTGGAGTCCGAGTCGCCGGACCTGGTCCTGCTCGGCCAGCAGTCCGATGACGGCGAGTGCTACACGATCGGCGCCGTCGTCGCCGACCACCTGCAGATGCCCTCGCTGACCCAGGTGATCAAGATCGACGTGGACGGCAACGCGCTGCGCTGCGAGCGCCAGGCCGAGTACGGCTACGACACGGTCGAGGTCGAGCTGCCGGCCGTGATCAGCGTCGGCGACGCGATCAACGAGCCGCGCTACCCGAGCCTGAAAGCGATCATGGGCGCGAAGAAAAAACCCAAAGACAAGAAGGCGATCGGCGACGTCGGCATCGAGGCCGGCAAGGTCGGCGCCGACGGCTCGCAGACCGCCGTGCTCGCGCTCAACCCGCCGCCCGCCAAGGAGGCCGGGGAGATCATCGAGGACGAGGACACCAACGAGACGGTCGAAAAGATCGTCGCCTGGCTGGACGAGAGGAAGCTGATCTAGATGGCAGGCATTCTGGTTTACGCCCTCCACGACGACGAGGGCAACTTCAACAAGAACTCGCTCGGGGCGATCTCCGAGGCTGCCAAACTGGCCGGAGAAGTCGGCGGCGAGGCTTCCGCCCTGATCGTCGGCGACATCGCCGACGATGCCGCAGCCAGCCTCGGCAACTGGGGCGCCGCCAAGGTCTACCGGGCCAAGAGCGTGCCGGAGGGCCTCGCCCAGCCGATCATCGACGCGATGGCGAAGGTGATCCAGGACAACGGGATCTCCTACGCGCTGTTCGGCGGCGGTCTGCTCGGCTTCGAGATCGGGGCCGGCCTCACCGCCCGCCTCGGCGCCGGCGTGACCATGGAGGTCACCGCGGTAAAAGTCCAGGACGGCAAGCTGGTCGTCGAGCGGCCGATCCTCCAGGACTCCGAGATCGCCGACGTCGGTTACGTCTCCGAGCCCGGGATCATCATCGGCCGCCTCAACGCCTTCGACGCGAAGGAGAGCGGTGGCTCGGCCGAGGTCATCGACGTCGACGTCGAGCTCTCCGCCTGGTCGTCCAAGGCGAAGTTGGTGCAGCGCGGTGAGCAGCGCGGCGCCGACGTCAACATCGAGGACGCCGAGATCCTCGTCGGCGGCGGCCGCGGGCTCGGGGCCAAAGAGGGCTTCGACCTCTGCGAGGACCTCGCCAACTCGATGGGCGGCGCCGTCGCCGCGACCCGCGCGGTCGTCGACGCCGGCTGGTACCCCTACGCGGCCCAGATCGGCCAGACCGGGAAGACGGTCGCGCCGAAGCTCTACCTGGCCGCCGGCGTCTCCGGCGCGATCCAGCACAAGGTCGGCATGCAGAACTCGGAGAACATCCTGGCGATCAACAAGGACCCGAACGCGCCGATCTTCGAGTTCTCCGACCTCGGCGTGGTCGGCGACCTGCACAAGATCGTCCCCAAGCTGACCGAGGCGATCAAGGCCAAGAAGGGGAGCTGAGCAGATGCCCGCCGTCGCGCCCAGCGAGTTTCCGCCGCCGTTCGATTCCGCCGACGTGATTGGTCCGCCGACCGACGCGCCGGAGGATCGGATCGAGGTCGGGGTCGCGATCGTCGGCGGCGGGCCTGCGGGCCTCGCCTGCGCCAACAAAGTCCTGCAGCTACTTGAGCACGAGCCGGAGCTGGCCGAGAAGCTCGGCGAAGTCCCGGTCGCCGTGATCGAGAAGGGCAAAGTCGCCGGGGCGCACCTGCTCTCCGGGGCGAACATGAAGCCCTCGGCGATGGAAGAGCTGTTCCCGGACCTGCCGAGGGAGGAGTGGCCGGTCTACGGCGAGGTGAAGAAGGACGCGGTCTACGTCCTCACCAAGTCGAAAGCGTTCCCGCTGAAGCCGCCGCCGCCCGGACTTCAAAAACCACGGCAACTACGTCACCTCGGTGGCGAAACTGGGTCGTTTCCTCGGCGAGAAAGCCGAGGACGCCGGTGCCTACATCCTCGCCGAGACCGCGGCGACCAAGCTGCTGGTCGAGGACCGCGTCGTCAAGGGCGTGCGCTCCGGCGACCGCGGCCGCGGCAAGGACGGTGAGCAGCTCGGCAACTTCGAGCCCGGCTCTGACGTGGTCGCGAAGGCGACCGTGCTCGCCGAGGGCACCGTCGGCCATCTCACCTACGCCGCCTACGACTACTTCGACATGCACGGCGCCGACCCGATGCGCTGGGAGCTCGGGGTCAAAGAGGTCTGGGAAGTCAAGAAGCCGCTGGACCGTGTGATCCACACGATGGGCTGGCCGCTGCGCAAGGGCGCCCGCTACAACGAGTTCGGCGGCACCTTCATCTACCCGATGGGCGAGGACAAGATCTGCCTCGGGCTGGTCGCCGGCCTCGACTACACCGACGCGACCTTCTCGGTCCACGACGCGCTGCAGCTGATCAAGACCCACCCCTTCATCAAGGACCTGATCGAGGGCGGCAAGCGGATCGCCTGGGGGGCCAAGACGATTCCCTCCGGTGGCTACTTCGCGATGCCCAAGCGCCTTGCGGTCCCGGGGATGGTCGTCGCCGGCGATGCCGCCAGCATGGTCAACATCCCGACCCTGAAGGGCGTCCACTACGCGATGCACGCCGGCATCTACGCCGCCGAAACGATCGTCGACGCGCTCAAGCAGGACATCGACTCGGTCAACTTCGAGGCCTACGACGAGAAGGTCCACAACTCGATGATCGAGAAGGACCTCTACGAGTCGCGCAACATGCGCCAGCCGTTCTCCAAAGGCTTCTTCCTCGGTGGTGCCTTCGCCTCGGCGATGACCGTCACCAAAGGCGACTTCCCGGGCGGCCACTGGAAGCAGGAGCACGACTCCGAGATCGGGATGGAGCTGGGCAACGCGGGCGACACGTACCCCAAGGCCGACAACGAGCTGACCTTCAACAAGCTCGACTCCGTCTTCCTCTCCGGCAACGCGACCCGCGACGACGCCCCCAACCACGTCCGGATCCAGAGCCGCGTCCCCCGCGAGGTCGCCCAGACCTGGGTCTCGATGTGCCCGGCCCAGGTCTACGAGATCCCCGACGACCAACTCGAGAACGGCGCCTCCGAGGTCGACGTCCACGTCACCGCCTCCAACTGCGTCCAGTGCGGCGCGATCACCGCCAAGGGCGGCCGCCTGACCCTGCCCGAGGGCGGCGACGGGCCGCTGTACCAGGAGACGTAGGGAAGCCGTCGTTGATTCGGCGCGCTTTGCGCGCCACTTGTGAGCCGGGCCGTCCTAGGGTCGGCTCATGTTCGGGACCGGCTCGATCGTCGACCAGTTCGCGGCAATGTCCGCGTTCCTGGCGACTGCGGTTGCGCTTGGTGGATTCCTCGGACATGCGCCCTACGCGCTGCTCGGCCACGACGAAAGAGAGCTGCGACGCGCGACGGCGAAGGGTGGCCTGCTCGCGTTTCTGGGAGCGATCTTTGTAGGTGTTTTGTCTGCAGTCTTCGATATCGTGACCGGATGACCGAGCGGACTGCCACGCGCCTACTTGTTTTGGGGACCGTGCTCGCCTCAACCCTCCTCGTCGTTGCGGTGAGGTTGTTCGACGCTGCCGACGAAGTGCTCGTTTTCGGAACCATGGCGATCATCTGCGTCAGTTCCCTGACTGCCGGGCTGGTGACCGGGCTCGACAGCCGCCGCGACGACTAGCCGACCGCTTACGCCGGATAAGGTCGCGGCGTGCTCTGGCTCGGAATCGTCTGCGCTGTAGGGGCCTCGTGCCTCTACAACACCTCGATCGCGCTGCAGGCGCTGCAGGTGCGCGACGTGCACCACGAGCACTCGCTGAAGCCGTCGCTGCTCGGCAAGCTGCTGCGCAACAAGCACTGGCTGGGGGCGACGGCGCTGGGGCTGGCCGGGTGGCCGCTGGAGATCGTGGCGCTGCTGTTCGCGCCGCTGACCGTGGTCCAGCCCTGTCTGGCCAGCGGCCTGGTGGTACTGCTTTGGCTCGGGGTGCGGCGGCTGGGGGAGACTCCGGGCAGGCGCGAGTATCTGGCGGTGGCGGCGATCGTCGCCGGCGTGATCGGCGTCGCCTGGGCGGCGCCGGACCGCACCACCGAGCACGCGGCGACCTGGGCGATCGCGCTCTCGCTGGGGGTCGTCGCGATCCCGATCGTCCTGCCCTACCTGCTGCGCGGCAGGGCCGTGGCGGCCGGGATGATCGCGGTGATCAGCGCCGGCTGCGGCTACGCCTGGACGGCGATCGCCAGCAAGCTGCTGACCGACGAACTCTCCGAGGGCGCGCTGCTGATCGCGGTCGCCTGGCTCGCCACCGCGATCCTCTCCGAGGCGCTGGCCCTGCTCAGCGAGATGAGCGCCCTGCAGAAACGGCCGGCCACCCACGTGGCGCCGGTGATGTTCGCCTTCCAGGTGCTGGTGCCGGTCGTTCTCGCTCCGCTGATCTTCATGGAGAAGTGGTCGACGACGCCGCTCGACGGCGGCGCGCTCGTCTTCTTCATGCTGGTCGCGCTCGCGGGCGTGATCCTGCTGGCCGGCTCGAAGGTGGTCGGCGCGGTGATCGACACCGCTCATTCCAACGACTGATCGGCCATAGAGCGCGCTGCGACGCCGGTTCCGCTGGTAAATTCCCGCCGGCTCGGAACCGATAACCCAGTCAACCTTCCCGCTTCCGGGCACTACCTAAGCCATTTCCACCCAAGGAGTGCCAGTGGGTCCTGCAGAGACCGCCAGTCCCGATGCGACCAAGTTCGCGATCGGGTTCGACCACCGTGACCGTGCCAGGTTGTTCGAGCTGTGGACCGAGGTCCTCGACTCCGAGCAGTGGTCGGAGGGCGCCAAGCTGCAGGCCTTCGAGGAGCGCTGGGAGCGAGTGGAACGGGCTGCCCAGCCTCGGCGTCTCCAGCTGGGCGGGCGGCGCCCTGGCGGCGCTCGAGTTCGCCGGCGTCAAGGGCGAGACCGTGCTCTGCCCCTCCAACACCTTCATGGCGTCGCCGCTGGCGGCGATCGGCGCCGGCGCGGCGGTCGAGTTCGTCGACTGCAACCGCGAGGACCTCTGCATGTCCTTCGAGGACTTCGAGCGCAAGGCCGAGCAGCACAAGCCTCGCGCCGCGATCCTCGTCCACATCGGCGGCCACATCGCCTTCGACGCCGAGGAGATCGCCGCCTACTGCCGGGACAACGGGATCTTCCTGCTCGAGGACTGCGCCCACGCGCACGGCGCCGACTGGAACGGCAGCCGGCCCGGCGGCTTCGGCGACGCCGGCGTCTACTCGCTCTACGCGACCAAGACCGTCTCTACCGGCGAGGGGGGCGTGCTCGTCTCCGGCAACCCGGAGCTGATCGAGTTCGCCGCCAAGTTCCGCAACTACGGCAAGTTCGAGCACGAGGTCGACGGCCTCAACTTCCGGATGAGCGAGTTCACCGCCGCGCTCGCCCTGGTCCAGGCCGAGCGGATGGAGGAGATCGTCGCCTGGAAGAACGAGTACGCGCGCGAGCACCTCGACCCGATCCACCCCGCCCGGCTGGAGCTGCCCGACGGGATGACCTCGGGCCTCTACAAGTACATCGTCTTCGAAGAGATCGAGAAGAGCACCGGCAAGGTCTACGACCAGCCCTGCCACAGGATCATGGGCCGCTCCGAGGAGCTGCCGAACACCGAATGGGTGGCCGAGAACCACTGGTGCGTGCCGCTCTACTACCGCCCCGAGAGCCGAGAGGCGGCATTGGGCAAGGAGGAGAGTCAATGAGGGTCCTGGTGACCGGAGGAGGGGGCTTCATCGGCTCCCACGTCGTCGATCGCCTGATGGATCGTGGGCATCACGCCGCGGATCTTCGACCTCAGCGCCTCGCCCTACCACTCGCCGCTGGAGGTCGAGACCTTCACCGGCTCGATCACCGACGCGGCCAACCTCGACCTCGCGATGCGCGACTGCGACGCGGTGATCCACCTCGCCGCGGTCGCCGACGTCGGCCACGTACTCGCCGACCCGGTGCTGGCCGAGGAGGTCAACACGCGCGGCACCCTGAACGTGCTCGAGGCCGCCTGCCGGGCGAAAGTCGGCCGCGTCGTCTACGGCTCGACCACCTGGGTCTACAGCGACTGCCCCGAGCAGGAGGTCGACGAGGAAACCGCGATCCCGGCGCCGCGCCACCTCTACACCGCGACCAAGCTCGCCGGCGAGACCTACTGCTCCGGCTACGCCGAGCTCTACGACCTCGAGAGCACGGTGCTGCGCTTCGGCATTCCGTACGGCCCGCGCGCCCGCGCCGCCGGCGTCGTCGCCAAGTTCACCGATCTCTCCTTTGAAGGCAAAGCGCTGACGATCGCCGGCGACGGCAGCACCACCCGCAGCTTCATCTACGTCGAGGACCTCGCCAACGGAATCGTCGCCGCGCTCGCCCCCGCGGCGGCCGGCCGCACCTACAACCTCTCCGGCGACGAGGTCGTGACGATCCTCGAAATCGCCGAGCGGGTCCAGGAAAACGTCGACACCTGCGAGATCACCCACACGCCGCCGCGCCCTGGCGACTTCCCCGGCAAGTCGATCTCCAACGAGCGCGCGCTCGAGGAGCTTGGCTGGAAAGCGGAAACGAGCTTCAAAGAAGGCGTCCGCAAGTACGTCGAGTGGGTCCGCGGGACGACCCGTCCGCCGGACCCGATCCCCGGCAAGACACCCTCGCTGAACGGCAACGATCACGCCGCCGGGGCCCTGCTCGCCGGCGCTGCGCGCTTCGAGGAGCGCGACCCGAAGGTGCTGGTCCTGACCGCCGACATCGGCGAGGGCCACGATCTGCCGGCGCGGATCATCAAGGCCGACATCGAGGCGGAAATCCCCGACGCCAAGGTCGAGGTCGATAACGGCCTCGAGGCGATGGGCAAGCTGATCTCGGCGGTCGTGCGCGGCGGCTCGCGCTTCACCTTCCGTTGGGCCAACTGGCTGTTCGACGTCCAGTACTGGCTGATCACCAAGTTCGCCCCGACCCGCTGGCTGGCCCATCACCTGATGTACCTGCTGGGCGCCCGCGGCCTCGTCCGCTGATCGCCAAGCACGAACCGGACGTGGTGATCTCGACCTATCCCGGGGTGACCGCGGTGCTCGGCATGCTGCGGGAGAACCGCCGCCTCGAGATCCCCGTGCAGTCGGCGATCACCGACCTCGCCGGGCTGCGCTACTGGGTCCACCCGGGGGTCGACATGCACTACGTCACCCACCCGGAGTCGATCGAGGAAGTCGAAAAACTGGCGGGCCCGGCGAGCGTGCGCTGGGCGCGGCCGCCGATCTCCAGCGACTTCCTGATGCCGCGGACGCGACGCGACGCGCGCGCCGCACTCGACCTGCCGGCGCACGCCCGCATGGTCCTGGTCTCCGGCGGCGGCTGGGGGATCGGCGACCTCGAGGGCGCGATCGACACCGCCCTCGCCGACAAGGACACCCTGGTCGCCTGCATCACCGGTCGCAACGAGGGCGCCCGCGAGCGGCTCGAACAGCGCTTCGCCGGCAACGAACAGGTCCGCATCCTCGGCTTCACCGAGCAGATGAGCGACTGGATGGCGGCGGCCGACGCGATGATCCACGCGACCGCCGGGCTGACCGTGCTCGAGGCCCACATCCGCGGCTGCCCGGTCGTCTCCTACGGCTTCAACGCCGGCCACCTGCGCGCCAACAACGCCGCCTTCGAGCGCTTCGGCCTGGCCGAAGTCGCGCGCTCGGAGCACGAGCTGGAGTCGATGCTGCGCCACGCGACCGGCGAACGCCGCTCGCCGGACTCATCGTTCGCCTCGTTGCCCTCGATCGCCTCGCAGGCTCTGCAGGTGCGCCCGCGGGTGCGCCCGCAGGCGGCCTGGCGTGTACGTTCCGAGCGGGTCGCCGTCGCCGTCAGCTTCGCGGCGATCGCGATCGTGCTGGCCCTCTCGGTGTTCAAGTGGGAGAGCCCGTGGAGCGTCGCCAAGCCGGTCACCAGCCGGATTCACATCGGCAAGGAAAACGACCAGGGGGCGAACGCGAAACCGGCCGCTCAGGTCACCGCGCCGGCTGCGGATGACGGCACGGGGTCCGCCGCCGACGAAGAAGCGGCCGCCACGCCTTGATCGGCGCCGCAGCCGCCGCCGGGGTGGGGGCCGCGGCGGCTGCCTACGCAGGGCCCGGGCTCGCTCCGGTCCTGCCGCCGCTCGGCAACGCCCTCGGTCTCACCCTGCGGGAAGAGGAGGCGGGGGGCGTCGCGATCACCTTCGACGACGGTCCCCATCCGCAGGGCACGCCGGCGGTCCTCGAGGTGCTGCGTGAGCACGGGGCGGTCGCGACCTTCTTCCTCGCCGGCGAGCAGGTGGTCCAGCGGCCCGCGCTGGTCGCCGAGATCGTCGCCGCCGGGCACCGGGTCGAGCTGCACTGCTTCCGCCACCGCGACCAGCTGCTGCGCCGCCCCGCGGAGCTGATCGAGGATGGCGAACGGGCGAAGGTCGCGATCGAGGACGCGGGCAACCAGGCGGTCCTCGACTACCGGCCGCCCTTCGGGCGCTTCTCGACGCCGGGCCTGCGGGCGATCCGGGCCCGAGGCTGGCGCCCGGTCCTCTGGTCCCTCTGGGGGCGCGACTGGACGAAAAGGGCGACGCCCGGCTCGATCGCGCGACGCGCGACTGCCGGCGCTCGGCCCGGCGACGTACTGCTCCTACA
This sequence comes from uncultured Thermoleophilia bacterium, assembly GCA_963837405.1. Taxonomy (GTDB): domain Bacteria; phylum Actinomycetota; class Thermoleophilia; order Solirubrobacterales; family 70-9; genus VAYN01. The sequence continues at coordinate 285,342 of CAWINA010000002.1, forward strand.
CGATGCCGACTACTACAGCGCGCGCGACTCCTGGGTCCGTACCGTGGCGGCACTGCCGATGATCCTCGAGGACCTCGGCGAGCTGGGGCTGACATCGAGGCTGCTCCGACGCTGAGTCGGCGGGGCGAGCGTCCACACATCGCAACCGGCGAAGGCTTCGTCGAGTCGCTGCGCCATGGTGCTCTTGGGCCGATCCTGGTCGAAGATCTGCTTGGACATAGCTCTCCGTCCTGTGTAGGGGGTTGAGAAAGATTCGCTCCCCAGTCGGACGAAATATCTGCACTTTGCGAAAAAGCCGGGAATTTGGGGAAAAACGGCGGCTCAGCCGGTTCCCGCGAACTGCGCTATCTCCGCCGCCAGGCGCTCCGGCTGGTCGATAGAGACGAACGTCTTCGAGTCGGGAATCCGCACCAGGCGGGCGTTGGCCGCTTCGCCGGCGAGGCGTTCCGCGTAGGAGATCGGGAAGTACTGGTCACCCGGCGCCCAGGCGAGGAGGATCGGCAGCTCGGAGCCGCGCAGCTTCGCCGCCGCCTCCAGCGTGTGGCGGCGGTGCATGCCGACGGTGACCTTCTTGAGGTCCCGTTTGACCCCGGCGTCCTGTTGCGCCGGCTCCATCCAGGAGGAGATCAGCTCGGGCGGGATCGGCTTGCTCGTGAATGGCTTGAAGGCGCGCGCGCGACCGAGTCGAGGCGGAAGGGGAGGGCGATCAACGCCATCCCGCCGGGCAGGCCCGCCAGCCTCGGCAGGTGTTTGAAGATCCCCGGGGGGAAGTTCTCGTGGGTGTCGCAGTTGGTCAGGACCAGCCGGGCGATCCGCTCCGGGCGTTGGGTGACGAGCACCTGCGACATCGCGCCGCCGGAATCGTTGCCGACGATCGTCACGTCGTCCAGGTCGAGCGCGGCGAGGAAGCTGGAGATGATCGCGGCGATCCCGGGCGGGGTGAGATCGGCGTCGGCGTTCATCGCGACCCGCTGGGAGCCGATCGGCCAGTCCGGGGCGATGCAGCGGAAGCGGTCGGCGAGCCGGTCGACGACCCCGTCCCAGAGGCGGCCGTCGACGAGGTAGCCGTGGACGAAGACGAGCGGCGGCCCCTCGCCGGCTTCGCGGTAGCGGACGGTTCCTGCATCAAGTCGGATCTCTTTACGCTCGGTCATCTTCCCGCCTTTGGTCGGTACCCCGCCCGCCCTCAGATGAGCGGAATCTGTTGCTTGTATTGGTAACATACAGACTGTATGAATGTGAAGCAAATCCCCCGAAAAGGCGCAAAGACCGGGAAACCGCGGCGCAGCCAGGGCGAGCGGACCGAGGCCACCCGCGCCGCCCTGATCGATGCCGCCCGACGGCTCTTCACCGAGCGCGGCTACGACGAGGTCGGGACCGAAGAGATCGTGCGCGCCGCCGGCGTCACCCGCGGCGCCCTCTACCACCACTTCGGCGGCAAGGCGGAGCTGCTCGAGGCCGTCTACGAGCGGCTCGAGGCGGAATCGACCGAGCGGGTCGCCCACATCGTCCTCGGCTCCCATATCGAGAGCCCATTGGAGGCGATGAAGGCCGGGGTCGAGGCCTTCCTCGACGAGTGCGCGAAGCCCGAGCTGCGCCAGATCGCCCTGCACGACGCGCCGGCGGTGCTGGGCTGGGACCGCTGGCGGGAGATCGGCGCCGCCAACGGCCTCGGCCTGATCGAGGCCAGCCTCGCGGCGGCGATCGAGGCGGAGGAGATCCGGCCGCTGCCGGTCAAGCCGCTGGCCCACCTGCTGCTCGGAGCGCTCGACGAGGCGGCGATGCTGGTCGCCCGCGACGAGGACCCGGCTTCGCGGGCCGAGGTGACGGCGACCCTAAGCGCGCTGCTCGACGGCTTCGCCCTGGCGCCGGGAGGATCCTAGGCCGGTGCGCTGGGCTGGCGGTCACGATGGGACCGGAGACGGCCCGGCGGGACTGCTTCTGCGCGTACATCCGCACGTCGGCAAGCTTCATCGCCGCCGAGGGGGTGGCGGCCTCCGCGGGGACCGCGACCGCGCCCCAGGCGGCGCCGAGCCGGTAGTCCTCGCCGGCCGCGGTGAGCGCTTCGGCGGTGCGCTTGGAAACTCGCGGCACCTCCGCGGGCGAGCAGTTGAGCAGCGCCGCGAACTCGTCGCCGCCGATCCGGTAGGTCTCGCCGTCGCTGCCGACCGCGCCGGCGAGCTGGCGGCCGAGGTGGGCCAGCATCGCGTCGCCGGCCGGGTGGCCGAAGGTGTCGTTGAAGGTCTTGAACCCGTTGAGGTCGAGCAGCAGGAGGCTGAACGGCTCCTCGTCGCCGCGGCTGACCCGCGACTCGAGGTCGACCCGCAGGGCGCCTTGGTTGCCGAGCCCAGTCAACGGGTCGGTTCGCACCTGTTCCAGCAGCTGCTTGTTCTCGCGCACGCTGATCCCCAGCCGGGCGACGACGGCGAGCATCGTCGCGCTCCAGAGCACCGTGGTCAGGGTGCTGGCCTGGCTGTAGTGCTGCAGGGTGAAGAGGGCGATCATCACCGCGGCGAAGAAGCCGGGGACGATCAGCTCGCGCCAGCCGTCGAATCGGGCCGCTGGCGGGATCGAGCGGCCGGCCGGCTGCCAGGCCTCGGCACCGATGCAGATCGCGCCCAGCATGAAAGATCGGTTTGACCCAGTCGTCGGCCGATTCCTGCCCAGTGCCGATCGACTGCATCGTCGTCGTGATGTCGGCGACGACGAGGAAGCCGAGCCCGCATAGGACCAGCGCCCAGCTGCGCCCGGGCCGCCAGCGGGTCAGGGCGACGATCCCGACGACCAGCGCCAGCATCAGGAGGTCCCCGGTCGGGTAGGCGAGGCTGACCATCACTTCCAGCGGCGTGCCGGTGGCGCGCGCGGCGGCGAACTCGTAGACGATCGCGGCCCCGATCGCGGCGGTGCCGAGCGCGGCGATCACCCCGTCCATCCAGAGCCGCCAGTCGAGCGTCCGCGCCCGCGCCCGGACCAGCAGCAGGATCCCGGTCGCGGCGAGCGGATAGAAGAGCAGGTAGCCGACGTCGGCGACCGAGGGGAAGGGCGGGTTGGCGACGTCGGCGTAGGCGACCGCCCAGTAGGTGTCGGTCAGGGCCGAGACGAAGATCGCGGCGCTGACCACCAGCCAGGCGGTCCGCTCACGCCTGCTCGCTCGCGCTTTCAGCAGGCAGGCGACCGCGGCGGCGAGGACCACCGCGGCGTAGACCGGACCGTTGACCAGCTCGCCGAACGAGGCGCTCCCGAGCCCGGCCCAGTCGTGGGCGG
>CAWINA010000003.1:0-170346 GCA_963837405.1 uncultured Thermoleophilia bacterium
GGTCAGATTGGGCCGTGATCAGCAAGGTAGCCGGATCGACTTTCAGGGCCGTGCGGACCGCGACGACGCCGAGGTCGAAAGGCCCGGCGATCGCCGGGGTGATGATCACCAGCGAGAGCGGGCCGCCTTTATAAGGTCCGGCGAGGTAGGCGCTTCCCTGCACGTAATACGGTTCGGGGCCCGCGCCCGAGGCGACCGTGGCCGTACCGACCCGCGAGGCGGCGGGGCACTCGGAGACGCAAGCTCAAGGGCTCCCACGGCTCTCCGGCGCTGCGCGAGTTGGCCTGCGCGATTCCTGCCTCTGAGCAGTAGGGGATGCCGGCCAGCTTCCCCACGATCCCCGACGGCAGGGTCGCCGAGATCTGGGATAGCTGCTGGGATCCGTCGGCGCGGCGCAGGTTGAAGGTAAACGGGGTGAAGGCGCGGGCCTTGGAGCTAACGCTCCCGGCCGCGAGGCTCGGTGCGTGCGGCAGTTGGGAGACGCTCGAAGCGCAGGGAGCCCCGTTGGCTCGACTGGAAATCTCAAACGTCGCCACTTCCTGCTTGGGCGGTCCACCGGCGTAGGGGTAGAGCAGCGCGTCGGTGGCGAAGGTGCCGCAGGTCGAGGCCTGATCAACGCGCCCCGGGGACCCTGCTGGAAGTGTGCTCGGACCCGACTAAGCGGGAGCTGGGGAAGCTGGTCGAAGGTGGTCGTGAACTGCCCGGTGCTCGAGTTGGGGTCGACGTGACCGGGGATTCCGACCAGCACCCCACGGTTGGGGTCCTTGACCACCATGTAGATGGAGAGCAGGTTGTTGAACGGGTTGTCTCCCTGCTTCGCCACGTAGATCGAGCCCGGGAAGATCTCCCCTTCGATCAGCGGCGATTCGACTTCGAGCGTCCCGATCCTCGAGTTTTCCGGGCAGCCGGTCCCCGGGGCGGAGTCGATCGTCTCCGAGTCAAACTGCGCCCGCGTGCAGGCGCCGAGGCCCGAGGCGACTGACGGGTGGGCCGTGACCCCCTCCGGCAGGGTGACGACCAGTTTTTCGATGTCGGAGTCGGCTATGGCCGATTCCGAGGGGTTGGTCAGTTCGGGGATCGTCAACGCGTAGTTCGAATGAGAGTCCCGATGGCGTTTCTGCAGAGTTGACGGTCGGCTGGGAGCCGATTTCAGGGTCGAATCCAAGTTCGTCGCAGCCGCTCGTTTCGAAAGGAGCTACCGCCGCTCCCGATTCTTCTACGCCCTGCCATGAGAGGGCCGAGTAAGTGGCCAGCAGCGGGCCCTGGCAGCTGCGCGGAAGGGTGACGAAGGGCTTTTCCGGAGCCCCTTCGGCCGTGCAACCGGTCAATAGGATTTCAGCACACACACCACGTTCATCATCGTGGGCGGGGTTGGCCGGGACTCCCCAGATGGTTATTTCAGCGCCAAACAGTTCGGCCGCCTGCGTCGTATACCTGGTGGCGGCGATTATGTTGTTCGGTGCATCCGGGTTCACTTCGGCATCGACGATCACGGGCGCTTCCGCGACAAGGAAGCCCAGTTGGGCCGCGGTTCCTTTTGCATGCGCGAGGTTGAAGACCGCGCGTGGTGCGGGTTCCTGTGAGGCTTTGGGAGCGAACACTGCCGCGCGGAGGAGGCCGACGGCGGTGGAATCCGGGCACGATGGAAAGCCGGTTTTCGGATCCAGTCTCAGGAACACGGCCCGAGGGCAGGTCGGGGTGGCGGTCGGCGAACCCGCGAAACCAGCGGGCAGTTCGACGACGATATCTTTGGGTTCCCCCTCCGCTTCTACTTCTTTACCCGTGCCGGTGTAGTTGAGCTCAAAGGAGTTGGTCACGGCGAAGGGATGAGAGCCAGCCTGAGGGTCTGGGATCGGGTTGCCATCTTTGTCTTCAACGACGAAGGTGAAGTTGTTCAGACCGAAGGTCGCAGCGGCCTGCGCCGTGAAGCTGGCGAGCGCTAGACAAGTGCAGACGGCGATAAGAATTCCGCGTTTCATCGACCCGCCCCCTGTGCCTTCTGCTTTTTCCCGTTCTTATGTTTGCCGTTCTTCGATTTGCCGGGCTTCTTGTTTTTCACGCACTTGACTTTGCCGTTCTTTTTGACCTTGTGCTTGCCCTTCGGACAGGATTTCTTGGGCGGCGGGTTGCCTTCAGTCGGTACGGTCGACCCTGGCGCCGCCACCGGTGGCGGCGGGGTCACCGATTGGCAGCTGCCTTGCGATGGGTCACAAGGCGGAGGTGGCGGAGGTTCGAAGAACCCTCCGCCGCTCCGCGCCGTGTAGATGTCGATCGCGCTCGGATCCCGGCTGACCAGGCTGACGTCGGTCGCAAAGAACACGTCTTGGCCGCTCGGGCTCGAGTCGATGAAGTCGACGTCTTCGACGCTCTGCCCACTGGAGATCAGGTAGAGGCAGCCTTCGTTGACCGGCGAGTATTCGGGGCTGATTGCGGTGCATGACCCGGCGCCGACTTCGAGCCACTCATAGATGTCGGCTTTGTCGTTGCGGTCGGCGGGCAGCAGTCGCGCATAGCCGGTGAAGAACACGTGGGTGCCGCCGTCTGCCATCGCCCGGGGGGTGTAGAGCTGGTTCTGCCCGACTGGCAGCGACCCGGAGGTTCGCAGGCCCGATCCGTTGACGCTTCCCGGCGTAGGGACGAACTTCCCCGAGGCGTTGCCCGACGGGCTGCAGGAGATGCAAGAGAGCTCCTGCGAGTCCGCCGCGAACCGGAATACCTCCGAGACCGCTTCGCCCGAGGGTCCGTCGATGTTGTCCTCGCCGGTCAGCGCTTTGGTCGAGATGAAGACCAGGTGGCGACCGTCGGGGGAGGCTTTGGCGGCGTGGAAGATCGGGTTCGGGGAAGTATTGTCGTCGAGGTCTTTGGCCGCCAGTATCGCGATCAAGCTCGTCGTCCCGCCGTGGCTCAAATACAGGTTCGGCTCCCCGTCGATCCCTTCTTCGCCCGGGGCCCCCAGGGCTTCGCTTGAGACGAAGTAGACGTAGCCGAGATCGTCGCTCGTGCCAGCCACCCCGTATACCTCTCCGGCTATTTCCGTAGAGCTCTCGGTCGCCAGCGAGTACTTAAAGAGTTTCCCTTCTTTTTGGCCCGTCCATTACTTGGAACAGGGCGACCGACCCATCGGGGGATGCCCCCAGGAAGCGCGAGGCCGAGGGCGACTGCGTGCCCGATACCTGGAAGGTTTCCGCTCCGTTGACGCGGACGTAGATTTTCCCGGTCGAGCCGAAGCGGGCGTTCCCGGTTGAGGACCAGTAGACCCGCGAGCCGTCTGCGGAGACCGCGTGGGAGAGGCTCGATCCCAGGTTCATGTAGGTCGAGTTGTTGTCACCGGCCCCAAACGGGCCGCTGCCGGCGGTGCAGTGCTCTTTCACCGGATTTCCGCTGGGCAGGATGCAGACGAAGCTCAGCACGCCGTTCCTGACCTCGTAGGTTTGAAACGCAGGTTTGCCTTCGATCGTTTCCAAGCCATCGCTCGTCAGTTTCCACGGCAGCCGGAACACGGTGGTCGCTCCGTCGTTGGAGAACCCGAGCAGCTCCGGCAGCTCTTCGAGTATGAGTTCGTGCGGCACGAACCCCGCCGGCGTTGCCGTCGTCAGCGCTTCGAACTGCGGGGTGGGCCCGCAGGAGTTACGCCGGTAGAGGTTCCCGAAGCCCGGCACCGCCCCACCCAGCTCCGGCGGAGCGCCGCGCACGAACCAGGCGCTGCACAGATCCGGCGAGAGCCCTTTGAAGTTGTTGTTGGCGGAAGTGATGCTGTCGAAGGGGCCGAAGGAATCTTGGGGCGGGTAGAGCGCTTCGCTCCCCCAGCCGGCTGCGCCCCGCCGGGCGAGGTACTCGGAGGCATAGGGCGCCGCCACCGAACCGGGGAAGGCGCGGAAGGCGGAGTAGGCCAGGGAGTTGCCATCGGGGGCAACCCGGGCGAGCTTCAGACTGAAGCCGGAGATGTTTTTCAGGGTGAGGACATCGCCGTTGGCTTTGTCGACCGGCGAGACCAGCTCGTAGGCGCGGCACTCGGGCAGGGCTATGGACGCTGGCGAGCGCAGGGATTCGTTGGCGCATAGGGGAGGGGTTCCCACGTCTTTGAAGGTCGTGAAGGTGCGATCCACTCCAACGTCGGTGCCCTGGGCGTTTTCCGCCACGAAGCGGTAGTGATAGACCGTTCCCGCTTTAAGTTCGGTCAGGGAAGCGCTGGCCAGGTGGACGGCGAGGTCGACGCCTGCGATCGCTTCAGAGGGCGTGGTGTTGCCGTAGGCGGCGGTCTCGCCCCATTCGACTTTGAACGTGGTCGCCGAGTTTTCCGGCGTGATGTTGGCGTTGACCGTCGCTTCTGAGGTTTTCACGGGCGAGGCCCACTGAAAGCCGACCACGGGTTTGCTCGGGGTTTTGGTCAGCGAGTCGGCTCCCACGACTTTGCCGTTGGCGTTCGTTGCCACCAAGCGGAAGTGGTAGGTCGATTCCGCTGCCAGCCCGGCAACGTCAGCGTGGACCGCGACCGGTTCATTGCCGGTGCCGAGTTCAGCCGCGTTGGGGGAGGAACAGGGAGCCGTTTGACCGTAGGCTTCGGTCTGGCCATATTCGAAGAAGCATTCGGTGACCGGCGCCGTCACCGGGTTGACGCTGCCTTTCAGCTGCAGCGAAGTCGGCGAGAGGGGTGCGGCCACTCCGGTCACGACGTCCGGAAGCGGGACGATCTGGGAGTAGATTTCGAGTTTCCCGCTGCCGCCTTCTTTTCCAGCGATCACGCGGCCGGTCGCGGCGTCGACGGCGAGCGCCAAAAATATCCCAGTAAAGCTCGCCACTTTAGTGGGAGCAGACCCAGAGACGTCGTACTCGGTGACGTTTTTGGCGGACTTGGGTTCGGACAGAAGCACGTGCCCGTTGGTGGGGTCCACGGTCAGGGTCTGGGCTCCGCCCTGTTGCGTGGTGGTTCCGAACTGATAGTCGAGCGACCCCGCAGCGAGGTCGTATTTCGACGCCAGGCTGATCGACACGGAGAAGATCGAGCCCGCACTCGGACCAGATCCCAGCGCCAGGTTGCAGGGGAAGGCCGCCGGGAAGCTTTCGGAGGCGACGTAGTCGGAGTTGACCGGAACCGCACCGCTCGGTTCGTACTTGTTGATCGTCCCGTCTTTTAGGCCCTCGCCGACGTAGAGCTCCCCGCCGGGTCCGACGACTACGCCGCAGGGCGACAGTACTCCCGTGAAGGGTTCCCCAGCCGCCGTGAGCTGTCCAAGGCTTTCGCCACTAGTCGAGAAAATTTTGACCACGTGCTGTTCTTGCTGCGCTACATAGATGTTGCCATCGGTGGCAGTCCCAGATTCATCCACCGCGAGCCCGACTTCCCCTGGATACCCCGAGGCTCCTGCGGTCTCGAGCCCGCTGATCACGTTGGTCCCTAGCGAAGAGAAGTTGTTCGGCGTTCCATCCGCGTTGAAACGGCTCACGGTTCCGGCCGCGCCGTCGTAGACCAGCACGGCTCCGGATCCCTGGTCGGTAGCAAGGGCGATCACTCGGGTGAAGGTCGGCTGGGCGGCGCTGCCGAAGTTTTCGAGGAACAGGCGCGTCTGGCCCGCCTCTGCTCGAGGTGCGGCCAGCGCGAAGAAGAGACCGGTGAGAAGGCAAAGGAAGAGGAGAGCCCTCACCATTGCCGTGCTCGGCATCCTGGCGGCGTTGTTCCCCTCAAACCTTTGCTCTCGGTGGCTCATTGGTTTCGCCTCTGCCAACCGTATTTGTGCATTTCCCCCCCGGGTGTAACTTCGGACCCCTATTGGTCGCTTCCCTTGGCGGCATTGGTCAGTGATCGCAGTCTCGTACCCTTATAGAACGCGAGCGTACCGCCAGATCCAAATCACAGCACATCAGCGGCTTGCTGTCAATAGAAACAGAGAGCGGGGCTGACAGTCCAGTTGGAAGCAAGACGCTGGGGAAGGCTTGGCAAAAAAAGGACGAGGGGAGGCATATGCCTCCCCTCGTCCTGTATGGATCGCCGTCAACTGACGGTTTCCTAGATATGACTCATAGAACTATGTAGCAGGTGTGACCACGTGGAGGCCGATTTGATTGCTGGCTTCATGGGGTCTCCCGTTGTCCTCAAAGCCCTCCAGTGTGGTTTCACCATTGTAGGAGCCGTTATTGAAGGTACCGCCTCTTCTCGGGCACGTAGACTCAACCATGGTGTATCTGATCTGTCTGTCGATTGTAATTCTCAGGAGTACGCCTGTCGGTTCATTCCCGTCATTATTGGCCACGATATGCGACAGGGGGCCTTGTTCAGGTACATTGATCGTGCACGGTATAGACGGAGCACTGACCGTGATAGTTCTCCCTGCCGGGCAGATGACTCTGGCATTGGATGTCTCGGCATTGCTGTCAGTTTGTCCTTCGAATGCGTAGGTGCAACCGTTCATATTCACATTAGCTGCAACACCGAACGCTCTGCAGCTATTGTATCTAGCCACTATTCCTGCGATATTATTTCTAGATGTTCTTGTATTACCACTTGCGGTGAGTCCGTCGAGTGTCACTTCAAATGACGAAGCGCATCTCACGTTGCCGCCTTCAATGGTGAAGATATGTTCGCCTACTCTTCCCGCTAGTTCTGTCCCTGTGACGTCGCATCTATTGTTTTGGGTTGTGCAATCGAGGACTGGAAGGGACGCCTGCGCCGCCACTGCCCAGACCGCGCTCATCGCGAGGACCGCGGTGATCGCGAGCCCAAGGACCTTGAGGTTGCGGATCATGATGTTTTGTTCCTCTCTCTTGTAGCCAGGCCCAATTGCCCGGCCACTAAGCGATACGGGATGGCAGCGGGAGTGGTCAAATTTCTGAGATCGAAAGGTCCTGCAGGCAGCTCTGCCGCGACGTCCCCAACGGGATTCTTCCTGCGTATCGCAGGGTGCCTGATCAGCGCGCGTGCGACTCCACAGGCTGCAGACAAGTGCTGTGAATCGGCTTCCTAGCGGAGCTCGTCTAGCGAGGTGACCTCGAGGTCGAAGGGCTCGTCGGCGGCGCGGCGGCGGCGGTAGGGGGAGACGGTTACGCGGTGGGTTTCGCCGCACTCGCAGGGGACCTCGATTGGGCTGGTGTTGGTGGAGGGGTCGGTGTCGACCTTGAGCCGTTTAAGGGTGCCGGTGGTTTTGCAGCCGAAGGAGATCACCCAGCCGTAGTCGCCGCGTTCGGGGCGTTTCTTCGAGTAGCGAGGTTGGGGCATCGGTCCATCCTAGGACGCTTCGGTCCAGGCCAGCACTGCGAGCACGCGGCGGTGGTCCTCGCGGGTCGCCGGCAGGTCGAGCTTCCAGAAGATGTTGGAGACGTGCTTCTCGACCGCGCGGTCGCTGATTACCAGGCGTTTGGCGATCCCGGAGTTGGAGCGGCCCTCGGCCATCAGCTCCAGGACCTCGCGCTCGCGTGGGCTGAGCTCGGCCAGGCGCCCACCGTCATCGCCGCCGAGCAGTTGCGAGACCGCCTCGGGATCAAGCGCCATGCCGCCCTCGGCGACCCGGCGTAGGGCGGCGACGAACTCGCGCGGGTCGGCGACCCGGTCCTTCAGCAGGTACCCGAGCCCGCCCTCACCGCCGCGCATCAGCTCGCTGGCGAACTGGCGCTCGACGTACTGGGAGAGGATCACGATCGGCAGGCCCGGGTAGCGTCGCCGAGCCTCCAGGGCGGCGCGCACGCCCTCATCGCTGAACCCGGGCGGCAGCCGCACGTCGAGCACGCAGACATCGGGCCGCGCCTGCTCGAGCGTGGCGAGGAACGCCTCGGCGTCGGCGGTCGCCGCGAGCACCTCGCACCCGTGCGCCTCGAGCAGCCGCACCAGGCCTTCGCGCAGCAGCGCGTGGTCCTCGCAGACGCTTACGCGCACGGGATCTCCGCCCGGACCACGGTCGGCCCGCCGGCTGGACTGAGGACCGTGAACTCGCCGTCGAGCGCGGCGAGCCGCTTGCGCAGCCCGTCGAGCCCGGCACCGCCCGCCTCGGCGCCGCCGCGACCGGCGTCCTCGACGCTGACCGTCAGCTTGTCCTCGGTCAGCGCCAGCCGCACCGCGGCGCGCTCGGCGCCGCTGTGCTTCGCGGCGTTGGTCAGCGCCTCGGCGACGACGAAGTAGGCGGCAGTCTGGGCTTGCGCAGGCGCCCCGTCCACGGCCCCCACGAAGCTGACTGTGGCCGGCAGTGGCGAGCGCCCGACCAGCGCCTCGATCGCCGCGGTCAGCCCGCGCTCCTCGAGCAGGGCGGGGCGGAGGCCGCGTGAGAGGTCGCGCAGCTCGGCGAGCGCGGCAAGGGCTTCCGCACGGGCCCGCTTCACGGTCTCGACCGCGGCGTCGGGGTTGCGCTCCAGCTCCTCCTCGGCCATGCCCAGCTCCATCGCCAGGGCGACGAGGCGGGCTTGGGCGCCGTCGTGGAGGTCACGCTCGATCCGCTCCAGCTGGTCTTGAGCGGCCTCGACCGCCCCTGCCCGCGAGCTCGAGAGGTCGGCGACCCGAGCCCGCAGGCGCTGGTCCTCGGAGGGGCCGAGGATGCGCGCTGCTAGCGCCGCGTGGGCGGCGACCAGGCTGCGGTTGAGGAGCAGCGCCATCGGCAGCAGGGCGAGGCCGATCGCCGTGTTGACGAAGGCGAGCCCGGTGCTGTCGACCGTGTAGAGGCCCATGTTGAGCGTGCCGTACTGGGTGTCGGGGTCGGGGATCGCCCACCAGTAGGCGGGGGTGAAGATCAGCGCGAGGACGACCACCGTGGCGGTCAGCCCGACCACCGCGGCGGTGAAGCCGGCGATCGAGTTCAGCACCAGCCAGCCCAGCTCCTTCCAGGTCTGGGGGTCGGTGGTGACGCAGCGCAGCCGCTCCAGTACGGAGTCATCGCGCCGCTGCCGGTAGACGGCGACGATCTCCTCGTCGCGCACCCAGCCGGCCAGCTTGCGGTCGATCCAGGTGGTCCAGCGGAACAGGTACACCGACGCGTACCAGACCGCCGCGCCGACGACGAAGATGATCAGCGAGACCGTCGCGGTAAGCGCCCCGACCCAGACGCAGAAGGCGAGCACGCTGGTCCCGAACATCGCGGCCAGGTAGGCGAGGTCGATCCCGACCCGCCTCAGCAGCGTCTTCGCGTGCTGGCCGAGCCCGGCCTTCTGCGCCTTGAGCTCGACGGTGGGCATGGCGGCGGTCTCTGCGGTCATCTCGTTCATGCCGATCATGATCGACCTGGGCGGCCGTCGCTGGAATAGGGTCAGCAGGCGTGTCAGGGGTTCGGGTAACACCACCGCCAAAGCAGCGCAACGTCTTCGTGTCGGTCCTCCTGGCCGTCGTCTCGGTCGTCGGGCTGGTGCTCGGCGGGGCGGTGATCGGGCCGCTGATCGCGCTCGCCGGGCTGGTCTGGCTGGTCACCTACACGCTGCGCCGGGTCGGGGCTAGCCCACCGGACCCGCCACGGCCGCGGCTCTCGCTGGCCGGGCTGCGCGAGCTCCGGGACTACCTCGGGCGGCTGCTCGCCTGGGCCGCGCCGATCGTCCCCTTCGTCGCCCCGGCGGTCGCCTTCATCGCGGTCACCTGGCCGCTGCCGAAGGAATCGGAGGGGCTGCTGTTCCAGGAACAGGCATCGCAGATCCTCCTCGTGCTGCTGATCGGCTTCGTGATCGAGGCCGGGGCGCTGCGCTGGCGGCGCCAGCCGGTCGACTGGATGCTAAGCCTGGTCACCGTCCTGATCCTGCTCGCCGGCGAGGTCTACGCCCTTGTCGCGCTCTACGAGAACGACCCCAACCACGCCGACATCATCGCCGGCGCGATGGCCGCCGGGGTTGTCGCGATCCTCACCGCCGCGATCCAGGGCGCCGCTGAGGAGCGAACGCCGGACTCCTGACGGCTATTCGATGCCCTCTTGTTTGCCTTCGGGCATCAGTTTCAGGCAGAGGATCCAGCCGAGGCCCAGCATCGCGGCGCCGACGTACCAGGCGGTCTCCATTGCCGCGGCGAAGTTGGCGGGGCCTTCGGCGCCGCCCAGGTCGGTGGCGCCGGCGATGATGCTGCCCATGATCGCCATGCCGATCGCGGAGCCGAAGTTGCGGAAGGTTTGGGTGACGCCGGAGCCCTGACCGCGCATCGCGTCGGGCAGGCGGTTGAGCGCGTCGGTGTTGAGCGGCGAGAAGACGAGGCCGAAGCCGGCGCCGGTGATCAGCATCCCCCAGAGGGTTTCGCTGTGGCTCAGTTCGGAGAGGTTGCCGGCCCAGACGATCATCCCGATCGTCCCGAGCAGAAAGCCGAGCGCGACCGGTTTCTTTGCCCCGTACTTGTCCATCCAGCCGCCGCCGATCCGCGAGGCGACGAAGAAGGAATAGAACATCGTCAGGATCGAGAAGCCGGCCTGGGTCGGTTCCTGGCCGACCGCGATCTGGAAATACATCGAGCCGAAGAAGAAGATCGCGAGCCAGGGCCCGAAGACGAGGAAGGTCAGCAGGTTGTCGACCGCGAAGGCGCGGTTGGCGAGCAGCGCGTTGACGTCGATCAGTGGGTTCTCCGGCGTGTTGCGCTCGACCTGGACGAAGGCGGCGAGGACGATCAGGCCGGCGACGATCGAGCCGATCGTGGCGGGGCTGTCCCAACCCCATTCGGTCGACTGTTGGATTCCGAGCACGGTCAGCGCCATCCCGACGACGATCAGGACGGCGCCGCGGACGTCGAGCTTGGCCGGGTTCTTGACGTCGTGCAGCTTCGCGAAGCGGAACTCGAACAGCGCCAGCAGCGCCACCGGGACGTTGATCCAGAAGATCGCCCGCCAGGTCCAGTACTCGGTCAGGTAGGAGCCGGCGATCGGCCCGATCGCCGTGAACAGTCCGCTGACGATGAAGAAGATCGCCAGCCCCTTGCCGCGCTCGTTGGTCGGGAAGGCGTCGAGCACGAGCACGGTCGCCGACGGGATCATCAGCCCGGCGCCGACCCCCTGCAGGAGGCGGAAGGCGATCAGCCAGACCTCCGAGACCCCGCTGTCGTCGGGCACCAGCCCGCACATCAACGAGCTGCCGGCAAAGATCAGGATCCCGGCGATGCAGATCTTCTTGTGCCCGATCATGTCGCCGAGCCGGCCGCCGAGGGCGACGAAGGCGGCGGTCGAGAGCGCGTAGGCGGTGATCAGCCACTGCACCGCGGTCTCCGAGAGGCTGAGGTCGGCCTGGATCGTCGAGGCCGAGATGCTGACGATCGTGAAGTCGATCATCACCATCGCCATCGCCGGGACGAGCGGCCAGAGGACGCGGTAGCGCTGGTATTCCCCGTTCATGCGCGCCGACACTGTAGTTCCCCGTATCGGCGGAAACGGGGAACGCCTGAAGGGCGGCTAGCTCAGCGTCAGCACGTGCGCTTTGTCCGGCGGCACGCCGCCGTCGAGCACATCGAGGTAGGCGTCGACCACGCTGTCGAAGCCGTCGCCGCGGATCGGCCGCAGCCAGCCGCCGGCCCACTCGCAAAACGGGTGCCAGGCCGCGGCGACCCGCTCCTCAAGGCCCTCGCGCCCCCAGTCCTGGCCGCGCTTGACGACCCGGTCGGGGGCGAAGAAGAAGGCGGGGGCGGGGCCGGGCAGCTCGTCCCCCTCGCTCGGGGTCATCGCCTCCCAGTGGGTCATCCCGACCGCGATGCTCGCCAGCAGGTCGTCGCCGTAGTGGGCGTGGACCGCCTGGCGCACGTCGGCATCGCCGGCGAAGTCGACGTAGGTGGCGCCCTCGCGGTCGAGCGAGCCGATCTCCTCGTAGGGGACGACCTCGGCGTAGATCCCGAGCCGTTCGACGAACTCGCGGTTGCGCTCGGAGGTGAGGCCGATCAGGTGCGCCCCCGAGCGCTGTGCGAGCGGGTGCGCGGCGGCCAGCGCCGTCTTGCTCGAGGCGCTGGAGAGGACGATCGGGCCGCGCTCGGTAAGCCCGTCGTCGGCGAGCTGGTCGTCGATCAGGAACGAGGTGAAGAAGAGCGGCCGCAGCAGCATCTGCAGCTCCTCGGTCTCCGGTCGGTAGAAGGTGTCGGCGGTGGTGGCCAGGTAGCGGTGGTAGACCGAGGGCAGCGCCGCGCGGTGCGGCGAGCCGTCGACGAAGGCCCCGTCGCGGGCGGCGACCGGGGTGACCAGCAGGTGCGAGGAGGGCGGCAGGTAACCGAACAGCCGCGCCCCGGCCTCGACCCCCTCGACCTCGCTGGCCTCGACGCTCGCGAACCCCCACATCGGCACCCGCCCCCAGCCGTCCTCGGCGGGGAAGAAGTCCCAGTAGTGCATCGCCTCGCCGAACACCGCGTAGGTGACGTTGTTGGCGGTGAGGCCGAAGGTCTCGACCCGCAGCAGCGCCTGGCCCGGTGCAGGGTCGGGCGGCGCCGACTCGACCAGCCGGCACTCGTGCAAGTCCTCCCGCTTGACCAAGAAGTCGGTCATCCCCGCTCCGATGTTCTCACGTCGGCCTAGAAACGAGATTTCGTCGTCTCGACGCGCCAGCGGCGGTCAGCCTCGTCGAGCGTCGCGCAGAGGATCTTCTCGCCGTCGGTGCGGACGTTGACAAGGCCGTAGATCAGCCCGGAGACGATTGACGTCTTGCCCATGGTTCGTTCGCCAGAGCTGGGGCGGAGGCTGCCGGGTTTCGATTCGGTGTAGTGGATCCGCCCCGCTTTGAAGGCGTCGCCTTCGAGCGTCTCCTCACCGTCGGCGTCTTTGTAGTCGAGCTGCGTCGGGTGGCCGATCCTGACGCTGCGGGCGAGCTCGGTCGAGTAAATCAGCGGCGTCAGCAGCTCGTCCTTCTCGGTGTCGACGGTCAGGTGGCCGGCGATCGCGCTGGCGCCGACGATCGTCGGCCGCGGGTGGTCATGGCCCTCGTTGTCGCCGGAGGAGATCACCGTCACCGCCGGGTTCATCGCCTGCAGGAAGGAGAAGGAGACGTCGGCGCTGCCGTGGTGGCAGGCCTTGCCGACGTCGCAGAGGAAGACGTCGCGGTTGCCGGTGTAGTGGTCGAGCAGGGCCTGCTGGCTGGCGCTGTTGAGGTCGCCGGTGAGGAGGATGCGGCAGGACTTGAAGTTGAGGCTGAGCAGCAGGCTGTTGCCGTTGGTGTCCTGCGACTCGTCGTTGAAGCTGCGCAGCATCGGCTTTTTGCCGATCGCGAACTGGATCGGGGCCAGGATCTTGATCGCCGGCTCGCCGTCGATCCCGGGCTCGAATCCCGGCACGAAGCCGCTGTCGTCGCAGAGGCGCTCGATCTCGGTCGGCTTGCCGTCGCTCCAGGCGGTCGCCGCCACTGCCCTCATCAGGTCCGCCCATTCGCCCTGCAGCGCCGGTTTCGCACCTTTCTTCAGCGCTTTCTCGACCTGCTTGCGATCGCCTATTAACTGGGTGAGGAAGGTCTTGCCGTCCCTTTCGGCGGTCGGTCCGAGACCGCGTTTGCCGTCCGCTTCCACCCAGTAGCCGACGCCGGCGTGGTGGAAGGCCTTGACCTCCACCTTGCTGCAGTTCAGCTCCTCGGTCTGGTCGACCTCGAGCAGGTCGGCGAGGCCGCCGTAGTGGTCGGTGTCGCAGTGGCTGGCGAGGATCGCGTCGAGCTTGATCGTGTCCTCGCCGTAGTCGTGGAAGAACTTCCAGTCGACGAAGTCGGCGGCGTTCTTGCCGGTGTCCTGCGAGCGTCGCCGGTAGCCGCCGTCGAGCATCAGGTGGCGGCCGTTCGGCGTCTTGATCAGGATCCCGTCGCCCTGGCCGACGTCGATGAAGTAGAGCTCGAGCAGGGACTCGCCGCCGAGGTCGGACTCCTTCACCCAACCGAAGTTCTGGCGGCCGCGGGCCCGCACTTTCACCCGCCCGTCGGCTTTTTCGATCACCGTCACCCGGTCGCCCCAGAGGAGCTGCATCCGCGCTTTGCGCCCGGTCGACGCCTCGAAGAGGGCCGTGGTGTCGCTGCTGACGTAGTCGATCTTCGGTTCGGGGCTCACGGGAACCTCACTTAATACTCGATGATCTTTGCCATGTCACGGACACGGCGGTTCGCGGCCGGGAGGTCATGATGCGGGGATGGCCAAAGCTGACTCGACGGCGATGCGGGCGACGGTGCGCGGCCGCGTGCAGGGGGTCTTCTTCCGCAAGACGACGGCGGAGCGAGCTCGCGAGCTGGGGGTGATGGGCTGGGTGCGGAACGCCGAGGACGGCACCGTCGCGGTCCACGCCGAGGGTCCGCCGGCGGCGGTCGACGAGCTGCTTGCGTTCCTCCGCCAGGGACCGCCCGGGGCGGCGGTCGAGGAGGTCGACGTCGAACCGCTGAAGGTCGAAGGTCACGAGCAGTTCGGGGTGCGCGGGGTCAAGGCCGGCGTCTTCGTCGTCCAGGAGCACCAAGCGCGCGCCCACCATTTCGACCTGCGACTCGAGGTCGAAGGGGTGATGCGGTCGTGGGCGCTGCCAAAGGGACCCTCGCTCGACCCGGCGGTGAAACGGATGGCGATCCAGGTCGAGGACCACGAGCTCTCCCACAACGATTTCGAGGGCGAGCTGGAGGGCGGCGCGGTGATCGTCTGGGACCGCGGCGCCTACGAGCAGGGCGGCCGGGTCGCCTGGCCCGAGGCGCTGGAGCGCGGCCACGCGGTCTTCGTCCTGCGCGGCGAGAAGCTGCGCGGAGGTTTCGCCCTGCAGCGCACGGGCCCGCCCGGCGAGAAGGCGCGCTGGCTGTTGATCAAGCGCAAGGATGAGGAGGCCCGCCCCGGCTCCGACATCACCGCCGAGCGCCCTGAGTCGGTCCAGAGCGGCCGCACCCTCGCCGAGATCGGCTAGCCGGCTGGTCGCAGCTGTCAGAGTTCTTTCAAGGAGCAAACCTAGGCTGGAGCGGTCCCGCTTCTGAGAGGAGACCGTCTTGACTTTTCTTCGCCGCATATCGACCCGCCGCCTGCTGACCCTCTGCGCGCTGACCCTGGTGGTCGCAATCAGCGCCACCGCGGTCGCCGTGGCGACCTCCGGCGGCAGCGCCGAGCCCGAGCCGAAGCCGCTCGCCGATGCTGTCCACGAGGCGCTGAACGCGCCCGAGGTGCCCGGGATCAGCGCCGACGTCGAGTTCACCAACAACTTGATCGACTCCTCCAGCTTCGAAGGCGGCGACCCGATCCTGACCGGCGCCGACGGCCGCCTCTGGGCCTCGCCCGCCGACGGCGGCAAACTGCGGCTGGAGCTGCAGGCGAGCCCGGAGCTGGGCGGCGGCAACGACAGCCAGGTGCTGGTTGAGGGCCGTCGTTTCGAAATCTACGACGGCACCGCCAACGTCGTCTACCGCGGCACGATCCCCGAGGAGGAAGGCGCAGCGGAGGAGCACGGCGTGCCCTCGGTCGCCCGCATCCAGCAGGAGATCGACCGCGCCGGCAAACACGCCGACCTCTCCGGCGCCGAGCCCTCGAGCGTCGCCGGCCAGCCCGCCTACACGGTCAGCGCCGCGCCCAGCCACGACGGCGGCCTGCTCGGCAACGTCGAGCTCGCCTGGGACGCCGACAACGGCATCCCCCTGCGCGGCGCCGTCTACGCCGCCGGCAGCGACTCGCCGGTGCTGGAGCTGAAGGCGACCGAGGTCAGCTTCGAAGCTGTCGACGCCTCGGTCTTCGAGATCTCACCGCCCGACGATGCCAAAGTCGTCGACCTCGACCCGGCCGCGGCCGACGAGCACGGCCAGCCGCGCGAGATCGTCGGCGCCGACGCCGTTGCCGCTGCGCTCGAGTTCCCGCTGACCGCGCCGAGCTCACTGGCCGGCCTGCCCCGCACCGACGTGCGGGCGATCGAGGTCGACGGCGAGCAGGCCGCTCTGGTCACCTACGGCAAGGGCCTCGGCGGGATCGCCGTGATCGAGTCGGCGACCAAGCCCGGGCAGCCGAACGAGGCCGGCGAGGAGAGCGGGCTGACCCTGCCCAAGGTCGTGATCGGCGACGTCACGGGCGAAGAGCTCGACACCGCGCTCGGCTCGGCGCTCTGGTTCAGCCGCGCCGGCGTCGACTACGTGGTCGTCGGCTCGGTGCCCCCCGCCGCGGTGGAGGCCGCGGCCCGAGCGCTCTGAGGGGTGGGATGCCGAGGCTGATGCCGCAGGCGACGCCGATCGAGGTCCGGGGTCTGGTTAAGCGCTACGGCGAGATCGTCGCCGTGGACGAGGTCGACCTCACGGTCGAGGTCGGCGACGTCTTCGGCTACCTCGGCCCCAACGGGGCGGGCAAGACCACCTCGCTGCGAATGATGTTGGGACTGATCCGGCCGACGGCCGGATCAGTTCGTCTGTTCGGGCGCGACCCCCAGCTCAGCGTCCGCGCCCTCGAGGGCGTCGCCGGCTTCGTCGAAGCGCCCTCCTTCTACCCATATCTGAACGGCCGCCGCAACCTCGAACTGTTCGCGGCCCTCGACGGCGGCGAATCTGCCGCGCGGATCGAGGAGTCGCTGGAGATCGTCGGCCTGCGCGAGCGCGCCAAGGACAAGGTCGGCGGCTACTCGCACGGGATGCGCCAGCGGCTCGGCCTCGCGGCGGCGCTTCTTCGGCAGCCGAAATTGCTCCTGCTTGACGAGCCGGCGACCGGCCTCGACCCGGGCGGGATGCGCGACATGCGCGACCTGATCCGCGAGCTCTCCGCCCGCGGGATGACCGTGCTGCTCTCCAGCCACCTGCTGGCCGAGGTCGAAGAGCTCTGCAACCGGGTGGCGATCGTGCGCTCGGGCCGGCTCGCCTACCAGGGCTCGCTCGAGGAGCTGCGCCACCAGGCCGGCGAGGGCTACCGGCTGCGGACCACCGACGAAGCCCGCGCCCGCGCCGTCGCCGCCGCCCAGCCGGGGATCTCCGAGGTCCAGGCAGGCGAGGGCGGCACCACCTTCAGCGCCCGCGACGAGGCGGCGGTCAGCGCCCTCTCTCTGGCGCTGGCCGAGGCCGGCGCGCTGACCGTCGAGCTGAGCCCGCGCCACGCCAGTCTCGAGGACCTCTTCTTCCGGCTCACCGAGGATGAGCCGCCCCCTGCCGCCGCGCCCCGCCGCGACCCGGCGCCCCTGGAGACGGCGTGAACCCCGGCGTCCTCACCGTCTACCGCTGGGAGCTGCGCAAGCTGCGCGCCCAGAAGCGCACCTACCTTGGGCTCGGTGCTGCGATCCTGGTGCCGCTGATCTTCGTCCTCGCCTTGGTGATCGAGGGCGGCCAGCCCGAGGAAGTCGCCTTCGGCCGCTACGTCAACGAGACTGGCTTGGCGGTTCCCCTGGTACTGCTGCTCTTCGGGTCCGTCTGGATGTTCCCGCTGATCACCGCCCTGGTCGCCGGCGACATCGTCGCCGCCGAGGACCGCCACGACACCCTCAAGGGTCTGTTAACCCGCTCGGTCGAGCGCCAGCAGGTCTTCTTCGGCAAGGTGTTGGCGACCTTCACCTACGCGCTGTTGGCGATGGGCCTGATGGGCGCGGTCGCGCTCGGCGCCGGCATCCTCGCCTCCGGCTTTAACCCGATCACCAGCCTCTCGGGGACCGAGATCTCCGCCGACGAAGGGCTCGGCCTGGTGATCGCCAGCCTCGCCGTCTACCTGCTGCCGATCTCGGCCGTCGCCTGCATCGGCCTCCTGCTCTCGACCGTCTTCCGCAACAGCGCCGCGGCGATCGTCGGCACCCTGATGTTCTCGCTGCTGGTCCAGCTGGTCGGGATTCTGCCCGGCCTCGAGGGAATCCGGCCCTACCTGCTCAGCACCCAGTTCGACGCCTGGCAGGGCTTCCTGCGCTCGCCGGTCGACTGGGACCCGGTGATCCGCGCGGCCTGGGTCTGCTCGCTCTACGCGGTCCCGGCCCTGGCCGCGGCCGCGCTCGTCTTCCTGCGCCGCGACGTCGCCGGCGACTGAGGTGCCCGACCAGGTCCTGATCGTCGAGGACGACGCGGCGGTCCGCCGCATGCTCGAGCGCAGCCTCGGCGCCGAGGGCTTCGACGTGCGCAGCGCCGCCGACGGCGGCGCTGCCCTGGCGCTCGCCGAGGTGTCGAGCCCGGACCTTGTCGTGCTCGACGTCGCGATGCCCGGCCTCAGCGGCTTCGACGTCTGCCGGCGGCTGCGCGAGCGGGGGATGACCGGCGGCGTGCTGATGCTGACCGCGCGCGACGCGGTCGAGGAACGGGTGCGCGGCCTCGAGGCCGGGCGCCGACGACTACGTGGTCAAGCCGTTCGCGATCGACGAGGTGGTGGCGCGGCTGCGGGCGCTGACCCGCCGCGGCTCCGACCGCTCCGAGCGGCTCGCCCACGGCGCGATCGTCCTCGACACCACCACCCACGCCGTCGAGCTCAGCAGCGGCGAGACGGTCGAGCTGAGCAGCCGCGAGGCGGAGCTGCTGGAGCTGCTCCTGCGCGATCCGCGCGCGGTGCTCTCGCGCGAGGCGGCGATCGAGCAGATCTGGGGCGGGGCGGCGGTCGAGAACATCGTCGACCGTTACATCGCCCGCCTGCGCCGCAAGCTCGGCGACCCCGAGGCAATCAAGACCGTGCGCGGGGTCGGCTTCATCCTCGACTCCTAGGCGAGAGGCGATACTCGGCCGGTGAAGGCGCGCAGCCTCAGCTCCCGCCTGACGATCGTCTCGATCGCCGCGGTGGCGCTCGCCGTGATCCTCTTCGGGATCGCGGCGCGGGTCGTGATCGGCGACCGCATGGCGAGCTCGCTCGACGACAGCCTGCGCCAGCGGGCGACCGACGTGGCCCGGCTCGCGGTCTCGGCGCCGGCCCTGCTGCGGACGCCAGGCGGGCTCGAATCGCCGGTCTCCGGCCGCCAGCTCGACGTCGAGGTGCTCGACCGCGAGGGCGCGATCGTGGCCCGCTCACTCTCGCTCGGGGCCCGCCTGCTGCCACGCGGCGACGCGGTCGCCAATGCGGAGGCGGGAGGGACCGCCTACGAAGACGAAGAGCTCGGCGGCGAACCGATCCGGCTCTTCGCGGCGCCGGTCGCCGATGTCGGCGGCCCCGCTGCGGGCGGCGTCGTCCTCGTCGCCTCCAGCACCGCCGACATCGAAGACACCCAGAAGCGGCTTGGCCTGCTGCTCCTGCTCTGCGGGGTCGGGGCGGTCTTGGTCGGCGGCGTCGCGGCGGCGATCCTGACCCGGCGCAGCACCCGGCCGCTGCGCGAGCTCTCCTCCTCGGCGACGACGATCGAGCGCACCGAGGACCCCTCGCGGCGACTCGCCGAGCCGGCCGCTCCGGCCGAGATCGCCGAGCTGGCCAGCACCCTGAACCGGATGCTCGACTCGCTCGAGGCCTCGGGCGAGCGCGAACGCCGCTTCCTCGCCGACGCCAGCCACGAGCTGCGCACGCCGCTCACCGCGCTGCGCGGAAACGTCGAGTACATCGGCCGCCACGGCCCCGACCCGGAGGCGCTCGCCGACCTCGAGGCCGACGCCGAGCGGCTGCGCAAGCTGGTCGACGACCTGCTCGAGATCGAGCGCCAGTCGGCGCCGCAGCGGCCCGGTCGGGAGCTGCGCCTGGACGAGCTGGTCGCCGAGGCAGCCGCCGGCCGGCCGCGGGTCGCGGTCGCGATCGACGGCCCGGCGACCGTGATTGGCGAGCCCGACGCGCTGACCCGCAGCCTCGCCAACCTGCTCGACAACGCCGAGCGCCACGGGCCGCCCGGCGGCGCCGTCGAGCTGGCCCTGCGCCTGCGCGACGGCAGCGCCGAGGTCGCCGTCACCGACGCCGGCGAGGGCTTCGCGCCGGGAACAGAGGAGGCGGCCTTCGGGCGCTTCTGGCGCGGGGAGGACGCGACCGGCGCGCCCGGCTCCGGCCTCGGCCTGGCGATCGTCCGGGCCACCGCCGAGCGCCACGGCGGCCGCGCCTGGGCCCACGGCTCGACCGTGACGATCGAGCTCCCCCTGGGCTAGGCGATTGGCGCTTTTGTCAACCCCTAGTTGACAAAAGCGCCAACCTGCTCGTGGGCGGCGCGGCGCTGGCGCGCGGCGGCGCCGGGCGAGGTCCCGGTGACGCGTTTGAAGGCGCGGGAGAAGGCGGCCTCGGAGCCGTAGCCGAGCCGGGCGGCGACCGCGCCGACGGTGGCGCCTTCCGTTTCGAGCTCGGCCAGCGCGACCTGCATCCGCCAGCGGGTCACGTAGCGCATCGCCGGCGCCCCGACCAGCTCGGTGAAGCGGGCGGCGAAGGCCGAGCGCGACATCGCGACCGCGTCGGCGAGTGTCGCGACGCTCCACTCGCGGGCCGGGTCGGCGTGGATCAGGGCCAGCGCGCGGCCGATCTGCTCGTCGCGCAGCGCCCCCAGCCAGCCGCTTTGGGCGCCGGGGTCGGACTCGATCCAGGAGCGGATCGCCTGGATGATCAGGATGTCGGAGAGGCGGGTGATCATCGCCTCGCCGCCGGGCCGCGGCCGTTTCGTCTCGGCCGCGATCAGGCTCAGCGTCGCGCTCATCGTCGCCAGCTCGGCCGCGGCCTCGATGTGGATCACCGCCGGCAGCAGCTCGACCAGGTCCTTGGCGGCCGGGTGGCCGAAGCGGACGGCGCCGCAGATCATCTCGTCGCGGCCGCCGCCGCCGCCGTGGCGCAGGACCTCGTAGCGGTCGCTGACCTGCTCGCGCTCGAGCGAGAGGATGTCAGGTGCCTCGGCCCCGGCGCCGCCGCGAAGCACGTGGCCGACGCCGCGCGTGACCAGGGCGAAGTCGCCGCGCTGCAGCGTCCAGCTCGCCTCGCCGACCTCGAGCTCGGCGGAGCCGGCGGTGACGACGTGGAACCAGGCGAGGCCCGGCAGCGGGGGGAGGGTCAGGCCCCAGGGGTCGGTGAGCTCCGAGCGGCAGTAGAAGGCGCCGCTCATCTGCAGGGGCAGCAGCGCCTGGCCGAGCGGATCGGCGGGCGCCGGCGTCTCGAACGGGTCCATCGGCAGAGCGTAGCCCCTTTGCCCGTTCATCCGAGCTTGCTGGACGTCTGATCATGAATACCGGCTTTTTACGCATAGACACGCTTGAATTGATCGCCGAGACTGGATCTATCGTCAAGCCAGGAACGGAGACCGAGATGATCAACCCAGGAGACACCCTCGAGAACCCAGTGACCGGAGAGCGCTTCACCTTCCGGCAGACCGCCGCCACGACCGACGGCGAGCTGCTCGCTTTCGAGCTCGGGCTGCGCCCCGGCGGCGCGGTCCCGATCCCGCACGTGCACCCGGTCCAGACCGAGCGCTTCGAGGTGCTCTCCGGCCGCATGCGCTTCCGGGTCGGCTGGCGCACCGTGGTTGCCGGGCCGGGCGAGGTCGTCGAGGTCGCGCCCGGCGTCGTCCACGGCTTCGCCAACGACGGCGAGGAGGAGGTCCGCGTCGCGGTCGAGGTGCGCCCGGCGCTGGCGATGGAGGAGATGTTCTCCGAGGTGATCGCGATGGCCGCGGCGGGACGGATGGGCAAGCGCGGGATGCCGCGCAACCTGCTCGACCTCGCCGACCTCGCCCGTCGCTATGACCGCGAGGCGCACGCGCCCTTCCTCGGGGTCTACGCCCAGCGCCTGCTGCTAGCCCCGCTCGTCTTCGCCGCGCGCCGTCTGCGCAGCGCCCGCACTGTCCACGTCCCGACCACCGCCCACTGAGGAGGCCCACGATGTCAGACCCGACCACCGCACTCACCCTCGTCACCCTGATCGGCACCGCGCTTATCGCCGGCGTCTTCTTCGCCTTCTCGAGCTTCGTCATGCAGGGGCTCGACGACGCTCCGGCGCCGGCCGCCGTCGCCGCGATGCAGGGGATCAACCGCAAGGCGCTGACCCCCGCCTTCATGACCGCGCTGTTCGGCACCGCGCTGCTCTGCGTCGCCGTCGCCGCCGTCTCGCTGGCCAACCTTGACGCCGACTACGGCCGCTTCGGTCTCGGCGGAGCGCTGCTCTACCTGTTGGGGACGATCGCGGTGACGATGCGTTGCAACGTTCCCTTGAACAACGAGCTCGACCGGGCCGAGCCGGTTGGCGCGGAGGCCGAGCAGGCTTGGCAGCGCCACCTACGGCCGTGGCTCGGCTGGAACCACGTCCGCACGCTCAGTTCGACCGCGGCGACGGCGGCCCTGATCGCCAGCCTGCTCGCCGCCTGAGTCCACCGCTCCGGGGAGCGGTGGACCGATCATGCCGCCTCCGAGTAGGCGCCCTCGTCTTCCTCGGCCGCAAGCTCGGTGACCTCGGCGGCCGCCTCCGGCAGCGGCTCGAGCACGGTGAGCGCCAGTCCGATCGCGACCGTGACCAGCCCGGCGCCGATCAGGAAGGCGAGCTGGAAGCCGCCGGTCAGCGCCTCCGCCTGACTCTCGCCGCCGGCCAGCAGCGAGTCGGTGCGGCTGGTCGCCAGGGTCGCGATCACCGCCAGACCGAGGGCGCCGCCGACCTGCAGCGTCGTGTTGACGAGGCCGGAGGCGAGGCCGGCGTCGTCCTGGTGGGCGCCCGACATCGCCAGGTTCATCAGCGAGGGAAAGCTGAGCCCGGCGCCGAGCCCGAGCAGGACCATCGCCGGGAAGACGTCGACCAGGTAGTCGGCGTCGACCGGCGAGCGGGAGAACCAGAGCAGCCCGGCGAGGATCAGCGCGAGGCCGGGGAGCAGGGTCGCCCGCGGCCCGAAGCGTAGGTTCAGTTTTGCCGAGAAGCCGAGCGAGAGCAGCCCGATCAGACCGGCGACCGGGAGGAAGGCGAGGCCGACCTCGAGCGCTCCGTAGCCGAGCACCCGCTGCAGGTAGAGGGCGCCGAGGAAGAACATCCCGAAGATCCCGGCGACCATCAGTGCCTGCACGGCGTTGGCGCCGGAGACGTTGCGCGAGCGGAAGATCCGCAGCGGCATCAGCGGCGCCGCCGCGGTGTGCTCGCGGACCACGAAGGCGCCGAGCAGGGCGAGCGAGACGCCGCCGAGCCCGAGCGTGTGCAGCGAGCCCCAGCCGTAGTTGGCGGCCTCGACGATCGTGTAGACGCCGAGCATCAGCGAACCGACCAGGAGCACCGCCCCGATCGAGTCGGCGCCCTCCTTGAGGCCGATTCCCTCCTCGCCCTCGACCAGCCGCGCCGCGAAGACGGCGGTGGCGATGCCGATCGGCAGGTTGACGAAGAAGATCCAGTGCCAGCTGATCGCCTCGGTGATGATCCCGCCGAGCAGCAGGCCGAGCGAGCCGCCGGCGGCGGCGACGAAGCTGTAGACGCCGATCGCTTTCGCCCGCTCCGCCGGCTCGGGGAACATCGTCACGATCATCCCCAGGATCACCGCCGAGGTCAGGGCTCCGCCGACGCCCTGGATGAAGCGGGCGGCGACCAGCATCGCGTCGCTCTGGGCGACCCCGCAGAGCAACGAGGCGCCGACGAAGACGGCGAGGCCGGTCATGAAGACCCGCTTCGGCCCGATCAGGTCGCCAATCCGACCGGCCAGCAAGAGCAGGCCGCCGAAGGCGATCAGGTAGGCGTTGATGACCCAGGCGAGGCTCGACTGCGAGAAGCCGAGGTCATCCTGGATCGAGGGCAGTGCGACGTTGACGATCGTTTGGTCGAGGATGATCATCAGCATCCCGGCGCAGAGCACGACCAGAGCGGTCCAGCGCCGGTTGGCGTTCTGCTGTGCGTCGGATAGTGCGGGGGCGAGTGAGGACATGTGGGCTCCTGCCAAGTTCGTACGGACGAAGATGGAACCGTAGCAGATCGTCTGTTAACAGACGATCTTGGACCGGAGCAAGCTAAAGCCCCCGGCTCTGCCGGCGACGGAAGCGGGCGGCTTGCGGCTTGCTAGGCGCGGGGCTCGCGGCGGCGCGGGGCGCCAGTGCACTCGGGCAGGTCGGCCATCAGGCCTTCGAGCATGCTCGCCAGGCCGTGCACGAACGCCTTGCGCTGGGCGGCGGGGAGGGCGTTCAGCGCTTCGGCCTGAACCTGCGCCTGGACCACCTCGGCTTTGGCCAGCTTGCGTTCGCCAGCCTTGGTCACGGCGATCACGTGGGCGCGGCGGTCGGTCGGGGAAGGTCGGCGCTCGGCGAGGCCGGCCTTCTCCAGTTCGTCGATCGTCACGACCATCGTCGTCTTGTCGATCCCGACCAGCTCGGCCAGCGCCTTCTGCGTGTAGGAGTCCTTGCTCGCGGCACGCAATACGTGGTAAGAGCGGGCGGTCAGCCCAAGTGGCGCCAGCGCCGCGGTCATCTCCGTCGCCAGCGCCCAGTTAGCGTTGGCGAGCAGCCAGCTGAGATCGCCCGCAAAGCACTGCGGGCACTCCGTTTCGGCTGCTGCCTGGACCGTCGCGGTATCGATCGCCATGTGTCAATAGTAGCGCAACTAGGTCCGCTGCCAAATAGTCTGCTCCCGGACTAATCGGAGGGCAGCCGCCTCCGCGCTACTTGGGCTCTTGGGCTGGCGCCGGCTTGCTGGGGCCGAGGCCGGCCTTGCCGGTCGGCTTCTCCGGCTGGCCCGGGTGCTCGCCCGCGCGGGCGTAGGGCAGCGCCTCGCGGAAGAGCCGGGCGAGGCCGGCGGCGCCGTCGAAGGTGAGGTGGAGGTTGTCGGGCTGGAACCAGTCGGAGTGGCCGTTGCTGTAGGCGACCCAGTCGAGCAGCACCGCCCGTTTCGGGTGGCGCTGTACCGCCGCCCGCACGTGGTCGGCGTCGCTGCTGGTGCCGCCGCCGAGCTCGATCGGCGTGACCAGGCCGAGCACCCGGCCGGGGCCGACGAGGTGGAAGGCCTTCTGCAGCTGCTGCATCGAGACCGAGGCGTCGGCGCCGAGGAAGATCACGACCAAGTGGGGGAGGGCGCCGCGCCGCTTGTAGTCGCGGATCACGTCGAGCCCCTCTTCGAGCGTGCGGCAGCCGCGGGCGTTGACCTGGAAGCCGGCCCGGGCGAGGTCGGGCAGCGCCAGCAGCATCGTCGAGTCGCCGATCGCCAGCGGCGCGTGGCCGTCCGGGTTGACGGTCTTGCGCGCCTTCGCGGTCTCGGTGCCGCCACAGGCGAGCGCCGGCGCCGCCCAGAGCAGCACGGCCGCGAGGGAGATCGCGAGCAGGGCGGCGGCGGTGCGGAGCGGACGAGACATCGACGAGGCCGAAATAGCATCGCAGCCCCTTGCTCTTCCCGACGGTCCAGTTCGCGATCTTCTTCCCGATCGTGCTGACGCTGAGCTGGCTGCTGATGCCGAAGCAGCGGTTCTGGAAGCCGTACATCCTGCTCGCCAGCTACGTCTTCTACGCGGCCGCCGACCTCCGCTTCTGCCTGCTGCTGGGCGCGATCACGGCCGCCAACCAGCTCGCCGCGAAAGCGATCCACGCGAGTGCGGACGAGCGCCGGCGCAAGTGGATCACCGCCGCCGCGGTGACGTTCGACCTCGGGGTGCTCGGCGTCTTCAAGTACTACGGCTTCTTCACCCAGAACGTGGGGGATCTGCTCGACTCCTTCGGGCTCGGGATGCCGCTGCCGCTGCTCTCGATCGCGCTCCCGGTCGGGGTCAGCTTCTTCACCTTCCAGGCGATCAGCTACGTGGTCGACGTCAAGCGGCGCGAGTTCGAGCCAGCCTCCCTGATGGACGTCGGGATCTACCTCTCCTTCTTCCCGCACCTGGTCGCCGGCCCGATCGTCCGCGCCCGCGAGTTCATTCCCCAGCTGGCCAGCGCCCGCGACCCCGACCACGTCGCGGTCGGCGCCGGCCTCGGCCTGATCGGCCTCGGCCTGGTCAAGAAGGTGATGATCGCCGACTACCTGGGGCGGGAAATCGTCGACCCGGCCTTCGGCGTGCCGCAGGCCTTCGGCGGGCCCGACCTGATCTTCGCCGCCTACGCCTACGCGGCCCAGATCTACTGCGACTTCTCCGGCTACACCGACATCGCCATCGGCCTCGCCCTGCTGATGGGCTTCATCTTCCCGCAGAACTTCCGCAGCCCCTACCGGGCGCTCGGCTTCCGCGACTTCTGGCGCCGCTGGCACATGACCCTCTCGCGTTTCCTCCGCGACTTCCTCTATATCCCGCTCGGCGGCAACCGCAAGGGCAAGGTCCGCACCTACATAAACCTCTTCCTGACCATGCTCCTCGGCGGGCTCTGGCACGGCGCTTCCTGGACCTTCGTCCTCTGGGGCGGCTTCCACGGCGCCGGCCTCTCAGCCGAGCACGCGCTCGGGCGCCGGGTCGAACGGGTCCCCGTCTGGCTGCGCTGGTTCATCACCTTCAACCTCGTCGTCTTCGCCTGGATCCTCTTCCGCTCGCCCGACCTCGACCTCTTCTGGGCCTACGTCAGCGGGATGTTCCACGGTGGCGCGCTCGAGCTGGTCACGGTGCCGGCGCTGGTCGCCGTGCTCGCGGTCGTCGGCCTGCAGCTCCTGCCCGAAAACGAGAACCACGCCTTCGAAGCGCGGATCGAGCGCGTCCACCCGGCGGTGCTCGCGGTCGCCCTCGCCGCGCTTATCCTCGTCGTCGGCGCCACCGTGCCCAGCCAGGGCGTGCCCCCGTTCATCTACTTCGCCTTCTAATGCCCGAGCCCCAGCCCGCCCCCAAGCAGCACACCGACGACAGCCTGATGGAGCGCTTCGACGAAGAGAAGCTGCGCCGCTTCAGCGCCCGCGACGCGGTGCTCTCGACCGTGCTGATCGCCTTCCTGCTACTGATCTTCTCCGGCGGCTCGGTGCGCCAGGCCGGGGAGGAGATGGACCCCGGGACCTACCGCGACATCGTCCTCGCGATCGGCGCGCCCGCCGGCTGGGTCGCCGACCAGCTGCCGCTCGCCGAGATCGGCCAGAAGATGACCGGCTGGCTCTCGCCCGACACCGAGCTGGTCGGCGCGAGCTTCGAAGAAGGCGCGGCGAGCGCCGCCAGCGGCGGCGGCACGGCCGGCAGGCCCTCGGCGGTCACCCCTGACTGGTTCGAAGCCGACGCGCTCGGCGAACCGCAGCCGAAGCGACAGCTTGGGACCCTGCTCGTCACCGGCGACTCGCTCTCGACCCCGCTCGACATCGAGCTCGGGCAGCGGCTGGCGCCCGACGGCGTCGAGGTCGTCCGCGACCCGCACCTGGCGACCGGGATCTCGCGCGACGACCTGGTCGACTGGGCGCAGCTCTCGGCCACCCAGGTGGCGGAAGACGAACCCGACGCGGTGGTGATCTTCATCGGCGCCAACGAGGGCCTGCCGATGCCGGGGCCTGGCGGCGAGGAGGTCTCCTGCTGCGGCCCCGCCTGGGCCGCGGTCTGGGCCAACCGGGCGCGGCAGCTGATGGAGAACTACGCCCAGAGAGGGAGCGCGAAGGTCTACTGGCTGACCGTGCCGACCGCCCGCGATCCCGACCGGACGCCGATCACCGACGCGGTCAACGCCGCCGTCTCCGCCGGCGCAGCGCCGCTGCGCAGCGCTGTCCGCGTGCTCGACATGGGCGCGATCTTCACCCCCGAGGACCGCTTCCGCAACGCGATCGACGTCGACGGTCGCGCCACGATCGTCCGCGAACCAGACGGCATCCACCTCAACGGCGCCGGCTCGGCGATCGCCGCGGATGAAGTCGAAGTCGCGCTGGCGCGCGACTTCGAATGGTGAGTGTCGAGTTCCTCTCGGTATGCGAGAGGAACTCGACAGACGCGCCTAGGTGTTCTGGGTGTAGGTGCTGAAGACGCGCTTCTGACCCGAGGCGCAGGTGACTTTGGCGCTGTACTGGACGCCGGGGACAGCGTCGTAGCGTTTCTCGGTGCAGGTGTAGCCGCTGACTTTGCGGGTGCATTTGCCCTGCGGCTTGCCGTTCGCGGTGCGGCATTTGTTGAAGGCGAGCGTCACGCTCTTGCCTTGGCCGCAGGTCACGCCCTGGACCTGCAGCGAGGTCACGTAGGAGGCGCCGAGTCCGCGCTGCTCTTTGCTGGTCAGGGTGCAGTTCGTCGCCGAGGCGCTCGCCTGCGGTCCAGCCGCCGTCGCGCTCGTTGCGATCAGGCCCGCGAGCAGGACGGTGACGAGTGAGATCCCGATCAGCTTTCGCATCGATCCTCCTGTGGTGGGCTGGGCGTGCAGGCGGCCGATCCTAGCTGCCGCCTCTCGGGGAACCGAGATGTCCACCGTTGACACCGGAGTTTTTCGATGAGGCGAGCCCGCATTAAATGAGATCGCTTGACGTAAAAGGGGGGCGCTGGCTAAAGTCGCGCGGTGGGTTTCGACGGGGCAGGGGTGCAGCGTCGGAGTCGGGCCGCTGCGGCGGTGCTGGCGGTGATCGTGTGCGCCCTGGCGTTGCCGGCGTTGGCGCCGGCGGAAACCTTCCTCGTCAACAGCAACGGCGACGCGACCGACCAAACTCCCGGCGACGAATTCTGCGTCACCGAAAGCGGCAAATGCACGCTGCGGGCGGCGATCGTCGAGTCCAACGCCCTGGGCGGATTCAACGTCGTCGAATTCGAAGAAGAAGACCTCTTCGACGGGAACCCGGCTACGGCGACGATCACCCCGGCCACGCCTTTGCCGCCGATCACCGTGGGGCTCTATATCCACGGGCTCCAGTGCACGCGGGAATCTGGCTTGGTCGGCCCCTGCGTCGGCATCGTCGGTCTACCCGGGACGAGCGCGCTGACGGTCGAAGGCGCCCCCGAAACCGAAATCGAATGGCTCTCGATCACCGGCGCCGAGACCGGCATCGAGGTCCTCGGCTCGAGTCGCGTGAAAGTCTTCGCCAGCTGGCTCGGGGTTGGGCTCGACGGCAGCCCCGGTCCAAACGGGACCGGCGTTTTCTACGGCCCTGGGTCGAACAACGCGAGGGTCGGCCAGCCCGGCGAAGCGCGCGGCAACCTTTTCGCCAACAACACCGAAGTCGGTCTCGACCTTCTCGGCGTCAGCGAAGCTCGGGTGCTCGGCAACCGCTTCGGGGTTGCGCCCGACGGCAGCACCCCCGCCCCCAACGGCGAGGACATCGAGGTGACCTCCGACACGACCGGCCCGACCGAAGCGGCAGGCAACGAAATCGGCGAAAGGGTGGACGCCGGCGGCGCGGGCGGCCCCTGCGATGGCGCCTGCAACCTGATCTCGGGCGCTGCCGAAAACGGCCTCGACCTGGAGGGCGACGGTGGCGACGAGGGCCCGGCGGTGGCGACCAGCGTGGTGGGGAACTACTTCGGCCTCGACGTCGCCGGGGCGGCCGCGGTCCCCAACGCCCTTGCGGGCATCAGGGTCGGCACGGCGCCGCAGACGGTGATCGGCGGCCCGAAAGCCGGCGACGCCAACCGATTTGCTGGCGGCGAAGCCGGGGTGGACGCGGGCCCAGCCGCGCCGGACCTGGTGATCCGCGGCAACCTGGTCGGGATCGGCGGGGCGGGCGGTCCCGTGGTCTCTCCTGACGTAGGCCTGGACGTCGACTCCGAAGGTCTCCCCGAACCCGCGCTCGAAGCGCTGATCGACGGCAACGAACTGAGGATGGACGGGGGGTCGGCGATCGCCCAGCAGGGCAGCGGCGGGTGGATCGCCCACAACCGGATCAGCGGCGCCGAGGTTGGGATCGAAACCTTCGGCAGCGTCGGCTCGGAGGGCAACCTGATCGAGGGCAACACGATCGCCGACAGCGGTCTTGCCGCGATCCTGCTCGAAAACGAACTGAACGAGGTCATCGGCAACCGGGTCGCCGGCGCCGGTGTGGCCGGGATCGCGGTCCTCGGCGAAGCCCCCTCGGGGGTCAGCGGCAACGTGATCGGCGGCGACGTCCCAGCCGAGGAGAACGAGATCTCCGGGAGCGCCGGGGCCGCGATCGAAATCGTCAACACCAACGCTTCGATGACCACCGTGGCGGCCAACCACGGCGCCGCGAACGCGGGCCTCTTCATCGACCTGGTCCCAGCAGCGGGGGAAGTCCAGGGCCCCAACGGCAACATCGCGCCGCCCGCGATTGTCGCTGCGACGCCCACCGGGGTGAGCGGCACGGGCGAGGCGGGCGCGACGGTCCGCGTCTTCCGCAAGCTCACCGCCGGCGCCGGCGAGATCGAGGCGCTGGTCGGGGTCGCGACCGTCGACATCGAAGGCAACTGGTCGCTGCTTTACGGCGCCGCGCTGCCGCCGGGCACGCCGATCGCGGCCGGCCAGACCAGCGAAGCAGGGGGGAGTTCAGAGCTGGCGCTGAGCCAGGCCGGGAGCGGCGGCTCTAGCGGGGGCGGCTCCGGCGGTGGTTCCGGATCTGGGTCGGGCGCGGATTCGGTGCCGGTCGCGAGCGCCCCCGCCCGCGGCGACAAGACCCCGCCGCGGACCGCGATCCTCGGCATGTCAAGGGCCCACGTGGCGAGCACGACCGTTCGCTTCCGCTTCGCCTCCGACGAGACCAAGACCAAGTTCCAGTGCAGGCTCGATCGCGGCCGCTTCCGCAGCTGCCGCTCGCCGCAGCGCTTCTCGGGGCTGCGGCCGGGCAAACACGTCTTCGCGGTGCGGGCCGTCGATGCGGCCGGCAACGCCGACAAGAGCCCGGCAAAGCGCAAGTTCGAGGTGCTGGCGAGCCGATGAGGCCCCCTGCGAGCCGCCTCAGCATCGTCGCCGTTCTGGTCCTGCTCGGGGTGGCGCTGGCGCTGCCGGGGCGCGCCGCCGCGGCGGCCGTCGTCAACGGCGACTTCGAGCGGGGCAGCCTGCAGGGCTGGCACGTGAAGCGGTTCACCGAAGCCGGGAACTGGTTCGCCTACGAAGGGACCAGGCCGCCGCTCGGCGAAGAGCGCAGCATCGGCCCGGTGCAGGCCCCGCCGCAGGGCAGATTCGCGGCGATCGCCGACCAGGCCAACCCGGAGACGATGATCCTCTGGCAGGACCTAGCCCTCGAGGCGGACCAGAGTCATCTACTGAGCCTGTTCGCCTATTACGACTCCTACGAGCCGATCGCGGTGCCGGCGCCGGACACCCTCTCGGTCGACGACGAAGTCCTGCTCGGCCAGGCCAACCAGCAGTTCCGGATCGACCTGATCAGGCCCGACGCGCCGCTCGACTCGCTCGCCCCCGGCGACGTGCTCGCCACCGTCTTTGCAACCAGGCCGGGCGCCGCGCCGCGGATGAAACCGACCCGGCTGAACGCCGACCTCTCGGCCTTCGCCGGGCAGACCGTGCGCCTGCGGATCGCCGTCGCGACCCACGAGGAAGTGATGAACGCCGGGGTCGACGCCGTCGCCCTCGACGGCAACCGCGCCAACCGCGGCAACGGCGGCGGTGGCGGCGGTGCGGGTGGCGGCGCCGGGGCCCGCGCCCGGTTCAGCTTCGGCAAGGCGCGTCCGAACCGCAAGGACGGCAGCGTCATGCTCCCGGTCCAGGTGCCGAACACGGGTCTGCTCAGCGCCACCAAGAAGCGGGTGATCAAGGCGGTGACGGTAAAAGCGCCGACGGCGAAGACGATGTTCCTGCGCCTGCGCCCGAGCGCCGCCACCCTGGCGAAGCTCGAACGGCGCGGCAAGCTGCGGATCGAGGTCCCGGTTGTTCTCCTGCCTGCCCACGAACCCCGGGAAACCGCGACCGCGACCGTCGTCTTCCGCCTCGCCCGGCCCCCAGGGCCCTAGACGTCTCTCCAGGACTTCTTTACATGTACAGGGTTTGAGTTAACGTAATTCCCTTGATCAATGGCGATGACCCCTGGAAGGGGTTCGAAGGGGCTCGCCCTTACGAAAGGGAGATGACATGAGAGGCGACAAGCGACTTCTGCTCGTGGGCGCCATCGCGGCGCTCGTACTGCTGGCGGTGCCGGCGTGGGCGCTGGGGGCGGTCTGGAAAGACAGAGGCGTCAACGTGACCAGATTCACCGAATTGAGACTGTCCGGGGGTGAAATCTGGGAAGAAACCGCAGGCAACGGGATGAATTGCAGAGTCGAAGCGGTCATGACCACCGAAGGCGGCAGCACCGCGAGAATCACCAATTGGAGAATCACCGAATGCCCGAAAGCTGTCGGCAATTACTCCAGATGCGGACTGAGAACGGCGGAAGCGAAAAGCCTTCCGTGGACGGTGAATGTCGGCACGAATACGTTGACGATCAGCAATATGAAAATAAAACGGACGTTCAATGGTGGCTGCGCGGAATTCGAAAGATCGATCACCAGCACCACCGTGAATCTGATCGAACCGACCGCGATCACCGAAATGGAATGGAATGGAACGAACGGCAATTACAAATCCGTCGGCTCGTTCACGGTGAATCCGTCCGGTACATACGGGATCGGCTAACCGCTTTTTCTCTGGGCTCCGGGTGTGGGCACCCGCCCACGCCCGGGGTTCGGCCTCTACGATCCCGGCGATGCTGATCGCCGGGAATTCCCTCGAGCGTCCGTGCGGCCCCTTGAACGAGCTGCTGCGCACCGGCCTCGGGAGACCAGACGAGATCGCGATCCTCTCCGCCGGCCGGGCCCTGACCTGGCGCCAGCTGGAGGCGGCGAGCGACCGGCTGGCGGGCGGGTACCGGCGGCTCGGCCTCGAGCCGGGCGACCGGGTCGCCTCGCTGATGCCGAACCGGGTCGACCTCGTCCTCCACTACCTCGCCTGCGCCAAGGCGGGGCTGGTGATGACGCCGCTCAACTACCGCTACACCCACCGCGAGATCGACCACGCGCTGGCGGTCAGCGGCGCCAGGGTCCTGCTCGCGCACGCCGAGCGGGCCGAGGACGTCGGGCAGAGCGAGCTCGCCGGCGACCTTGAGCTCGGCGCGATCGTCTACGCCGACGGCGAGGAGCCGGCGCCCGATGAGGGGCCTTGGCGGCACGGCTTCGCGGCGCTGCTGGACGGCGACCCGCTGCCCGACGAGCCGGCGGTCGAGCCCGATGGCCCGGCGGCGATCTTCTTCACCTCGGGCAGCACCGGCCCGGCCAAGGGCGTCACCCACACCCGCGAGACCCTGCGCTGGATGATCGCCAGCGCCGCCGCGGCCTTTGAACTGAGCGCGGAGGACGTCTTCCTGCCGGGCTCCTCAATGTCCCACGTTGGCTCCTTTCTCTGGGCGCTCTCGACCCTCTCGGTCGGCGGCCGGGTCGTCGTCGCGCGGACGATCGACGCGCACGAGATCCTGCCGCTGCTGCGCGAGCAGAAGCCGACCGTGCTGGCGATGATCCCGGCGGCGCTCTCGGCGCTGATCCACGACCACGACCTGCACCCGCACGACTTCGACTCGCTGCGGCTCTGCCGGGCCGGCGCCGACAAGGTCTCGACCGAGCTACTGCACGAGTTCGCCGCCGCCGCCGGCTTCCCGATCGTCGAGGGCTACGGGATGACCGAGGTCGGGATCGCCACCCTGAACCCGCCCTCGGGGACGATCAAGCAGGGCTCGATCGGGGTGCCGATCAGCGGCTTCCGGGTCGCGCTCCGCGACGAGGACGGCAACCCGGTCGAAGACGACTCGGTCGGGCGGATCTGGCTGCACACGCGCAGCCGCATGGTCGGCTACTGGGAAGCGCCCGACGCGACCGCCGAGGTCGTCGTCGACGACTGGCTCGACTCCGGCGACCTCGCCCGCGCCGACGAGGACGGCTACCTCTGGTTCTTCGGCCGCAAGAAGCAGGTGATCGTCCACGACGGCTCCAACATCAGCCCCTACGAGGTCGAGGGGGCGCTGGTCGAGCACCCGGCGGTCGCCCTGGCCGGGGCGGTCGGCGTCCACGACGCCGTCCATGGCGAGAACGTGCGCGCCTACGTGACCCTGGCGGAGGGGGCCGAGAAGCCATCGAGTGCGGACCTGATCGTCTTCGTCCGCGACCGGATCGGCTACAAAGCCCCCGAGGAGGTCGTCTTCCTCGAGGAGATGCCGCTCAACCCGACCGGCAAGATCGACCGGGTCGGCCTCAAACGGATGGCCGAGGACCACCTGCATCCGCACGGGCTCGACGGCGGTTGAGCTCGCGCGCTGCCGACCTCAATCGGTGGCGGGGCCCAGCAGCAGGTCGCAGTAGCCGTCGGCGATCTGCTCTGGGGTGAGGCGGCCGTCCGGGCGTAGCCACTGCGGCGAGTAGTTGACCATGCCGAGCAGCGCCCGCAGGGCGAGGCCGCGATCGGCGAAGGGCATCGAGCCGTCCGCCTCGCCGCGGGCGAGCAGGTCGTCGAGGATCTGCTCGAACTCCTTGCGCTGGGCGCGCACGCCCGACCAGCGCGGCTCGCGCTCGATCACGTGCCGCTCCTGGGCGAAGACGAGCATGTGGTCGAGGTGGGTGGCGATGTGGGCGAGCCAGGCCCGCATCAGAGTCCGCAGCCGCTCCTCGGGGCTGCCGCCGGCGACGACGATCTCCCGCGCCTGGGCCAGCAGTGGCTCCAGCAGCTCGTCGCAGATCGCGATCAGCAGGTCGTCCTTGCCGTCTATGTAGTGGTAGAGACCGCCGGCGGCGAGCCCGGTCGCGGCGGTCAGCTCGGCCATCGAGGTCGCCTGGAAGCCGCGCTCGGCGAAGAGCCGGGCGGCGTCGGCGACGACCTGCTCGCGGCGGCGGTCGTAGCGCTCGCGCAGCGCGGGCCGGGTCGGGGGGGAGGCGCCTGCCATGCGGCGAACGGTAGCGCAGGGACCGAACACTCCCTCGAACTTAGAACGTTCATTCGGTATAACTCCCGACCATGGACTTCGAGCTGTCCGACGAGCACCGCCTGATCCAGTCCACCGTGCGCGACTTCGCGCGCCAGGAGGTGGCGCCGATCGCCGAGGAGATCGACCGCGAGAAGCGCTTCCCCTATGAGATCGTCGCCCGCCTCGCCGGGCTCAACCTGATGGGGATCCCGTTCCCGGAGGAGTACGGGGGCGGGGGCGGCGACTCGCTCGCCTACGCGCTCGCGGTCGAGGAGCTGACCCGGGTCGATTCCTCGGTGGCGATCACCCTCTGCGCACACACTTCGCTCGGCACCCAGCCGATCTACCTGTTTGGCGACGAGGCGCAGAAACAGGAGTGGCTGCCGAAGCTCTGCGCGGGGGAGATCCTCGGCGCCTTCGGGCTGACCGAGCCGGAGGCCGGCTCGGACGCCGGCAACGTCAAGACCCGGGCCAGCCTCGACGGCGGCGAATGGGTGATCGACGGCGCCAAGCAGTTCATCACCAACGCCGGCACCGAGATCTCCGGCGTCGTCTGCATCACCGCCCGCACCGGCCCGGAGGAGATCTCCAACCTGATCGTCGCCAACGGCACGCCGGGCTACGAGCAGGGCGAGCCCTACCGCAAGATGGGCTGGAACGCCTCGGACACGCGGCCGCTGACCTTCACCGAGTGCCGGGTCCCCGAGGCCAACCTGCTCGGCCCGCGCGGCAAAGGCTTCCACCAGTTCCTGCAGGTGCTGGACATCGGCCGGATCGGGGTCGCGGCGATGGGCGTCGGCCTCGCCCAGGGGGCGCTCGACGAGGCGCTCGCCTACGCCAAGGAGCGGCAGGCGTTCGGCAAGCCGATCTCCAAGTTCCAGGCGATCCAGGGCAAGTTGGCCGACATGGCGACCGAGATCGAGGCCGCCCGCCTGCTCGTCTACAAAGCCGCCCGGCTCAAGGACCGCGGCGAGAACTTCAGCCTCACCGCCGCCCAGGCGAAGTTGAAGACGGGACGGCTGGCGGTGCGCTGCGCCGAGGAGGCGGTCCAGATCCACGGCGGCTACGGCTACATCGAGGAGTACCCGGTCTGCCGCTTCTACCGCGACGCGAAGATCCTCACGATCGGCGAGGGCACCGACGAGGTCCAGCAGATGGTGATCGCGCGCGCGCTTGGCGCCTAGCTAGCCGCGGTCCCCTTTCCGGCCGGTTTGGGAAGCTCGGCTAAAGGTCCCGGGGGGTGGGTGCCGAAGCAGCCGCCATGCCTACTGCTCGTGCAGTTCCCCGCGCCCTGTCCACCTGCTTCCTAGTCGCGCTCGCGCTGCTGGCCCTGCCGGCGCTCGCCGCCGCCGCGCCCAAGCCCGCCGCGCTGACCTTCACCGTGGCCAAGATCGGGGCGCCGGGGAACCCGTCCGTCGGGATCATCCCGTTCGAAGACAAGCTCTTCAGGAGCTGCAGCGAAGCGCCGCCGCCGAGTGGCTCGCGCGCCCCGAAGTGCATGGAAGTGGGCGGGGTGGACTACCGCTACGGGATCGGCCAGCTCGAGGTGACGGTCGAACAGTACGTCGCCTTCCTCAACACCGCGGACCCGCGGGGGACCAACGAGCACCGGCTCTACAGCTACACCGAGAGCGGCCGCGCCTGGCCGCGCTTCGGCCAGATCAACTTCAAGAAAAAGGCGAAGCCGGGCAGCCACTACTCGCTGGCCGCGCCCGAATGGGCGGACAAGCCCTACGGCTTCGCCAACTTCCTCCGCTCCGCCCGCTTCACCAACTCGCTCTACAACGGCAAGGTGCTGGCGAAGAAGGAGAGCAGCTCCGGGGCCTTCAAGTACACGACCTACCGCGTGCGGCTCTCGCCCGAAACCGAGACCGGGATGTACGAAATGAGCAACCCGAAGACGACCCGCCAGGCGAAGGTCGGCTTCGTGATCCCGAGCCAGGATGAGTGGATCAAGGCCGCCTACTACGAACCAAACGGTGGCGGCACCTACTCCTACTGGAAGTACCCGACCAACCCGGGCGAAGTCGGCAAAGGGATGAGCGACGGGCCGAAGCAGGCGACGCTCGACCCGAGCA
The DNA here is from genome assembly GCA_963837405.1 of uncultured Thermoleophilia bacterium. Classification (GTDB taxonomy): domain Bacteria; phylum Actinomycetota; class Thermoleophilia; order Solirubrobacterales; family 70-9; genus VAYN01. The sequence goes on from CAWINA010000003.1 coordinate 36,439, forward strand.
CCGGCGACGTCACCAACGCGGGCGACCAGCCGCTCTCGATCTTCCACCTGACCGGGACCGAACCGCCGACCGCGGCGCCCTCCTGGTGCCCGACCAACCAGACGGCGGAAGCGTGCAAGACGGACAACCCGTTCGGGATCCCGCCGCAGATCTATGAACCCGGCTTCTCCGGCAGCCTCGGCACGGTTGGCCAGGCGCTCACCCTCTCGCCCTGGGGCACGCTCGATATGGGCGGCAACGCGGTCGAGTGGACCGACACGATCACGCCGCCGCCGTTCGGCGTCAAAGGTGCGCGGGTCTGGCGCCGACTGCACGGCGGGATCGCCAACGCGCCCGTCTACCAGCTCTGGATCTCGGCGGTTGGCCTGCAGCCGCAGGACAACTCCTTCTTCACCGCCACCTACCCCTGGTTGGGAATCCGGATCGGCGTGATCGGCAACCTCAAGCCGAGCAAAGGCTGAGTCCCGCTTTTAGGTACCCCGGCGGACGCGCGCTTTTGCGTCCGCCGGGGGCACGTAGGCTGCGCTTCTCTTGACCCGGCGAACCCTGCTCGCGGCTATCTCGGCCCTAGTTGCGTTGGCGGCGCTCGCGCCCGCGGCGGCGCTCGGCGCCAAGGCGCTGCCGGGCACGCTCACCCAACTGCAGGGCAAAGGGGGCTGCGTCGCCGACCGCTCGGCCAAAGGCAGCGGCTGCGCCAGCGCCCGCGCGCTGAAGGGCCCGGGTGCGTTCATGGGTTCGGAGGCGATCGCCGTCAGCCCCGACGGCCGCAATGTCTACGTCGCTTCCTCGAAAAGCGACGCGATTGCGATCTTTGCCCGCAACGCGAAAAGCGGCGCCCTCACCCAGCCGTCCGGCAAGGGCGGCTGCGTCGCCGCCAAAGGCAAGGGCGGCTGCGCGAAGACTGTCGCGATCGACAGCCCCAACTCGGTCGCTGTCAGCCCCGACGGCCGCAACGTCTACGCGACCGCCCGCAACAGCAGCACCCTGCTCAGCTTCCACCGCAACCTGAAAACCGGGGCGCTGCGGCCGATCCCGGGCGCCGCCTGCATCGCCGGGATCCAGCTGCCGGACTTCTGCGCGATCGCCAACGGCCTGATCGGCCCCGACGTGGTCGCGGTCAGCCCCGACGGTCGCAACGTCTACGTCGGCGCTTTCTTCGGCAGCGCCGTTGTCGTCTTCGCCCGCGACGCCGGCAGCGGCGCCCTGACCCAGCTCGCCGGGACGGCCGGCTGCATTGCCGAGGCAACCGCCGGTTGCGCGACCGGGATCGCGCTGAGCTCGATCGAGGGCCTGGCGGTGAGCGGCGACGGGGCCAACGTCTACGTCGCCGCGGCCGCCTCCAACGCGCTGACCGAGCTCGCCCGCGACCCCTCGACCGGCGCCCTTACCCAGCTTGCCGCGCCCAATTCCTGCATCTCCAACGCGCCGCTGACCGGGTGCACCCTGGGCCGTGAGCTGGGCGGGCCCAACGCGGTCGCGGTCGCTCCCGGCTCGACCAGCGTTTACGTCACCTCCTTCCTCTCCAACAGCGTCACCGCCTTCGACCGCAACGCCGGCAGTGGCGTCCTGGTCGAGAAGGAAGCGACCAACGCCTGCATCATCTTCCTGCGCTCCGCCGGCTGCTCGTTCGGCCGCGCGATGCTGGCGCCAGAGGGAATCGCTGTGGCGCCCGACGGCCGCAACGTCTACGTCGCCTCGATCAAGTCGGGGGCGATCGATGTGCTGGCTCGCAACGGCAAGGGCGCCGTGCGCCAGCTACCCGGCCCCGCTGGCTGCCTCGCCCGCAAACAGGTCCAGGGCTGTACGCCGGCCCGCGCCGTCGGCGGGGTCAGCTCGGTCGTGGTCAGCCCCGACGGCCGCAACGTCTACGCGACCGCCTTCGAAAGCAACGCGGTCGATGTCTTCAGGAGGAGCCGATGAGCGAGGCCGAGCGCAAGGGCCTGACCCGTAAACAGCTGCTCGGCAGCGGCGCCGGCGCCGCTGCGGCGGCGCTGCTGGCGGGGAGTGGGGTGGAGCGCGCCGTCGCCGCCACCAAGGGCGGCCGCAAGGACGTCGCCGGGATGAACATGATCCTGATCCTCACCGACCAGGAGCGGGCGATCCAGCACTTCCCCCAGAACTGGCTGCGCAAGAACTTGCCGGGGATGCGGCGGCTACGCCAGCACGGACTCAGCTTCGAACGCGCCTTCACCAACGCCTGCATGTGCTCGCCTGCCCGCTCGACCCTGATGAGCGGCTTCTTCCCGGCCCAGCACGGGGTCAAGTACACGCTCGAGGAAGACATGCCCTACCCGGAATATCCGTTGCAGGTCGAACTGCCGCGGCCGCCGGATTTGAACAACCCGGCCACGGTGATGCGGGCCGCCGGCTACACCCCCGTCTACAAGGGCAAGTGGCACTGCTCGAAGCCGGCGACCAAAGAAGACGCGCAGCCTTCCGACCTCGCGAAGTACGGATGGACGCGCTGGAACCCGCCGGATGCCGGCGCCAACCAGACCGTCCCCGAGGCGGGCGGCGGCTACGTCGACAACGACGGCCGCTTCATCGAATCGGTCGGCTCGCCGGAGGCGGGCGAAGAGGGCGTGATGCAGTACCTGGGCTCGGCCGCCGCCAAAGAGCAGCCGTTCTTCCTGGTGATCTCGCTGGTCAACCCGCACGACGTCCTCTTCTTCCCGAGCAAAACTTTTGAAGAAGCCGGCTACGACAAATCCTGGATCCGGGGCGAAATCGAACCGCCCGCGACCGCGGAAGAAAGCCTGAAGACGAAGCCCTCGGTCCAGGAAGAATTCCGCAACATCTTCAACTTCACCGGGAAGCCGAAAGGGCCGATCCAGCAGGCCCAGTACCTGAACTTCTACGGCAACCTGATGCGTTCTTCGGACAACTACATCGTCAACGTCCTCAACAAACTCGAAGAGGTCGGTCTCTACGACGAGACGCTGATCATCCGCACCGCCGACCACGGCGAGATGGGCCTGGCCCACGGCGGCATGCGCCAGAAGAACTTCAACTTCTACGAGGAGGCGACGCGGATTCCGCTCGTCTACTCGAACCCGAAGCTGTTCCCGACGCCGCAGACCACCGACGCGCTGGTCTCCCACGTCGACTTTCTGCCGACCCTGGCGAGCCTTGCCGGGGCGCCGAAAGCGGCGCGCTCGAACTGGGAGGGCGTCGACTACTCGAAGCTGGTGCTGGCGCCGCGGAAATCGAAATCGGTCCAGGACTACGTCGTCTTCACCTACGACGACGTCCAGTCCGGGCAGAAGAGCGGTCCCTACCCCAAAGCTCCCAACCACATCGTCAGCATCCGCGAAAAGCGCTGGAAGCTGGCGAAGTACTACGCGGTCGAACCGAAAAAACCGACGCCGCCGCAGTGGGAGATGTACGACCTCAAAGAAGACCCCGAAGAGACGGAAAACCTCGCCTACAAGGGCTTCGAACGCTCGCCCCTGCAGGAGCGCGAATTCCAGCGCCTGAAACGAAAGCTGGCGCGGGTCGAGAAAACGCGGCTGAAGTCGCCGCGGACCGCCTCCTGAGGACGGCGCCGTTGCGGTCGCCGGCCGGGCGCGTCTAGCGGAACTCGGTCAGCTCGCAACGCAAGCTGATGTCGCCGCCGTCCTTGAAGACGTCGTCGTGGCGGCCGGCGCCGCAGTCGACCCGGTCGCCGCGCAGCTGCTGGCCGACGCTGATGCTGTCGTTGCCGGCGCCGCCGAAGATCCGGTCGGGGAAGAGGTCGACGTCGATGCCGCCGACGTCGCTGTGGTTTTCGATCTCGTCGTCGCCCTTGCCGCCTTCGGCGAGATCGCGTCCGGGGCCGACGATGAGCTTGTCGCGCCCGCGCCCGCCGAACAGTTCGTCATCGCCGTCGCCGCCGCTCAGCGTGTCGCGCGAGGGGCCGCCGTTAATCACGTCGTCGCCCGGGCCGCCGGACATCACCACGCGCTCCGCGGCGAGGACGGGGTCCGGGTAGCCGGCGGTACCCAGCGCGTTGATCTCGTCGTCGCCCTCTTTGGCGACGACCCGCAGATGGATCCCGTCGCTTTTTCCCAAGGGCACGACTAGGTCGGCGTCCGGGCTACCGCTGTCGGCCTGGGCATTGAGGTTCACCGCGACCCGATCGTGCCTCCGCTGGCCGATCTCGATCCGGTCGGCCTCGGGGCTGGCGGCGATGTTGACCACCTTCGGCTCATAGCTCTCGAAAACCCTGATCTCGATCTCGTCGCCGGCGCCCGGCCCGTCCGCCGCCCCGGGGGCGAGCGGCCCGTCGCCGCCGTAGTTGATGAAGGGCACGCCGCTCTCGGTCGTGTACTCGATCCGGTCGATGTTGAAGACGGTCGGCACCGCGCGGGCGCAGACCGCCGGCTCGCGGTCGGCGTTGTTGGAGACGACGATCTCGTCGCCCTCGCGGTAGATGTGGGTGACGCTCTCGGATTTGTCGACCACCTGCAGCACGTTCCCTTCCGGACCGGCGGTGCCACCCGACCTCACCTGGCAGCTGACGTTGGCGGCGCGGGCCGGCGCGGCGCTGACGAACAGCACCGCGAGCGCGACGAGCGAGAGTCCGAGGATGCGAAGGCCGGTCCGAAGCAGCATGTTGCGAGCCTACATCCGCTCCGCGACAACAATCGGTACGCGCCGGTTACGGTGTCGGCGTGGGGGTGACGATCGACGAGCTGGTGGTGGCGGACGAGCCGGCGGCCTGGGCGGCGCTCGGGTTCGAGCTCGACGGCGACACGGTCGTAATCGGGGACCTGCGGATCCGGGCGGCCGGGGAGGAGGCCGGCAAGGGCCTCGTCGGTTGGTCGCTGCGCGGGGTCGCGGCGACCGAGCTCGACGGGCTGCCGACGACTCTCTCCGAGCGGTCGCCGCCCGCGGCGGCGCCGACCCACCCCAACGGGGTCACCGCGCTCGACCACGTGGTCGCGATCACCCCCGCCCTGGAGCGCTCGATCGAGGCGCTCGAGGCCGCCGGCCTCGACCTGCGCCGGATCCGCGAGGAGCCGACCCCGGCCGGCGCCCCGCGCCAAGCCTTCTTCCGGCTCGGCGCGGAGATCCTCGAGTTGGTCCAGGAGCCGACCGAGGCCGCCGAGCGCAACGGCCCCGAGCGTCCCGCCTTCTTCTGGGGCCTCGCCCTCGTCAGCGCCGACCTCGAGGCGACCGTCGCCTCGCTCGGCTCGGAGCAGGTCAGCGAGGTCCGCGACGCGATCCAGCCTGGCCGCCGGATCGCCACCCTGCGCCGCGCCGCCGGCCTCTCGCTCCCTGTTGCCCTGATGTCCCCGGTGGCGCCTAAGTCAACCTCTGGTTGACAAAGGCGCCATTCAGCGCGGGCGGAGGTCGCGCACGCCGAAGCCCCAGTCGCGCTGCAAGCGCGCCGCGATCAGCGAGCGGTGGCAGGCCTCGGGGTCGCGCTCGACGCAGAGCAGCGCCGCTCGGCTGGAGCCGATCCAGTTGACGATCGGGCCGAGGTCGACGGCGTCCAGCACCCCCGCGGTGTAGAGCGCGGCGTACTCGTCGCTGAGCTCGGTCCGCGAGCGTTTGCCCTCGCCGCGGCGCTCGTCCTCGCGATACTGGGCCTCGCGCATCGCCGTGGTCGGCGCTAGCTCCTTCAGGTGCGTGTAGCCGATGCCGGCCTCCTCCAGGGCGCTCTGCAGCCGTCCGGCGTTCGCCCAGGCGTACTCGCTGCCACGTACCCCGCGCCGCTGGCGCACGTCGAGCAGCAGCTCGATCTCCGCCTCCGCCAGGGAGGTGAGGAACGTCTCGCGGTCGAACCCGTAGACCCCGATCGTCGCGATCGTGCGCATCTCCCGAGTCTGACGGTTACATTCGCTGGGGATGGAAACTCCGACCAAGTACGCGGTCTCCGAGGACGGCGTCAACATCGCCTACCAGGTGCACGGCGACGGTCCGCTGGACCTCGTCTTCGTGCCGGGCTTCGTCTTCCACGTCGAGCTGGTCTGGGAGGACCCGGCGCTGGCCCGCTTCCTGCGCCGGCTCGCCTCCTTCTCGCGGCTGATCTTCTTCGACAAGCGCGGCCAGGGGCTCTCGGACCGGCTTGGCCGGCCGCCGACCCTGGAGGAGTCGATGGACGACCTGCGGGCGGTGATGGACGCCGCCGGTTGCGAGCGGCCGACGCTGTTCGGGGTCTCCGAGGGCGGGCCGATGTCGATCCTCTTCGCGGCCACCTACCCCGAGCGGGTCGCAGCGCTGGTCCTCTACGGGACCTTCGCGCGGATGCTGCGCGCGCCCGACTTCCCGCAGGGGGTCGACCCGGAGCGCTACGGGGGTTGGGCGGAGATGGTGGGCAACGAGTGGGGCGGCCCGGTCACGGTCGACCTCTGGGCGCCGGGAGAGGCGGGCAATCCGGAGTTCGAAAGCTGGTGGGCTCGCTTCCTGCGCCAGGGCACCAGCCCGGCCGGCGCGCTCGAGCTGATGGAGCTTTACCGCGAGATCGACGTGCGTCCGGCGCTGCCCGCGATCGACGTCCCGACCCTCGTCCTGCACCGGCAAGGGGACCGGCTGGTCCCGACGCGCCAGGCCGAGTTCCTCGCCGCCAACATCCCCGGCGCCCGTTACGTCGAGTTACCTGGCGACAGCCACCTGCCGACCGGCGGCGACCAGGACCTGCTGCTCGACGAGGTCGAGGAGTTCCTGGTCGGCAGCCGGGTCAGCGAACCCGAGCGGGCCCTCGCCACCGTCCTCTTCACCGACATCGTCGGCTCGACCGAGACCGCCGCCCGGCTCGGTGACCGCGGCTGGCGCGAGCTGATCGAGCGCCACGACGCCGCCGTGCGGCGCGAGCTGACCGTCCACCGCGGGGTCGAGGTGAAGACGATGGGCGACGGCTTCCTCGCCACCTTCGACGGACCGGCGCGGGCGATCCGCTGCGCCTGCGCGATTCGCGACGGGCTCGGCGGGATCGGGGTCGAGGTCCGCGCCGGCATCCACACCGGCGAGGTCGACCTGATCGGCGCCGACGTCGCCGGGATGGCGGTCAACATCGGGGCCCGGGTCGGCGCCCTCGCCGACGGCGGCGAGGTGCTCGTCTCCAGCACGGTCCGAGAGCTGGTGGTCGGCTCGGGGATCGAGTTCGACGAGCGCGGCTCGCACCAGCTGAAGGGCGCCCCGGGCGACTGGCGTCTGTTCGCGGTCCGATAATCGGGCGATGCTCCGTTGGTTGCCAGTCGTGCTTTTGGTCTGCCTGATCGCCGTCGCGCTGATCAGCACCCACTGGGTACCCCTTTTGGCCGTGTTCGTGATCGCCGCGATCTACCTCGGCTACGAATACGTCGCCAAGCGCTAGCCGATGCGGATGGGATGGCAGATAGCCCTCGTCCTGCTGGTGCTCTCGGCCGTGCTGATCGGCGCCGTGATGATCGCCGCCGGCGGCTCCGAGCGGAAGGCCGATCCAGAAACCAGCGCCGAACGCGCGCCGCCGGTGGTCGAACGCGGCGGCGAGGACTCGCCTCCCGAGGAAGTGGTCGAGTCCTCGCGCTGCCCGGCCGAAGTTTCCGAATGCGCCACGACCGAAGGCCGGATCGTCTATGTCGAGGCGGTCGACCCCGACGGCGATGGCGACGCCCACTTCGTGATCGTCGACGGCCAGAGCATCACCCTGCCCGGGTTCACCGCGATCGACCTCAAAAAGGGCCTGCGCCCGCAGCCCCTGCCGGAGGTCGGCGACCTAATCAGCGCCGCCGGCCCGGTTCAGACCGGCTCCTACGGCCAGAGCCAGATCCACGCGCTCGAGTTCCACGTCGGCCGACCGCGCGCGGGCGGCTAAGCACCACAGCCAATTGCTTTAACTTCGTTGACTGTTTGTCGACGGCTCCCTAAGCTGGGGGCGACAGCGGAGAGCGAAGCCTGGGGAGGCTGACGATGGGGAGACTGAGGAGTGGGGCTGCGGCGCTGGTCGCGATGCTGGCGGTCTGCGGCCTGGTGGCGCAGGCGGCGAGCGCAACGGCGTTCAAAGCGGAAAGCTACCCGGCGACGATCTCGGGGACGCAGATCGAAGGTGTGCACTCGTTCAAAACGGCAGCCAACGAGCTGAAATGCAATACATACGACTTCGCCGGCGCGCTGGCCGAAGCTTCGAACGAACTGGCGTTGACGGGCTCGCCCTCGGGATGCTCGACAGCGGGCACCGTGGTGATGACGGTGACGATGAACGGCTGCACCTTCAACTTCAACGCCGGAAGAGAAACCGGCGCCGGCAGATTCTCCGGCTTCTTCCACATCGCCTGCCCAGCGGGCAGAGAAATCGTCTGGAGAGCGACCAACGGTTGCACGGCGCGGATCCCGCCGCAGACGCCGAGCTCGACGGTGACCCTGGAGAACACAGCGGGCGAACCGAAAAAATCGCTGAAGCTGACGACAGAAGCGACCGGGATCGAATACACGCTCGAAAACAGCGGCTTCTGCGCCGGCTCCCCGCCCCCGGGGCTCTACACCAACGGGGTCTACAGAGGCGTCACCAAATTGACCGCGACCAACAGAGAATCGGCCTCGGTCGGACTCACAGTCGACTAGTCGCGGGAGGGCCGATCAGCGATGCACGATCTGACGGGTTTGCAGTAGTCGGGATAGTCTGCGCCTCCGATGGGGGGGGAACGGGGTCGAGAGCGGTCCGGCGGTTACGCCTGCCGGCGAGGTCGGGATCTGCGTCTCGGGCGGCGGCCTGCGCGCCGCTTCTTTCGGGCTGGGGGCGCTGCAGGCCCTGCAGGCGCGGCGCGGTCTGCTGCGCGGTAAGCACGCCGCCCAGTATCTGAGCGCGGTCTCCGGCGGTTCCTACATCGCCGGCGCCTACACGCTCCTCAACTGCAGCGAGAAGTTCGAGGCCGAGGACGGCCGAGAAAGCACCGCGCCCGGACTCGACGGCGATTCACCGTTCGCCCCTGGCAGCGACGAGGCCGAACACCTGCGCCGGCACTGCCGCTACATGGTCGAGGAGGGTGGCTGGAAAACCAGCACGAACCTGGTCCTGCGGCTGATCGTCAACCTGCTGGCGGTCGCGGTGATCATCGCGCTCGTCGGCTATTACTTGGGCCTCTGCGCCTACGGCGTGGGCCGCGCCGTCGCGGATCTCGGGCTGCCCGAGACGCTGGTCGCGATCGACGGGAACGCGTGCCTGCAGTGGGTGCTCGCGGCAATCGCGATCGCGTCGATCACCTACGTCCTCAGGGTGGTCGGCGAAGAGAAGGTCAAGACCACGCAGGCGTGGGTATTGAAAGTCGTACCGGCGATCCTCGTCGCGATCGTCTGCTCGGCCCCGCTGGTAAGCCGGCTCGAATCCGTCCCGCTGCTGCGCAGCCCGGCCTGGGTCGCGGATCACTGGGTCGCGCTGGCGATCGGCCTCGGAGCACTGCTTCTCGTCAACGTCGTCGTCTTCGTCCTCGGCTTGCGCTTCCGGCGGGCCGGGTCGCTGCAGCAGCTCGGGCGCCTCGGCAGCAGCCTGTTCACGCTCCGCCTCGTCCAGGTGGTCGGGCTGCTGGTGATCTCCTGGTTCTCGGTGAAGGTGAACCAGGAATTCCAGGCGGACGACGCCTCGCTGGTCTGGGCCTCGATTTTCTTCGCACCCTTCGTCGGCGGGCCCCTGGTCTATTACTACATCGATCGGGCTTCGCCGCATCTCAAGTACCGGGATCTCCTGGTCCGCTGCTTCTCGGTGATCAGGACCGGTAACACGGTAAGTCGGCCGCGGCATCAGCACCGGATCCTGCTCAGCTCGCTGCGGCCGCCTTCCGTTGGCACCGCCGGCTCGTTCCCCGAACTGCTGATCTGCGCCGCGGTCAACATCTCCGACCCCGGCCAGACCCCCGCCGGCAGCAACGCCCTCTCGGTGGTCTTCACCCCGAAAGAAATGAAAATCCCGGCGGACGACGGTGCGTCGCTGCCGATCTCGGTCCTGGAGGAGGTCGAAATGCCGACCCGGTTCCTCTCCGGCTGGGGCCCGGCGGTCAACCTCTCCTCGGTCGTGGCGATGACCGGCGCCGCGGTCTCGCCGGCGATGGGGAAGCGCACCCGCAACGACCTGCGGGCGCTGTTCGCGATCCTCAACATCCGCCTCGGCGTCTGGCTCCCCAACCCCCTCAGCGCCAGCCTGCGCGAGAAGGTCGAGGAAGGCAAGTATCCGAAGGAGGGAGGGACGCACCTGCGGGCCGGCCTTCCGGGCCTGATCCGGGAGATGTTCGGGTTCCACCCCGAGCGCTCCGCGCACGTCTACGTCACCGACGGCGGCCACTACGACAACCTCGGACTTGTCGAGCTGCTGCGCCGGAACTGCACCGAGATCTGGTGCGTCGACGCCTCCGGCGACCGGCCCGGCCGGGCAACCGCCCTGGCGGAAGCGATCCTCACCGCGGCGGGCGAGCTGGGCGCCCGGGTCGAGATCGACCTCGACCGGTTCGCCCGCGTCGAGGGCAGCTCGGCGATCGCCCCCGACGTCCACGCAACCCACGCCTGCGGCCGGGTCTACTACGCGAACGGCGACGAAGGGACGATCACCGTCGTCAAGCTCGGGATCAATCCCAACAGTCCCACGGAGTTGAAGGAGTACCGCCGCGGCGACCGTCCCTTCCCGTACCACTCGACGGTGAACCAGATCTACCGGGCCGACCGCTTCGACGCCTACCGGGCGCTTGGCTGGGCCTCGGCCAACGAAGCCCTCGACGACCCTGAGTCGGCCTATCTCACGCCTGGGAGGCGCGCGGCGCCTGCTGGGTGATGCAGTGGACGTTGCCGCCGCCGAGCAGGATCTCGCGGCTCGGCACGCCGACCACCTCGCGCTCGGGGAAGCGCTCGCGGAGGATCGCCGCCGCCTCCTCGTCGCTGCGCTCGTCGAGCAGCGGGAAAACGACGCGGCTGTCGCCGAGGTAGAAGTTCGCGTAGGAGGCGGCGAGGCGCTCGCCGCCGCGCCGCGGCTTGGCGCCGGCCGCCGGCTCGACCCCGGCGGCCTCCTCCGCGGTCGAGACGAGCGGGCCGGGGGAAGGGAGGAGGACGACCTCGAGTGCGCGGCCGCAGGCGTCGGTGGCGGCTTCCAGGCGCCGGCGCGCGTCGGCGGAGATCTCGTGCTGGGGGTCGGTCTCGTCGTCGGTCCAGGTCAGCAGCACGACCCCGGGCCGCGCGAAGCAGGCGAGGTTGTCGACGTGGCCGTCGGTCTCGTCCGCGAAGACGCCGCGGCCGAGCCAGACCACCTTCTCCGCCCCCAGGTAGGCGAGCAGCGCCGCTTCGATCTGCTCGCGCGAGAGCTGCGGGTTGCGGTTGCGGTTCAGCAGGCACTCTTCGGTGGTGAGGAGGGTGCCCTCGCCGTCGACGTGGATCGCGCCGCCCTCCAGCACCAGCGGCGCCGCGTAGCGATCGTCGCCTTCGATCTCGAGCACCCGGGCGGCGAGCGCCGTCGTCGCGGTCCCAGGGCGAGTAGAGGCCGCCGTCGTGCCCGCCCCAGGCGTTGAAGCGCCAGTCGACGCCGCGCCGCCGGCCCTCGCCGTCGACCACGAAGGTCGGCCCGATGTCGCGCATCCAGGCGTCGTCGGTGGCGATCTCGACCACCCGGACCGCGTCTGGCAGCAGCTCCCGCGCGCGCTCGAGCTGCGCCGCGGAGGCGGCCATCGTCACCGGCTCGGAGGCGGCGATCGCCCTTGCCACCGCGGCGAAGGCGCGCTGCGCCGGCTCGGCGCCGAGCCGCCAGTTGTCGGGCCGCTCCGGCCAGGCCATCCAGCAGCCGTCGTGGGGCTCGAACTCGGCCGGCATCCGGAAGCCGTCGGCGGCCGGGAGGCAGTCGAGGGTTGCGCTCACCGCAACGATTGTCGCCGACCGGCGCAACCGCCTACAGTCGAACCGTGCAACTGCTGACCGCCTACGACGTGCTCGACTCGCCGGCCCGCACCCGGCCGGCGGAGCGCGAGCCGTTCCGGGTCGGCGCCGTGCAGCAGCGCTGGCACGCCGACCCGGCCGAGCACCGCGCCGCGCTCGCCGCCGGGGTCGAGCTCGCCGCCGCCGAGGGCGCCCGCCTCGTCTGCCTGCAGGAGCTGACCCTGAGCCCCTACTTCGCGGCCGACCCGGCCGGCGCCGCGGTCGCCGGCGTCGAGCCCGAGCCGCTGCCGGGCGGCCCGACCCACGAGCTCGCCGCCGAGCTCGCTGGCGCCAACCAGGTCCCCGTCCACGCCTCGCTCTTCGAGCGCGCCGACGACGGGGACGGGCTCGGCTACAACACGGCGATCGTCGTCGCCCCCGGCGGCGAGCTGCTCGCCAGCACCCGCAAGCTCCACATCCCGGTCACCGCCGGCTACTACGAGGACCGCTACTTCCGTCCCGGCCCAGCCGCGGCCGACCCCTATCCGGTCGTGCCGCTGGACGGGGCGCGGCTCGGCCTGCCGACCTGCTGGGACCAGTGGTTCCCCGAGCTCGCCCGCGCCTACAGCCTCGCCGGCGCCGAGCTGCTCGTCTACCCGACCGCGATCGGCTCCGAGCCCGACCATCCCGGCTTCGACACCCAGCCGCTCTGGCAGCGGGTGATTGTCGCCAACGGGATCGCCAACGGCCTCTTCATGGTCGCCGTCAACCGGATCGGAATGGAGCCGCCGCTCAGCTTCTACGGCTCCTCGTTCATCTCCGACCCCTACGGCCGCGTCCTCGTGCAAGCGCCCCGCGCCGAGCCGGCCGTCCTCGTCGCCGACCTCGACCTCGACCAGCGTCGGGACTGGCTCGAGCTCTTCCCCTTCCTCACCACCCGCCGTCCCGACGCCTACCGCTCGCTGGTCGACCCGACTCCTTAGCTAGGAGCGCGGGCGGCCTTCCTCGTAGTGGGGCAGGCCGTCGTCGGGGAGCGGGTGCCAGGCGGGGGCGGAGGAGACCCAGGCGTGCCAGCTCGGCTCGATTTCGGGATCGCCCTCGAGCGTGCCGAACCGCACCCCGATCGTTTCGCCACCGTCGGGGTCGCCGCCGAAGACATGTCCGCCGCAGAGCCGGCAGAACGACTTCGGCCTGCCGCCGCCCTCCGGCACCCAGGTCGAGACGTCCTCCGCGCCCGCCGTGAGCGCGAAGCCCGTGGCCGGGAGCAGCCCGTTGAAGGTCCAAGGCACACCGCTGCGCTGCTGGCAGCGCTTGCAGTGGCAGTAGCCGGCCGAGAGGAACGGCTCGGTGATCTCGAAGCGGACGGTCCCGCAGGCGCAGCGGCCGCTCAGGGGCTGGTCGGGGGAGGGCATCGGGCGAAGGCTATACGTGACCTCAGTCACTGTGTGAGGCCGCTCACCAACGTGCGCCCCGATCTCCCCCAAACTTGTATACAAGTTAACCCCCCAAGACGGAGATACCACCGCCATGAGCCAAAAGAGCTGGACCTTCACTTCATACGAGAACGGCGAGCCGGTCGCCACCGAGCACGATCTCGACAACCGCGAGGCCCGCGCCGCGATCCGCGCCGCGATGTCCGGCGAGCCCGTTGCCAAGGCCGTCCCGAGCGACGAGGACGCCCCTCACGCGGTTACCGTTGGCCTTGCTGCTCTCGCCGGTGTCGCCGCCTAGCCCTAAAGCGCCAACCCCACCGGCTCTTCCAGCAAGGCCCTGATCCGCGCCAGGAACCGAGCCCCGTCAGCCCCATAGAGGATGCGGTGATCACAGGCCAAGGTGACGCCCATCAAATGGGCGCTGGTGATCTCACCATCACGCACCACCGGCTTCTCAACAATCTCCCCAACCGCCAAGATCCCCGCCTGGGGAGAGTTGATCACCGCCGAGAAGTTGGAGACCCCAAACATCCCCAGGTTGGAAACGGTGAAGGTCCCGCCACTGAGCTCGGGCGGGGTGACCTTCCCCTCGCGTACCCGGGAGGCAAGCTCACGGGTATCGGAGGCGATCTGGCGAAGTCCCTTCTTGTCGGCATCGAAGACCGTGGGAACTACCAAGGCGTCCTCGGCGGCTACCGCTACTCCGACGTTGACCCGGGAGTAGAGCTCAAAGCGCCCATCCCGGTAGGAGCCGTTGGCCCTGGGGAACTCCCCTAGGGCCAAAGCACAGGCCTTCACCACCATGTCGTTAAAGGAAGGCACAACCTCACCCTCAGAAGCCAGCTCTTTCAGCTTCCCGCGTGCCGCCACCGCCTCGCTCATATCGATCTCGGCCTCAAGGTAAAAGTGCGGCGCGGTCGCCTTTGACTCCGCCATCCGCCTTGCCACCACCTGCTGGAGCTTTGAGAGCTCGACGACCTCGACGTTTCCCTTTGCGGTCTCTGGAGCCTCGGAAGCGACTTCAGTCTCCTGAGCCGGCTCAACCTTCGCCGCCGCCTTCACGTCCTTCTTGACGATCCGACCGCCCGGCCCCGACCCAGCTACAGACGAGAGATCGACGCCGCGCTCCTTCGCCAGCCTCCTGGCCAACGGCGAAGCTTTGGCCCGCTCGCCATCGCCATGTCCTTGAGCGTCAGCCTCCGGCGCGGCTTCCGTGGGTGGCGCGGTAGGGGGTCCCGCGGCCGAGGAAGCTTTAGCTACCGCAGGCCGTGGGGGCACTGCCGCGACAGGACCCGCGGACGCAGCGTCCTGTCCCTCACCCGGATCACCGACAACGGCAATAGGACTGCCGATAGGAAGAGTCTCGCCCTCCTCGGCCAGGATCTCGGTCAGAGTCCCCGCGACGTCGGACTCATAAGCCATGTTGGCCTTGTCGGTCTCGATCTCGACGATCTCCTCGCCGACGGAGACCTCCTCGCCGACGGACTTCATCCAGGTCAGGATCGTCCCCTCCTCCATCGAGTCCGAGAGGCGGGGCATGACGATCTGGGTCATCGGGTTCCGTCTACCACGGAACGGGCTGCCGCAACCACGCGCTCGACGCTGGGCAGCGCCGCCAGCTCGAGGTTCTTGGCGTAGGGGAGGGGGACTTCGGCCATGCCGACCCGCTCCACCGGGGCGTCGAGGTAGTCGAAGCAGGTGTGCTGAATGCGCGCCGCCAGCTCGGCCGTGACCCCGTAGCTCGGCCACCCCTCCTCGACCAGGACGGCGCGGCTGGTCTTGCGCACACTGGCCGCGACCGTCTCGACGTCGAGCGGGCGCAGGCTGCGCAGGTCGACGACCTCGGCTGAGATCCCGGCCTCAGCCAGCTGCTCGGCCGCCCGCAGGGCGCGCACCGCGGCGAACCCGTGGGCGACGAGGCTGATGTCGGAGCCCTCGCGAGTCACCTTGGCGAGGCCGAGCGGAACCAGGTGCTCGGGGTCGACCGGGACCTCGCCCTTCTCCTTATAGGCAGAGAGGTTCTCGATCACCAGCACCGGGTCGTCGTCGCGGATCGCCGCCTTCAGCAGGCCCTTGGCGTCGGCCGGGGTGGAGGGGGCGACGACCTTGAGCCCGGGGGTCCCGGCGAACCAGCCGTCGAAGCTCTGGGAGTGCTGGGCGGTGAGCTGGTTGCCGGCCCCGTTCGGGGTGCGGATGACCAGCGGGCAGCGGACCTTGCCGCCGAACATCGCGCCGACCTTGGCGGCGTGGTTGACGACCTGGTCCATCGCCACGAGGAGGAAGTTGAGGGTCATGATCTCGACGATCGGGCGGTCGCCGAGCAGGGCCGCGCCGACCGCGGCGCCGACGAACCCCTCCTCGCTGATCGGGGTATCGCGGACCCGGTCGGAGCCGAACTCGTCGAGCAGGCCGTCGGAGACCTTGTAGGAGCCGTTGAAGACGCCGACCTCCTCACCCATCAAGAAGACGCGCTCGTCGCGGCCGAGCTCCTCGCGCATCGCCGCCCGCAGGGCCTCGCGGTAGGTCAGCACCTCGGTATCGCCGGGCGCGGACTCGACGACGACGGCGGGCGGCGCCGGGGCGGCGACCGGACCGGGCGCGCTCACGCGCCCAGCCCCGCGGCGTAGACCAGCTCCTCCTCGCCGAACGGCGAGCCGGGTTTCATGCGGGCGAACTGCAGGTCGGAGCTCGGCGCGTACATGCCGGCGGCGAGCCGGTCGAGCGCGGGCTCGGGGTCGGCCTCGGCGAACTCGACTGCCTCCGCGACCGCGGTCCGCGCCCGCTCCTCGGCGGCGTCGAGCTCGGCCTCCTCGGTTCCGCGGTCGAGCAGCAGCGAACGCACCCGCGCGATCGGGTCGCGGCCGCGGCGCTCCTCGATCTCCTCCTTGGTCCGGTAGGAGGTGCCGGCGTCGGCGACCGAGTGGCCGCGATAGCGGTAAGTCATCGCCTCCAGAACAGCCGGCTTGCGCTGCTCGCGCGCGGCGGTCAGGAGGCGGGAGGCGGCGTCGAAAACCGCCTCGATGTCGTCACCGTCGACCCGCTCGGAAGCCATCCGATAGGAGGCTGCCCGCTTGAACAGGTCAGGCTCGGCCGATGCGCGGGAAACGCTCGTGCCCATGCCGTAGACGTTGTTGACGACCAAGTAGACGATCGGCAGGTCCCAGAGGGCCGCCAGGTTCAGGGACTCGTGCCAGGCGCCCATGTTGACGGCGCCGTCGCCAAGCTCGCAGAGGACGGCGTCCTCACGGCCGCGCCGGGTCAGTGCCAGGGCCAGCCCGGTCGCGACCGGGAGTTGGCCGGCGACGATGCCCCAGCCGCCGTAGAAGCCGCGCTCGACGTCGAGCAGGTGCATCGAGCCGCCGCGGCCGCCGGCGCAGCCGCTGCTGCGGCCGAACAGCTCGGCCATCGCCGCGGTGGCGGGGACGCCGCGGGCCAGGGCGAAGCCGTGGCAGCGGTAGCCGGTGACCAAAAGATCAGTGGGCGTCATCGCGGCCATGGTGCCGACGGTCGTCGCCTCCTGGCCGGAGGAGAGATGGCAGTAGCCGCCGATCCGCGCCGCCTTGTACTGGCGCTCGGCCTCGGTCTCGAACTCGCGGATCTCGACCATCGTCTCGTACTGGGCGACGGTCGGGACCTGGTCCTCGCGCTTGCCCATCGCTAGGGCCCCTCGAAGTAGTCGGGGTGCTCGGTGCGCATCCGCGGCACCTCGCGCAGGACCGTCCGCAGGTGCTCGCGCAGCAGACGCTCGGCCTCGTCGGGGTCGTTGGCGGCGACCGCGTCGACCACCAGCCGGTGCTCGGCGACCATCTCGTCGAGGTAATTCGGCATTCCCAGGCTGAGCCGGCGGATTCGGTTCAGGTGGGCCTTGGCGCGCTCGCTGACGATCCAGACCGAGATGTGGCCGCTGAGGTCGCAGAGCGCGCGGTGGAAGGAGTCGTCGAGCAGGTAGAAGGCGTCGAGGTCGGCCGCTTCGCGGGCGCGGTCCTGCTGGTGCAGGTTCTCCTCGAGTTCGGCGACGTCGGCCTCCTTGGCGACCTGGGCGGTGAGCCGGATCGCCGCGCACTCCAGCGCCTCGCGGATGAACTGGGCGTCGGAGATCGCGGTCGGGTTGATCCGGGCGACGAAGGTCCCGAGCTGGGGTACGGTCTCGACCAGCCGGTCCTCGCGCAGGCGGCCGATCGCCTCGCGGATCGGCGTGCGGCTGACCCCGATCCGCTCGGCCAGCGAGTTCTCGGAGAGCTGCTGGCCGGGCTCGAGTTCGCCGCGCACGATCGCGTCGCGGAGCGCGGCGTAGACCTGGACCCGGGTCGGCGTCGATCGGTCCCGCCGGTAGCGGTCGAGAGGAACTACCGAAGGCGACGGCACAGACTTAGTATACAAGTATCCCAAGCCGAAAAAATGGAACACCGGGGGGACCCGGGGACCAGGGGCTCAGGAAGTTCAGGAAGGCTTAGGAAACGCCGTCGGCGGACTCGACCCGGAAGGACGAGCGGACCGGACGTTCGGGCTTGAAGAACGTCGCGGTCTGGTTCTGAACGTGCCAGGGGAAGGGCAGGCGCCCGCCGGGCTGGCCGAGGAAGCGGGTGAAGATCACCGAGGCGCGTCGGCAGGTTATGCCCGAGCCGCCCGGCAGGTAGAAGAGGTAGTTGCCTTCGTCGAAGAAGAGCGGGCCGACCAGCATGCCGACGTTGACCCTGAACGCGGTCGGGCAGAGGCGCCCGATCCGGTTGTTGTTGCCTTCGCCTTCGCTGCCGCCGGTTCGGGCGACGGTGAACGCGGTGCGGTTGGCGCGCACGAACGAGGCCCTGCCCGAGCCCTGGGCGACGACGCGCCAGGTGGCCGGCAGGTTCCCGTCCCAGTCTGCGAGGAAGCGGGTGAAGAGGGCGGAGGCCTGGCCGCAGGTGAGGCCCGAGCCGGTGCTCGGGGTCACGTCGTAGCTGCCGGCGGGCAGCACCGCGGCGCCGATCTGGTCGTTGTGGAGAACGCGGAAGCTGGGGCAGGCGGCGCTCGCCTGCGGCGCGGCGGCGGCGCTCAGCGCCAGTGCCGCGAGCAGCGCGCCGAAGGTGAGGGCCACGGCCGCGGCGAGGCGACGGCTCGGCGAGGTCGGACGGACGAGATCCACGGCGCGGGAACCTACCAGCCTCCGCGGCGGCTGTCGCGTTAACGCGATCACTACCTGTATCCCCCGCCGTCCGTACCATTGCGCACCCGATGCCGGAACCAGTCAAGCGCAACCAGCGCTACATGCCCGGGCTCGACGGGCTGCGAGCGATAGCTGTCCTGGCGGTAATCGCCTTCCACCTCGAATTCGGCTGGGCCCCCGGCGGCCTGCTTGGGGTCGGCATCTTCTTCACCCTCTCCGGCTACCTGATCACCGACATCCTGCTCTCGCAGCTCTCGCGGGTCGGCAAGATCAAACTCGGCGGCTTCTGGCTCGCCCGCGCCCGCCGCCTGCTGCCGGCGCTGTTCGTGATGCTGGCGGTCGTGCTCGCCTGGGTGACGATCTTCGGGCCGGCCCAGACCCAGCAGTTCCGCGACTCGGTCATCTCCGCCGTCTTCTACGTCAACAACTGGCAGCAGATTTTCGGCGACGTCTCCTACTTCGCCCGCTTCGAAGCGCCGGGCCCCCTCAATCATCTCTGGTCGCTGGCGGTCGAGGAGCAGTTCTACATCATCTGGCCTTTCCTCCTGCTGGGCTTGACGAAGGTGATCCGCGAGCCGGAGCTACCCGGCGGCGTGCGGCCGAAGCTGGCGATGTGGACCCTCGGCCTCGGACTCGTCTCGGCGATCCTGATGGCGGTCGTCTACAAGCCGAGCACCGACCCCTCGAGGGTCTACTACGGCACCGACACCCGCGCCTTCGAGCTGCTCTTCGGCGCCGCCCTGGCGATGGTCTGGCCGAGCCGCCGGCTCAGCCGCAAGATCGCCCCGCAGGCGCGCAAAACGCTCGACGGGCTCGGCGTCCTCGGCCTGATCGTGATCGCGCTGATGATCTGGCAGACCAGCGAACTCGACTCCTTCCTCTACCGCGGCGGCTTCGTCCTGCTCTCGCTCGCGGTCGTCCTGGTGCTGATGGCGGCGACCCACCCGGCCTGCCGGCTCGGGGTGATCCTCGGGATGCGTCCGCTGCGCTGGGTCGGCGTGCGCTCCTACGGGATCTACCTCTGGCACGCGCCGATCATCGTCCTCACCAACCCCAGCGACCACCCCGGGCCGAGCGTCCCCCGGGCGATCCTGCAGGTGGCGGCGATCTTCGCCGTCTCGGCGCTCTCCTGGAAATTCATCGAGGAGCCGATCCGCCATGGCGCGGTCGGCCGCTTCTTCGCCCGCCGCCGCGCCCGCGGCTGGGGCTGGACGACCTTCTCGCCGCCGGGCCGGGCGGCGATCATCGGCTCGGCCGTGGTTTTGATCGCGGCGGTGATCGGGATGGCCGGCGTCAACTCGGCGCCCGAAGGCGCCGATGCGCGGGTCGCGGAAGCGGTCAAGGGCGGCACCGCGAAAGCGGCGCCGCTGACCCCCGCGCAGGCCGCGGAGTCCGAGAAAACCTCGTGCAAAAAAGTGATCCACATCGGCGACTCGACCTCCGAGGGGCTCGACTCGCCCGAATACCTGCCGATCCCGAGCCAGCGGATCGACGCCCAGTACGAAGACGTTGGGACCAAAGAAGAGATTCTCGAGATCTCCGGCGCGCGATCGATCGAAGAGCGCTACGAAGGCGAACCGAACGCCCAGGAAGTCGCCGAAGCCTGGAAGGCCGAAGGCTTCGAAGGCTGCTGGGTGCTGGCGATGGGGACGAACGAGGCGGCCAACGTCGCCGCCGGCTCGACCGTCGGCGAGCGCGAACGGATCGACAAAATGATGGCGATCATTGGCGACGAACCAGCGATCTGGGTAAACGTGCGTTCGCTCGTCCCGCCGCCCGATCCGTACTCGAAAGAGAACATGGAAAAGTGGGACGAGGAACTAGTCTTCGCCTGCGCGGCCTATCCGAACATGCGCGTCTACGACTGGGCCGCCGACGTCAAAGACGCCTGGTTCATCGAAGACGGGATCCATTTCACTTCACCGGGCTACGCCGCCCGTGCCCAACTGATCGCGCAGGCGTTGGCCCACGCGTTCCCAGCGAAAGGGGAGACGCTGGGCGGATCGAAAGACTGCGTCGTCAGCTAGCAATTAGGTCTCTCGACGCTGCCGCATCGCGCGGCTCCGTAGGGTGGCCCGCCGAATCCACTAAAAGGGAGACAGACATGGCAAAAAAAGCAGCGAGAAAAAAAGCGGCCGCCAGAAAATCGAAACCGGCGAAAAAAGCCGCGGCGACCCGGACCAGCAAAAAATCGAGCGCCAAAAAAACCGCGAAAAAACCGTCCGCTCGTAAAGCCGCGAAAAAACCGGCGACGAAAAAAGCCGCGGTGAAAAAAGCGGTGAAAAAAGCAGCGAAAAAAGCGCCGGCCCGGAAAGCGAAAAAAGCGGCGAAAAAAGTCGCCAAAAAAGCTACGGCGAAAAAAGCCGCAGTGAAAAAAGCCGCGAAAAAAGTCGCCAAAAAAACCGCGGCAAAAAAAGCCAGCGCAAAAAAAGCGGTCGCCAAAAAAACGAGCACCAAAAAAGCCGCGAAAAAATCCAGCGCGAAAAAAGCGCGCTCGCGCAAATAGCTTCGGCTCGAACGCAGTTGTTCCCGCACGCCGGGAACAACTGCGTTCGCGTTGCCGGACAGTGCTCTGGTCTCGTCACGGGAGTCCGTTTCGCCGCTTTCCACTGGGGGTAGCCGCGGACGAACCCCACCACTAGGAGATAACTCCATGGCAGACCCGAACGAGCGCGACGCGAAGCTCGTCCAGTACCTCAACGAGGCCTACGGCAACGAGCGTGAACTCGAGACCGCGCTGCAGGCCGACCTCCTGCTGACGACGAAGCCGGCGTACTCGAAACGTCTCAAGCAGCACCTGAAAGAGACGAAGGCCCACGCGAAGGCGCTCGAGCGCCGGATCAAGAAGCTCGGGGGCGGCGGGCACGCCGTGCAGACCGTCGTCGCCAAGGCGGCCGCGGTGGCGAAAGCCGTGCCGCACGTGGTTCGCGGCAGCGGCGAGGCCGAGAAAATGCTGAAGAACGCGAAGACCCAGTGCGTCAGCGAGCAGGAGGAGATCTCCACCTACCTGGCGATCGAGACCTTCGCGACCAAGGTCGGCGACAAAGAGACCGCCAGCCTGGTGCGGGGAATCCGCAAAGAGGAGGAGCGGATGGCGCGCTTCCTCGAAGGCCAGATCAAGCAGCTCGCCGGCGCGGTCGTCCAGGCCGAGGTCCCGCGGGGCCAGCGCGGCTCGAAAAGAGCCAAACGGAGCACGGCGAAAACGAAAAAATCGCCCGCGAAAGCGAAGCGCCCGGCTACCCGGACCAGCAAAAAAAGAGCTAGCGCGAAATAACTGAGCGCACGCGGTCGTAGACGAAGTCGGGCATCAGCGGCCGTAGCTTCACCACCGTGCCCACCCCGCGACCGACCTGGTAGCGGGAACCGGAGCCGCCAAGGGCGTCGGCGATCTTCGCCGCGACCTTGGCGGGCTTCTCGCCTTTGCGTTCCGCGGAAAGCAGCTGTTGTTGAAATTGGCGCAGCCGCTCGTCGTAGAGCTGCCGCAGTTCGCCCTTCAGTTTCTTTCGCAGCCCTTCGACCTGCTCGCGGGACTTCGCCCAGATCGGGGTTGAGATCGGTCCCGGCTCGAGCAGGCCGACGCTGACCGGCTGCCCATCTAGCTCCACCCGGAGGCAGTCGGCGATCGCCTCCAGGGCGAACTTCGAGGCGTGGTAGGGGGCGGCCCAGGGATGGGTGACGCGGCCGCCGACCGAGCCGACGAACAGGACGCGGCCGCCGCCGCTCGCCCGCAGCAAAGGCAGGAAGGCCTGGGTGACCGCGACCTGGCCGACCACGTTGACGTCGAGGATCTCGCGCAGGCCGTCGGGCGGCAGTGCCTCCAGCGGCCCGGCGACACCGATTCCGGCGTTGTTGACCAGCGCGTCGAGGCTGCCGCCGGTGACCGCGGCGACCTGCTCGCGCGCCGCCTTGATCTGGGCGGCTTTGGTCACGTCGAGCTCGACCGGCACCACCTCACCCGGTTCGGCCGCCAGCGCTTTCGCGTCGGCCTTGTTGCGGACGCCGGCAAACACTTGCCAGCCCTGGCCGGTCAGGTGCTGCACCGTCGCACGGCCGATTCCCGAGGAGGTGCCGGTGACGAGAACGCTTTTCATCGCTTCCTTCCGTTAGGCGGTCTTGGGCGGGTTCGGCTCGGATCGCGGCTCGAGCTGGATCTCACGCTCGGCCCGTGGTTTGCCCTCTTTGATCTCGACGCTGCGCTCGCGCTCGGCGTTCAGCTGGTGGCCGAAGAGGATCGCCAGGTTGCTGATCCAGAACCAGACCAACAGCGCGATCAGACCGCCGAGGGTGCCGTAGGTCTTGTCGTAGGAGCCGAAGTTGGAGACGTAGAGGGCGAACAGGGCTGAGGCGACGATCCAGACGGCGATCGCCACCAGGCTCCCCGGCGTCACCCACTGAAAGCCGCGCAGCTTCACGTTCGGCGAGGCGTAGTAGAGAACGGCGACCAGCAGCAGGAAGATCGCCGCCATCACCGGCCACTTGACGATGCTCCAGACCGTCACCGCAGTCTCGCCGAGCCCGATCGGGCCGGCGATCGCGTCGAGCACCGGGCCGGTCGTGACCAGGCCGAGCGCCAGCACGACCAAGAGCAGGATCATCGCCAGGGTGACCGCGATCTGCAGCGGGCGCAGCTTCCAGAACGGCCGCCCCTCCGGGGTCTCGTAGATCACGTTGGAGGCGCGCATGAAGGCGCCGACGTAACTCGAAGCCGACCACAGCGCCACCGCTAGGCCCAGCACGAAGGTGAGGCCGGCGGTGCCGCGGCTTTCGGTGATCGATTCGATCGGCCCTTTAAAGGTCTCCGCCGCCGAGTCGGGGCCGAGGTCGGTGATGATCTCGGTCAGGCTGCGGGTGGTCGCGGTCGGGTCGCCGAACAGCCCCAGCAGGGAGACCATCGCGATCAGCGCCGGGAATAGCGAGAGCAACCCGTAGTAGGTGAGCGCCGCCGCCCAGTCGGTCAGGTTGTCCTCTTGGAACTCCGAGGCGGTTCGCTTCAGGGTCGCCCAGGCGCCGGACTTGAGCTCGACCCCGGTCGGGGTGTAATCGGTTCGCGCGCTCACATGCGCGAGCTACCCGATCTCGATCGGCTCCAAATCGTCGGCCGGCTCGAAGCCGAGGATGCGCCCGTAGAAGAAGAGCTCGGCTTCGAGGCAGCGGATCTCGGTCTCGGCCTTGCGGAACCCGTGCTGCTCGCCGGCGAAGGCGAGGTAGGCATGGGGGACCCCGTTGGCGGCGAGGGCGGCGACCATCGCCTCCGCCTGGTTCGGCGGCACCACCTCGTCCTCGAGGCCCTGGAACAGGATCACCGCCGCCGAGAGGCGCTCGAGGAAGTGGATCGGCGAGCGTTCGCGGTAGAGGTCGGCGCGCTCGGGATAGGGGCCGATCAAGCCGTCGAGGTAGCGCGACTCGAACTTGTGGGTGTCGCGGGCGAGGGTCTCGGTGTCGGCGACCCCGTAGTAGCTGGCGCCGGCCGCGAACTCGTCGTGGAAGACGAGCGCGCAAAGGGTCGCGTAGCCGCCGGCCGAGCCGCCGCGGATCGCCAGCCGCTCGCCGTCGGCCTCGCCCTCGGCGGCGAGGTGAGCGGCGGCGGCGACGCAGTCCTCGGTGTCGACGACCCCCCAGTTGCCCTGCAGGCGGTCGCGGTAGGCGCGGCCGAAGCCGCTGGAGCCGCGGTAGTTGACGTCGACGACGCCGAAGCCGCGGCTGGTCCAGAAGATGAACTCGTGGTCGAGGGCGGGGGTGACGTGCGAGGTCGGGCCGCCGTGGCTCTGCACGATCAGCGGCGGCAGCTCCCCTGCCGGGGCGCTGAACTCGGGGTTGGTCGGCGGGTAGAAGAAGGCGTGTGCGACCTCGCCGCCGGTGGTCGGGAACTCGATCGCCCGGGGGGTCGGCGCGTAGGCGGGGTCGAGCGGCTCGTCGCTCGCCTCGCGCAGGATCTCGCTCTCGCCGCTGGCCGCGTCGTGGACGACGATCGCCGTCTCCTGGCTGGGGCTGGCGGCGGCGAAGGCGATCCGGCTGCCGGCGGTCGAGAGCGCCGGGAACCCGAACGAGGTGTAGGGCAGCCCGAGGTCGGCGACCCGCTCGGCCCCCGGCTCGAGCAGGCCGAGCCGTTCTTCGCCGCCGTCGTTGCGGATCACCGCGATCGCGCCGCCCTCCAGGAACGCATAGGTCGAGCCGCCGAACAACCACTGCGGGTGGCCGAGCTCGGCCCGCTCGGTGGTCAGCTGCTCGACGTCCCCCGCGGCGCCGACCCGGTAGAGGTTCCACCAGCCGTCGCGGTCGGAGACGAAGTGCAGGCGGCCCTCGGCGTCCCAGGCCGGCTGGAAGACGGACTCGGCCGGGCCACCGGCGACCAGGCGCGCCGCGCCCGGGTCGGCGAGCGGCGCCAGCCACAGCTCGGTCCCGTCCCAGGGCATGTTCGGGTGCTGCCAACAGGTGAAGGCGAGCGCGGCGCCGTCGGGGCTGGGGCGGGGGAAGGAGTAAAAATCATGCCCCGCTGCGAGCACCTTGGGCTCGGTTTCGCCGTCGAGCGGCAGGGCGACGATCTCGTTTGCCGGCTCGCCCTCGCCGTGGCGCTCGCGCACGCAGAAGAGCGTCGCGCCGTCGGACCCCAGCCGCATGTCGGCGTAGCGCAGCGCCCCCGGCCGTTCCGGCTCCGGGGTGATCGGCACCGCTTCCTCGTCGAGCCGCTGGCTGTAGAGGCGCTGGTCGGCGAACTCGGCGAACACCACCTGGTCCGCGC
This sequence comes from uncultured Thermoleophilia bacterium, assembly GCA_963837405.1. Lineage (GTDB taxonomy): Bacteria > Actinomycetota > Thermoleophilia > Solirubrobacterales > 70-9 > VAYN01. The sequence continues at coordinate 61,541 of CAWINA010000003.1, forward strand.
CGACCAGGGTCCAGGAGCCGCCGCCGTACTCGTGCACGCGGGTGCGGACGTTGGACTCGGCCGCGGTCACGTCGGCGCTGGCGCCGTCGGGGCCGCGCCGCACCAGAGCGACCCGGCCGCCCTCGCTCGGCCGTCCCTCCGACCACCAGACCGCGCCGTCCTCGGCCAGCGCCGGCGCGCCCAGCCGCCGCCCCGCCCGCGCCACCGACTCGGACGAGATCGGCGAGGCCCACGCCCCGTAGGGAGCCCTAGTCGTCAACCTCGATCTCGCGCAGCCGGTGGGTGTCGACGTCGTAGACGAAGCCGCGCACGACCTCGCGGTGGGGGAGGAAGTGGGAGCGGCGCACGCGGAGGACCGACTGGCGCACGTCCGCGTCGACGTCGTCGAAGGACTCGATCGCGAAGGCTGGGGCGACGCCGCTCGCCTCCTGCAGCTCGGCGCGGAAGCCGTCGTCGGAAACCTTCTCCAGGCCGCAGTCGGTGTGGTGGATCAGCATCACCTCGCGCGTGCCCAGCTTGCGCTGGGAGAGCGCCAGCGAGCGGATCACGTCGTCGGTGATGACGCCGCCGGCGTTGCGCAGCACGTGCGCCTCGCCCTCGCCGACGCCGAGCGCGGCAAAGACGTCGAGGCGGGAGTCCATGCAGGTGACGATCGCCAGCCGCAGACTCGGTTCGACGTCGAGGTGCTTCTCCGGCAAGTTCGCCGCGAAGGACTCGTTGTTGGCCAGCAGACGATCGATCGTTTCCACGCGCGCAGCCTAGCCTCAGCAGGTCTCGAGCAGCCGGTCGAGTGCCCGTTCGACGCCCTCGGAGTCAAGCGCCCGCTCGCTGTCGAGCAGCTGGTCGAGAGCGATCCCATCGAACATGATCGCCATCTGCTCGGCGTGTTCGGTCGGCTGCTCACAGCCGCTCGCCCGCAGAACCAGTTCGGTCAGCCCCAGCACCCGTTCGCGGGCGCGGGCGTACTCGCGGCGCAGCTCCTCGCGCCGGGTCGCCTCCAGGACCAGCTCGTAGCGGGCGGCGATCATCGGCCGCGCCGCCGGGTCAATCACCCGCGCGAGCGCCGCATTCAGCAGCCCCCGCGCCTGCTCGTGGCTCAGCTCTTCCTCGCCGATCTGCTCGACCAGGGAGGCCGGCGGCAGATCGAGCTCGATGTGACGGTGCAGCGCCGCTTCGAGCAGCGCCGAACGGGTGCGGAAGTAGTTCGAGGTCGAGCCCGGGGGCAGCCCGGCCTCGTTGTCCACGGCGCGGTGGGTCAGGCCGCGCGACCCGTTGGCGGCGAGCACGGACAGGGCCGCGCCTGCCGCCAGCTCCCTCCGGCTGGCCGCTGCTGAGTCGCTCACCCGCCTATTTGTATCGCTGTTGGGTATCTGGTCTCCAAAACCCGACATCAGGGGTGGAGAAATGACGACCAAGAGTTTGAGCAAGGGGATCCTCGACGGCGCCGCCTCGGGGACCCGCGAGGAGATCGTCGAGCTGCTGAGCAAGGCCTACTGGATGGAGATCGAGACGGTGATGAGCTACCTCGCCGCCTCGGTCAACCTCGACGGGGTGCGGGCGCAGGAGATCAAGGAGTCATTGGCCGCAGACATCGAAGAGGAGCTCGGCCACGCGCGCCAGTTCGCCGCCCGGATCAAGGAGCTCTACGGCGTGGTTCCGGGCTCGCTGGCGTTTGCGCCCGAGCAGAGCTTCCTGCAGCCGCCCGAGGAGCAGACCGACATCGTCCACGTGATCCGCGGCGTGATCAAAGCCGAGACCGGCGCGATCGAGCACTACACGCAGATCGTCGAGGAGACCGACGGGGTCGACCCGGTGACCCAGGACATGGTGATCGCGATCCTGCGCGACGAGCAGGCCCACCGCCGGCTCTTCGAGGGCTTCCTGCGCGAGTACGAGTTCGAGGGCGCCGCCTGAACGGCCCAGTCCCGTCGCCTAGGCTGGCCGGGTGGCCGCTGCCGAAGAGATCCGCATCCGCGCGGCGAGCGAGGGCGACGCCGAGCTGCTGTTCGGCCTGATCCTCGAGCTCGCCGCCTACGAGAAACTCGCCGACCAGGTGGTCGGCGACGCCGAGACCCTGCGCCGCTCGCTGTTCGAGCAGCGCGCGGCCGAGGCGCTGATCGTCGAGCGCGGGGGAGAGGCGATCGGCTACGCGATCTTCTTCACCACCTTCTCGACCTTCGAGACCCGTTCCGGCGTCTGGCTCGAGGACATCTACGTGCGGCCCGAGCACCGGCGGGGTGGGATCGGCCTCAGGGTGATGGAGCACCTGGCGGCGCTCGCCCTCGACCGCGGCCACGTCAGGCTCGAATGGTGCGCGCTGACCTGGAACGAGCCAGCGCTCGAGTTCTACCGCGGGCTCGGCGCCAGGCGCCTCGACGAGTGGCGCACGCTGCGTTTGGAGCGTGAGCAGATGTGCCGCCTCGCGAACGGAACGGTTTGACGTGGGGGAGCGGGTACGCGGACAACAGAATTGGTTCGTTCTTTAACTATTACTGTTTCCAGCAAAACTCAGACTTAAGGGTGCGTTACAAAAAGTTGACAATGTGCCCTGAGTAAAGGAAGTTTCCCGACGAAGTGGGAACGTTCGCTTTATCAACGAGCGGTCGGCCCAAGGCGTTGGCAATAGGGGGCGAGTCCGAAGTTCGGCAGACCTTACGAGGGCTGCTTGGCGCGGCGGACTACACGCTCGTGGAAGCCGGCGACAGGGGCGAGGCCCTGAGGATGCTCTACGACGAGCATCCGGACGTGGTCCTGCTCGACTTTGCCCTGGCGGGGGAAGGCGGCGCCTACGTTGTCTTGGAGCGCATTCGCGAGGTCAGCGAGGTGCCGCTGGTCGTCCTCTTCGGCCACGACAGCGCTGGGGAGCGGGTTCGCGCTCTGCGGGCGGGCGCCGACGATTGCGTGACCGGCCCCCTGGGAGCGGAGCTGATGGCGCGGATTGAAGCCCTGTTGCGGCGGCCTCGGCCCGCGATCGAGGTGGCCGCGGTGATCGAAGACGAGTTCATCCAGATCGATCGCACCCGCCACCGGGTGGAGGCTCTCGGCACCGAGGTCCCGCTGACTCCAACCGAGTTCAAGATGCTCGGCGCCTTCGCCGAGAACCCGGGGCGGGTGCTCGGCCACGGCCAGCTCCTCGACATGGTCTGGGGGGACCGGATCCGGGCCAAAGACGAGGTGAAGCTCTACGTCAGCTACCTGCGGCGCAAGCTTGGGGAGGCAGGCGTCGATCCGGTGGAAACGGTGCGCGGCGTCGGCTACCGGTATGTGCCACGGCGTGCCTGAGACATACTCATACTGTTTTCCTACCTGACCTGGGACTGTCCACTCATACATTTTTCTAACCGTGCTCCTCCCCGTTTCCAATTGGAGCTGCCGAAGTCCCACTCATGCGAGTACCGAGCATGTCGGTGGCGATCGTGGTGACGACCGAGTCCGTGGCCCTCTGCCTGGGGGGCGTGGCGGAGGCGGCGAATAGGAAGCGCGGGGAGAAGGCGATCGCCTGGAACGTGAGCGGTCCGACCGGAAGCCCGGGCGCGCCGGGCGGCAGCGGGGGGCAAGGGCCCGCCGGGCCGCAGGGCGCGCCTGGAGCACAGGGCCAGGCAGGTTCGGAGGGCCCGGCCGGGAACAACGGTGACCGGTCAGTCGAACTCGCTGATCACCGCGGTCGGCGGCCTGCTACTCGTCGCGCGGGGTGATCCGGAACAACGAGACGACCTCGGCCTGGTGCGCCTCGGGGTGGACGACGTAGGCGCTGGGGCCGCCGCCGAACCAGCCGGCGGCTTCGTTTTCGCCGACGAAGACGCCCGAGTGGCGGTTGCCGTCGCCATCCTGCACCCAGACCTTGTCGCCCTCCTTGAAGCCGTGCTCGATCGCTTCGCTCATCGGCCGCAGTCTATTCGCCGATCGCTCAGCAGGGGCCCTGCCGCCGCAGTTGCTGGCGGTAGACCTGCATCGAGCCGTGGCTCATGTCGCCGTGCGTCTGGGTGCGCAGGCTCGGCACCCGCTCGCGGTGGTAGGGCGAGCTGAGGCTCTCGGCGTGGCCGATCACGTTGCGGACGCCGATCCCGAAGCGGCAGCGCAGGTACTGGGTGAGGCGCAGCGAGGCGCGCAGCTGGCGGCGGTCGCCGAGCAGGTCGCCGTCGCCGTAGCCCGCATGCTCGATCCCGATCGCGGTCCAGTTGAGGCCGACCGTGTGGCGGCAGCGGGTGCGCAGGTTGACGAGGCGGAAGATCTTGCCCGAGGGGGAGACGACGTAGTGCGAGCAGACGTTGGGCAGCTCGCCGAGCTCGACGTCGGCGTTGTCGGGGGCGAAGGTGTTGTAGACGGCCGCTGCGGTCGGGGTCTGGGCCATGTGCTCGACGATCACCTTCGGATCGCGCAGCCGCCACGCGTGTTCGCCGTAGTGGCGCTGGGAGTAGGCGGCCATCTCGCGCTTGCGTTTGGGGCCGAACGGGATCGGCCACGGGGTCGAGGGAGGCGGCTCGGCCGAGCTGGCCCGCGCCGGCGGAGCCGCGCTGTCCCCCGAGCCGCCAGCGCCCGTCGCCACGGCCATGACCAGCAGCGTTGCCGCCGCGGCGGCGAGCAGGACTCTGGTTCTGACCCTCATCGGCGGGCAATGCTACGCGCGGCGTAGGCTGGCCCGATGGCGCGAGCGAGCGAGCCGATGAAAGCGAAGCTCGGCGCCCGCCCGTTCAGCGATCCCGACTGGGTCTTCGAGCGCAAGCTGGACGGGATCCGCGCGATCGTCGAGCGCCGAGGCGAGGAAGTGACGCTCACCTCGCGCACCGGCCGCGACCTCTCGCGCTCCTACCCCGAGCTGGTCGCCGCGCTCGCCGCCGAGGCCGCCGAGGACTTCGTCGCCGACGGTGAGATCGTTGCCTTCGACGGGTCCCGGACCAGCTTCGCCACCCTGCAGGGCCGGATCCACCTCCAAGACCCGCGGCCGCAACTGGTCGCCGAGGTTCCCGTCTTCCTCTACCTCTTCGACCTCCTCCACTTCGACGGCCACGACCTCACCGGGCTGCCCCTGCGCGCCCGCAAGGGCGCCCTCCGCCGCGCCTTGTCCTTCCACGGGCCGGTCCGCTATACGCCGCACCGCAACGAGCACGGCGAGCGCTTCTTCGCCGAGGCCTGCGCGAAGGGTTGGGAGGGCCTAATCGCCAAGCGCGCCGATAGCCCGTACGCCCACCGCCGCAGCGGCGACTGGGTCAAGCTCAAATGCACCCGCGAGCAGGAGCTGGTGATCGGCGGCTTCACCCCGCCGGGCGGCTCCCGCCAGCACTTCGGCGCGCTCCTGATCGGCTACTACGAGGAGGGCGAGCTGCGCTTCGCCGGCAAAGCCGGGACCGGATTCGACGAACGCACCCTGGCCGAGCTCGGCGCTCGCCTCGAGGCCCTCGAGGTCGCCGCGTCCCCGTTCACCCGCGGCAGCGGCCTGCCCCGGGACGCGCGCTGGGTAAAGCCCGAGCTGGTCGGCCAGTTCGCCTTCTCGGAGTGGACCCGCGACGGCAAGCTCCGCCACCCCAGCTACGTCGGCCTGCGCGAGGACAAGCGACCGCGGGAAGTGGTGCGGGAGCTGGCGTAGGTCCCCGAGGCGATCGGGATCGCGCGGCAGTCTACGTTGTGTTCAATCGCGGAATGGCGGACATTGCGGGGATTTACACCTATATGGAGCACGCGAGCCGTTTCCGTTGTTCGGAGCGGGGTAAGCGCTGCTCGATGGGACGACCTGGGGCCTCCGAGAGCGAGTTCATTCGGCGCAAGGTGCCGTTTCAGTTGCTGCGCCACTACCGCCTGAATCTCAGCTCGCACGAGCGCCTCGCGGCGCCGGTGCGCCAGCACCGCCGGCGCCGCAGGACCTCGTCGTTCACGGCTTGAGCACGACCTTGATCGCGCCGTCTTCCTTCTTTTGGAACATCGAGTAGGCCTCCGCGGCGCGATCGAGGGGCCACTGGTGGGTGGTCAGGTCTTCGACCCCGAGGGGATCGCCGGCCGTCTCATCCAGCAGCGGCAGGATCTCGTCGGTCCACTGGCGCACGTGCGCCTGACCCATCCGCAACTGCAGCCCCTTGTCGAAGATCTGCATCATCGGCAGCGGGTCGAGCTGGCCGCCGTAGACGCCGGAGATCGAGACGGTGCCGCCGCGGCGGACGCTGTCGATGCAGGCGAGCAGCGCCGAGAGCCGGTCGACGGCCGCCTTTTCGGTCAGCTTCGCGGCGACCGCGTCCGGCAGGAGGCCGGCAGCTTTCTGCATCGCGGCGGCAGCGGGGGCGCCATGCGCCTCCATACCGACCGCGTCGATCACGCTGTCGGGACCGCGGCCGTCGGTCAACGAGCGCAGATAGTCGGATACGTCGCCCTCGACCTCGTCGTGGTCGACCGCGATGACGCCGTTGCGAGCGGCCATATCGAGCCGCTCCGGCACGTTGTCGATGCCGAAGACCTTTTCGGCTCCTCTGTGGCGGGCGATCCGCGCGCTCATCTGCCCGATCGGGCCGAGGCCGAAGACGGCGACCGAGCCGCCGTTGGGGATGGCGGCGTAGTCGACCGCTTGCCAGGCGGTCGGCAGCACGTCGGAGAGGAACAGGTAGCGCTCGTCGGGGGCGCCGTTCTCGGGCACCTTGATCGGTCCGAACTGGGCCTGGGGTACACGCAAAAACTCCGCCTGGCCGCCCGGGACCTGGCCGTAGAGCTTGGTGTAGCCGAACAGCGAGGCACCCTTTTCCTGCTCGCGGTTCTGGGTCGTCTCGCACTGCGCGTAGAACTCACGCTCGCACATCCAGCAGTGACCGCAGGAGATGTTGAACGGGATCACCACCCGGTCGCCAGGAGCGATGTGCGTGACCTCAGAGCCGACCTCCTCGACGATCCCCATCGGCTCGTGGCCGAGGATGTCGCCCTCGTCGATGAACATGCCGAGCACGCGGTAGAGGTGGAGGTCGGAGCCGCAGATCGCGGTCGAGGTGATCCGCACGATCGCGTCGGTCGGGTCCTGGATCGAGGGGTCCGGCACCTCGTCGACCCTGACGTCTTCGTTGCCGTGGAAGGTGACGGCCTTCATCGCAGGGCCAGCCTCGCTGCTTGTTCCTGTAGCCCCTCGACCTCGGTTCGCTGGCGGTCGGCGCGCTCGCCGAGGGCCGCGAAGTCGAGTCCGGGCAGGCCGTCGCCGAGATTGGAATCGAGCGCCTTCCAGAGCCGCGCCTTGCCACTGATCCCGATGTAGAGCCCTTCGAGCTCGACCAGGCGGCTGAGCGGCGAGTAGCCGCGCAGCTGGCCGTTTGGCTTCAGCCGGCCGAGCTTCTCGGCGATCCAAGCGGCGACAGGTTTGAACCGATCCTTCCCGATCCCGAGCAGCTCCATCACGCCTTCGAGCGTCGCCCGGTCCGCTTCGATTTCCTCGCAGATCCGCGTCAGCGGCGGTCCGAACCGCTCGTCGTCGCGGTTGCTGGCGGCGGTCCGCCTGGCCAGCTCGACCCCGACGGTCGCACCGGCCAGGTGGTCGTTCAGATAGATCGGGAGCAACCGCTCAGGAATCGGGATCCTCCTCGGCGGCGAGGGCCAATGAACCCTCTTTGACGTCGCTGAAATGACGTTCCTGGATCGGCAGCGCCCACTCGACCAGTTCGGCGATCTCGCTCTCGCCCGCCTTCTCGTTGAGCTTGCCGAGGATCGCCCAGTGGCCGACCTCGCCGGCCTCGGCCATCGTCATGAACTCGAGGCCGTCGAGCCCCGTCGGAGTCCTCGCCGAGGTAGGTCTCGGCCATCTCCGACGCCTCCGTTTTCGTCTCCTGCGCCTTTTCGAGGATCGCCGTCTTCTTACCGTCACGCTGGTCGATGATCGCGCTGCAGCGCTCGTCGGTCTCGGCCGCCTCCTCCTTCATCCGCTCCAGCTTCTGGGCGACCTCGTCGTCCTCGACCATGCCGGCAACCTTTTCGCTCAGGTCTTTGGCCGCTCGCGCAAGGCCGGTCACCTCCGCCAGCTTCTCCTCCAGCGTCGTCATCTCCGCCATCACTTTCCTCCTCACTTCGTCGTGTTGCGATTGGCGAGCGTGTTCGGGATTTACCCCCGTGGAGAGGCGCGAAACGCTTACTGATGCCGGTTTCTGCGCCCCCGGTCTGGGTACGCGAGGTCGATGGACAACTCGGAGACGACCCGGATCACGCCCTACCGGAACGGCCCCTATCTGATCCGCGGACCGTTTGTGATCTGCGATCAGGACGGCAACGAGATCAAGAGCGCAAGGCCGGTCGTGGCCCTCTGTCGCTGCGGCAAGTCGCAGGTCCGACCCTTCTGCGACGGCACTCACAAGACGATCGGGTTTCGCTCCGAGAGCGCCCGCTGCGACGACGCCGAGTGACGGACGCGGCCGCCGCCGAAGGCGCCGCCGCGGAAAAAGCTCGAGCGCCGCACCGCGAGGGAGCCAGGGAAGTCACCGACCGGACGTAGGCGGTCTCAGAGCGGTTCACGGAGGGAACTCTCACCGCGCTCCCAGGCGCCCAGGAGGTGGCGGGCGAAGCGCTCCTCGAGGAAGAGCAGGGCGCGCGCGCCGAACAGAACGTCGGCGGCGTGCTCGGGCTCCTGGCGGGCAAAGCCGCCCGCCATGTCATAGGCGGCGATGTTCTCGTGCACCGCGTCAGCCTCGACGTGCTCGTCGTAGAAGGCCGTCACCTCGGCCTCGAAGCCGAGCCGCCGCAGAGCATTGCCGTAGGCCCGATTGGGGCCCGCCGAAGTTATCTCGAGCATCGCCAGGTGCCCGAGGATCGCGCCGCGCCGCGATCGGTGCAGGGCAAAGCCGGACATCAGGTTGACCGTCGCGATCGTCACCCCGGGGACCCGTTCCAGGTAGATGTTCTCGCCGTCGTCGAGCCCGAGCCCGCGCATCGTCTTCGCGAACAGTGCTGAGTGCATCCGCTCCGGTCGGCCGCCGCCGTACTCGTCGTACAGCACTTCGAGCAGCGCCGACTTAACCGCGCCGCGCAGGCGCGGGATCGCCCAAGAGTGCGGGTCAGCCTCCTTCAGCTGGTAGAGCGAGCGGTGGACGACGAACTCGCGGAACTGATCGAGGTCGGCGTTCGCATCGAGATGGCGGGAGAGCGACGGGCCCTCGTCCGCGGCCCCGAGCCGGAAGAGCTCGTCCCCGACGGTGGTCGGGTCGGCTGGGTCGCCGCCGGCGAGCTCATCGTCCAAGGCCCCGAAGAACGCTTCCTCGAGCGCCGCACGCAGGCCGAGCAGCGACGGGTTCCACTCCCAGGCTGGGTGGACGTCGGGAAGGGAGCGATAGTGCAGCTCGTAGAGCGCGTAGAGCGCCAGCTGCAGGTCGTCGTCGCCAAGCGGATCGGCGACCGCCGCGGCGGTCGCCGCCGCAGCCTCCGCGACCGCCGTCGCGCCGCGGTCGGTCGGCAGGGAGACGAGCAAGCCGAGCACCACCTCGCTCAGAGGGCCGGCGGGGGCGAGCGGCTTCCCGCCGCGGCACTGCTCTTCGATCGCACTCATTCATCCCCATAGTTCCCGCCCTGAGGCAGCGGCAAACTCGGTGGCCTTGGCGGTTCGGGCTGTTGGCCACCGGGTATGCCTCAACGGGTGAAAGCCCCGGTCGCCAACCTGCCGACGCGTGGCCGCCTGCGGCGCTCGGACTGCGCTGCGGCGGGAATTCGCCGGATCGGCCGCGGGCGCGGGTTCTCCTACGAGGACGCCGCCGGCCACCGGATCGACGACGAGGAGACGCTCGCGCGACTCCGCGCTTTGGCGATCCCCCCGGCCTGGAAGGAGGTCTGGATCTGCCCCGAGCCGCTCGGCCACATCCAGGCGACGGGCTACGACGAAGCGGGCCGCAAGCAGTACCGCTATCACGAGCGCTGGGAACAGCGGCAGGCGGCGCGCAAGTTCGAGCAGATGCGGGAGTTCGCCCGCCGCCTACCGAAGCTGCGCCGGGTGGTGACGCGCGACCTCGCGCTCGAGCAGATGCCGCGCGAACGGGCGCTGGCCTGCGCGGTCCGCTTGCTCGACCTCGGCTTCTTCCGGATCGGCGGCGAGGAATACGCGGAGAGCAACGACAGCTACGGGGTCGCCACGGTGCTGCGCGAGCACGTCCGTCGCGAGGGCGAGGAGCTGGTCTTCGACTTCCCGGCGAAGAGCGGCCAGCGTCGCGTGCAGTCGATCCGCGACGGGGCCGCGGTCGCGGCGATCGAGACGATGCGCCGCCGCCGCGGCGGCCCCGACGACCTGCTCGCCTTCAAGGCGGGCGGGCGCTGGCGCGACATCCGCTCCGACGATGTCAACGCTTACATCCAGGAGTACGTCGGCGAGGAGTTCTCGGCCAAGGACTTCCGCACCTGGCACGGCACCGTGCTGGCCGCGGTCGAGCTCGCCGGGGAGGGGCCGCCGTCGTCCGAGGCGGTGGCGAAGCGGAAGATCGCCGCCGCGGTCAAACGGGTCGCCGAGCGGCTCGGCAACACGCCGGCGGTCTGCCGTCGCTCCTACGTCGATCCCTGCGTCTTCGACCGCTACCGCGACGGTGAGACGATCGCGCTCTCGCGCTCGCTCGCCAAGACCGAGCGCGCCGTCCTCGACCTGCTGGGTTGACCGCGCTCGGCCCGGGGTAGGGAACCCCGAGCGCGCCGGTCCGGTTCCCAGCGGCTTTTGACCGGGTTCGCCTGGTTCCCGCTCGGGTGAGAAGACCAACCGCCACGGCGGAGCGGCGACCGGTCCGGCGCCAAACGAGCACGAGGAGATGAGCAGCGATGATGTTCGAGAAGCTGAACGGCAAGAAGATCGCTTTCCTGATGGCGAACGAGGGGGTCGAGCAGGTCGAGCTGACCGAGCCCCTGGAAGCCGTACGCGGCTGCGGCGCCGAGGTCGAGCTGCTGGCCCCCGAAGCGGGCGAGATCCAGGCCTTCAACCACCTTGACAAGGGTGAGACATTCCCGGTCGACCGCGTCGTCGGCGAGGCCGACGCGAGCGACTACGACGGCCTCGTCCTGCCCGGAGGCGTCGCCAACCCCGACGAGCTGCGGACCAACGAGGAGGCGCTCGCCTTCGTCCGCGCCTTCTTCGAGTCCGGCAAGCCGGTCGGCGCGATCTGCCACGCGCCCTGGACGTTGATCGACGCCGGGGTCGCCAAAGGCCGCACCCTGACCTCATGGCCGAGCCTCGAGACCGACCTGCGCAACGCCGGCGCCGAGTGGGTCGACGAGGAGGTGCACGTCGACGAAGGGCTTGTGACGAGCCGAAGGCCCGACGACCTAGAAGCGTTTGTCACCACGATCGTTGAGGAGATGAGCGACCGATGCCACCACGCGGAGTGAAAAAAGGCAGCAAGCGCGACCGCCAGTACAAACACATCAAAAAGAGCGAGAAGGAAGCGGGGCGCTCGACCAAACGGGCGGAGGAGATCGCGGCCCGCTCCGTCAACAAGGAAAAGGCGCGTTCGGGCGAGTCGAAAACGAAATCGAGATCCTCGACCCGCGGCAAGTCGGCGAGCCAGCGCGGCGGCAAACAGTCGGGCCAAGGCCCGGGTGGCCGCACCAAGGAACAGCTCTACAGCGACGCCAAGAAGCTCGGCGTCGAGGGTCGCTCAAAGATGAGCAAGAAACAGCTGCAGCGGGCTGTCGCCGGCGCCAGCTGAGCGCAGCTCGGCGATCGACTCGACCACCTCGGCGGCGCCCGCCTCGCGCAACTCCGCCGCCGCGAAGCCGCCGGTGAGGACGGCGAGCGTAGGCACCCCCGCGGCGCTCGCCGCCCGCACGTCCCAGACGGAGTCGCCGATCATCACCGCGGGACCCTCGCGGTCGGCCTTGGCCAGTGCCGCGCGGACGAGGTCGGGCTCTGGCTTGGTGCGCTCGACGTCGGCGGACGTGGTCCAGGCGTCGATCAGGTCGCGGGCGTCCAGCAGGTTGAGGTAGTGGTCGACCTCCTCGGCCTTCGCTGAGCTGGCGAGGACGACACTGTGCCCTTCCGCGCGCAGGTCCTCGATCAGCCCGCGGGCGCCCTCCATCGGCTCGACTTCGCCGATCAGCTCCGCGTAGGCCTCGGCCTCGGTCTTGCGGATCGCGTCGCCTTCGCTCGCCTCGACCTCGTTCCCGGCCAGGGCGCCGACGATCTGGTCCCCACCCATCCCGATGTGGCGGTGGATCCGCCAGACCGCGATCGGGTGCCCGTGGCCGCGCAGCGCCCGGTGCCAGGCGATCGCGTGGTGGTAGTTGGTGTCGACCAGGGTGCCGTCGATGTCGAGGATTGCCGTTAGTCCCACCGCAAGCCTCTACCCGTGAGGTCGCACTTGATGCCGCTATCCGGTGTCAAGTGCGAACTCACGGGGTAGCCGGCGCTCATGTCGATGAAAGAGAAGGTTGCCCGCAAGGCGGTCAAGACGACCGCAAAGCACACCGCCCACGGGACCGCCGCGAAGCTGAAGAGAACCCGGGTCCGCTCGACCACGCTGCTCGGCCTCGGCGCCGCCGGCGGCCTCGTCGCGGGCTGGCTCTTGGCCCGGTCGAACGGCGCCGAGCCCACCCTCTCTTAAGCTTCACGGGCCAGGAGGGTCTACCGCTGTTTCGTGCCTGCGGGCGGGGGTATTCGGACGCCATGGCACACCGATTGCTGGCGATCGTCCCCAATGGTCTTCATGGAGAGGAGCCGATCGACCAGATCCGCCGGGCCGGCGACCGTGACGGCTTCGAGCTGCGCGTCGTCGTTCCCGCGGTCGAGGCCAACGCCTTCCGTCACACCATGGGCGACGTCGACGAGCCCAAGGCCGAAGCCGAGGAGCGGCTGCGCGAAGTGCTCGAGGAGCTGCGCGCCCGCGGCATCGCCGCCGCCGGCGAGGTCGGCGACCCCGATCCGGTCCAGGCCGCCCAGGACGCGCTGCTGAAGGCGCCGGCCGACGAGGTGCTGATCTTCGAGCACGAGCAGAGCCAGGCGCGCTGGTTTGAACAAGGTCTGCTCGAGAAGGCCCAGGCCGGGATCGACCCGCCGCTGCGGATGATCGTCCTTCAGGGCGACGGCGACGGCGCCGAGCACGTGGTCGGGGTCGAGGAGGCGGGGCGGGGGACCCTGGACCCGATGGAGGGCCATGAAATCGGCGCCTCCTACGGGGCCGGCCTCTCGCGCGCCGACTTCGCCGGGATCGTCGCCGGGATCTTCGGGACGATCATCGTCGCGATCCTCGCCGCGTCCGTGTCCGCCGGTTCCGGCGACGAGACCGGCGCCCAGGCGGCGGCGATCTTGATTGCGATCGCGATCGCCCTGATCAACATGGCCCACGTGGTCGGCTTGCTATTGATGGACAGCGTCCGCTACCACGGCGGCTTCGCCAAATTCTTCCGCTACCTCGCGCTGGTCGGAACGCCGGCGGCAATCGTCGCGAACCTGCTCTTGCTGATCCTCTCCTGAGGGCGGCGCCCCACAGAAAGGCTGCAATGGAAGTTCGAAAGCTCGGCTCCTCCGGGCCCGAGGTCTCGGCCCTCGGCCTCGGCTGTATGGGCATGTCGGAGTTCTACGGCAGCGCCGACGAGGGCGAGGCGATCGAGGTGATCCGCCGCGCCCTTGACCTCGGCGTCAGCTTCCTCGACACCGCCGACATGTACGGGCCGTTCACGAACGAGAAGCTGGTCGGCGCAGCGATCGCCGGCCGCCGCGAGGAGGTCGTCCTGGCGACCAAGTTCGGCAACGTCCGCGGCGAGAACGGCGAGCGGCTCGGCGTCCGCGGCGACCCCGAATACGTGCGCCAGTGCTGCGAGGACAGCCTGCGTCGGCTCAGCGTCGAGCGGATCGACCTCTACTACCAGCACCGGGTCGACCCGGAGGTGCCGATCGAGGAGACGGTCGGCGCGATGGCCGAGCTGGTGCAGGCTGGCAAGGTCGCCCATCTCGGCCTCTCCGAGGCGGCGCCGGAGACGATCCGCCGCGCCCACGCGACCCACCCGATCGCCGCCCTCCAGACCGAGTACTCGCTCTGGAGCCGCGATCCGGAGGCGGAGCTGCTGCCGACCCTGCGCGAGCTCGGGATCGGCTTCGTCCCCTACAGTCCGCTTGGCCGCGGCTTCCTCACCGGCCGCTTCAAGAGTCGCGAGGACATCCCGGAGGGCGACTACCGCCGGGTCAGCCCGCGCTTCGAAGGGGAGAACTTCGAGCGCAACCTCGAGCTGGTCGAGCGGGTCAACGCGATCGCCGCGGAGAAGGGGGTCACGCCGGGACAGCTGGCGCTCGCCTGGGTGCTCGCCCAAGGCGAGGACTTGGTCCCGATCCCCGGCACCAAGCGGCTGCGCTACCTGGAAGAGAACGTCGCCGCCGCCGAGACCGAGCTCAGCGCCGAGGACCTGCGGCGGATCGATGCCGCCGCCCCGGCCGGCGCCGCCGCGGGCGACCGCTACGCCGACATGTCGCCGGTCGACCTCTAGGGCGAGCCCCAAAGACCGGCGCCGGCCTCGATCGGGTGTTCCTCGGTCTCGGCCCGCTCCTGGCTGCGCAGCGCCTCGAGAACCTCCTCGGCCAGCTGCGAGCCGTCCTCGGGGCGGAGCGGCGTCGCGTGGACCCGGAGCACGACCCCGCTCGGGGTCGATCTCCTCCAGCGAGACGCTCGGCCGGTAGCGGGTCGGCACCGTGATCTCGCGCAGCAGCCGCTGCTCGACCCGCTGCGGGCTGGCGTCGGTCTCGAAGCGCGCCCTCACCTCGACCTTCTCCGGCTCGCGCAGAGGGACCACGGTGAGCTGCAGGAGGATGCTGTTGGGGACGAGCAGGCGGTCGGCCCCCTGGGTCAGCGTCGTGTAGAAGAGACCGAGCGAGCTGACCGTCCCCTCCAGCGAGCCGGCCAGGGCGCCGCCGACCAGCCGCACCCGTTCGCCGACCCGGAACGGTCGCGTGCTCTGCAGGACGATCCCGGCGAAGATCCCACCCAGGCTCTGCTGGGCGGCGAGGCCGAGCACGACCGCGGTGAAGGCGCCGCCCACCGCCAGCGCGCCGGCGTTGACGCCGGCGATCCGCAGCGCCAGGATCACCACCACCGTCATCGCCAGCAGGCGAATGATGAAGCCGACGGTCCCCGCCGTCGCCGGGTCGAGCCGCCGGTACATCCGCGGTGCCAGCCCCTTCGAGAGCCAGTGGGTGGCGGCCGAGCCGGCCAGGACGAGGACGATCACCGTCCCGATCCGGACCCACTCGCCGTAGCCGGGCGCGATCTTCGCCCGTTGTGAGTAAGCGACCAGCGTCCCAGCGATCACCAGCAGCGCCAGGACCAGTCCGCCCAGCGCCTTCTTCGAGAAGCGCGGCGTCAGCTCGTCGCCGAGCCCGAGCGCGTGCCAGGTGTGGCTGCGGGTCTCGAACAGCTCGCGCGGCAGTTTCGGACGACGGGGTGCGGGCATCAAGTCCGCTACCCGCCAGGCGCCGACCTACTCGCTCTGTGACGCCTGCACGCGGAGCTGGACGGATCAGCGACGCAGGGCCGCCAGGCCCTCGTCGCGGCTGCCGTGCACTGGGATCGACTGGTCGAGCCCGCTGACGTCGAGCACCCGCCGCACCTGCTCGTTCGGGCCGCAGATGCCGAGGTGGCCGTTGCCGTTGCCCTCGACCCGCTGCCAGCTGCGCACGATCAGCGCGATCCCGGTCGAGTCGATGAACTCGCACTCGGTGAGATCGATCAGGACCGAGCCGCCGTCGCCGCCGATCGCGGCCTCGAGTGGGCCTTCGAGGTCGGGCGCGGTGCTGAGGTCCAGCTCGCCGCGAACGGCGACTACGCAGACCCCGTCGACCTCTGCTGAAGACGTCTCAAAGGGGGCGGGTTGCACGCGCCGATGCTACCGCAGAAGCGGCTTGAGCGATCCACTCTTGCACGCTGTTTGCCGCGCCCGACACAGGGGTATTCGGTGGCTTCAGGCAGTGGTGCAAGCTATGCTCGGCGCCGCAGAATACGACGGCTGTTGTGGCGCCCTGGGACTGGAATGTGAACACTCAGACTGACGATCGACCGGGGC
This sequence comes from uncultured Thermoleophilia bacterium, assembly GCA_963837405.1. Classification (GTDB taxonomy): domain Bacteria; phylum Actinomycetota; class Thermoleophilia; order Solirubrobacterales; family 70-9; genus VAYN01. The sequence continues at coordinate 77,504 of CAWINA010000003.1, forward strand.
TCCGGATGTCTCTCCCGGCTCGCGCAGAGAACATCGCGGTCGTCCGCCACGCGCTGGCCGGTCTTGGAGAACGGCTCGGGATGGACGATCAGTCCCGTCGCCGATCTGAAGACCGTCGTCACCGAGGCGGGGATGAACGTCGTCGTCCATGCCTATCCGGAGGGCACGGAGGGGATGCTCGCGGTCGAGGCCTTCGCCGAGCACGACGGCCTGACCGTGGTCGTCCGCGACTTCGGCTCGGGGATCCGGCCGCGACCGGCGCCCGAGGTCGAGCGCCAGAGCCTGCGCATCGGCCTGACGCTGATCGCCGCGCTCTCCGCCAGCTTCGAGATCAGCGGCGGGATCGACCGCGGCACCGAGATCCGCATGCACCTTCCGCTCGCCGCTGGCTCCCGCGACGGTCAACCGGAGCTGGCGCAAGAGGCGGTGGCTTCGGCTGAGGCGACCGCGGTCCGGGTCGGGCCGCCGGAGCTGGTCGGTCCAGTACTGAGCCGCGTGCTCGGCGCACTCGCCGCTCGGCACGAGATCACCGTCGACCGGATCTCCGACACGATGCTCCTCAGCGACGCGATCTCAGCCGCGGCGCCGCAGGGCTTCGCCGACGGCCACGTCGAGCTCAGCATCGCCGACCGCCCCGAGGGCGTCGAGCTGCGGGTCGGGCCGATGACCGACGGCGGCGCCGCCCGCCTGCGCCAGGGCCTCGACCTGCCCCAGGTCGGCTCGTTGGAGGCGCTCGCCGACGACCTCCGGGTCGAGCACGGCGAGGAAGGCGAGTTCCTCGTCTTCGCGATCGACGCGCTTTCGAACTAACCCTCTTCGGCAGCCCGGTCCTGTTCGGCGACCTCGGCCCGGATCCGCTCCAGAGTGCGCCGCAGGATCCGCGAGACGTGCATCTGCGAGTGGCCGATCTTCTCGGCGATCTGCGACTGGGTCATGTCCTCGACGAAGCGCAGCTGCAGGACCAGCCGCTCGCGCTCGTCGAGCTGGGGGAGGACCCCCTCGAGCGCCAGCTTGTCCTCGATCAGCTCGTAGCCGTAGTCCTCGTCGCCGACCCACTCGGAGGCCGGCGATTCGTCGCTCCTCGCCGCCGACCGGGCGGTCGAGGGAGAGCGGCCGGCGGTTGTGGTTGGCCTCCAGCACCTCCAGCACCTCGGCCGGGTCGATCTCTATCCGGCCGGCGATCTCCGACACCGAGGGCGAGCGCTGCAGCTCGACGGTCAGCGCGGTGATCGCTTTCTCGACTTCGGCCATGCGGTCGTGCAGGCCGCGCGGCACCCGCACCGTCCAGACCCGGTCGCGGAAGTGGCGTTTGAGTTCGCCGAGGATGGTCGGCGAGGCGAAGGCGGTGAACGGCGTGCCGCGGCTGGGGTCGAAGCGGTCGATCGCGTTGACGAGGCCGAGGCTGGCGACCTGGAGCAGGTCGTCGAAGGACTCGCTGGCGCCGCGGTAGCGCAGCGCCAGGCTCTTCGCGAAAGGCAGGTAGCGGCGCACCAGCTCCTCGCGGGTCGCCGGGTCGCGGGTCTCCGTGAAGCTGCTTCCAGAGCGCGCTCTCGCTGGCGAGGCCGTCGGTCGCGTGCGCGCCGACCGATTGGTGGGTGGTGGGTCGTTCGCTGTCTGCTGCCATCGATGTTCGCGCCGGGTTAGGTTTACCGGCGCCGCCCATAGGGCATCGGTTCGAGGCCGTGCAGCGCCCGGTGCCCTGACGGTCACCGTATCCACACCATACCTGGGCAGGCCCCCCATCCCACGCTTTTCATCCCGGTTACGCGGTGGCGGTTCGGGGGTAGGGGGCGGTCGCACTCGAGAGGGGAGGACGGATGGGATTCGACCAGTACCACGAGCCGCCGGAGGAGCTTTCGGCGGAGACCCGGACCTTCGCGCGGCCTCTGCGCCTCGCTGGAAGAGGAGTCGCAGGCGATCGGCTGGTACCAGCAGCGGATCTCGGTCGAGCCCGACCCCGACGCGCGGGCGATCATGGACGACGCCCAGGGCGAGGAGTTCAAGCACTTCGCGATGGACCTCGAGTTCCTCCTGCGGCGCACGCCGCGCTGGCGCGCAGATCGCCGCAGGGGGTGCTCTTCAAGGAGGGCGACATCGTCGAGCACGGCGAGGCGGCCGAGGCGGCCTCCGAGGACGACGGCGACGCGGCGGCCGACGCGACGAGGGCGGCGCGACGGCTCGCTCGGGATCGGCAGCCTGAAGGGAGCGGGGCAATGAACCACCTTCTGCGCGGGCTGGCGCCGCGTCTCCGAGTCCGGCTGGCAAGCTGCTCGACGACGAGGCGCGCGAGCGCCTGCAGGGACCGCTCGCGGCGCGCCGCCTGGTCGACTTCTCCGGCCCGCACGGCTGGGAGCACTCGGCGACCAACCTCGGCCGGACCGCGGAGCTGCCGCCGCCCGACGGTCAGGGGTCACCGCCCTGCAGCGGCGGGTCCTGCCGCTGGCCGAGCTGCGGGCCGAGTTCGCGGTCTCGCTGGCCGAGCTGCGCGACAACGATCGCGGCGCCGTCGACGCCGACCTCGAGGCGCTCGACGAGGCGGCGCGGCAGATCGCCGTCGCCGAGAACGTCGCCGTCTTCCACGGCTGGCCGAAAGCGGGGATCGCCGGGATCGCCGAGGCCTCGCCGTTCGAGCCCGAGCCGCTCGGCGAGGACGCCGAGGCCTACCCGCGCTGCGTCGCCCGCGCGGTCGAGGCGATGCGCCAGCGCCGGCGTCGAGGGCCCGTACGGCCTCGCGCTCGGCCCCGACGAGTACACGCGCGTGATCGAGACCGCCGAGCACGGCGGCTACCCGCTGTTCGACCACCTGGCGAAGATCCTCGACGGCCCGATCGTCTGGGCGCCCGGGGTCAGGGGCGCGGTGGCCTCAGCCTGCGCGGCGGCGACTTCCTCTTCGAGTCGGGCCAGGACCTGGCGATCGGCTACAGCCACCACGACGCCGAGCGCGTCCACCTCTATCTCGAGGAGAGCTTCTCCTTCGTCGTCGCGACGCCGGAGGCAGCGGCGCCGCTCAGTTCCTGAGCGGCGCCGGTCCCCGGTCGACTCGTCAGTCGGCCGTATCCGCTTTGGGCGCCGGCGACTTGAAGTGCATGATCGCGACCTTCGAGAGCATGCCCTCCTCGCTGCCGTTGGCCAGGCGTTCGTTGGCTTCGGCCTGGATCTCGAGCACCCGGTCGAGGGTCTCGGCGAGCAGGTCGGCGACGTCCTTCCAACCCTGCTGGTCGACGACCATCGGCGTGCGGCTGAGGTGGCGGTCGTCGAGTTCGCTCGAGCGTCCCGGCCAGGGCCGCCTCGTCGACGTCCTCGAACAGCGATCTCAGCATCGCGCCGGTGATCCCGGCGCGGAGGCTCTCCGGCATCCGCGCCCACTCGCTGTCGGTGAGGAACTGACGGCGAGTGGCGCGGTAGAAATGCTCGGTGGCGCCGCGGCGCTGCTTCGTGTCGACCAGCTCGATGCAGTCGTATTTCTCGAGCACCCGCACGTGGTAGGCGACCAGGTTGAGGCTCTGGTCCAGCTCCTGGGAGAGCAGGTTGGGGCTGGCAACCCGCTCGTTCAGAATGATCAGGATCTGTACCCGCAAGGGGTGCGCGAAAGCTTTCGCGACTATCTGTTCGACGTTCTCTTTCTTCTTGGTCTTCGGCAAGTCCCTATTCCTTCACTTGTTTCAAGGGGTGGCGGCCGATTGCCCTGCACTCTAAACGTTGCGGGTCAAGATTTCCAGAACGGTCGCGCTTTTTCCGTTTATTTACTGGATCTTAACTCGCTTCCTTGATTGCTGAAATTAATTAGAGTAAAACTCCCCAAAGGCCGCTGAGGGGGCGGCCGGGACACAGGGATACAGAGGGGGAGGTGGAGGTCGTGAAGATGGAGACGACGTCGACGTCGGCTGCTCCGGCAGCGATCCAGAAGGGCGCCTAGGCGCTGGGCTTCGGGGCGGCGGCGCTCGCGCCTGGCACGCTTTCACGGTGGCCCCTTGGAAGCTGCCCGCTAATCGTCCTCGCGATCGCCGTCCCGATCGCCTCTTCGTTCTACTTCGGCGGACCCGGAGTCGGCGTCGCGGTCGGTGCTCTGGTCGCGGTTGCGATCGTCTTCATCGCCGTCCGCCAGCGCCCACGCGGTGCGCTCGGGCTCGCGCCCGGGAGCGGCGCAGCCGGGCCTCGGCTGCTCGTCGTCGTCGCCGCGCGGTCGAGGACGCTGCCGCGATCGCCGAGATCGCCGCCGCCGCGGCCCCGCCGTCCGGCTTGCTGGCCGCCGTCTTGGTGCTCGCCCCGGCGCGCATCGGCTTCCTCGATCGCTGGGCATCCGACGTCGAGGGGGCTCGGCGCGAGGCCCAGCAGTGCCTGGTGGTCACCGTCGCCTCGCTGGCCAAGGCGGGGGTCGAGGCCGAGGCCCGGGTCGGCGACGAGGACGTCGTGCAGGCAGTCGAGGACCAGCTCGGCAGCTTCGACGCGACCGAGGTGATCCTGGTCAGCGCTGGTCCCGAGCGCGATCCCGACGCCGCCGCTGCCGCCGCCGAGCTCGAACGGCGGTTGCGCCCGGGCTTCCGCTGGCTCGAGGTCTGAGACGGCCGGCGCTCAGCGGCCGAGCAGCTCGTTGAAGTGCAGTGCCGCCCGGGTGGGGAGGACGAGCTCCCCCTGGTGATGGAGCAGACCGACCCCGCTGAGGTCGCGGACCGCCCGCTCGATCGCGTCGCGGGCGGCGAAGTCGGCGCGCTCGCCGGCGATCTCGCGGACCAGTTCGTCGCTGGTCAGAAGGACCGGGTGGACGGCGAGGACCTGGCGCAGGACGGTCGACTCGGACGCGAGGTCCGCCGCCCTGGTCGTCCAGCTGTCGTGGCCTTGGTCCATGCCTTGGCCGCTAAGTCGGCGGGCCCTTCGGAATCTCCCCCGAGCGGCTGCCGTCCCAAGGCTCGAGGTCGATGATCTGCTGCGCCCAGGGCTGCTTCAGCGAGCTGCGGTAGAAGTGCATGATCGCCCCGCGCACCGGTTTCACCCGGGCCAGGGTGATCGCCCCGCAGCCGGCCAGCACCCGCACGTGGTAGGCCATGTTGCTGAGCGGCAGGTCGAACTCCTGCGCGAGCTGGCGTGGGCTGACCATCTCGGAGTCGCGCATCCGCCGCAGGATCTGGCGGCGGGTGGGGTTGCTGAGCGCCGCCAGCAGCTCGTTCTCGTTGGTGCTGTTGCCCTGTGCCATCCGCCGGCAATATAGACCAACAGAAATGTTTTGTCTGTAAAGCTTCTGTCTGCGTAGAAAACTGTCGCGTCGGTGGATCGAATCAATGGCTTTCCCTGATCCCGCCCATCTCGCTGAACACCGCGGTGACGCCGCCGTCCTCGCGCTGCTCGTCGGCGATCACGTGAGAGACGGCGTTGATCAGCGCCAGGTGCGTGAAGGCCTGGGGGAAGTTGCCGAGGTGGCGGCCCGAGTCCGCCTCCAGCTCCTCGGCGAAGAGGTCGAGCCAGCCGGCCGACTCGAGCAGCCGCTCGCAGAGCGCCCGCGCCCGCTCGCGCTCGCCGATCTCCGAGAGCGCCGAGACCAGCCAGAAGGAGCAGATCAGGAAGGTGCCCTCCTTGCCGTGCAGGCCGTCGTCGGTCTCCTTCACCTTGTAGCGGAGCACCAGGCCGTGTTCGGTCAGTTCGTCCGCAATCGCGTCGACGGTGGCGCAGATCCGCGGATCGTCGGGCGGCAGGAAGCGCAGCAGCGGGATCAGTAGGGTCGAGGCGTCGAGCGCGTCGGTGTCGAAGTGCTGCCGGAAGACGCCGTCGCGGACTCCGCGCTCGAGGATCTCGGCCTTGAACTCGTCGGCCTTGGCGCCCCACTCGGCGCCGAGGTCTTCGCGACCGACCGACGCCGCGAGCCGCGCCCCGCGGTCGACCGCTACCCAGATCATCAGCTTCGAGGAGACGTAGTGCTGCGGCTCCCCGCGCGCCTCCCAGATGCCCTGGTCGGGCTTGTCGAAGGCGTCGATCGCCGCGTTCACCTGGTAGGCGATCAGCTCGCGGTCGGCCGGGGTGCCGTGGCCGCGCAGCGCCTTTTCGTGCAGGTAGATCGAGTCCAGGAGGGCGCCCCAGACGTCGTTCTGGCGCTGGTCGAAGGCGCCGTTGCCGATCCGCACCGGCCGCGCCCCGCCGTAGCCGCCGAGGTGGTCGAGGGTGCTCTCCTGCAGGTCTTTCTCACCGCCGATCCCGTACATGATCTGCAGGTCCGGGTTGTCGCGGCAGACACGGACGATGAATTTCATGAAGTCGCGCGCCTCCTGGTCGAAGCCGAGCGTGTGCAGGGCCCAGAGGGTGAAGGTCGAGTCGCGGATCCAGCAGTAGCGGTAGTCCCAGTTGCGCTCGCCGCCCGGCGTCTCCGGCAGTGAGGTGGTCGGGGCGGCGACGATCGCCCCGGTCGGCGTGTAGGTGAGGCCCTTGAGGACCAGGGCCGAGCGCTGCAGGTGGATCCGCCAGGGGTGGTCGGGAAAGTCGCCGTCGCGCAGCCACGCGCGCCAGAAGTCTTCGGTCGAGTCGAGCCGCTCCAGCGCCTCCGGGGCGCTGCGCGGGCCGCCGAGCTCACCCTCGCTCCAGCTCAGCGCGCAGAAGCCGCTCTCGCCCTCGCGCAGGGTGAGGCTGCCGCGCACGGTGCCGCCGTCGAGCGTCAGCTCCATGTCGCTGGTCAGCTGCAGCTCGGTGCCGTCGTCGGCGTGGGCGATCGCTTCGCCGAGCTCGCCGCCGGTCCAGCGCGCCGCGTCGGCCCCGTAGGCGAAGCGCGGCAGGCACTCCATGCTCCATCTCGACCTCGCCGTCGATGCAGGTCATCGTCCGCAGCAGCGAGCGGTCGGACTCGTGCCCGGTCGCCGGGCGCTCGCCGTTGGCCGAGGCCCACTCGGCGATCGTCAGCGCGTCGTTGACCACGACCCAGCCGCTGTCGGTGACCCAGGTGGTCTCGATCACCAGGGTGCCGGGCTCGTAGCGGCGGCTGAGCGGGACGATCACCCCCCGCGGCCCGAGCTTGAAGTGGCCGGCGCCGCGGTCGAGCAGGGCCCCGAAGGCGCTCGGCGAGTCGAAGCGGGGCAGGCAGAGCCACTCGATCGCGCCGTCGAAGGAGACCAGAGCCGCGGTGTGGCAGTCCGAGAGGAAGCCGTAGCTGCCGATCGGGGGGAACTGGGCGTCGCTGGCGGGCATCGGCCGCGCCAAGCTACCAGCGGCGCCGGGCAACTCGTGACGCAAAGGCGTCGCTACGCTGGATTCGAGATGACCCCGCCGTTCGCCCTCGCGGGCGCGATCCTCGGCCTGCTGGAGCTGCTGCCGCTGCTGGTCGTCGCCGCTCCTTTACGCCAAGCGCTCGGCGACCCTCGCCGCGAAGGGCCGCCCGGTGCCGCTCTGGCGGCAGATCTGCTTCGCCGCCGGGCTGCTGACGATCTTCGCCGCGATCGCCTCGCCGGTCGACTACATCGCCGAGGAACTGGTGATCGCCCACATGGTCGAGCACCTGCTGATCGGCGACATCGCCAGCCTGCTGCTGGTCCTCGGGCTGACCGGCCCGCTGCTGCAGCCGATCCTCGCGATCAAGCTCTTCGACCGGCTGAAAGTCCTCGCCCACCCGCTGGTCGCCTTCCCGCTCTGGGCGGTCAACCTCTTCTTCTGGCACATCCCGGTGATGTACGACGCGGCCTACGGCGGCGCCTTCCTGCACGCGGTCGAGCACACCAGCTTCATCTTCTTCGGCTGCCTGATGTGGATGCCGGCCTTCGGGCCGCTGCCGCAGCCCCGGTGGTTCACCGCCGGCTGGAAGGTCGTCTACGTGATCGCGGTCCGCTTCGTCGGCGCGATCCTCGGCAACGTCCTGATGTGGTCGGGGACGGTCCTCTACGACCGCTACACGGCGGGCGAGCTGCAGTGGGGCCTGAGCCCGCTGGAGGACCAGAGCACGGCCGGCGTGATCATGATGATCGAGGGCACCTTCCTCGCTCTCGGCCTGCTCGCCTGGGCCTTCTTCGAGGCGGCGCGCGAGGGGATGGAAAAGCAGAAGCTGCTCGACCTCGCCCGCGACCGCGGCGTCGAGCTCGACCCCGAGCGCGCCCAGCGCGCCGTCTCCTCCGGGCACGGCGCCCGGCTCGAGAAGGAACTGATCGCGTCCGGGAGGGACCCTGAACACCGGACGGGGTAGGGGTGAGCGACTCCTGCTCGGCGCCCTGGTCTTCGTCGTCGGCGCCTCCAGCCTCGGCGCCGAGATCGCCGCCGCGCGCCTGCTCGCGCCCTACTTCGGCGCCTCGACGATCGTCTGGGCGAACACGATCGGGGTCGTCCTCGTCGCCCTCTCGATCGGCTACTGGTTCGGCGGCCGCTACGCCGACCGCCACCCGCACCTGCGCGGGCTCTGTCTGCTGGTGCTCGGCGCCTCGCTGCTGGTCGCGCTGATCCCGTTCGCCGCCCGGCCCTTCCTCGACTTCTCGGTCGAGGCCTTCGACAGCCTCTCGGTCGGCACCTTCGCCGGCTCGCTGTTCGGCGTCCTCGTCCTCGTCGCGGTGCCCGTCACCCTGCTCGGCGCCGCCTCGCCCTGGGCGGTGCGGCTGGCGGTCGGCGAGAAGGAGGGCGCCGGCGAGGTGGTGGGGCGGCTGTACGCGATCTCGACCTTCGGCTCGCTGACCGGGACGATGATCTCGGCCCTGCTCTTCATCCCCCTGCTCGGCACCCAGCGCACCTTCATCGTCTTCGCCCTGGCGCTCGCCCTGGTCGCCACGGCCGGGCTCGGCTGGCGCGCCGCGGTCGTCCCGGCCGGGCTGGCGCTGCTGCTGACCGTGCCGGTGGGGACGATCAAGGGCGCGGGGGAGGGGGAGGTCCTCTACGAGGCGGAGACCACCCACCAGTACGCGCGGGTGATCGAACGCGAGGACGGCAGCCGCGTACTCGAGCTCAACGAGGGCCAGGCGATCCACTCGCTCTACCGCCCGGGGAGCTACCTGACCGGCGACTACTGGGACGGCCACCTGGTGCTGCCCGAGGCGGCGGGACGGGGGGCGCCGGAGCGGATCGCGATCCTCGGCAACGCCGGTGGCACCGTCGCCCGCGCCTTCGGCCACTACTTCCCGCGGACCGCGGTCGACGCGGTCGAGATCGACGGCGAGCTGACCGAGCTGGGCGAACGCTTCCTCGACCTGCGCAACCGGCGGATGAGCGTCTACGACGAGGATGCGCGGCCCTGGCTGCGCGCCGCCGAGGGCGGCTACGACGCGATCATGGTCGACGCCTACCGCCAGCCCTACATCCCCTTCTACCTGACCACCGAGGAGTTCTTCGAGCTCTGCCGCGAGAAGCTGGCGCCGGGCGGGGTGGTGATCATCAACGTCGGCCACCCGGAGGACAGCGACGAGCTCGAGCGGGTGCTGGGGCGGACGCTGGCGACCCAGTTCCCGCGGGTGCTGCGCGACCCGATCGAGGACACCAACACGCTGCTCGTCGCGGGGGACGCCAGCCTCTCGGCGGCCAACCTGCGCAGCGCCGCGGCCGGCATGCCGGCCGACCTGGAGCCGCTGGCCCTGGCCGCGGCGGCCCGGCTGGAGCCGCGCCTGCCCGGCGGCGAGGTCTACACCGACGACCACGCCCCAGTCGAGTGGCTTGTCGACGAGTCCCTGCTGGAATATGCCGGCAATGAGCAGTAGCGCGATCGAGCGGGGCAGGGCCTGGTTGGTCACCGGACCCCTCGGCAGGGGGCTCTCCTTCGCGATCGACTTCGCGGTCGCTCTGCGCACGATGCTGGCGAACCGCCGGGAACGCTAGGGTCAGCCTCCCCAATGGAGACGAAGCTCACCGAGCTGGGCGACTCGCGCGTTCGCGTCGAAGTCGAGGTCCCGGCGAAAGATGTCGATCGCGCCGTTTCGCGCGCCGCCCGCGCGATGGCGAAAGAGATGCGGATGCCCGGCTTCCGAGCCGGCAAGGCGCCGGCCTCGCTGGTGATCCAGCGGATCGGCTTCGCGACCGTGCTGCAGGAGGCGATTCGCGAGGCGCTGCCGGAGTGGTACGAACGGGCTCTGCTCGACGCCAAGGTCACTCCGATCGGCGAACCGAACATCGAGATGACCGACTCCCCCGAGGACGAGGGGCAGCCGCTCGACCTTCAAGTTCGAGGTCGGGGTGCGCCCGCCGGCAACGCTCGGTGATTACAAGGGGCTCGAGGTCGGCCGCGAGGAGAAAGAGGTCCCCGACGAAGTCGTCGACACCGAGATCGAGCGGATCCGCGAGGGTTTCGCCCGGCTCGAGCCGGTCGAGCGCGCGGCCGCCGAGGGCGACTCGCTGCTGATCGACTTCGAGGGGCTGCTCGACGGCCAGGCGTTCGAGGGCGGCAAGGCCGAGGACTACCTGCTGGGACTCGGCTCGGGGCAGCTGATCGAGGGCTTCGAGGAGCAGCTGACCGGCGCCGCGGCGGGCGAGGAGCGCGACGTCAACGTGACCTTCCCCGAGGACTACCAAGCCGAGCAGCTGGCCGGCGAAGATGCGGTCTTCAAGGTCAAGGTCAAGGAGGTGCGGGAGAAAATCCTCCCGGAGCTCGACGACGAGTTCGCCGCCGACGCCTCCGAGTTCGACACGCTCGCGGAGCTGCGCGCCGACATCGCCGAGAAAGTCAGCGCGGCGCTGAGCAGCCGGGCGGAGGAAGACTTCCGGATCCGCGCGATCGACGCCGCGGTCGCCGTGGCCACGGTCGAGGCGCCCGACGATCTGGTAACCGCGCGGGCGGCCGAACGGCTGGAGCGGATGGAACGACAGCTCGCCCAGCGCGGCATGGACCCGAACCAGTTCTTTGCGATGCAGGGCAAAACGCGCGAGGAGCTGATCCAAGAATCGAAGTCCGACGCGCTGAAAGACCTGAAGCGCGAGGCGGTGGTGACGGCGATCGCCGAGGCCGAGGCGATCGAGGTCTCCGAGGAGGAGCTGGTCGAGGCGCTCGAGCACTCCGCCGAACACGAGCGGACGACGCCGGAGAAGCTGCTGGAGCGGCTGCGCGAGAACGGCCGCGACGCGATGATCGAAGACGACATCCGCGCCCGCAAGGCGATCGACCTGGTCGCCGAGGCCGCGACGCCGATCCCGCTCGCCCAGGAAGAAGACGAGAAGGCGAAAGCCGAGGCCCGCGAGAAAATCCTGACGCCCGAGGAAGAGGGCGGGAAAGCCGGCAAACTTTGGACGCCGGGCGACGAGTAGAGTTGGCGCGATGAGTCCCCTGGTCCCGATGGTGGTCGAGCAGACCTCGCGCGGCGAGCGCGCCTTCGACATCTACTCGCGCCTACTCGGCGAGCGGATCATCTTCCTCGGCACGCCGGTCACCGACGACATCGCCAACCTGATCGTCGCCCAGCTGCTGCACCTGGAGTCCGAGGATCCCGACAAGGACGTCAGCCTCTACGTCAACTCGCCCGGCGGCTCCGTCTACGCGGGCCTGGCGATCTACGACACGATGCAGTTCATCAAACCCGAAGTGCAGACGATCTGCGTCGGCGTCGCGATGAGCATGGGGGCGCTGCTGCTGAGCGGAGGCGCGGCCGGCAAGCGGATGGCGCTGCCCAACTCGAAGATCCTGATCCACCAGGTCTCGGCCGGTTTCCAGGGCCAGGCGACCGATATCGAGATCCATGCCAAAGAGATCATCGACGTCCGCCGCCGCCTCGACGAGATCATCGCCCAGCACACCGGCCAACCGTTCGACAAAGTCACCAAAGACACCGAGCGGGATTACTTCATGAGCGCGGAGGAGGCGAAGGAGTACAACATCGTCGACCGCGTGATTGAGCATCACTAGGCGCTTGCCGAACCGCGTCGCTCTGCTCTGCGGCGCTCTGCTCCTCCTCTTCGCCGCTCCGGCCGACGCCCAGATCGGCGGCCCCGCTGGCGGCACGCCCTATCACGGCCACGTCTTCCCGGTCCAGGGGTCCCACGGCATACGCGGCGCCGTCGGTGTCTTCCACGCGCCCCGCAACGGCGGCCGCATCCACGAAGGGTTCGACATCACCGCGGCCTGCGGCACGCCGCTGGTCGCGGTTCGCAACGGGCGGGTGCGCGAGGTCGGCTACGACCCAGTCCTTTACGGCTACTTCGCGCTGATCCACGGCGAAGCCGAGAGGCGCAGCTACTTCTACGCCCACATGCCCGGCCCGGCCCTGGTCCGCAAGGGGGAGGCCGTCTTCGAGGGTGAGCGGATCGGCGCGGTCGGCGAAACCGGCAACGCCGTCGGTACCGGCTGCCACCTCCACTTCGAGGTCCACACCAACGGCGCCCCGATCGACCCGCTGCCCCTGCTCACCCGCTGGGACCGCTACAGCTGACGTTCGAACCAGAGGTTGGCTTTGCGGTTCTCGTTGTAGGCGGCGACCTCGCGGTAGCCGGCGGCGCGGTAGAGGGCGATCGCGGGAGTCAGGTAGTCGGAGGTGTCGAGGCGGACGGCGCGGCAGCCGTGCCCGGCGGCGATCGCCTCCAGCTCGGCGAGCAGCCGGCGGCCGACGCCGCGGCCGCGCTGGCTGGCGCTGACGAACATGCTCTTCACCTCGGCGACGTCGGTGTCGAGGTGGCGGACGCCGCCGAGCCCGACGGCGACGCCGTCGACGTAGGCGATCAGCAGCAGCCCGGCGGGCGGAGCGAGGTCGGCCGGCGGCCCGTCGGCGAACTCCGCCTCGAGGTCGATCCCGTGCGGGCCCTCGGCCAGTGGGCCGTCGGACTCGCGGATGAAGGCCTCGTAGAGCTCCCGCACCGTGGGGTCGTCGCGGGGGATCGGCGCCACCGTGACCTCGGCGCCGGCGCTCACAGCTCGATCTCGTAGCTGACCCACTCGCTGCGCTCGGCCCCGGTCGTGTCGTAGAGCCGCTGCGCGGTCGCGTTGCCGGGTTCGGTCGACCACTCCAGACTTGGGGCGCCGCGTTCGCGCGCGACCGCAGCGCTGGCCTCGATCAAGGCCCGGCCGACGCCCTCGCCGCGCGCCTCGGCGACGACGAAGAGGTCGTTCATCAACACCACCTCGGTTGCCCGGGTCGAGCTGAAGTGCCAGTAGAGGCAGGCGTAGCCGCGGTAGCCGCCATCGCCGCGGGCGCCGAGCAGGAGGCCGTCGTCGCTGGGGGCGAGGAAGCGGCGGAAGAACTCGCGGTTGCGCTCGCTGTCGGGCTCGGCCCGGTAGAAGCGCTGGTAGTCGGCGATCAGCGGCAGAAGTTGCTCGAACTCAGCAGTTGTGACGGGAGCGATCTCCATCCGCCCACCGTAACGTCCGCAAGGCGCCGACCACGAGCAGGGACGGCGCGGCGGGCGCCGTAAAACGACCCCACGTAACCCGGCAGGTCGGTCCCTCTAAGCTTTCGGGGCCGCCGGAGCTCTACACAGGTCCCGTTAGGAGGGGATTCCGCTGGCACGTCCCACCGATTCGAACGAGCAGCTCCTCTGCAGCTTCTGCGGCAAGTCGCAGCGCCAGGTCAAAAAGCTGATTGCCGGCCCTGGCGTCTACATCTGCGACGAGTGCATCGACCTCTGCAACGAGATCATCGACGAGGAGCTGACTGCGCCGCCGGCCTTCGAGCTCGAGAACCTGCCGAAGCCGCGCGAAATCAACGAGGTGCTGGAGGAGTACGTGGTCGGCCAGGAGTCCGCCAAGCGGTCCCTCTCGGTCGCCGTTTACAACCACTACAAGCGGGTCCAGATCGCCCAGTCCGAAGAGACCGAGGTCGAGCTGCAGAAGTCGAACATCATGATGCTGGGCCCGACCGGGTGCGGCAAGACGCTGCTCGCGCAGACGCTGGCCCGGATCCTCAACGTCCCCTTCGCGATCGCCGATGCGACCGCGCTGACCGAGGCCGGCTACGTCGGCGAGGACGTCGAGAACATCCTTCTGAAGCTGATCCAGGCCGCCGACTTCGACGTCAAGAAGGCGGAAACGGGGATCATCTACATCGACGAGATCGACAAGATCGCGCGCAAAGCCGACAACCCGTCGATCACCCGTGACGTCTCCGGCGAAGGCGTCCAGCAGGCGCTCCTGAAGATCCTCGAGGGGACCACAGCCTCGGTGCCGCCGCAAGGTGGGCGCAAGCACCCCCACCAGGAGTTCCTGACGATCGACACCACCAACATCCTCTTCATCTGCGGCGGCTCCTTCGCGGCGCTCGACCAGATCATCGAGCGCCGGGTCGGCGACCGGGGCGTCGGCTTCGGCGCGGCGATCTCCTCGCGGGTCGAGAAGGACGCCGGCGAATGGTTCGAGCAGGTGCTGCCCGAGGACCTGGTCGAGTACGGACTGATCCCCGAGTTCATCGGCCGCCTGCCGGTGATCACCGCGATCAACCAGCTCAGCCGCGACGACCTGATCACGATCCTGACCGAGCCGCGCCACGCGCTTACCCGCCAGTTCCAGCGCTTTTTCGAGTTCGACGACATCGAGCTGGTCTTCGCCGAGGACAGCCTCGAGGCGATCGCCGACCGTGCCCTGGAGCGCGAGACCGGCGCCCGCGGCCTGCGCTCGATCCTCGAGGAGACCCTGCTCGACGTCCAGTTCGAGCTGCCCTCGCGCCGCGACGTGACCAAGTGCGTGGTGACCAGGGAGACGATCACCGAGAACCGCCGCCCGACCCTGGTCACCGAGGCCGTCCCGCAGGACATCGGCGACGCCGGCGACGGCCTCAGCGAGGAATCCGCGTAGCGTCTTTAGACTCGCGGCGGTGAGTGCCGCGAACCGAGAGAAGCTGGAGCAGACGACCCGCTACGACCCGGCGGCGGTCGAGGCGCGGGTCTTCGCCGAATGGATCGAGGGTGGCTACTTCCACCCGGATGCCGAGGGCGCGCCGGAGGAGAACTTCTCGGTTGCGATCCCGCCGCCGAACGTGACCGGCGCCCTGCACATGGGCCACGCGCTGAACGGCTCGATGCAGGACGCGCTGGTGCGGATGAACCGGATGACGAGGGCGCAACGCGCTCTGGATCCTCGGCACCGACCACGCCGGGATCGCCACCCAGGCGGTGGTCGAGAAGGACCTCAAAGCCGAAGGGGTGGACCGCCACGAGCTCGGCCGCGAGGCCTTCGTCGAGCGGGTCTGGGCCTGGAAAGAGGAGTACGGCTCGCGGATCGTCGAGCAGTACAAGCGGCTCGGCGCCTCCTGCGACTACGAGCGCGAGCGCTTCACCCTCGACGAGGGCTACGTGCGCGCCGTCTACCGCGTCTTCAAGCAGCTCTACGACAAGGGCTACATCTACCGCGACAACTACATGGTCAACTGGGACCCGGGCTCGCGCTCGGCGATCTCCGACCTCGAGGTCGAGAACCGCGAGGTGGTCGACTCGCTCTACTCGATCGACTACCCGATCGAGGGATCGGACCGGGTGCTCACCGTCGCCACCGTGCGCCCGGAGACGATGCTCGCCGACACCGCCGTCGCCGTGAACCCCGGGGACGAGCGCTTCGCCGACCTGGTCGGCCAGTTCGTCGTCCTGCCGCTGGTCGGCCGCCGGATCCCGGTCATCGCCGACGACCACGTCGACGTCGAGTTCGGGACCGGGGCGCTGAAGATCACCCCCGGCCACGATCCCAACGACTTCGAGATCGGCCGCAAGCACGGGCTCGAGGAGATCACCGTGATCGGCGAGGACGGTCGAATGAACGAGGGGGCGGGCGAGTACGCCGGCCTCAGCGCCGCCGAGGCCCAGGTCGCCGTGGTCGCCGCCCTGCGCGAGCAGGGCCTGCTCCGCGACGAGCAGCCCTACACCCACGCGGTGCCCTTCAGCCACCGCTCCGGCGAGCGGATCGAGCCGCTGATCTCGCTGCAGTGGTTCTGCCGCATGGACGAGCTCGCTGGGCCGGCGATCGAGGCGGTCGAGCGCGACGAGGTGCGGATCGCGCCGGCCCAGTGGAAGCGGGTCTACCTCGACTGGATGCGGGAGATCCGCCCCTGGTGCGTCTCCCGCCAGCTCTGGTGGGGGCACCGGATCCCGGTCTGGTACTGCGACGCCTGCGAGGAGACCTACGTCGCCGAGTCTGCGCCCGAGCGCTGTGGCGCCTGCGGCGGCGAGCTGCGCCAGGAGGAGGACGTGCTCGACACCTGGTTCAGCTCGGCGTTGTGGCCGTTCGCGACGCTCGGCTGGCCCGACGACACCCCCGAGCTGCGCGCCTTCTACCCGACCAGCTTCCTGACCACGGCGCGGGAGATCCTCTTCCTCTGGGTGGCGCGGATGGTGATGATGGGGATCGAGTTCCCCGGCGCGATCCCGTTCCGCGACGTCTACGTGCACTCGGTGATCCAGGCCCGCGACGGCCGCCGCATGTCGAAGAGCCTCGGCACCGGCATCGACCCGCTCGACGAGATCGACGTGCACGGCGCCGACGCCCTGCGCTTCGGCCTGCTGGCGATGTCCTCGACCCAGGACGTGCGCTTCTCCGACGCCAAGGTCGAGCAGGGCCGCGACCTCGCGAACAAGCTCTGGAACGCCAGCCGCCTGATCCTCCTCAACGCCGCCGAGGGGGTCGAGCCGGCGCCGCGGCCGCTGCACGTCGAGGACCGCTGGCTGCTCTCGCGGCTGGAGCGGACGATCGCCTCGGTGACCGAGAAACTCGAGACCTACGACTTCGCCCACGCGGTCCAGGAGGGCTACTCGTTCTTCTGGCGCGATCTCTGCGACTGGTACCTGGAGATCGTCAAGCCGCGCCTCTACGACGGCGAGGAGGAGGTCTCGGCGACGCTGCTGTACGCGCTCGAACGGCTGCTGGCGCTGCTGCACCCGACGATGCCGTTCGTCACCGAGGAGATCTGGTCCTTCCACCCGGCCAGCCGCGGCCACCTCGCCGTGCACGCCTTCCCGGTCGCCGACGAGTCGCTGTTCGACGAGAGCGCCGAGGACGACGTCGAGAGCGGGATCCGGCTGACCCAGCGGCTGCGTGCCTGGCGCGACCTCGTCGACGTGCCCGCCGGGGCGATGCTGGCGGCGGCGCTGGACGGGGTCGAGCCACCCGAGTTCGTCGCCCGGCTCTCGCGCTTCGAGTTCGACGGGGTCGGCGCAGTGCCCGTCGCCTCGATCGGCCCGGTAAAGGTCCTGGCCTCCGAGCAGCTCGACGCCGGCGCGGTCGAGACCCGGCTCGGCAAGCGCCGCGAGGAGCTGCAGGGCGAGGTCGACCGCGCCGAGCGCAAACTCGGCAACGAGGGCTTCGTCGCCAAGGCGCCGGCCGAAGTGGTCGAGGAGGAGCGCGGCAAGCTCGAGCGCTACCGGGCGGAACTCGCTGAGTTGGGCTAAGCGTTGGTGACTAGGCCAGACGGCAGCGGACGCGAAGCGGAGCAGCCGTCGCCTGATGATTACCTGGACTCGCTGGAGCCGATCGGCTGGCGGCTCGGGCTCGAGCGGATGCACAAGCTGACCACCGCGCTCGGCCTGCCGCAGCACCGCTTCGCCTCGATCCACGTGGTCGGCACCAACGGCAAGTCCTCGGTGACGCGGATGGCCGCGGCGCTGCTCGAGGCGCACGGGGTCAGCGCCGGCGCCTGCCTCTCGCCGCACACCGACCGCTGGTCGGAGCGCACGCTGATCCACGGCGAGGAGATCGACGCCGGCCGCCTGGGCCGACGCGGTGCAGCGGGTCGCGCGCGCGGCCGAGGGCGTCAACCGCACGCCTCGAGCAGGGCGATGCGGTGACCCAGTTCGAGGCGGCGACCGCGGCGACCTTCGCCGCCCTGGCCAGCGCCCGGGTGGAGGTGGCGGCGGTCGAGGCGGGGCTGGGGGGGAGGCTCGACGCGACCAACGTGATCCCCTCGCGGGTCACCGTCCTGACCTCGATCGGCCTCGACCACACCGAGTGGCTGGGCGAGACCGAGCTCGAGATCGCCGCCGAGAAGCTGGCGGTCCTGCGCGACCAGACGACGCTGGTCCTCGGCCGCGTCTCGCCGCCGGTCGCCGCCCTCGCCGAGCGCACCGCCGCCGAGCGCGGCGCCCGCCTCCTCCGCGCCCCCGAGGACCCCGGCTCCGAGCTCGAGCTGCTCGCCCCGGGCGGCTTCCAGCGCCGCAACTTCGCCCTCGCCACAACTGCCGTCCGAGGCCTTCCTCGGCGAGCTCGACCCGGTCGCGGTGTCCGCCGTGGCGGCGAGCGTCGCGGTCCCGGGCCGGCTCGAGCGGATCGCCACGGACCCGCCGACCTACGTCGACGCCGCCCACAACCCCGACGGTGCTGCCGCCCTCTCCGAGGCCCTGCCCGGGGTGGTCGGCGAGCGCCGCGTTGTCGCCTGCCTGGCGATCCTCGCCGACAAGGACGCCGCGGCGATGGTGCGGGCGCTGGCGCCGGTCCTGGAGCGGGCGGTCTGCACCGAGGTCCCAGCCGCCGCCCTCGCCTCCCACGGCCGTCCCGGCGCTCGCTCCTACCCCGCGGCGGAGCTGGCGGAACTCTGTGCCGACGCCGGCCTCGTCGCCGAGGCCGTGCCGGGGTTCGAGGCGGCGCTCAGCCGCACTACCGAGCTGGCCGCCGCGCCGCCGCCCGGCGCAGTGCTGGTTGCGGGCTCCCACTACGCGATCGCGCCCGCTCGGAGCTATGCGAGGATTCGCGCATGAAGGAACGGAGCGCCGGGTCCGAACTGCTCTCGATGATGGGCCTGGTCGCGGCCGTCGTCGCGATCGTTATCCTCGTCTTCTTCGGGATCGGCTATCTGTTCGGGAGGCTGTTCCTCTGAGGTAGCTGTTGCCTGCCTAATCGCGAACAGGGTTCGCGGGTATGGCGGCGAAGTAGACTGCCCGTCCCCTTCCCCGGCGGGCGAACCCCATGTCACTAGCGATCTTCGGCATTACCAACGACGGCCTCAACCTGGTCGCCACCCTCTTCCTGCTGATGCTGGTCGTTCTCTGGCTGGCGCTGATCGTCTACACCTACCTCGACGCGCGCCGCCGCATCTCCGACCCGTTCCTGGTCGCCTGCGCGACGGTCGCCTCGTTCTTCCCCTTCATCGGCACCGCCGTCTACGCGATCGTGCGCCCGCCCGAGTTCCTCGAGGACGCCCACGAGCGCGAGCTGGAGATCAAAGCCGCCGAGCTGCGGGTGCGCCAGCTGCAGGACCAGACCTGCCCGAACTGCGAGTACCCGGTCGAGCAGCAACTATCCTGCGCTGCCCCAACTGCCAGCGCCGCCTCAAGGACCCCTGCCCGACCTGCAGCAAGCCGGTCGACCCGCGCTGGGGCGTTTGCCCGTTCTGCGAGACCGCGCTGGGCGGCGGCGAGCGCGGCCGCCGACCGCGCCGCCGCGCCGCCGAGGGCGAGCGCCCGCGGCGCCCCGAGGGCACCGAGGAGGCGCCGGAGAAACGCCCCGTGAGGCGGAAACAACCCGCCGAGGGCAAAACGACCAAACGAGCTTCCGCGAGTTCCGCCACGAAAGAGCCGGCTCGCAGCGCCCCGCGACAGGACGAGGCGCCCGACCAGACCAATGAGCAAAGGAGCCCCAGTCGTGAGCCGGACCCTGATCCTCGTCAAGCCTGACGCCTTCGAGCGCGCCCTCACCGGAGAGGTGATCGCCCGTTTCGAGCGCAAGGGGCTGCGGATCGCCGCGATCAAGTCGCTGACCGCGACCGAGGAGATCGCCAACCAGCACTACGCCGAGCACACCGAGAAGCCCTTCTTCGGCGAGCTGGTCGAGTTCATCACCGGCGGCCCGCTGGTCGCGCTGGTGCTGGAGGGGACCGAAGCGGTGCCGGCGGCGCGCCAGATGATCGGCGCGACCAACCCGATCGAGGCCGCCCCCGGCTCGATCCGCGGTGACTTCGCGCTCGAGGTGACCTTCAACATGGTGCACGGCTCCGACTCCGACGAGTCGGCCGAGCGCGAGATCGGGATCTGGTTCCCCGAGCTGCTGGACGGTCCTCGCCTTCCGGCTCGCCGCAGCGGCGGGAGATCCTCGCGAAGCTGGGGGTGGAGTTCGAGGTCGTCGTTCCTGGCGTCGAGGAGCTCGAGCGACGGCGGACCCGGCCGAGCTGGTGGTCGAGAACGCGCGGCGCAAGGCGCGAGCCGTCGCCGCCGACCCAGGGGCGATGGTGATTGCCTGCGACACCGATGTGGTGCTCGACGGGGAGGTGCTGGGGAAGCCGGCCGATGCCGCCGACGCGCGTCGCTATCTCGATCGCATGTCGGGGCGCCCGCACGAAGTCCTCAGCGGACTCGTCGTGCTCGACCGCGGTGAGGAGCGTCAGCGGCCTCGAACGCACCACGGTCGTCTTCAAGTCGCTCTCGGAGGCTGAGAAGGACCGCTACGTCGGCGTTCGGGGAGTGGGAGGGGCGCTCCGGCGGCTACGCGATCCAGACCCTCGGCTCGACCCTGGTCGAGCGCCTCGAGGGCAGCGTCTCCAACGTCGTCGGGCTGCCGGTCGGCCTGCTGGCGGAGCTGGCGCCGACGCTCTTCTGAGCGCCAGCTAACACATAAGTAAGCACTAATACGCGACTTGCCATCATGCAAGTCCCGGGGCAGCGTCACGCCATTTGCCTGCCCCGCTCGAGCGCTCCGGCAAGATGAGCGCGGCGGGTCTCGGTGTCTCGTCCGAGCCCGTGAAACCAAGCAACGAACCTAGGTCCCTTACGTGTATCGAAAGCAAGTTCGCCGCCGCAGGGCGGTGCTGGCGCTGTTGGTCATCGGCGGCTTCGTGCTGCTGACGATCACCTACGGGCGCGGGTCCAACGGTCTGCAGAGCGGCGTCAGCACGATCTTCAGCCCGATCGAGTCGGTCGCCGACCGGGCGCTGAAGCCGGCCCGGGACCTGATCAACTGGTTCGACAAGACCTTCGACGCGCGCGGCGAGAACAGCAAGCTGCAGGCCGAACTGGAAGCGAGCCGCGAGCTGGCAGTCGGCGCCCAGGCGGCGCTCGCCGAAAACCGCGAACTGCGCAAGCTGCTCGACCTCGACGCAAGCGGCGCGATCCCCGGCGGCTACAGCCCGGTGACCGGCAGGGTGATCGCCCGCTCGCCGACCGAATGGAACTCCGACGTGATCATCGACGTCGGCAGCGGCAACGGGGTCAGCGTCGACGATCCCGTGGTCAACGGCGACGGCCTGGTCGGCGCGGTCACCGCAGTCACCGGCGGCACGGCAAAAGTGACGCTGATCGCCGACAACTCCAGCGCGGTCTCGGCAAAGGTCGTCCCCGGCGCCATCCAGGGCGTGATCAAGCCCTCGCTCGGCGACCCCGGCGACCTGATCCTCGACTTCATCGACTCGACCGAAGCCGGTCGGCGTCGGCCGCACCGTGGTCACCGCCGGCTGGCGCTCGCGCGGCCTCTACTCGGGCTTCCCGCCGAACCTGCCGATCGGCGAAGTGACCAAGGCCTCGCTCGTCGAGCAGGAGGCCCAGCAGCAGGTCCACGTGAAGCCCTTCGCCGACCTCCGCAACCTCGACCTGGTCCGGGTTTTGACTGAAGGCTCGCGCGGATGATCCTCACCCCGAAAATCCTCGCCCGCCTGGTCGCTCTCGTGGTGCTCGCCGTGCTGCTCCAGGTCACTTTCTTCTCGCGGGTCGCCGTCTTCCACGTCAGCCCCGACGTGCTGCCGGCGGTGATCGCGTCGCTGGGCCTGCTTGGCGGCTCGATGAGCGGCGCCGTCGCCGGCTTCTCGGCCGGCCTGCTGCTCGACTGTCTGCTGATCGCGCCGCTCGGCGGCGGCTCGCTGGTCCTGATGGCGACCGGCTACTTCGCCGGCCTCTTCCGCGAGCGCTTCGAAATCACCAGCGCCCTGCTGCCGCCGCTGCTGATCGCCGGCTTCACCCTGTTCGCCGAGCTCGGGTTCGGCGCGGTCGAGCTGATGCTCGGCGTCGACTCGACGGTCAGCACCGTGATGGTCAAGGACATGCTCGTGAAGAGCCTCTACGCCTTCATCCTCGGCTGGCCGATCTACCTCGGCGTCAAGCGGCTGCTGCGGCCGGCGATCGTCGAGGAGCCCGAGCAGCGGCGCAGCAAACGGCCGACGGTGTTGGGAGCCTAGAGCACAGTGTCCCCGCCCCCCGGAGACAGGACCAGGCGCCCGAACGGAATGGCCCTGCGCATCGCCGTGGTCGGCGGCGCCGCCGTAGCACTCTTCGCGGTGCTCTTCTTCCGGCTCTGGAACCTGCAGGCGATCGACGGCGACAACTACCTCGCCGAGGCCCAGAACAACCGCACCCGCGAGTACAAAGTGATCGCCCCGCGCGGCGACATCCTCGACCGCGACGGCAACGTCCTCGTCGACAACCGGACCAGTCTGGCGCTGACCGTCGACACCAGCAAGCTGCCCGAGGATGAAGCCGCGGTCAACGCCGAGCTGAGGGACCTCGGCGGGCTCGTGAACATGTCGCTGAAGCAGGTCAAGCGGACGATCGCGGAAGCCGAAGAAGTCGCCGCCGGGGCGCCGGTGAGGCTGCGCCGCGACGTCGGCTACGACCTCGTCTACTACCTGGAAGAGCACCAGCGGGACTTCCCCGGGGTGCAGGTGGAGCGCGTCTTCGTCCGCGACTACCCACACGAAAGCCGCGCCGCGCACGTGGTCGGCAGCGTCGGCGAGATCTCCGAAGAGGAACTGAAAGAGAAGCGCTACGCAGGGCTCGAAGCGGGCGACGAGGTCGGCAAGGAAGGCGTCGAGTACACCTACGACCACCTGCTGCGCGGCGAACCGGGGGTGACCCGGGTCCAGGTCAACGCCTTCGGCGAGCCGACCCCGGGCGGCCAGCTCGTCTCCCAGCCGCCGGCGCCGGGCGACAATCTGAAGCTGACCCTGGACCCGAAGGTTCAGGAGGCCGGCGAAGAGTCGCTCGCCTCCTACGGCCTTCCCGGCGCCTTCGTCTCGATGGACGTCCAGAACGGCGAACTGCTGGCGCTCGGCTCCTACCCGACCTACGACCCGACGGTCCTGATCACCCCGAGCCAGCGCCAGGTCGACGAACTCTACGACGACCCCGAATGGGCGCCGCTGACCAACCGCGCGACCGAAGGCCACTACCCCTCGGGCTCGACCTTCAAGATGATCACCGCCCTGGCGGCGCTCGAAGGGGGGGTGGTGACGCCCTCGACCACGATCGTCGACAACGGCTCGATCGAAGTCGCCGGCCAGCGCTTCCAGAACGCCGGCAACCAGGCCTACGGGGCGCTCAGCCTCGAACGGGCGATGAAAGTCTCCTCCGACGTCTACTTCTACGAACTCGGTCGCGAGATGAACCAGACCGACCTGCTGCAGAACTGGGCGGCGCGGCTGGGGATCGCGCAGCCGACCGGGATCGACCTGCCCGGCGAGGCCGACGGGCTGATCCCGAGCAAAGAGTGGCGCGACCAGCTCTACGAAGAAGAACTGACCGAACGGCCCTGGGCGGTCGGCGACAACATCCAGCTGGCGACCGGGCAGGGGGACCTGCAGATGGACCCGCTGCAACTCGCGATCGCCTACGCCGCCTTCGCCAACGGCGGCAAGATCGTCACCCCGCACGTGGCCAAGGAACTGCAGGACGCGGCCGGCCGGGTGCTGAAGGAATTCGACCCGGGCATCCGCCGCGAATTCAAGATCAACCCCGCCTGGCGCGACGCGATCATGTCCGGCCTGCACGCCTCCGCGCAGGAGCCGGAAGGCACCTCCTACCCCGTCTTCGGCGGCTTCCCGATCCCGGTCGCGGGCAAGACCGGGACCGCGCAGCGGCCGCCGCACGCGGACCAGGCGTGGTACGTCGTGCTCGCGCCGTACCCGAACCCGCGTATCGTCACCGTGGTGACGGTCGAGGAGGGCGGCTTCGGGGCCGAAACTGCGGCCCCGGCGGCGCTGAACATGCTGGAAGCCTTCTTTGACAAACACGCGACGTCCGTCGCTGGCGAAACGATCGCCGAATAGATGTACCAGGCACGCGCCAGGAACAGCCGAGTGGAGCCGTTCGCGGTCCACACCCCGATCGCCGAGCGCCTCGGGCTCGCCTACATGGACTGGCCGCTGGCCGGCGCCGCGATCGGCCTCGTCGCCTTCAGCGTCTTCACCCTCGGCCAGGCGACCTCCCACGACGTGCCCGGCAGCCCCGGCTACTTCGTCGACCGCCAGCTGATCTACGCCGTGCTTGGGGTGGTCGGGATGCTGGCCCTGGCCCGGATCGACTACTCGCGCTTCCGCGAGCTGCGGGTCGGGATCTACACCTTCCTCTGCGTCTCGATCGCGCTGGTCTTCGTCTTCGGCTTCGCCGCGATGGGTTCGCGCCGCTCTTTCGACCTTCCCTTCTTCTCTTTCCAGCCGTCCGAGCTCGGCAAGCTTCTGCTCGTTTTGGCGCTTGCCGGGTTCGTAATCGACGGCGCCAGACGGGGTTCTCAGATCCAGCGCACTTTGCGTTATTTGGCTCTGGGACTGGCCCCGGCGGCCCTTGTCTTCCTACAGCCCGATCTGGGCACCTCGCTGGTCTATGTGGCCGCGACCCTCGCCGTGATGTACTTCGGAGGAGTTCCATGGACCCACTTCGCGGTAATCGGCGGGGGCATCGTTGCCCTCATTGCGGTCGTCCTGATTGCGGCGCCCGCGGTTGGCACGCCCATTCTCAAGGGGTATCAGGAGGAACGCTTGACGTCCTTCGCGAACCCCGACGAGCATGCGGACGGCGCCGGCTACCAGCAGAACCAATCCGTAATCGCCATCGGCTCGGGCAAGTGGTCCGGCCGCGGCGAGAAAGCCACCCAAACGCGGCTGGACTTCGTACCCGAGCGGCACACCGACTTCATCTTCGCGGTGATCGGCGAGCGCTACGGGTTCATGGGCGCCGCGTTCGTCCTGTCCTTATACGCCCTGCTCTTCTGGCGGGCGCTGAAGATCGTGACGCTTTCGAAGAATTCCTACGGGACCCTTGTGGCCGGGGGCATCGCCCTCGCGCTGCTCTTCCAGGTGTTCGTCAACGTGGGGATGAACCTCGGCATCATGCCGATCACGGGCATCCCCTTACCGTTGATGAGCTATGGAGGGTCTGCCGTGATCGCTACGTTCTTAGCGGTCGGAGTTCTTCAGAGCATCAACATCCAAGCGCGACTCAGCCAGAAGGGGAGGTTCGCCTGGTGATGCCTCAGCCGAGGAACACCGGCACCGCGTACCTAACTGAACTGAGCTGATTCACCAATGAAAAAAACGATTTTGGTCTCCGCCGAGAGCGGCGAGACCCGCGTTGCCGTCCTTGAGTCGAAGACGAAAGGCGGCAAGGCCGACGTAGCCGAGCTTTACATGGAGCGCCGTGGGCGCCGCTCGATCGTCGGCAACATCTACAAGGGCAAGGTCGACAACGTCCTGCCCGGCATGGAGGCCGCCTTCGTCGACATCGGCCTCGAGCGCAACGGCTTCCTGCACGTCGACGAGATCGTCCTCCCGGGCGGCGAGCAGGCGCCCAAGCGCGGCCGCGGCAGCGGCCGCCGAATCAACGAGCTGATCAAACCCGGCCAGGAGATCCTGGTGCAGGTGGTCAAGGACCCGCTGAAGTCGAAGGGCGCCCGGCTCTCGATGAACGTTTCGATCGCCGGCCGCTACCTGGTCTATGCCCCCACGGGCAGCGGCGTCGGCGTCTCCCGCCGGCTTGCTGACAAAGAGCGCGACCGGCTGCGCAAGATGGTCGACCGCACCTACAAAGGCCCGGGCGGGCTGATCGTCCGCACCGCCGCCCACGGGGCGAAAAAATCGGATTTCGTCCGCGAGATCTCCTACCTGCAGAAGCTGAATGAGGTGCTCGACCGTCGCGCCGACGGGACCAAGGCGCCGGCGCTGGTCTTCCAGGAGGCCGACCTCTCGGTCCGCGTCCTCCGCGACGTCTTCCTGAACGAGTTCGAGACGGCGATCATCGACTCCGAGAAGCAGTTCGAACGGGTTACCAGCTTCTTCCAGCGCACCGCGCCGGAGCTGGTCGACGGGGTCGAGCTCTACAAGGGCACGAAGCCGCTGTTCGAGAAATGGGGGATCGACAAGGAGATCGAATCGACCCTGAACCGGCGCGTCGACTTGCCCTCCGGCGGCTACCTGATCATCGATTACACCGAGGCGCTGACCGTGCTCGACGTCAACTCCGGCAGCTTCACGGGGCGCGGCAAAGGCGGCCTCGAGGAGACGATCACCAAGGTCAACACCGAGGCCGCCGAGGAGGCGGTGCGGCAGCTACGGCTGCGCGACATCGGCGGGATCATCGTCGTCGACTTCATCGACATGGCCCGCGCCTCGAACCGGGACAAGGTCCTGAAGACGATGCGCAAAGCGCTCGACGCCGACAAGTCGAAGAGCTACGTGGTCGAGGTCTCGCCGCTCGGGCTGGTCGAGATGACCCGCCAGAACGTGACCGACGGGGTGCGCGAGATCCTCACCGAGCTCTGCCCGACCTGCCAGGGCGAGGGCGTCGTGCTCTCGGCCGAGACGGTGGCCCTCGAGGGGCTGCGGAAGATGCGCGAAATCGCCGCCGAGAGCGGCGAGGAGGCGTTCCTGGTCCGGGTCAACCCGAAGGTCGCGCGCGAGCTGGCCGACCCCGAGAGCGGTCTTGTCGAGCTCGAGGCAGATACCGGCAAGCAGTTCCACTTCGAGGGCGGCGACGCGCTCCCGATCGACACCTTCGAGGTGATCGAAAAGGGCGAGCGGGCGGCGATCGAGGAGCGGGCGCTGCCGTTCAAGGTCGGCGAGGAGGTGCTGGTCAAGATCGACGAGCCGCACATGTACAACGCCGACGACGCGGTCGCCCGGATCGACTCCTACATCGTCAGCGTGACCGGGGCGGGGCGCTACGTCGGCGAGCGCCGTCTGGTGCGGATCGAGCAGGTCGAGCGCTCCTCCGCGGTCGCCTCGTTGCTGGGCGGCGAGTCGCCCAACGGGGCGTCGAGCAACGGCAACGGCGACTCCGAGCTAGAATCCGACCGCCGCTCCGCGCAAACGCAGTCGCGGCCGCCGTGGTGGCCGGGGCCGTTCGCGCGCCAAACAAGGAAGCAGCAAGGACGACGATTGAGCATGTACGCGGTGATTGAAAGCGGTGGAAAGCAGTACAAGGTCGAGGAGGGCACGACCCTGCTCGTCGATCGCCTTGACGCCAAGGAGGGCGACAAAGTCGCCCTGCGCCCGGTGATGTTCCGCGGCGACGACGTGATCGCCGGCGGCAAAGACCTCGAGAAAGTCAAAGTCGAGGCGACCGTCGCCGAGCACCTGCGCGGGCCGAAGATCAAAGTCTTCAAATACAAGGCGAAGAAGGGCTACCGCAAACGCGCCGGCCATCGCTCCGAGCTGACCCGGCTCGAAGTGACGAAACTGAAAGGGAAAGGCTAAGCATGGCTCACAAGAAAGGCCTTGGATCGAGCCGCAACGGGCGCGAATCCAACCCGAACATGCTCGGCGTCAAGGTCTTCGCCGGCCAGCAGGTCCACGGCGGCGAGATCATCGTCCGCCAGCGCGGCACCCGCTTCTGGCCCGGCGAGGGCACCGGCCTCGGTCGCGACCACACGATCTTCGCCACCCGCCCGGGCAAGGTCGACTTCTTCACCGCCCGCAAGGGCCGCACGATCCGCGTCCTCGCCGAGGACTAGCCCGCCCGCCAAGCTGCCTGCACACCGCTTGTAACCCTCTGGGTGACAAGCGGTGTGGGGCTACCCTCTGCCTGCGTGTACGACAAGGCGAAAATCTGGGTTGAGGGCGGTGCCGGCGGCGACGGCAGCATCAGCTTCCGCCGTGAGGCGCACGTGCCGCGCGGCGGGCCCGACGGGGGGGACGGCGGGCACGGGGGCGACGTGGTGCTCATCTGCGACTCCTCCCGTCGCGATCTCGGCGCCCTCAAGGGGTCCAAGCACTTCCGCGCCCAGCGCGGCCGCCACGGCGAAGGCTCCAACCGGCAGGGGGGGCGGGGGGAGGACACCGTGATTCCGGTCCCCGCCGGGACCCAGGCGGTGGCGGTCGACGGCAGCGCGCTCGACCTGGTCGAGGTTGGGCAACGCGCCGTCGTCGCCCACGGCGGTCGCGGCGGGCACGGCAACAAGCGCTTCGCCACCTCGACCCGGCAGGCGCCGCGCTTCGCCGAGAACGGCACCACCGGCGAGGCCGACTGGATCGAGCTGCAGCTGAAACTGCTCGCCGACGTCGGCCTGGTCGGGCTGCCCAACGCCGGCAAGTCCTCGCTGCTCGGCCGCCTTACCCGGGCGACGCCAAAGGTTGCCGACTACCCCTTCACGACGCTCTCGCCGGCGCTGGGGACGATCGAGGGCGAGGACCGCCAGGCGGTGATCGCCGACATCCCCGGGCTGATCGAGGGCGCTGCCGAGGGCGCCGGCCTCGGCCACGAGTTCCTCGCCCACGTCGAGCGCTGCTCGATGCTCGTCCACCTCGTCGACGTCGCGCCGCTCGACGGCGACCCGGTCGGCGACTACGAGACCGTCCGGGCCGAGCTGGCCGCCCACGGCGCGGGGCTCGAGGCGCTGCCGGAGCTGGTCGTCCTCTCCAAGCGCGACCTGGTCCCGTCCGCGGAGGTTGAGGCGGCGGTTGCCGAGTGGGCGAGCGGCTCGGCGACTCGGCGCTCGGCGTCCTCGCCGTCTCCTCGGCGACCCGCGAGGGCCTGGAAACGCTGCGGGACCGGATCCTCGCCGAGCTGCCGCGGCTGCAGCCGCTCGCGCCGTCGGCCGGCGAGGCGAGCGGCGAGTTTGAGGTTGAGCACCGCGTCTACCGGCCGGCCGGCGAGGGCGGCTACTGGATCGAGCGCGAGGACGACGGCGCCTTCCGGGTGCTCGGCCGCGGCGTCGAGCTGCTGTTCGAGCGCCACGACACCAAGAACGAGGAAGCGCTCGCCTACCTGGAGCAGCGGCTGACCGAGATCGGCGTGATCGCCGCCCTCGCCAAGGCCGGCTTCGAGACCGGCGACGACGTGCGGATCGGCGACCAGGAGTTCGAGCTGCACGTCTAGGCTTGGCCGACCATGACTCTCGTCGTCAAGCTGGGCTCTTCGATCGTCGCCGCCGACAACGGCGAGCTGCGCGCCGATGTGCTCGATTCGGTTTGTGAGCAGGTCAGCGGGCTGGAGCAGGGCGGTGAGCGGGTGGTGATGGTGACCTCGGGCGCGATCGCCCGCGGAATGCGGCTGATGGAGCTGCCGGTGCGCCCGCGCGCGATGGACGAACTGCAGGGCGCCTCCGCGGTCGGCCAGGGCGACCTCTTCCGCGCCTACGAGAGTCGTCTGGCGCAGGGCGGGACGCGAGCCGCCCAGGTCCTGCTCACCGCCGCCGACATCGCCGCCCGCACCAACTACCTGAACGCCCGTCAGACGCTGCAGCGTCTGGTCGAGTGGGGGGTGGTGCCGGTGATCAACGAGAACGACACCACCGCCACCGACGAGATCAGCTTCGGCGACAACGACTTCCTCGCCGCCCAGGTGGCGCTGCTGCTCGACGCGCGCCTGCTCGTTTTGCTTACCAACGTCGATGGCCTGCATACCGGCGACCCCTCGTTGGATGCGGGCGCCGAGCTGATCGCCACGGTGGGCGGCGCCGCGGAGCTGGCCGCGCTGGAGATCGGCGACCGCACCTCAGCCTTCGGCTCCGGCGGGATGCGCAGCAAGGTGGCCGCCGCCGAGATGGCTTGCGAGGCGGGGATCCCGGCGGTGATCTGCAACGGCACCGTGCACGGCACGCTGGCGACTGCCGCTGGCGGCGGCGCCGTGGGCACGCGTTTCGCCGCCCAGCAGGGGCGCGACTCGAGCTTCAAGCTCTGGCTCAAATACGCGAAGCCGGCGAAGGGCCGGTTGCTCGTCGACGCCGGCGCCGCCCGGGTCCTGCGCGAGCGCGGCTCCAGCCTCTTGCCGGTCGGGATCGCCGGGGTCGAGGGCAGCTTCGAAGCCGGCGACGCGGTAGACGTCGCCGCCGATGGCGACCTGATCGGCAAGGGGATCAGCGAGTACTCCTCGCGCGAGCTGGCTCAAGTGATCGGGCTGCAGAGCGAGGCGGTGCGGGAGCTGCTCCCGCACGCCGCCGACGAGGTGATCCACCGGGATCGCTTCGTCCTGGTCTGAGCGCCGGCGCCAGCTACCCTTGACGGTTATGGCCGTGACCACCACTTCAGTCGCCGAGACCTGCGCCGCCGCCAAGCGCGCCGCGCGGGCCTTGGCGAATGCGACGGCCGAGCAGAAGAACGCCGCCCTGGAGGCGACCGCGCGGCTGCTCGAGCAGCGCACGGCCGAGATCCTGGAGGCGAACGCCGCCGACCTCGCCGACGAGCGCGCCGCTGGGCTGAGCGCGGCGCTCAAGGACCGCCTTGCGCTCACCCCCGAGCGGATCGAGGCGATGGCCGACGGGGTGCGGATCGTCGGCGCCCTCGCCGACCCGGTCGGCGAGGAGCTCGAGCGCAAGACGCTGGAGAGCGGCATCGACCTGCGCAAGGTGCGGGTGCCGCTCGGCGTGATCGCCGTCGTCTACGAGGCGCGGCCGAACGTGACGATCGACTGCGCGGCGCTGACGATCAAGAGCGGCAACGCGATCGTGCTGCGCGGCTCCAGCTACGCCGAGCGCTCGAATGGCGCCCTCGCCGCGATCGTCCGCGAAGCGCTCGGCGAGGCGGGCCTGCCCGAGGACGCGGTGGTGATGTTGGCCGGCGGTGGCCACGAGGAGCTGGCCGAGCTGGCGACCCAGGAGGGCCTCGTCGACCTGCTGATCCCGCGCGGCGGCGAAGGCTTGAAGGAAGCGATCAAGGCGGTGGCGACGGTGCCGGTGATGTATGCGGCGGCGGGCAACTGCCACGTCTACGTGCACGCCGAGGCCGACCTGGAGACGGCGCGGCGGATCGCGATCAACGCCAAGGTGCAGCGGCCCGGCGTCTGCAACGCGGCCGAGACGCTGCTGATCGACGCGGCGATCGCGCCCGAGTTCGGGCCGGCGATCCTCGGCGAGCTCGAAGCCGCCGGGGTCGAGCTGGTCGGCGACGAGCGGGTCCGCGAGCTGGCCGGCGAGGCAGCGGTCGGGGCCGCTAGCGATGAGGACTGGGACCGCGAGTACCTGGAGCTGAAGCTGGCGGTCGCCGTGGTCGACTCGCTGGAGGACGCGATCGAGCACGTCAACGCGCACGGCACCGGCCACTCCGAGGCGATCGTCACCGAATCCACGCAGGCGGCCGACGAGTTCGTCGCCGGCGTCGACGCCGCCGCGGTCTACGTCAACGCTTCCACCCGCTTCACCGACGGCTTCGAGTACGGGATGGGAGCCGAGATCGGCAACTCGACCCAGAAGCTCCACGCCCGCGGCCCGATCGGGATGCGCGAGCTCACGACTTTCAAGTACGTCGGTCGCGGCACCGGCCAGATTCGTGGATAGCACCGCGGAGGGGGCATCCCGGGGCGGGATCGGCGTCCTCGGCTCGGCCTTCAACCCGCCCCATCTCGGCCACCTGGCGTTGGCCCAGGAGGCGCTCTGGCAGCTTGGGCTCGACGAGGTCATCCTCGTCCCCACCGGCGAGGCCCCGCACAAGCGGATCGCCGACGACCCCGGCCGCGACGTGCGGATCGCGATGACCCGCTTCGCCGCCGCCGACGACTCGCGCTTCTCGGTCTCGGCGCTGGAGGTCGAGCGCGAGGGGCCGTCCTACACGTATGAGACCTTGCAGATGCTTGCTGAGGAACGGGCCGAAACGGGGCTGGTGTTCGTGATGGGGGCGGACGCCGCCGTGGGGCTGGAGAGCTGGCGCAACCCCGAGCGAGTGGTTGGGCTGGCGCGGCTGGCGGTGGCGCGGCGCGCCGGCGTCTCCGACGCCGAGGTGGCGGCGGTGATGCGCAGCCTTGGGGCCGACGGCAAAGCGACGATGCTGGAGATGCCGCAATTCGGCGTCTCCTCTTCGGCTGTTCGCGAGCGGGCCGCGCAGGGGCGGCCACTGCGCTACTTGGTTCCGGACTCGGTGGCGCGGTTCATCGAAGAAAAGGGGGTGTACCGGTGAGCCCGATCCAGTCGGAGTCGCTGGCCCGGCGCCTGGCCGAGCTGGCGGACTCGAAAAAAGCGGAGGGGATCGTCGTGCTCGACATGCGCGGTCTGGTCGCCTACACGGACTTCCTGGCGATCTGCACGGCGCGTAACGAGCGCCAGGCGCGGGCGATCGTCGACGAGGTGCGGGTGCAGGTGAAGGGTGATTCTGGCCTGCTGCCCGGCGGCGTCGACAGCGGCGGCGAAGCGGGGTGGACGATCCTCGACTACCTCGACTGCGTCCTTCACGTCTTCACCCCCGAGGCGCGCGAGCGCTACCAGCTCGAGGACCTCTGGCACGAGGCGCCGCGCCTCGAGCTCGAGCTCGATGCCCCGGAAGCGCCCTCGGCGGCAAGCGCCTGAGCTCTGTGACGGATTGCCGTCCGAAGGCGGCCTTACGGTGCCGCGCATGATGATGTTCAAGCGGTCCCTGTTCGGCTACCACCGGGGTCAGGTCGAGACGGCGATCTCTTCCGACCGGAAGCAGATCGAGGCGCTCGAGAGTGACCTCGGGCGCCAGCGCCAGCTTGCCGCCGGTTTCGAGGCGGAGACCGCCGCCCTCTCGGGCATGGTGATCGAGCGCGAGCGCGAGATCCGCGCCCTGACGCTGCGCTTGCAGGAGGCGAACGAGTGCCACGACCGCAGCATCGCCTCGCTCGACGCGGTCACCGCGCGGCTCGAGGACCTGCAGGAACAGGCGCGCGGCCAGGCGACGCGGATCCGGATGAAGGCTTTGCGCGAGGCGGTTGAGGTCAGCGCCCGCGTGCAGGCGCTGACCGAGGCGCAGGAGGACGACTCCGCGGCGTATGAGGAGGCTCCGGCCGAGCCGGCAATCAGCGCCAACGGCAACGGCTCCGATCCAGCTGCCCCGGCGCCGCCAGAGGTCAGCTCGTACGACGGCCTCTACGAGGGCCGGGTGAAGCTGGAGATCGGACCGCTGGGCGACTTCTCGCAGTTGGTCGGCTTCGAGGACGCGGTCGGTCAGCTCGGCGCCTCGGAGATCTCAGTCGAGCGCTTCTCGGAGGGCCGCGCCACCCTGCGCATGCACCTCGACGAGCCGGTCGACCTGCTGCGCGAGCTCGAGGAGCTCTCGCGTCTGGACTTCAAGGTTCGGCACACCGCTCCGGACAACCTGATTCTCGATCTCGACGAGGACCAGGGCCCCGAGCAGCGCGCCGCCTAGCGCTCGCCGAGTCTCGGTAAACTGGCGACACCTGGGGCTGTAGCTCAGCTGGAAGAGCGTCGCGCTGGCAGCGCGAAGGTCAGGGGTTCGAGCCCCCTCAGCTCCATCTCTCAGAAGGCGCCCCTGGGGCGCCTTCTCTCGTTCTCGGGCCGACGGTTCCGCGCCAAACCGTGCGCGCGCGGTTCCGCATGGGCGCATTTAACGATCCGTACATATTGCGAACGGGATCGTACGCATATGCTCAAATAATCCTAATTAAAAACCCGTCTGTCGGCACCTGGGGAGGCGCACATGGCAGCTATTCGGATCGCGACGTTCAACGTCGAGAACCTGTTCGCACGCTGGAAGTTCAAGGAAGGGACCGATCCCGACGAGGCCAACCAGCGCGGTTGGATCGTCGAAGAACTCCACTTCGAGGAGCTCGGCGAGGAAGACAAGACGATCACCGCGCAGGCGATCAAAGAGATCGCGGCCGACGTGCTCTGCTTCCAGGAGGTCGAGAACGTCGAAACCCTGAAGCACTTCCGGACCGACCTCCTGGGCGGCCTCAGAGCCTACGAATACGTCGCCGGCATCGACGGCAACGACCAGCGCCTGATCGACGTTGCGGTGCTGAGCAAACGGCCGATCGTCCACGTCCGCTCCTACCAGCACCTGCGCGACACCAACGGCAGCGGCGCCGAGCTTTTCTCCCGCGACTGCCTCGAAGTCGGGATCGATGTCGACGGCACGATCGTCACCCTCTTCGTCAACCACCTGAAGTCGATGATCAGGACCCGGGAAGAAACTAGGCCGAAGCGCGAACGCCAGGCGGCCGGGGTGAAGACGATCGTCGAAGAACGGTTCGGCGCCGATGCCGGCAAGGAGAAGTTCGTCGTCCTCGGTGACATGAACGACTACCTGGAGACCGACGACCAGGGCAAATCGGGGATCAAGGAGCTGGTCGAGTGGGACCAGGTCGAGAACGTGATCGACCGCATCCCTGACCCCGACGACCGCTGGACCCACTACTACGCGGGCGGCAACGACTACAAGCAGCTCGACTACATCCTCGTCTCGAAATCGCTGGCCGAGGCGACCGACGCGGCGCCGGAGATCATGCGCAAAGGGGCTCCGCAGCGGGCGGCGAAATACGCCGGCCCCCGCTTCGACGGGGTCGGCAAAGACAAGCCGAAGGCCTCAGACCACTGCCCGATGGTGATCGAGCTCGAGGTCGGCTGAGGCGGGAGGGTTAATTGTCGTGTCGGTCGAACGCTTCGGTGGCGCCCAGGATTGCGATCACCTGGACGTCTTCGGTGACGTTGGAGCTGTAGCGCCGACCGACTCCTTCGCCCGTGCCCCCGTTGTCCTCGACCCGGACCAGGTCGCACCCCTCGAGCACGGCTGCGTGGTAGTTGAGCAAGGTCACGCTGGCGTTGCGGAGCCCTGTCTCGCCCAGTTCGGCGGCGCTGCGGGGACGGTCGCTGCGGTTGAGCGCGCGGACGATCTCGCGGCGCAGCGGGTGGTTGAGCGCGTGCTCCAGCGGCGGCGTCAGCAGCTCTGCCAGTTCGAGCGGCAGGCGCGGGTCGCGCTTCTCGTCGATGTCTCTGACTTTCTCGTCCTGTCCCATCAGGGCCTCTCTTGAAAACACTGTGAAGGGCTACTGGGCCGGTTTGTGTTTAGTCCGACTGCCCAAAGCGATCAGCCATCCTTGCTTGGAGTTGACCGCATCTCAAGACCAAAGCCGCTGAGCAAAAACCGGCCCGGCGCCCAAATTGCGGACGCCGGGCCGAAACTCAGCCGCCCTTCCGGATGCTGGTCCCGGGGAAGGGTTGTCCTATTTTTCCAATCTTCACGAACCGTCACCTCCTTTTTGGTCAGGGAGGATTCGGCTCGGGGTGCCACCAATCACCAGATGCTCACCCCGCTATTCGGGGCTTGCTCGTTCCCAGGCCGGCGACCCACGAGCCCTTGTGAGGAACGATTTAGTAAGCGGAGTTGGGGCAATCAATCCAAGTGGCCGCAAGTTTGCCGCAAATTGCCAACTTCCCCGCTCAATAACTTTGAGCCATACTGATGAAGGCCCCGCTATCTAGGGGGTCTGAGATATAGGTTCGGGTTCCACACCAAAAGTTCGCTGATTAATCCCGGAGGTAAACCACTTGGAGACGCAAAAGCAGAGACCGTTGATTGACCAGCGACTGCTGAAGGCGATGGCGCACCCCACGCGCCAGTTCATTCTGCATGTCCTCAGCGAGGGACCGACCAGCCCCGTGCGGATCCAGCGTCGGATGAAAGACGTCAGCCTGAATCTCGTCTCACATCACATCAAGGTCCTACGGGAGCTTGGCTGTGTCGAGTTGATCGACACGGTGCAAAAACGGGGCGCCACCGAACACATCTACCGGGCCACGGCACGGACCATGTTCACCGCGGAGGAATGGGAGCAGCTCGACACAAAAGATCGCTTCCCCATCACTGGCGACATTCTGCGGATGGTCTCCGAGGACACGAGCCGTTCGATGGTCGAAGGGCTGCTCGAGGTGCGGCCGGACAACCACATCAGCCGTTCTCCGATCGAGCTGGACGAGGAGGGATGGTCCGAAGTCGTCGGGTCGTTGGAGCGCGCGCTCGAAGAGGTGCTGAACGCCCACGCCCGCAGCGCCGAACGAGCGCAGCAGAGCGGCGAGCAGTTGATGAGCGCGAGGGTCGTGATCCTCCAGTACCTGATTGGGCGCGACGCCTGGGACAACGGCTGAGCGTCCGCCGGTCGGAATCGCTGACTAAACGCCCCGGCAAGCCCTGCCGATGATGAGGCGTGAGCAGCGCGAATGAGCATGTCTTCTCGCACGGCATGCAGGACACGCGGGAAACGCTCGACGCCTGGAGCGGGCGGCCCTGGGCGGTCCTGCGTGGCCGGGTCGCGCTCAGCCTCGCGATCGCGCTCGCCCTGCTCGGCGCCACCTGGGTGGTCGCCGGCCTGCTCACCCCGGACCTGACCCCGGTCCACATCGCCGGCTTCACCTACCCGAGCGAGCCCGACGATCTGCTGCCGATCCTCTGGCGTAACGCTCTCGTCCTCGCCCTGCACGGCTTCGCCTGCGTCGCCGGCTTTATCGCCGGCGCCTCGATGCCGATCGCCGCCGCCCAGCGGACCGGCTTCTCGCGCTGGGTCCACGTCAAGGCGGGCGAGTTCGCGATCCTCTTCGTCTGCGCCGTCACCCTCTTCTCGCTCGCCACCCAGGCGCTCTACCTCGGCTTCCAGGGCTCGGCGATCGCCTACCAGCTGCAGATCACCCGCTTCGAGCTGATCCTCAGCGTGCTCCCGCACGCGCTGCCGGAGCTGACCGCGCTCTTCCTCCCGCTCGCCGCCTGGCTGATCGCCAGCCGCCGCGGCGAGTGGAACCAGCTGCTGGCCGCGACCCTGGTCACGGTGCTGCTGGCGATTCCG
The DNA here is from genome assembly GCA_963837405.1 of uncultured Thermoleophilia bacterium. Lineage (GTDB taxonomy): Bacteria > Actinomycetota > Thermoleophilia > Solirubrobacterales > 70-9 > VAYN01. The sequence continues at coordinate 113,987 of CAWINA010000003.1, forward strand.
GTGCTGCTGCTCGCGGCGACCGTCGAGGTCTACCTCTGGCCGCACGTGCTCGAAGCGCTCTCACCGGTCTCCGAGCCGGTGCCCTTCCGCTGACCTAGGATCGCGCCATGGCGCGCATCCGGCTCGTGCACTGGAAGGCGGAGGAGGTGCCCGAGCGGGCGGCGCGGCTGGAAGCCGCCGGCTACCGGGTCGACGGCGAGGTGCCGGGGACGAGCATCGGCGTCAAGGCGCTCCGGGCGGACCCGCCGGCGGCCTTCGTGATCGACCTCGGCCGACTGCCCTCGCACGGGCGCGAGGTCGCCTTCTCGCTGCGCCAGTCGAATGCCCTGCGCGGGATCCCGATCGTCTTCGTCGGCGGCGCCGCCGCCAAGCTGGCGAGGATCCGCGAGGAGCTGCCGGACGCCGCCTACGTCGAGCACTGGGAGGACGCCGCCGCGGCGCTGGCGGCGGCGATCGCCGCGCCGCCGGTCGACCCGGTTGTGCCGCAGTCGGACTCGGGCACGCGGGCGGGCCGGCCGCTGGCGCAGAAGCTCGGGATCAAGGAGGGGACGACGGTCCTGCTGCTCGACGCGCCCGCGGGGGCGGAGGCGCTGCTGGCGCCGCTGCCACCCGGGGTCGTCCTGCGTCGCGGCAACCGCGGCGCCCGCGCGACGACGGTCTGGTTCACGACATCTGAGCGCGACCTGCGCCGTCGGTTCGACGCAGTCGCGGCCGCGGTCGGCGAGGGAACCCTCTGGCTGGCCTGGCCGAAGCGCTCCTCGGGGGTCGAGACCGACCTCAGCGAGGACGTGGTCCGCGCGCTCGCGCTCGCCGCCGGCCTGGTCGACACCAAGGTCTGCGCGATTGACGCGACCTGGTCGGGACTGCGCCTCACTCGCCGACGCAGCTGAGCGCTCGATTGGCGCTTTTGTTCCGAGGGGTGGAACAAAGGCGCCAATCCATAAGATCGCCGCATATGAGCGAGGAACGGGCAACGTACGAGCCGCGGGCGATCGAGTCCAAGTGGCAGGCCGTCTGGGCCGAGGAGAAGACCTGGGAGGTCGCCAACCCTGGCCAGCCCGGCTATGAGGCCGAGAAGCCGAAGAGCTACGTGCTGGAGATGCTCCCCTACCCCTCTGGCGAGCCCCACGTCGGCCACCTCAAGTGCTACGCGGTCGGCGACGCGATCGCCCACTTCCGCCGCCGCCACGGCTTCGAGGTGATCCACCCGATGGGCTACGACTCCTTCGGGCTGCCGGCCGAGAACAACGCGATCAAGACCGGGGAGCCGCCGCGGGTCGCGACCGAGCGCTCGATCGCCTCCTTCCAGCGCCAGTTCCGCGAGTGGGGGATCTCGATCGACTGGTCGCGGGAGCTCGCCACCCACACCCCCGAGTACTACCGCTGGACCCAGTGGATCTTCCTGCGGCTATTCGAGCGGGGGCTCGCGTACCGGACCGAGGCGCCGGTCCAGTGGTGCCCCAAGGACGCCACCGTGCTCGCTAACGAGCAGGTCGTCGACGGGCGCTGCGAGCGCTGCGGCACCGAGGTGATCCAGCGCAAGCTCTGGCAATGGTTCTTCAGGATCACCGAGTACGCCGACCGCCTGCTCGCCGACTTCGACCTGCTCGAGTCCTGGCCCGAGAACGTGATCACGATGCAGCGCAACTGGATCGGCCGCTCCGAGGGCGCCCAGGTCGTCTTCCGCTGCGAGGAGGCCGAGCTCGACTTCCCGGTCTTCACGACCCGTCCCGACACCCTGTTCGGCGCGACCTTCTTCGTGCTGGCGCCCGAGCACCCGGAGCTGATGCGCCTGGTCGAGGGGACGCCGGCCGAGGACGAGGTGCGCGAGTACGTCAACCGGATCGGCCGCGAGTCGGCGCAGGAGCGCGGTGCCGAGGACCGCGAGAAGACCGGTGTGCCGCTCGGGCGCAGCGTCGTCAACCCGGTCAACGGCGAGTCGATCCCGATGTTCGTCGCCGACTACGTGCTGATGGAGTACGGGACCGGGGCGATCATGGCGGTGCCGGGTCACGACAGCCGCGACTACGAGTTTGCGCAGCGGTTCGGGCTGCCGGTGCGGCGCGTGATCGAGGGGCAGGACCCCGAGGCCGCGCGCGACGCGGAGGGCCTGCCCTATCCCGGCGACGGGCCGATGACCGGCTCCGGGCGCTTCGACGGCAAGGGCAACCGCGAGGCCTACGCGGAGATCGTCGCCTGGCTGGCCGAGGAGGAACGCGGCGCGACCGCGATCAACTACCGGCTGCGCGACTGGCTGGTCTCCCGCCAGCGCTACTGGGGGGCGCCGATCCCGGTCGTCTACTGCGACGCCTGCGGGGAGGACGGCGCGCCGGCGATCGTCCCCGTCCCTGACGAGCAACTGCCGGTCGAGCTGCCCGAGGTCGAGGACTACGCGCCGCAGGGCAAGAGCCCGCTGGCCGCGGCCGAGGAGTGGGTGGCGACCGAGTGCCCGCGCTGCGGCGGCCCCGCCCGGCGGGAGACCGACACGATGGACACCTTCGTCGACTCTTCCTGGTACTTCCTGCGCTACCTCGACTCGCGCAACGGCGAGGCCGCCTGGGAGCGCGACGCGGTCGACCACTGGTTCCCCGTCGACCAATACATCGGCGGGGTCGAGCACGCGATCTTGCACCTGATGTACGCGCGCTTCCTGACTAAGGCACTTGCCGACCTCGGCCAGCTCGACGCCCAGGAGCCGTTCGCCAACCTCTTCGCGCAGGGGATGATCACCCGCGACGGGGCGAAGATGTCGAAGTCGAAGGGGAACACGGTCAGCCCCGGCGAGTACGTCGAGCGCTACGGCGCCGACACCGCCCGCACCTATGTCTGCTTCATGGGCCCGCCGGAGCGCGGTGGCGACTGGACCGACGAGGGCGTCGAGGGCGTCAACCGCTTCCTGGCCCGGCTCTGGCGGCTCTGCGACGAGGTCGCCGGGCGGACCGACCCCAAGGCCGAGCTGGACAGCGCGGGGGAGGAAGCCGAAGACGAGGCCCGCGAGCTGCTCCGCAAGGCGCACTGGGCGATCGACAAGTCGACCCGGGACTTCCAGCGGGGTTTCCAGTTCAACACGGCGATCTCGGCGGTGATGGAGCTGGTCAACGAGTGCTACCGGGTGAAGGACGCGCTGCTCGGCGACCCCGAGCGGGCGCAGGCGGTGCGCTTCGCGACCGCCACCGCGGCGTCGCTGATCTTCCCCTTCGCGCCGCACCTCGGGAGCGAGGTGTACGCGCGCCTGGTCGGGGGCGAACGGGTCTGGGACCAGCCCTGGCCCGTCGCCAACCCTGATCTGCTCGCCAGCGACACGATCACCCTGATCGTCCAGGTGAACGGCAAGCTGCGCGACCGGATCGAGGCCGCGCCGGACGCTTCCAAGGACGATCTGCTGGGCCTGGCGCGGGCCAGCGAGAAGGTCGCGAAACACCTCGACGGCAAGGAAATCGTCAAGGAGATCGTCGTCCCCGGCAAGCTCGTGAACCTGGTGGTTCGTTAAGCGGTCTCCCGAGCCGCTGGCGAGTCTGTTAGAAAGCACGCCGATGTTGGTTCGAAGGTTTGATCAGGCAGCGGTCGAGGAGTGGCACCGCCTGCGCGCCCACGTTTTGATGGACGCCGGCGAACTCGGCTCGCGCAATCTCTCGGTTACGTGGGTCACCCTGCCGGCCGGCGCCAGCCAGACCCTGCGCTCGCAGGAGGAGTCCGAGCAGGCCTACGTGGTCGTCCGCGGCAGCGGCTCGATGTCGGTCGCCGGCGACACCCAGCAGGTCGCGGAGGGCGACATGATCCTCGTCCCGCCCGCGACCGAGCACTCGCTGCAGAACGACGGCGACGCCGAGCTCGCCTGCGTCTCGATCCAGTCGCCCCCGGTTGCCGCGAGCGAGCTCTACAGCGACCAATTGGCTGAGGTCGCTGGTTACGACGACGAAGACGACTACTAACCGTCTGACTCTTTTTTGATTCTGCGCGCCACGTGTGCGCGGGGGACGGGCAGGCTCGGGGTGTGCCCGAGGTCAGTCGCGCTCAGGTTTTCGTCTACGCCGCCGTAGCGGTGCTGCTGCTGCTGGTTGGGGTGCGGGCGTTGAAGGCGGGGGGCGGAGAGGAGGCGGCGTTCGCGGTCGAGGACGGCGCGGAGGCTCCGGCGGGGAGTTTCAGCGTCGACAGCGAGGCGGGGGACGTTGTCGTCGACGTGACCGGGGCGGTGCTGCGGCCAGGCGTCTACCGGCTGCCGGCCGGCAGCCGGATCGAGGACGCGGTGGCGCGGGCGGGCGGGGCGAAGGGGGACGCGGTGCTGGAAGCGATCAACCTGGCGGCGCGGCTGGCCGACGGCCAGCAGGTGGTGGTGCCGTCGAGCCGCCCTGGCGCAACGGTGGCGACCGGGACCGCCGCCGAAGACGGTCCGATCAGCCTCGGCGCCGCCACCGTCGAACAGCTCGACACGATCGACGGGATCGGCCCGGTGACGGCTGAAGACATCATCGAGTTCCGCGACGAACACGGCGGCCTCGCCTCGGTCGAGCAGCTCGACCAGGTCTCCGGGATCGGCCCGGCGACGATGGAGGCGCTGCGCGACCGCCTGCAGCCGTAGGGCGGCCCGGCATGGAGGTGCGCCAAACGCTCGCCGTCCTGGTTGGCGTCGCGCTCGTCGTCGCCCTGGCGCTGCCGCGAGCGGAGGAGATCCGACAGCGGGCGGAGGGAGGGCTGGTCAAGGGGATGCCCGCCCGGGAGGCGGAGCTGGCCAAGGGGTTCGTGCTGGGCGAAGACGAGGGGATCGACGCCGCTACCGAGGAAGACTTCCGGCGGGCCGGGCTCAGCCACCTGCTCGCCGTCAGCGGCCAGAACGTCACCCTGCTGGCCCTGCTCGCGCTGCCGTTCCTGGCTGCGCTCGGCATCCCGCTGCGCCAGCGATTGCTCTGGACGCTGGCCCTGATCGCCGTCTACGTGCCGCTGACCGGCGCTGGCCCGACGATCCAGCGGGCGGCAGTGATGGGCGCGCTGGGGATCGTCGCGATCCTGGCCGGCCGACGAGCCTCGCGCTTCTACGCGCTGGCGCTGGCGGCTGGCGTCACCCTGGCGGTCGATCCGACGATCGGCGGCGACGTCGGCTGGCAGCTGAGCTTCGCGGCGGTGCTGGGAATCCTGGTCTGGGCGCGCGGGCTGGCGGAGGTGCTGGAACAGCGGCTGGGTGGGGGTGCGTGGCAGCGGGTCCTGACCGAGGGCGTTGCCGTGACCGTGGCGGCGACGCTGGCGACGGCGCCCTTGATCGCCTTCCACTTCGAACGGATCTCGACGACGACGCTGGTCGCGAACGTCCTCGCGTTGCCGGCGGTGGCGCCGGCGATGTGGCTGGGCATGGCGAGCGCCGGAGCGGCCCAGGTCCCCGGATTCCCAACCGAGTTGCTCAACGTTCCCAACGCCGTCCTGCTCGCCTACATCGCCCAGGTCGCCACCTGGTGTGCCGCCCCCGACTGGGCCGAGCTGGAGCTCCACCTGAGTGCCACCACCCTGGCCGCTACCTACGCCGCGCTCGCCGTCGCCACTATCGCCTGGCGCGCCGCCGGCGTCCTCCACCGACGCCGGTCCCGACGAGTCCGCAGTTCTTCCCGCATAGCGGGAAAAACGACGGACTGGTGGCTGCTCGGCGCGGTCCTGGGTGGGCTGGCGCTGGTGGTTTGCGTGGCGCTGGCGTGGCCACAGGGCGGCGCGAGCGCTGGTCCGCCAGCCCACGGCTTGCGCGTCACCGTCCTCGACGTCGGCCAGGGCGACGCGATCCTCCTGCAGCCGGCGGGCGCCCCGGCGGTGCTGGTCGACGGCGGGCCGGCGGGGGAGGGACTCCTCCGAATGCTCGAGGACTCCGGCGTCGACCGGCTCGGCGCCGTGATCGCCACCCACGACCAGTCCGACCACGTCGGCGGCCTCGAAGAGCTGCTCGGCTCGGTCCCGATCGGCCACCTCGTCTACGGCCGCCTCGGCCGGGACCTCCTCGCGGCAGCCCGCGCTGCCGCCCCCACCCAGCGGGTCGCCCAGGGGGCCACGATCCGCTCCGGCCGCCTCCGACTCGAGTTCATCTGGCCGCCTCCCGAGCTCCTCGCCGAACCCCAGCCGGGCGCCGACCCGAACCAGCTCGCCCTCGTCGCGATCGCCCGTTACCAGGGCTTCTCGATGCTGCTCAGCGCCGACGCGGAGGCCGAGGCCGTGCCCCTAGACCCGGGCCAGATCGACGTGCTCAAGGTCGCCCACCACGGCTCTGAGGACGCGGGCCTCGCCGATCTGCTCGAGCGCGCCCGGCCTGGGCTGGCGCTGATTTCGGTCGGCGAGGACAATTCCTACGGGCATCCGGCGCCCCAGACCGTGGCGACGCTCGCCGCTCAGGGGGTTCGCGTCATGCGTACCGATCGGGATGGTTTCGGTCGTGATCGAGACGCGGGCGCGTTCCGGGGGTATCCTCGTTGCTGCGGGCGGCTAGACAAATATTCCAATCGAAACTTGGTTTTCAGCGCCTGACCCATCAATTCCACGTCTAGATTGCCGATTCTCATACCAGTGAAAGCGAAACGACAAGTCGTCCTCTGGATTTCCAGGCTGGCCGGGACCAGCCTCCCGATCCGGCTGCGCCGGCTGACCTTCGCGATGTTCGGGCTGACCGCGGCGATCGGCCTCGCGCTGATCGGCTTCGCCGCCCAGACCAACTACCGGCTCAGCCAGCTCGGGCCGCTGCCGATGCCGGCCCCCTCGGAAGTGGGCGGCTTGGCGCCAGGCAATGCGGTCGCCGGCAGCCCGGGCGGGGTCTTGCCGGGCGGCGGTGGCGGCTTCGGAGGACATGGTGCCGGAACTGGCGGCGTTTCCGGACCGCTTGGGGCTCTGGCCCTGGCCGGCGGGGACGGCGCCGGCTTCCCAGTCTTCACCGCCGTCGGCTCTCAGCCCGGCTCGATCGCTGGCCAGCAGGCCGGCTCGCAGCAGAACGGGAAGACGGGGGTTGCCGGGGCCAACGAATCAGGCGTGACCGGGATCACGGCCGCCGAATCGCCCACGGTCCCCTCCGTCACGGCGCCGCCCTCATCCCCGATTTCGGGCTCCAATGTGGCCAGCGGGCTGTTCGTCCGTACCGCGGTGGCGCCGGGCCTCGGCGAAGAAGGCGAGGTCGCCGCCAGCACGCCGCTGCCGCCGGAGGAACCGGAAGTGCCCTACGAACCGGAAACGCCGGTCCAGCCGCCCGCGGAACCGCCTGTTGAACCTCCGGTCGAACCGCCCGTGGAACCGGAACCGCCGGTCGAACCGGAAGTCCCGGTTGAACCGCCGGTTGAACCGGAAATCCCGGTCGAGCCGGAAGCGCCGGTCGAAGAAACCGCGCCCGAAGCCGAAGCGCCCGCGGCGCAGCCCTAGCCCGAGCGCTGACTAGACTCGGCCGCGTGGCCGAGATGAAACCGCTCTACCTGATCGCCGGCACCGACGAGGCGAAGATCGACGCTACCCGCGGCCGCCTGCGGGATCGGGCCGAGCGTGAGGGCGGCGCCGCCGCGCTTGAGGTCTTCGAGCCCGCGGAGGGCAGGGGGATGCCCGACCACGAGGCGCTGCTGAACGCGATCCCGGCGATGTCACTGATGGACTCGCGCCGCTACTTGCTCGCCGACGGGGTCGAGAAATGGCGCGACAAGCAGCTGGAGCCGGTCGCGGCCGCGGTCGGCCATCTGCCCCCGGACCTGACCCTGGTGCTGATTGCCCGCGCGAAGGCCCCGGCGAAGCTGCTGAAGGCGGTGAAGGCGGCCGGCGGCGAGATCCACGAGTTCGAGGCGCCGAAGCCGCGCGAGCTGCCCGGGCTCCTCGTCAACGACGCCAAGGGCCTCGGCTTCCTGCTGGAGCCGGCGGCGGCGCGGATGCTGGTCGACCGCATGGGCGCCAACCCGGTGCGGCTCCGCAACGAGCTCGAGCGCCTCGCTCTCTGGGCGGGCGCGGGGGGAACGGTCGGCGCCGCCGACCTCGAGGCGATGATCGCCGACACCTCCGAGGCCGCCGTCTGGTCGCTTTCCGACGCGCTGCTGGAAGGCGACGCCGCCGCGGCCCTACGGATCGGCGAGCAGCTGATCTCCCAGGGCGAGAACGTCACCGGGTTGATCTACGGCCTCGCCTCACGCCTGCGCCAGGCCTGCGCGGCGGCGGCTCGGCTCGAGCAGGGCGCGCCGCCGGCCGAGGTCGAGTCCTCGCTGAAGATGCACCCCTACGCGGCCAAGCAGCTCGTCCGTCGCCTCCGCGACGCCGACCTCGCCGACCTGCGGATGGCGACCGAGACGCTCGCCGAGCTGGAGCTGTGGACGCGCGGGGACGCCGAGTACGGCGACGAACTGGCGCTGACGCTGGCCCTGCGGAGGGCGGCTGGGGTAGCGGTCTAGCTGGAAGCGCCGGCGGCGATACGAGCCGCTTTGGACTTCTTGCGAGCGCCGGTGTTCTTGTGCATAGCGCCTTTTTGGACGGCCTTGTCGATCTTCGAGACCAGCTGCCGCTGCTCCTCGGCGATCGTCGTGGCGTCGCCGCCCTCGACCGCGCTCTCGAGGCGCCGGAAGTGGGTCTTGACCGTGCTGGTCAGCAGCCGGTTCTCGGTTCGCTCGCGCTCGCTGCGCAGTATCCGCTTTTTCTGTGAGGCTATGTTGGCCATGTCGAGTACCCGCGCGGGCGCCATGCCGGCTTCGGGCGGCCGCCGACTATAGCGACTGAGACCCAGCTTGGAGATACCCGACACCCCAGCCGGCAACGAGCGGGCCATAAACGCCGACGGAGGACCAGGTCGTTTCCGAGGCCGCGCTGCGGCAGGCGGAGGCGTTCGATCCGGGTGAGGAACCCGTCGGCGAGCCCGCTCCGGGCAGCCAGGCCGGCCGCATCGCCCGCTCGACCGCGTTCTTCTCGATCGCCACCGCGGCCTCGCGCGTGGTCGGCCTACTGCGCGAGGTGATCGCCGCCGGCTACTACGGAATCAGCGGCCCGATGTCGGCCTTCACGATCGCCTTCCAGGTCCCCAACCTGATCCGCGCCCTGTTCGCCGACGCCGCCCTGCAGCCGGCCTTCGTCCCCGTCTTCACCGAACAGCTGGAGAAGAAGAACTACCGCGAGGCCTTCCGGCTGGCCTCGACCCTGCTGCTGATCGTGACCATGGTGCTGGGGGTGATCACGGCCTTCTTCGTCGTCGCCGCGCCGCTGATCATGCCGATCTTCGCGCCCGGCTTCGAAGGCGAGATCCTCGACCTCACGGTCGCCCTCTCGCAGGTCCTCTTCCCGATCCTGGTCCTGCTCGGGATCAGCGGCGTCGTCGTCGGCATCCTCAACAGCTACGACCGCTTTGGCGCCTTCGCGATCTCGCCGCTGTTCTGGAACCTGACGATCATCCTCGTCCTGGTCGTGGTCGAGCCGATGCTGAGCGGCAACGACCGGATCTACGCCTACGCGATCGGCATCCTCGCCGGCACCGCCGTGCAGCTGTTGATCCCCGCCTTCGACCTGCGCAACACGCCGTTCAAGTTCAGCTGGAGCTTCGACTGGCGCAACCCTGGCGTGCGGCGCGTCCTGCTGTTGATGCTGCCGGTGACGATCAGCCTCGGGTTGATCAACTTCAACCTGGTGATCAACAGCCTCTTCGGCTCCCTGGTCAGCGACGAGGCGCCGGCGGCGATCGACAAGGCCTTCCGGATCTACCAGCTGCCGCAGGGGATCTTCTCGGTCGCGATCGCGACCGTGCTCTTCCCGACCCTCGCCCGCTTCGCCAACCGCGGCGCCTTCGATGACCTGCGCGCGACCCTGGCCAACGGGATGCGCCAGATCCTCTTCGTTCTGCTGCCGGCCGCGGCGGCGGTGCTGGCGCTCTCGGAGCCGATGATCCGGCTCGTCTACCAGCGCGGCGAATTCGGCGCCGCCGACACCGACCTGGTTGCCACGGCGCTCTTCTGGTTCGCCTTCTCGCTGCCGACCAACGGTCTCTTCCTGCTGCTGACCCGGACCTTCTTCGGCCTCCAGCGCCCCTGGATCCCGACCGCGATCTCGGCCGGCAACCTCGTCGTCACCGCGGTTGGTGCGCTGGCGCTCTACCACCTAGGGGTCGGCGGGATCGTCGCCTCGACCGGGATCGCGACCGCGGCCAGCGTCGTCGCCCAGGCGGTGATCCTGCGGCGCCTGCTGGGTGGGATCGAGCTCGGCCGGCTGCTTGGCGCCACGATCCGGATCTCGATCGCCTCGGCCCTGCTCGCCGGCGTCTCCTACGGCATCTGGGACCTGCTCGACCACCAGCTCGGGCGCGGGCTCGCCGGCCAGATCGTCTCGCTCGGCCTCGGCCTCGGCCTCGGCGCCGCCGTCTACCTGCTCGCCGCCCGCCTCCTGCGGATCCCCGAGCTGGAGCAGATCCTGCGCCTACTGCGCCGGCGGCGAGCGGCCTAACCGGAGATGCTCGGCCCCGGTCGCTACCTGCTGGGTGTCGTCGAGCTGCTCTTGCTCGTGGGGCTTCGCGGGGTTCGCGGCGGCGCGGGTGCGGGCCTGGGCGCTGCCGCGGTTCGAGGGGGCGCCGGCGTGGCTGGCGACCGGGGTGATCGCGCTGGCGTTGGTGCTCTGGGTCGCCGAGCTGCTCGGCACGTTCGGGGCGCTGGACCCGGCTGCCGCTGCTGCTCCTGATCGGCGCGCCGCCGCTACGGTCTGGAAGCTCGTGCCGCCGCGGCAGCGGGGAGGGGGACTCTCCGCACCCTCCCTGGCAAGTAAGGGTGCGGAGAGTCCCCCTCCTGACGCCTGGCGGCGCTCTTGGTAGCGGCTCTCGCCCTGGCCCACTTCGCCTGGGAGGGGAGGGACCAGATCAGCTCCGGGATGACCGGGTTCGACAGCACCTGGTACCACGGGCCGTTCGCGGCGGGCTTCTTCCAGAGCGGCGACACGATCGACCTGCACTTCATCGCGCCGCAGTTCCTCGCCTGGTTCTACCCGGCGAACAGCGAGATCGTGCACTCGCTCGGGATGCTGGCCTTCGGGCGGGACGTGCTCTCGCCGCTGCTCAACCTCGGCTGGTTCGCCGGCTGCCTGCTGGCGGCCTGGTGCATCGGGCGGCCCTACTGGGTGGCGCCGTGGTCGCTGATCCTCGGGGCGGTGGCGCTCAGCGTGCCGGCGCTCGCCGACCAGGCGGGGGAGGCGCGCAACGACATCGTCGGGATCTTCTTCCTGCTGGCCGCGGTGGCGGTGGTGCTGAGCGCGAGGAACCAAGGCGGTGCGGGGGAGGAGCTGGGTAAGCGGGGGCTGTCCTGGGGTGCGCTGGCGGTCGCCGGGCTCGCGGTGGGGCTCGCGGCCGGGACCAAGCTCAACTTCCTCCTACCAGCGGCTGTTTTCGTGCTCGGGCTGGCGATCTTGGCGCCGCGCGGCGCGCGTTGGCGCGCGCTCTGGGTCTCGGGGCTGGCGGCACTGGCCGGGGGCGGCTACTGGTACCTGCGCAACCTGGTCCAGACCGGCAACCCGCTGCCCTGGGTCGACAGCCTCGGGCCGATCTCGCTGCCCGCACCCGACCAGGCGCTCGGCGGCCGTGAAGCGCACAGCGTCCTCGGCTACCTAACCGACGGCACGGTCTGGTCGGACTGGTTCCTGCCCGGCCTCCACGACGGCCTCTGGTTCCTCTGGCCGCTGCTCGGCCTCGCCGCCCTTGCCGGCCTCGTCCTCTGCCTCGTTCCCATCGCGCGGTTCCTTCTCCGTCTCTGCGACGGGAAAGGAACCCCGCGATCAGGTTCTGGTCTTGGCGGGGCTCGTGGGGCTCGCGACGGCCCTGGCCTGGCTTGTAGCCCCGACCTCCGCCTCCGGCCCCGAGGGCATGCCGCGCGGCTTCGAGTCCGGCCTCCGCTACCTCGCCCCGGCCCTCGTCCTCGGCCTCGCCCTGCTCCCAACCGCCCCGCTCATCCGCCACCGCTTGACGTTTGTCGCCCACAAGGCGACAAACGACGGGGGTGCCGTTACAGAAGTGTCACGACGGTGGAGGCTGGGAGGGTTGGCGGCGCTCGTTGGGTTGGCGGCGATTGTGGGCTACGCGTACCAGCGCCATTACCTGCAGGAGCGGTATGAGCACGTCAGCTTTGCGGCGCCGGGGCTGAACCAGGCGTTCGATCGCGCCAGTGATCTCAGCGACGTCCGCATCGCGACCACCAGCACCCGCCAGTACCCGCTGTTCGGCGGCGACCTCTCCAACCACGTCCAGTTCGTCGGCGAAGAGCGCCCCCACGGCGGCTTCGAGGCGCCGACGACTTGCCGTCGCTGGCGCCAACTGCTGAACGCGGGCGGTTACGACTACGTGATCGCCAGCTGGGACCGGATCGAGCCCGGGCAGCCGCCGTACCCGCCGCAGGCGGCCTGGACCGCGGGCGCCAACGCCACGGTGGTCGAGAAGACGCCGCCGACGGTGGTCTTCGAGCTCGATGGCCCGCTCGACCCCGCGGGCTGTCGAGTTCCTCTCGGATAGCGAGAGGAACTCGCCACTCGCCATACTCCGCCGTCCGATGGACCAGATCCGCAACTTCTCGATCATCGCCCACATCGACCATGGCAAGTCGACCCTGGCCGACCGCATCCTCGAGGTCACCGGCGCCGTCGACCCGACGAAAATGCAGGCGCAGATGCTCGACTCGATGGACCTCGAGCGCGAGCGCGGGATCACGATCAAGGCGCAGGCCGTGCGGGTCGAGTACACCGCCGTGGACGGGCAGACCTACCACCTGCACCTGATCGACACGCCCGGCCACGTCGACTTCTCCTATGAGGTCTCGCGCAGCCTTGCCGCCTGCGAGGGGGCGCTGCTGGTCGTCGACGCCGCCCAGGGGGTCGAGGCGCAGACGGTCGCCAACACCTACCTGGCGATCGACGCCGGCCTGGAGCTGATCCCGGTGATCAACAAGGTCGACCTGCCCGGCGCCGAACCGGACCGGGTCGCGGCCGAAATCGCCGACCTGACCGGCGGCGACCCTGAGGAAGCGCTCCACATCTCGGCCAAGACCGGGGTCGGGGTGCCGGAGGTGCTGGAGGCGATCGTCGAGCGCATCCCCGCTCCCCGGGGCGAGCCGTCGGCCCCGCCGCGGGCGCTGATCTTCGACTCCGAGTTCGACCAGTACCGCGGCGTGATCGCCTACGTGCGGATGGTCGACGGTGGCTTTCGCAAGCACGAGAAGGTCCTGGCGATGCAGAACAACACCGAGGCCGAGATCGACGACCTCGGCTTCTTCCGCCCGACGATGACCGCGGTGCAGGGGATGGAGGCGGGCGACGTCGGCTACCTGATCACCGGCATCAAGGACGTCAACAAGCTCAGCGTCGGCGACACCTTGACCGCCCAGACCAACCCCGCTACCGAGGCGCTGGAGGGCTACCGCGAGGTCCGCCCGATGGTCTTCTGCGGCGTCTTCCCGATCGACACCGACCGCTACGAAGACCTCCGCGACGCGCTCGAGAAGCTGTCGCTCAACGACGCCGCCCTCTCCTGGGAGCCGGAGACCTCGGAGGCGCTCGGGTTCGGCTTCCGGGTCGGCTTCCTCGGGCTCCTGCACATGGAGATCGTCCGCGAGCGGCTGGAACGCGAGTACGGGCTGGAGCTGCTCTCGACCACCCCGAACGTGCGCTACGTCGTGCACAAGACGAACGGCGAGACGGTCGAGGTCCGCAGTCCCACCGACCTCCCCGACCCGGGCTCGATCGAGACCGTTGAAGAGCCCTACATCCGCGCCACGATCATCGCCCCCGCCGAGCAGGTGGGCGCGGTGATGGAGCTCTGCCAAGGCCGCCGCGGCGAACACGTCGACATGCACTACCTGAGCCCGGTGCGGGTGCAGATCCGCTACGACATGCCGCTGGCCGAGATCGTCCTCGACTTCTTCGACCTGCTGAAGAGCAGCACCCGCGGCTACGCCTCGCTCGACTACGAGCCGATCGGCAACCGTGCCTCCGACCTGGTCAAAGTCGACATCCTGCTCGCCGGCGAGCAGGTCGACGCGCTCTCGATCATCGTCCACCGCGACTTCTCCTACGAGCAGGGCAAGCGCCTCGCTGAGCGGCTGAAAAAAACTATCCCGCGCCAGCTCTTCGACGTTCCGGTCCAGGCCGCCATCGGCTCCAACATCCTCGCCCGCGAGACCGTCAAGGCGCTGCGCAAGGACGTCACCGCGAAGCTCTACGGCGGCGACGTCACCCGCAAGCAGAAGCTCCTGAAGAAGCAGAAGAAAGGCAAGAAGCGAATGAAGTCGGTCGGCCGGGTGGAAGTTCCGCAGGAGGCCTTCCTCGCGGTCCTCCAGATCGACGAGTGAGGGATTGGGCACCCCTCTCCACTTAACTTTCGCTTCGCGAAAGTACAAGACGTTCCGAGGGGCACCCAATCCCTTGGCTGAACAGCCAGTTATTGTGCCGACTATGACGCTAAAAACTGCAGCGGTTGGAAAGGAATGGCCCGCCGTCACCTACCAGGTGGGGCGGGAGAAGATCAAGGAGTACGCGAACGCGCTGGGGATCGACAACCCTGTGCACTTCGACGTCGAGGCCGCCCGCGCGGCCGGGTTCCGCGACGTCGTCGCGCCGCCGATGTTCGCCGTCGTCTACAGCGGCCCGGCGCTCGGCCCGGTCCTCTTCGACCCCGAGGTCGAGATGAACTTCGCGGCGATGGTCCACGGCGGCCAGGTCTTCGAGTGGGGCGAGCCGGTCTGCTCGGGCGACGAGATCTCGACCGTGCCGAAATGCCTCTCGATCGAGGAGAAAGACGGCAAAGGCTTCTACGTCTTCGAGACCGTCTCCACCAACCAGGATGGCGCCGAGGTCGTGCGCGGCACCTGGACCAACATCGTCAGGGGGGTTTGAACATGGCGGATCTGAACGTGGGCGACGCGGTCCCCGAGCTGCGGGTGACCCCGGACAAGTACCTGCCGCACCGCTACGCGGGCGCCTCCGGGGACTTCAACCCGATCCACATCGACGACGAGTTCGCGAAAATGGTCGGGCTGCCGCGCAACATCCTCCACGGCCTCTACTCGATGGGGCTGGTGGCGAAAGCGAACGCGGCGCTCGCCGACGGCGACCCGCGGGCGCTGAAGCGACTCTCGGTCCAGTTCCGCGGGATGGGCATGCCGGAGCAGGAGATCGTCGTCTCCGGCACGGTGAAATCGGTTGACGGCGACCGCGTTGTGGTCGACACCGTGGCCGCCCAGGGTGAGACCCAGATCATCAAGAACGCCGAGGCCGAGATCGGCCTGCGCTGACCTGATTCCTAAGATGTAGGGGTGCTCTCCCCCCGCCAAGAGCTGATCCTGCGGCTGGTCGTCGACGCCTACCTGGCGTCGGCGCAGCCCGTTCCCTCGAAGGAGATCGCCGATGCCCCCGAGGTCGAGTGGGGCCCGTCGACCGTGCGGGCCGAGCTGGCGGCGCTGGAGGCGGCCGGCTTCCTCACCCATCCGCACACCTCGGCCGGTCGCGTCCCGACCGACTCCGGCTACCGCCGCTACGTCGACCTCCTGCTTGAGTCCGAGGTCGTCGCGCCCGCCCGGGTCGAGCTCGAGCTCTCGCGCCTGCGCCGCGAGGTCGACGAGGCGATGCGGCAGACGACCGCGGCGCTGGCCGAAGTCACCGACCTGGTGGCGATGGCGACGGCGCCGCAGCAGAGCCTGGCGGCGACGATCCACCGGGTCGAGGTCCTGCAGCTGACGCCGAGCAAGGTGGTGGTGATCGCGATCGCCTCGACCGGCGACGTCGCCCGCCGCGTCTTCGAGTTCCAGGGGCCGGTCGACCCCGGCCTCGTCGCCTGGGCATCCAGCTACCTGAACGAGCAGCTGAGTGGGCTTGGCGTCGGGGCGCGGATGATCGCCACCCGCCTCACCGACCCCGGGCTCGACCGGGTCGAGGCCGAGTTCATCGCCACCCTCGGCGCCGCCTTCACCGAGCTCGTCTCGACCCCCGCCGCCGACCTCTACATGGACGGGGCCTCGCGCCTGCTCTCCGACGCCCACGTCGGCGACCTGCCGCGCGCCGACCAGCTGATGACCGCGCTGGAGCGGCGCGCCGACGTGCTGGAGATGCTGCGCTCCTCACTCGCTGAGCGCTCCGTCTTCCTCTGGATCGGGGCCGAGAACCCGCAACCGGAGCTGCGCTCGGTCAGCGTCGTCGGCGCCAACTACGGGCTCGGCCACCGCAACCTCGGCACCGTCGGAGTGGTCGGCCCGCTGCGGATGGACTACGCGACCGCGATCGCCTCGGTCCAGGTCGCCGCCCGCGAGCTCTCCCGTTACTTCGAGACCGTCTACGACGAGTAAGACGCGCCACCGATGCCCCGCGACTACTACGAGGTGCTCGGCGTCGGCCGCGAGGCCGGCGACGGCGAAATCAAGAAAGCCTTCCGCGGCCTTGCCCGCGAGCTGCATCCCGATGTCAACGGCCACGACCCCGAGGCCGAAGCGAAGTTCAAAGAGGCGGCCGAGGCCTACGAGGTCCTCTCCGATGCGGAGCGGCGCCGCACCTACGACGCCTACGGCCAGGAGGGCCTGCGCTCGGGCGGGTTCGACCCGCGGGCCAGCTCCTTCGGCTCGATCGACGACCTCTTCCAGGCCTTTTTCGGCGGCGGCGGCCAGGGGTTCGGGTTCGGCGGCGCTGGCGGGCCGGCCGGCGGCGCCGACATCGCCCTCGCGGTCGAGGTCGAGCTGGCCGACGTCGTCACCGGGGTGCGCCGCGAGCTCCGCTACAACGCGGTCGGCGCCTGCGAGCACTGCCACGGCAACGGCGCCGAGCCCGGCACGCCGATCTCCACCTGCGACCGCTGCGGCGGCACCGGCCAGCTGCGGGCCGTCTCGAACACGCCGTTTGGGCAGATGGCCCGCGTCGTCGGCTGCGACGTCTGCCACGGCGACGGCAAAGTCGCCGAGACGCCCTGCGAGGTCTGCGGCGGCAACGGCCGCACCCCCGGCGAGCGCGTGCGCGAGGTCGAGATCCCGGCCGGGATCGAATCCGGCCAGCGCCTGCGCGTCCAGGGCGCCGGCCACGCCGGCGAGCCCGGGGCGCCGGCCGGGGACCTCTACGTCGAGGTCGAGGTCCTCCCCGACGAGCGCTTCCAGCGCAACGCCACCGACCTGATCAGCGTCGTCACGATCCCCGCCACCGAAGCGATGCTCGGCGCCACGGTCACCGTGCCGACCCTCGACGGCGAGCAGGAGGTGGAGGTCGTGCCCGGCACCCAGCCCGGCGCCGAAGAGGTTCTGCGCGGGGCCGGCCTGCCGCAGCTCGGCGGCCGCAAGCGCGGCAACCAGCGGGTCGTCTTCGAGGTCGATCGTCCCGAGCAACCTCAGCGAGGAGCAGCGGCAGGCGGTCGAGCGCCTCGACGCCACGCTGACCCCGGAGAACCTCGAGCCCCAGCACGGCGAGGGGCTCTTCAGCCGCGTCCGCCGCGCCTTCGGGTGATCCGGCTCGCGGTCCGTTGCTCGACTGAGCTCGCGGACCTGGTGCTCGCCGAGCTGACCGTGCTCGCCCCGAACGGGGTCGAGGAGGAGCGCGGGCCCGGATACGTCGAGTACGCGATCTACGGCGGCGAGGGCGAGCTACCCGACCTCGGCGAGCTCGACGCGGTCGTGGGGGAGGGCCGGATCGAGGTCAGCTCGACCGAGATCCCCGACGACTGGGCCGACCGCTGGCGCGACTTCCACAAACCGCAGCTGGTCGGCGGCCGGCTCTGGCTCAGGCCCTCCTGGGAGCCGCCCCGCGAAGGCACGATCGACCTCGTCGTCGACCCCGGCCAGGCCTTCGGCACCGGCGCCCATCCGACCACCCGCCTCTGCCTCGAGTACCTGCTCGAACTAGCCGACGCCGACGAAGCCGCTGGCCCGCTCACCGACCTAGGCTGCGGATCGGGCGTGCTTGCAATAGCCGCAGCGAAGCTCGGCTGGGATCCGGTCTCCGGCTACGACCACGAGGCGGCGGCCCTTGAAGCTTCAGAAGCCAACGCTGTCATCAACGGCGCTCAGCTCGACCTGGGGCGGATGAACCTCCGCGAACACCTGCCTCCGCTCGCCCCCACGTTCGTAGCCAACATGACCTCCCCGATCCTCAAGGCAGTAGCCGCCCAGCTGCCGAAACTCGAGGAGGGGAAGGGGGTGTCCCGCAGGAACCTCCAGTCAGTGACGGAGGGACACCCCCTTCCCCTCACCACCTTCATCTGCTCCGGAATCCTCCCTACGGAGCTCGAGGAGGTCTCCGCTGCCTTCGCCGCGGCTGGTCTAACCGAGTCAGATCGCCGCCAGGATGGCGACTGGGCCGCCCTGTTGCTCCGTCACCGTTGAGAGATAGGGTTTTTCGCGATGCCCTTCGCGTCGATAGTCAGCGCCGACTACAAGATCGCGCTTTTCCTGCACGTGCTGGCCGTGGTGCTGGCCTTCGGCCCGACCTTCGGCTACGGGATCGCCTTCTCGGTGCTGCCGAAATACCCGCAGTCGGCGCCGGGGATCCTCGCCGGCATGCAGAAGATCGATCGCTTCCTGGTCAACCCGGGAATGATCGTCGTCCTGCTCGCCGGGGTCTATCTGATGATCGCCAGCGACGACGTCTGGAAGGGCGACGAGGCGTTCATCATCGTCGGCTTCCTCGCGATCATCGCCCTCTTCGGCCTCCAGCACGGCTACTTCCAGCCGCGCATCCGCGAATCGCTGGAAATGGTCGAGCGAGACCTCAAGACGGGCGACACGCTGAGCGAGGAGTTCCAGGCCTATGGTCAGCAGACCGGCCAGGTCGGCGGCCTCGCCGGGCTGATCGTCGTCGTGACGATCTTCTTCATGACGTACAAACCTTTTTTGTGAACGTCGGATCGCCCCCGGTGGCGATGTTCGACTCCGGCGTCGGCGGCCTCACGGTCCTGCACGAGTGCCTGGTCTCGCTGCCGCAGGAGGATTTCCTCTACCTCGGCGACACCGAGTGGTTCCCCTACGGGAGCCGCGACCCCGAGTTGCTGCGCGAGCGGATCGCCCGGATCGCCGAGCTCTTGCTGGAGCGCGGGGCGAAGCTGCTGGTGATCGCCTGCAACACGGCGACCTCGGTGGGCGAGGAGGTCGCCCGCGCGGTCGCCGCGGCGAGCGGGGTGGAGGTGGTGCCGGTGGTCACCCCGCAGGCGGAGATCGCGGCGGCGATCACCGCCAGCGGCCGGGTCGGGGTGCTGGCGACCCCGAACACGGTCGAGAGCGGCGCCTACCGGCGCGCCCTTGAAGCGCAGGGCCGCGCGCTCGAGGTAACCGAGGTCGAGGCGCCGAAGCTCGCGCCCTTCATCCAGAACGGCTCGCCGTTCGACGAGGAGACGATGCAGATGGCCCGCGACTACTGCGCGCCGCTCAAGCGGGCCGACGTCGACACCCTGATCCTCGGCTGCACCCACTACCCGCTGGTCGCGCCGATGCTGCAGCGGATCCTCGGCCGCGACGTGCGCCTCGTCGGCGGCGGCCACGCGGTCGCCGCCGCGGTCCAGCGCACCCTCGAGGCGGCCGGAACCGCCCGTCCCGCCGCGGCCGGCGAGGGCTCCTACGAGTTCCTCTGCAGCGGCGACGCCGACGCCTTCCGCCAGGTCGGCACCCGCTTCCTGCAGATGCCCCTGGGCGAGGTCGAGCAGATCGCGCTCGACGCCGGCTGAACCCGCCCGCGCGCGCTTAAAGAAGCGTTATCCCAGCCACCCCTGGCGGGCCGGTAGAACCATGCTTGGAAACCAGTAGTTCGACCAGCAGGGGAACGGAGATGGGTGTGAGGCGAGCGCGCCTGACGTTGGCGGTCGCGGTCCTCGCGGTCGCCGTCCTTGGCGTCGCCGGGATCGGCGTCGAGGATGAGCTGCGGCCCACCTCGCTCGACGTTCCCGGTACGGAATCGGCCCGCGGAGAGGCCCTGCTGCGCGACCGCTTCGGCGACTCGGCCCCGTTCGCGATCCTCCTGCGCGGCCCGGCCTTGGCGCTCGAACGGCAGGGGCCCGCACTGGTCCGGGCGCTGCGGCAGGAGCCCGGGGCGACGACGCTCTCCCCCTGGGACCGGGGCGAGCTCGCGCGGCTGCGTCCGTCCCCCCGCAAGGCGCTGGTCCTGGTCGACCTCCACCTCGACGAGCAGGACGCGGTCGCCGCTGGGGTGCCGAGGCTGGAGACGATCCTGGCGCGGACGGTCCGGCCGCCGGTGAGCGCGACGCAGACCGGCTTCGCGACGCTTGCGCGGGCGATCCAGGACGAGTCGGTCAGCGCCACCCGGACGGCCGAGCTGATCGCGATCCCTTTCCTCCTGCTGGTCCTGCTCCTCGTCTTCCGCTCGCCCCTCGCCGCGGCGGTCCCGCTGCTGCTCGGCGCCGCCGCGGTCATCTCCAGCCGCGGCGTCCTCGCGCTCGCCGCCCCCTCGCTGGAGATCGACGGCTTCGCCCTGACCGTGGCGTCGATGATGGGGCTGGCGCTCGGGGTCGACTACGCGCTGCTGACCGTCTCCCGCTTCCGCGAGGAGTTGGACGCCGGCGCGCCGCCCGGCACCGCGGCGCTGCGCACCCGGCGCACCGCCGGGCGCACCACCGCCTTCGCCGGAGCGGCGCTGCTGCTGGCGATGGTGGTGACGCTGGTCGTGATGCCGGGGACGCTGTTCGTCTCGCTCGCCGGCACGGCGATCCTCGTCACCCTGATCAGCGTCGCGCTCGCCTATCTCGTCGCCCCGCCGCTGCTCTTCCTGCTCGCCCCGCATCTCGATCGCTGGCGGCTCGGCCGCGGCGACGGCGGGCGGCGGCTGATGGCCGCGGTGAGCATGGCGCTGCGTCGCCCCGGGCTGGCGGCCGCCGTGATCGGCGGGGCGCTGGTCCTGCTGGCGCTGCCGGCGCTGGCCCTGAAGACCGGGCCGCCGAGCGCCGAGCAGCTGCCGCGATCGAACCAGGCGCGGGAGGACGCGGAATCGGTCGCCGCCGCGATTGGCTCTGGCTGGGACGCCCCTTTCGTCCTCGTCGCCGCGACCGACCGCGGCCCGATCACCGGCGGCGCCGACCTCGCGACCCTGCGGCGGACCCAGGGCCGGATCGCCGCCGACCCCGCGGTCCAGGCGGTAATCGGCCCCGGACAGGTCGCCCGTCGGATCGCGCCGCTGCAGCGCCAGGGCGATCGCCTGCTGGCCGAACGCGGCGAGGCCAGCCCGCGGAGCTTCGCCCGCCTCGGCGACCGGCTCGATCGCGCCGCCGGCGGGGTCGAGAGGCTGCGCGACGGGATCTTCCGGGCGGCGGCCGGAGCCGGCCTGCTCGCGACTGGCTCCGGGCGGGCGGGCGAAGGCGCGGGGCGGATCTCCACCGGGATCGAGGAAGCCTCGGCGGGCGCCGTGCGAGCCGTGCGGGCGCTCGGCCGGCTCGACCAGGGCTCGGGCAGGCTCGCCGACGGGCAGCGGCGGGCGGCGCTCGGGGCGCGCTCGCTGCGCGACGAACTCAGCGCCCTGATGCCGGTGGTCCGCGGCGCCGGTCTCGGCAGCGCCCGGCGGCTGCGCGCCCGCCTGCAGGCCGCGGCCGCCACGGACCCCGGCCTCGAAGGCGCCGCCCGCGAAGCCGAGCAACTGGTCGAACTGCTGGCGCTCGCCCGCAACCAGACCCAGCGCGCCGAGAGCGCCGCCCGCCGTCTCCACGAGGGCCAGGAGAAGCTGGCCCGCGGCGGCGCCGACCTGCACGCGGGCGCCGCCAGGCTCGCGCGGGCCTCGGGCGCCCTGCCGGCGGGCCTCGAACGGCTCGGCGGCGGCGCCTCCGAACTCGCCGCCGGCCTCGAACGGTTGACCGGCGGCGCCGACGCGCTCTCCCGCAACCTCGACGCCGGCTATCACGCCTCCCGGCCCCTGCAGGGAGGGCTCGACCGGGCCGGGGTCCGGGTCGCGGCGACCGCCTCGGACCTGCGCGGCGACGTCCGCTCCCTGCGCCGCTCCTCGCCCGGCATCTTCGACTCCGGCTACTTCGTCCTCTCGGCGCTCGACGGCGCCCCGCCGAGCGAGCGCCGCCGCATCGGCCAGGTGATCGACCTGACCGGGGGAGGGCAGGCGGCGCAGCTCCTGGTGATCCCCCGCTACACCTTCAACACCCCCGGCTCGGCGGCGCTCGGCGACCGCCTCGACCTCGCGGCGGCGGACCTCGGCGAGCGCTCCGGGCTGCAGACCGGGGTAACCGGCGGCCCCGCCCAGCTCGCCGACTACAGCGACGCGATCTCCTCGCGGGTGCCCTGGGTGATCGTCGGGATCAGCCTCGTCACCTTCCTCGTCCTCGTGCTCGTGTTGAGGGCGATCCCGCTGGCGGCGCTCGCGGTCGGCCTCAACCTGCTCACCGTTGCCGTTGCCTTCGGCGTGCTCACCCTGCTCTTCGACGTCCCGGCCGGCTGGCCGCTCGGCGGCCACACCTACGTCGACGCGATCGGGGCGGCAGGAATCTTCGGGATCGTCTTCGGGCTCTCGATCGACTACGCGGTTTTCCTGCTCTCGCGGATGCGGGAGGCGCGCGCCGGCGGCGCCGGGAACGAGGAGGCGATCGCCGCGGGCCTGGAGCGGACCGCGCGGGTGATCACCGGCGCCGCGGCGATCATGATCGTCGTCTTCGCGGTTTTCGCCGCGGCCCCGATCGCCACGATCAGTCAGCTCGGCACTGGCCTCGCGGTCGCCGTCCTGCTCGACGCGACGGTGGTCCGGATCGTCCTCTTGCCGGCGCTGATGCTGCTGATCGGGGAGCGGGTCTGGTGGTTGCCCCGTGGCCTCGAGCGCCGGCTCCCGAGACTTGGTCTGGACTCGGTTTGAACGTGTTTATGAAGATGATGAAAAGCGGAGGAAAGGAATTGTGATCGTGAAGCAGGGGACCCTGGCCGTCGTATCGCTGTTGCTGTTGGTCGCGTTGGTGCCGTTCGCGGCGGCTGCGGAACCGAGCGAAAAGGACGCCTACACCGAACGCGCGGAGCCGATCTGCAAGACCAACGTGCTCGCCAACAAGCGCATCTTCAAGGGCGCCAAGGGTGAGGTGAAACGGGGCGAGCTGAAGCAGGCCTCGGGGCACTTCTTCCGCGCCGCGACCGCCTTCGGCAAGACGATCCGCCAGCTCGACGCGATCGCCAAGCCGCCCACCTACGAAGCCAAGCTGAGCGAGTGGATCGGGCTGCTCGAAGACGAGAAGGCGCTGATCGAAAAGATCGGCCGGGCTCTGGCGGCCGAGAAGCGGGCCAAGGCGGAGTCCTACTCGGTCGATCTCAACCGCAACTCGAGCAAAGCCAACAACGCCGTGCTCGCCTTCGGCTTCGACTACTGCCGGATCGAGCCGTCTCGGTTCGGCTGACCTTTACCCTTTAGCGCGTGAGCGTTCTCGAACAGGTCCAAAACGACGTCAAGGTAGCGATGAAAGCGCGCGACCGCGAGCGCACTGCGGCGCTGCGCCTGGTCGTCGACGTGCTCCAGCAGGACGCCAAGTTCGGCAAGGGCGACGAGGTCGCCGTGCTGCAGCGCGAGCGCAAGAAGCGGGTCGAGGCGGCCGAGGCCTACGAGGGCGCCGGCCGCGCCGAGCAGGCGGCCGCCGAGCGCTTCGAGGCGGAGCTGATCGAGGGCTACCTGCCCCAGCAGCTCTCCGACGAGGAGCTGGAGGGGCTGGTCGCGGAGGCCGTGGCCGAGACCGGGGCGAGCGAGCAGAAGCAGATGGGCGAAGTGATGTCGGCGCTGATGCCGAAGGTCGGCGGCCGGGCCGACGGCAAGCGGGTCAGCGCCGCGGTGCGGCAGAAGCTGGGTGCCTGAACGTTGGCCCGTAGGCAGCTGACCCTCGACAACACCGTCGCCGCCGAGCTCGCCGGCTCCGAAGACTCGGTCCTGCGCGAGCTGCGCGGCAAGCTCGACGCCGAGCTGCACCTGCGCGGCAACGTGCTGACCCTGGAGGGGGAGCCCTCCGAGGTCGAGCAGGCCGCCCACGTGGTCGATGAGATGGTCGAGCTGATCGAGCAGGGCCACGATGTCGCCCCGGGCACGATCGAGGCGGTGACCGGCGCCCTCGATGCCGACGAGGACCCGGCCGAGATCCTCGACGACGTCGTCTGGCGCCACCGCAATACCAAGGTCGCGCCGAAGACCCGCAACCAGAAGCGCTACGTCGACTCGATCCGCCGCAACACGATCACCTTCGGGATCGGCCCGGCCGGCACCGGCAAGACCTTCCTCGCGGTCGCGATGGCGGCGGCGGCGCTGACCGAGCGCAAAGTGCAGCGGATCATCCTCACCCGGCCGGCGGTCGAGGCGGGCGAGCGGCTCGGCTTCCTGCCGGGCGACATCCAGGCAAAGGTCGATCCCTACCTGCGGCCGCTGTTCGACGCGCTCTACGACATGATCGACCCCGACCGCGTCAACGGCTACTTCGAGCGCGACGTGATCGAGGTGGCGCCGCTCGCATTCATGCGGGGACGGGCGCAGCCGCTGGACAGCCAGGTTCTGACCCCGAGCGGATTCCGCTCGATCGGCACGCTTGCCGTGGGCGACCTGGTGATCGGCTCGGGCGGAATGCCGACGCCTGTCCTCGGCGTCTTTCCCCAGGGGAAGAAGGAGATCTTCCGGGTTCGTACCCAGGACAATGCCTCGACGCTGTGCTGCGGCGAACACCTGTGGCATGTCTTCACGGCCTCCGATCGTCGCCGCGGACGTCCCGGCCGGGTCCTGGAGACGCGCGAGATGATCGGTCGCCTGCGCAGCGCGCACCAGCATCGGTACGAGCTCCCAGTGCTGAGTGCGCCAGTCGAGCTGCCGGCCCAGGATGTTCCGATCGACCCCTACGCGCTCGGCTTGCTGCTTGGGGACGGCTGTCTCACCGGCTCGACGACGCCGGCTTTCGCGACGGCCGATCCTGAGCTGGCGGATGCGCTCGAGCGGGCCCTACCGGGGATCGAGCTGCGCCACAAGGGCGGTTACGACTTCGTCCTCCGCCATGCGGACGGCCACCGTGGTGGGGTAATCGTCGCCAACCCAGTCACCACGGCTCTCCGAGAGCTGGAGCTGCTTGGAACCCGTTCCGCCACCAAGTTCGTCCCGGACGTTTATCTGCACAACGCCTGGGTCGTTCGACACGCAGTTCTCCAAGGTTTGCTGGACAGTGACGGTGGACCCGTGCGGCAGGGCGGTAGGACTTGCCGTATCCAGTACGGGACCTGCTCTCGGCGGCTCGCTGACGACGTCGCGTTCCTGACCCGATCGCTCGGCGGTGTCGCCTACGTTCGTCGACGGCCTGCTGCGGGCCGCCCGCCGGGCATGGCAAACGGTCGCCCAGTCCCGTATCGATCCGACGCCTATGTGATGGACCTGCGTTTGCCACCCGGCATCGAGCCGTTCCGCCTTGGTCGCAAGCGCGACGCCTACCGCGAGGACGGGGGTGGTCGCCCGATGCGCTTCATCGACGCGATCGAGCCCGCCGGCGAGGCCGACACCGTCTGCATCCAGGTCGGGGCGGCCGACTCGCTCTACGTCACCGACGACTTTCTGGTCACCCACAACACCCTTAACGACTCCTTCGTGATCCTCGACGAGGCGCAGAACACGAGCCCCGAGCAGATGAAGATGTTCCTCACCCGGCTCGGCTTCAACTCGCGGATGGTGGTGACCGGCGACGTCACCCAGATCGACCTGCCGAGCGACCAGCGCTCCGGCCTGATCGCGGTCCGCGACATCCTCGACGAAATCAAGGAAATCGAGTTCGTCGAGTTCGGCGGTGAGGACGTCGTCCGCCACAAGCTGGTGCAGCGGATCGTCGCTGCCTACGACAAACAGCCTTGAGCCTTGACCTTTCCGACGTCCCGTCCGAGCTCCGCGAGGCGGTCGCGGCGGCGCTTGCGGCGGCCGGGGTAGAGGACGGCCACCTCGCGGTAGAGATCGTCGGCGAGGACCGGATCCAGGAGCTGAACCGCGACCACCGCGCCAAGGACGCCCCGACCGACGTGCTCGCCTTCCCGATCGACGAACTCGGCCCGACCGCCGGACCACGCGAGCTCGGCGACGTCGCGATCTGCCCCGAGCACTGCAGCGACGTGACCGAGGCCGCTGTGCACGGCGTCCTCCACCTCTGCGGCCACGACCACGAGACCGACGCGGGCGAGATGCTGGCCCTGCAGGGCCGCGTCCTGGCGGGGCTGCGATGACTCGCTCCGGCTTCGTCGGGCTCGCCGGGCGGCCGAACGTCGGCAAGTCGACCCTGGTCAACGCGCTGGTCGGCTCCCACGTCGCGATCGTCTCGGTACGCCCGCAGACGACCCGCCGGGCGATCCGCGGCGTCGCCACCGACCTTGAGACCGAACGCCAGCTGGTCCTCGTCGACCTGCCCGGCGTGCAGCGGCCGCGCGACGAGATGACCGAGCGCATGCAACATCGGGTCGAGCGCGAGCTCGCCGACTCCGACGTCGCCCTGCTGGTCGTCAACGGCGAGGAGGGCGTCGGGGCGGGGGACCGCTTCATCGCCCGCTCGCTGCTCGCCGCCGGGCCGGAGATCCCGATCATCTGCGTCGTCAACAAGGCCGACCGCCTCGGCCCGAACGAGATGGTGCCGGCGCTGGCCGACGCCGCCAACCTGCAGGGCGTCGCCGAGGTTTTCCCGATCAGCGCCCGCTCCGGCGAGGGGCTGGCGCCGCTGCTGGAGCGGCTCGGAGAGCTGATCCCCGAGGGGCCGTACATGTACCCGCCGGAGGACTCCAGTGACCAGTCGAGCGAGCTCCTGCTCGCCGAGCTGATCCGCGAGCAGGTGCTGAACCGGACCCGCCAGGAGATCCCGCACTCAGTCGAGGTCAAGGTCGCCGAGGTCATCCCTCGCGAGGACGGCCTGGTCACCGTGCAGGCCGAGATCTGGGCCGAGACCGAGTCCCAGAAGGGGATCTTGATCGGCAAGGGCGGGGCCAAGATCGGCGAGATCGGCAGCGCCGCCCGGCGCTCGCTGGAGCGCGAGCTCGGCGCCCAGGTTCACCTCGACCTGCAGGTCCGCGTGCGCCGCCACTGGCGCCGCGACGAGGATCTCCTCGACCGGCTCGGCATCGAGTAGTCATCAGGCGCCGCCTCCTCCGCTTCGCGTCCGGGGGCGGCTAGCTTCGCGTCCACGGGCGGCTCGGTCATTACGATGGGCGGATGTTCGGGGAAATCGAATTCGATCAGCGCGGCCTAGCGCCCTGCGTAGTCCAGGACTTCGCCACCGGCGAGGTGCTGATGCTCGCCTATGTCAGCCCGGAGTCCCTGGAAATCACGCTCGAGAGCGGCGAACTGCATTTCCACAGTCGCTCCCGCGGGCAGATCTGGAAAAAGGGCGAAACCTCGGGCAACTTCATGCGGTTGCGCCAGCTGCGCTACGACTGCGACGGCGACGCCCTCGTCGCCCTGGTCGACCCGGCGGGGCCGGCCTGTCACACCGGCGAGCGCAGTTGCTTCTATCGCGAGGTGCTGGGCTCGGCCTCGATCCGCAAGGACGCGCCGCCGGCGCCCGGCGAGCCCTTCCCGGTCACCTACGAAGCCCTCACCGACCTCGAGCGGACGCTGCGCAGCCGCGCGCTCGAACGGCCGCAGGGCAGCTACACGGTGCAGCTGCTCGACGACCGCGAGCTGATCGGCGCCAAGGTCGAGGAGGAGGCCGAGGAGGTGATCCGGGCGGCGCGCGAAGAGAGCGACGAGCGGGTCGCCGAAGAGGCCGCCGACCTGCTCTACCACCTGAGCGTGCTGCTGGTCTCGCGCGGGGTCCCGCAGTCTGCGGTGATGGAAGTGCTGAATGGCCGTCGCCGCTAGCCAGCTGGGGGAGCTGCGGCTCGAGCCGAGCCTCGAGCAGGCGCGCGAGCTCGCCCGCGCCGGCAACGTCGTCCCGGTCCGCGCTCGCTTTGTCGACGACTGCGAGACCCCGGTCTCCGCCTTCCTCAAGCTGCGCGCAGGCGAGCCGGAGGGAGCGCCCTGCTTCCTGCTCGAGTCGGCCGAGCAGGGCCAGGTCGGCCGCTACTCGTTCGTCGGCCTGCGGCCGCGCGCGGTCCTGCGCTGGAGCGACGGCACGCTCTCGGAGTGGAGCGGGGAGGAGGCCGCCGCCGGGGCGCCGCCGCACCGCAGCGAGCCCGCCCCCGACCCCTACGCCGCCGCCGCGGCGCGGCTGGCCGAGTACGTTCCCGCCCCGGTCGAGGGCCTGCCACCGTTCGTCGGCGGCGCCGTTGGCTTCTTCGGCTACGACCTGGTGCGCACGGTCGAGCCGCTCGGCGAGCCCAACCCCGACCCGCTCGGACTGCCCGACCTGGCGCTGATGGTCACCGACGCGATGATCGTCTTCGACCACCTGCAGCACGAGCTGACGATCCTCGCCTGCGCCTTCGCCGACGCCGAGGGTGGGATCGACGCCGCCTACGAGCGCGCCGCCGAGACAATCGCCGAGATGCGCGAGCGGCTGCGCGGGGCCGTGCCGACGCCGGCCACGCCGGCGGTCGCGACTCCGCCCGAGTTCGTCTCCAACATGGAGCGCGAGGAGTTCGAAGCCGCGGTCGCCCGGATCGTCGAGTACGTGCACGCCGGCGACGCCTTCCAGGTGGTGCCCTCGCAGCGCTTCACGGCGCCGGCCCCGGTCGAGGCCTTCTCGGTCTACCGCGGTCTGCGCGCGGTCAACCCCTCGCCCTACATGTACTTCCTCGAGTTCGGCGACTTCCAGATCGCCGGCGCCTCGCCCGAGCCCCTGGTCAAGGTCAGCGGGCGGCGGGTCGAGACCCGGCCGATCGCCGGCACCTACCCGCGCGGCCGCAGCGAGGACGAGGACCGCCGTCTCGCCGAGCGCCTGGTCAACGACGTCAAGGAGCGGGCCGAGCACGTGATGCTTGTCGACCTCGGCCGCAACGACCTCGGCCGCGTCTGCGAGTACGGCAGCGTCAGCGTCGACGAGCTGATGGTGGTCGAGACCTACTCGCACGTGCTGCACATCGTCAGCCAGGTCTCCGGCACCCTGCGCGAGGGCGTCAGCTCGATGGACGTGCTGCGCTCGGCGCTGCCGGCGGGGACGCTATCCGGCGCTCCCAAGGTGCGGGCGATGCAGATCATCGACGAGCTCGAGAAGGTCAAGCGCTGCGGCTACGGCGGCGCGATCGGCTACCTCTCCTGGGACGGCGACCTCGATACCGCGATCCACATCCGCACCGTCGTCGTCAAGGACGGGGAGCTGCACGTGCAGGCCGGCGGCGGCACCGTCGCCGACGCCAAGCCGGAGTACGAGTGGAACGAGTCGGTGAACAAGGCGCGGGCGGTCTTCCGCGCCGTCGAGGTCGCCTGCGAACAGCCGGACTGGGCGTGAGCGCGATGGCCCGTGTGCTGGTGATCGACAACTACGACTCCTTCACCTACAACCTCGTCCAGTACCTGGGCGAGTTGGGGGCGGAGATCGAGGTCGTACGCAACGACAAGGCGGAGGTCGGCGAGCTGCTGGAGCGCGGCCATGACCGCCTCGTCGTCTCGCCGGGACCCTGCACGCCGGCGGAGGCCGGGATCTCCACCGCGGCGGTCAAGGCGTTCGCCGAGGCGGGTACGCCGGTGCTCGGCGTCTGCCTCGGCCACCAGGCGATGGTCGAGGCGTTCGGCGGCAAGGTCGTCCAGGGCGAGCCGGTGCACGGCAAGGACGCCGAGATCGAGCACGACGGCAAGGCGATCTACGCCGGGCTGCCGACACCCCTGCTCGCCGGTCGTTACCACTCGCTGATCGCCGACCCCGACCTACCTGAAGACCTCGAGCTGACCGCCAGCCTCGACGGGATCGTGATGGGCGCCCGCCACCGGGAGCTCCCGGCCGAGGGCGTCCAGTTCCACCCCGAGTCCGTGCTCACCCCGCAGGGCAAACACCTGCTCGCGAACTTCCTGGAGGATTAGATGCCGAACGATGTCGTCAGCCGGGCGATCGACGCGGTTTGCGCCGGACACCACCTGACCGCCGATCACGCTTCGGCGGTGCTGGCCGAGATCATGGAGGGTCGGGCCGACCCGGTCCAGACCGGCGCCTTCCTGATCGCCCTGCGCGCGAAGGGCGAGACGGTGCCCGAGCTGGCCGGCCTGGCGCGGACGATGCGCGGCCTCGCCCTGCCTGTCTCCTGCAGCCGCGCCGACTTGGTCGACACCGCCGGGACCGGCGGCGGGCCCTCGACCTTCAACGTCTCGACCACGGCGGCGCTGGTCGCCGCCGGCGCCGGCTGCGCGGTCGCCAAGCACGGCAACCGCTCGAACACCAGCAAGAGCGGCTCGGCGGACCTGCTGGAGGCGCTCGGGGTCAACATCGAGCTCGAGCCCGAGCAGGTCGGCCATTGCATCGACGAGGTCGGCTTCGGGTTCATGTTCGCCCCCCGCCACCACACCGCGATGGCCCACGTGGTGCCGGCCCGCAAAGGGCTTGGCGTGCGCACGATCTTCAACTTCCTCGGCCCGCTGACCAACCCGGCCGGGGCCAACCGCCAGGTGCTCGGCGTCGCCGACCGCCACTACCAGGAGACGATCGCCGAGGCGCTGGTCAGCCTCGGCAGTGTGCGGGCGCTCGTCCTCGCCGCCGAGGACGGCCTCGACGAGATCTCGCTGGCGGCGCGGACGCGGGTGATCGAGGTCGCCGATGGCGGCACCTCCGAGTGGTTCGTCGAGCGCGGCCAGTTTGGCCTAGCGCCGGCCGATCTCGACGCGGTCGCCGGCGGCGACCCGGCCGAAAACGCCACCACCACCCGCTCCGTGCTGGCCGGTCAGCCCGGTCCCAAGCGCGACCTGGTCCTGCTCAACGCCGCCGCCGCGATCTACGTCGGCGGCCTCGTCCCCGACCTCGAGGCGGGCGTCGCCAAGGCGGCCGAGGCAATCGACTCCGGCGCGGCAGCGGACGTGCTGGAGCGGCTGATCGCGGCAACCCGCTCCATGTCCGTCTAGGCTTTCGTGCGCAAGTGGGAATGATTGAGCAGCTGATCGACGGCGCCCGGCGGGGAGTCGAGGCGCGTCGCCAAGAGGTTCCGCAGGCCGAACTGGAGTCGCGGCTGTCTGCGCGTGGGGAGGACCGGCCGTTCAGCGAGGCCCTGACCCGGCCCGGCCTCTCGCTGATCGCCGAGTTCAAGCGGCGCTCGCCGAGCCGCGGCGACATATCCGCCGACGCCGACGTCGGCGCCCAGGTCGGCGCCTACGAGCGCGGCGGCGCGGCGGCGCTCTCGGTGCTGACCGACGAACCGCACTTCGGCGGCTCGCTCGAGGACCTGCGCGCGGCCCGCGGCGCCTGCGGCCTGCCGATCATCCGCAAGGACTTCATCGTCGATCCCTACCAGCTCTACGAGGCGGCGGTGCACGGCGCCGACGCGGTTCTGCTGATCGTCCGCGCGCTCGGCGACGACGATCTCGCCTACCTCTACGAACAGGCGCGGGCGCTCGACCTCGACTGCCTGGTCGAGGTCCACGACGCCGAGGAGCTGGAGCGCGCCCTCGCGGCCGACGCCGAGGTGATCGGGATCAACAACCGCGACCTCGACGAGCAGCGGGTCGACATCGCCACCACCTTCGAGCTAATGCCCGACGTCCCGGCCGGCAAGACCGTCGTCGCCGAGAGCGGCATCTCCGGCCGCGAGGAGCTCGAAGAGCTCGACCGGGTCGGCGTCGACGCGGTCCTGATCGGCGGCGCCCTGATGGACGCCGCCGACCCCGAGGCGAAGACCCGCGAGCTGGCCGGCTTCGACGACAGCACCCGCGAGCACCGCCTGCCTTAGCTCGGCCGTCTGCGGAGAGCCGTTGGGTGACCATCTGCCGGAGACCGTCGCGCAGCTCGGCGAACGCCGCGGCGCAATCGAGTCCCTCTTGAGCCTCCGTCAGAGGGTCACCCAACGGCTCCTACCAATGCTCCGAGGTTCATCAGCTGAAAGCAGAGGTCTCTCCGGCGGGTGGCGCGGTGGAGGGGCCCGCGGCCAAGGAAGCTTTAGCTACCGCAGGCCGTGGGAGGCGCCACCGCGACAGGACCCGCCGGCCGGATCGGCCGATTCTCTTTAGATAGTTTTAATTGAGGATTTAGAGTGGTCTCAGCGCCGCCGGCCATTCTTGCTGCCATGAACGAGACCGCCGATTCCCCCAAGCCCAAGTCCTCCCGCTCCTTTTTCGCCGCCGCCCTGCTCGGCGGCGCCGTCGTCGCCGCTTTCGGCTGGATTGCGATCGCCGCTGGCTGGATCACCTCCGACGGCGGCACCACGACTACGGTCGCGGCGCCGATCACCGCTCCGGTGTCGGATTCCGGCGATTCCGAGGGCAACACCGTGAACGAGATCTACAAGGCCGACGGCGATGGCGTCGCCTTCATCTCCGCCCAGGTCGGGGCGCCCGAAGAACAGGCCCTCTCGCCCTTTGGCCTGCCCGAAGGGGAAGGCGGCACGGCGACCGGCTCCGGCTTCGTGATCGACGACGAAGGTCACGTGTTGACCAATAACCACGTGGTCGAAGGTGCGACCAAGATCAAGGTCAAACTCGGCGACTCCGAAACCTCCCACGACGCCGAAGTGGTCGGCTCCGACCCGGCCACCGACGTCGCCCTGCTCAAGGTCGACGCCTCGGCCGAGCAACTGCACCCGCTGACCCTGGGCAGCTCCGCCGCGATGGAAGTCGGCGACCCGGTGGTCGCGATCGGC
Organism: uncultured Thermoleophilia bacterium; assembly: GCA_963837405.1. GTDB lineage: Bacteria > Actinomycetota > Thermoleophilia > Solirubrobacterales > 70-9 > VAYN01. Next base: position 146,566 of record CAWINA010000003.1, read on the forward strand.
AACCCGTTCGGCCTCGACCGCACCGTGACCAGCGGCATCGTCTCCGCCCTGCAGCGTCAGATCCAGGCCCCGAACGGCTTCTCGATCAACGACGTGATCCAGACCGACGCGGCGATCAACCCCGGCAACTCGGGCGGGCCGTTGATCAACGGCGCCGGCGAGGTGATTGGGATCAACTCGCAGATCCAGACCGGCGGCAGCAACGGCAACGTCGGCATCGGCTTCGCCGTCCCGATCGACACGGTCAAGGCCGAGATCGAGCAGCTGAAAGAGACCGGCGAAGTCGAACACGCCTACCTCGGGATCAGCGGCGCAACGATCACCCCGGAACTGGCGAAAGCGATCAATCTGCCGGTCAAGGAAGGCGTCCTGGTCCAGGAAGTCACCAAAGACGGGCCCGCCGACCAGGCCGGGCTCGAGGGCGGCGACACCACCGGCACGATCGAAGGCATCGAAGTCGGCCTCGGCGGCGACATCATCACCGAGATCGACGGCAAGAAGCTGAAGAGCATGGACGAAGTCGTCGCTATCGTCAGCGAAGCCGAGCCGGGCGACGAACTCGAGCTCACCTACCTTCGCGACGGAGACAGCAAGACCGCGACGGTCACCCTTGCAGACCGTCCGGATTCCGTCGAAGAAGGCTCTCCAGGCGAATAGCTGAGGGCTGGCAGCCAGGCCCGGTCCGGGGCCTGGCTGCCGTAATCTGGGGTGCATGAGGGTCAAGTTCTGCGGCATCACCAACTTGGACGACGCGGCGGAGGCTGTGCGGCTCGGCGCCTGGGCGATCGGGCTGATCCACCACGAGCCCAGCCCGCGCGACGTCGAGACCGCGACGGCGGCGCAGATCGCCGCCGCCTTCCGGCGCAAGATCGAGATCGTCGGCGTCTTCGTCAACCCGACCCTGGAGGAGGTTGCGCGGGCGGTTGAGAACGAGAACCTCTCGATGGTGCAGCTGAACGGCGCCGAGGGCGCCTCGTTCTGCGCCGAGGTGGCGCGCAAAACCGGCGTCAAGGTGATCAAGGCGATCCACGTCGCCAGCGCCGCCGAGGTCCACGACGCCGAGGCCTACCGGACCGACTTCCACCTCTTCGACAAGCGCGGCAAAGGCCTCTGGGGCGGGACCGGCGAGAGCTTCGACTGGGAGCTGCTGCGCGGGCACCGGTCCGAGGTGCCGGCGATCCTCGCGGGCGGTCTCAAGCCGGACAACGTCGCCGCCGCGATCGACGTCGTCCACCCCTACGCGGTCGACGTCGCCAGCGGCGTCGAGGCCGAGCCCGGCCGCAAGGACCACGCGGCGATGGCCGCTTTCTTCGAGAACGCGCAGCCCGCCGAGATCGCCGCGCCATGAGCACGGTCGAGCAGCGCTTCGGCCCGTACGGGGGGCGCTACGTGCCCGAGACTCTGATCGCGGCGCTCGACGAGCTGACCGCGGCCTGGGCGGAGGCGCGCGAGGACGAGGCCTTCCGCGCCCGGATGGACCTGCTGCGCCGCGACTTCATCGGCCGGCCGACGCCGCTCTACCTGGCCGAACGGCTCTCCGAGCGGGTCGGCTCGCGGATCTACCTGAAGCGCGAGGACCTCTCCCACACCGGTTCGCACAAGATCAACAACGCGCTCGGGCAGACGCTGCTCGCCCAGCGCATGGGCAAGCCGCGGATCATCGCCGAGACCGGGGCCGGCCAGCACGGCGTCGCGACCGCGACCGCCTGCGCGCTGCTCGGGCTCGAGTGCGTCGTCTACATGGGCAGCGAGGACATCCGCCGCCAGGCGCCCAACGTCGAGCGGATGCGCCTGCTCGGGGCCGAGGTGGCGCCGGTCGAGGCCGGGGCCCGGACCCTGAAGGAGGCGGTCTCGGCGGCGATCCGTGACTGGGTCGCCAACGTCGACTCGACCCACTACGTGATCGGCTCCGCAGTCGGCCCGGCGCCTTACCCAGCGCTGGTCCGCGACCTGCAGCGGGTGCTCGGCGAGGAGGCGCGCGAGCAGGCGATGGCCGCCGAGGGGGCGCTGCCCGCCCGGGTGATCGCCTGCGTCGGGGGCGGCTCCAACTCGATCGGCATCTTTACGCCCTTCGTTGCCGACGAGGGGGTCGAGCTGATCGGCGTCGAGGCGGCGGGGGAGGGGCTCGACACCCAGCGTCACGGCGCCTCGCTCGGAGCCGGCGCGACCGGCGTCCTGCACGGCTCGCTCTCCTCGGTGCTCGCCGACGAGGAGGGCCAGATCCTCGAGGCGCACTCGGTCTCGGCCGGCCTCGACTACCCCGGCGTCGGCCCCGAGCACGCCTACCTCCGCGACACCGGCCGCGCCCGCTACGAGGCGATCCGAGACGACCAGGCTCTCGCGGCGCTGCAGGAGCTGGCGCGGTTGGAGGGCATCATTCCGGCGCTGGAGTCGTCGCACGCCGTGGCTTGGCTGCTCTACAACCCCGGCGCAGATGGATACGACGTGCTCTGCTTATCTGGCCGCGGCGACAAGGACATGGCCGAGGTGACCGCGCTTACCGCAGAAGAAGCTGGCGGATGAGCGGCGAGGAGAAGATCGCCGCAGCGTTCAAGGCGGCAAAGGACGAGGGTCGCGCGGCCCTTATGCCGTACATGATGGCTGCGTTCCCGGATCGGGAGACGTCGCTGGCTGTGGCCGCTGCGTATGCCGACTCCGGAGCGGATTTGATTGAGCTGGGGGTTCCTTTCTCCGATCCCCTGGCCGATGGACCGACCATTCACGCTGCTGCTACCGCAGCGCTGGAAAACGGTGCGACGTTGGCTGATGCGCTGGCTGTTTGCAAATCAGTCGCTGATCGCATTCCCGTCGTCCTGATGGTCTACGCGAACATGGTGATTTCGCATGGTGGGGCTGTTGAGTTCGCGCGGATCGCCGCGGCGGCGGGGGCCAGCGGGGTGATCGTCCCCGACCTGCCGCTGGGCGAGGCCGAGGACGTGCGCGAGGCCTTTGCCGCTGCCGGGCTGGCGATGGTGCCGCTGGTCGCTCCGACCACCCCCGATGAGCGCCGGGCGGCGATCTGTGAGGTCGCCCGCGGCTTCGTCTACGTCGTCTCCACCGTGGGCACTACCGGCGAGCGGGCCGAGGTGCCGCCGGAGCTGGCCGACCTGGTCGCCGCGACCAAAGCCGACGCGAGTACACCGGTCGCCGTCGGCTTCGGGATCGGCACCGCCGCCCAGGCCGCCCAGGTCGGTGCGATCGCCGACGGCGTGATCGTCGGCAGCCGCCTGGTCCGCGCCGTTGCCGAGGCCGGTTCGGCGCAGGCGGCGGCCGACGCGGTCGCCGCTTTCCTCAGCGAGTCGCGAGTCGCGCTCGCCGGTTGAGCCGATAGGCTGCTGCCGCAATGGGAATGGCAATCACCTTCTTCCTCGCCCTCGCTGCCACGGTGATCTCCTACGCGTTCGGCCAGGGCGGCCCGGTCGCCGGCATGGTCTTCTTCACCGTGCTCATCATCGGCAGCGGCATCCGAGTATTCGCGCCAAAGTCCTGACGCGCTAGGAGCGCGTCGCGATCACCTCGAGGTACTCGGGCTCGATCACGATTGCCCGGTCGCCGGCGACGTTCTCCTCTTTGAGCACCGCTTGGAGGTCGTCGTAGAGCGCTTGCTCACCCTCCGAACCGACTCGCTCGAAAGCCGTTTTCGTCGGCCCGAAGTAGGTGCGGAAGAGCTCGATCTGGTGGTCGGGCGTGAGGAACGCCTGGCGCGCCACCCGCCGCACGATCCTCAAGTCCGTGATCCCGTCACCGAACAGCTCGCGCAGGCGACCTTCGGTGCCCCAGAGCAGCGGCGAATCGATCCCGGATGGCGGCGGCACGTGCTTGGCGATCGTCTTGAACATCTTGCCGACGCCGCCGTCGGGGCACCAGTTGCCCATCCCGATCCGGCCGCCGGGTTTGACCACGCGCAGCAGCTCGTTGGCGGTCTTGCGCTGGTCGGGGGCGAACATCGCGCCGAAGATCGACATCGCGACATCGAAGCTGGCGTCCTCGAAGGGCAACGCCTGGGCGTCGCCTTCGATGAACTCGGCCCCGACCCGCTCGGCGGCGGCCCGTTCCCGGCCGCGCTCCAACAGCGCCGGCACGTAGTCGAGTCCGATCACGTTGCCGGGGCTGCGCCGAGCCGCCGAGATCGCGCCGTTGCCACTGCCGCAGGCGACGTCGAGCACGCGCTCGTCCGGCATGATCCGTAGTTCGTCGGCGAGGTTCTCACTGGCGTTGAAGACGAGGTTGGCGACCACCGAGAAGTCGCCCTCCGACCAGATCCCCTGTTGGACCTGGGTTACTGCTGCGAGGTCCGGTAAATCGTTCATCGGCTCTCCTTTTTAGTCCCGCCCGCGTGTTTCCCTAACCTAACCCGATGCGCATCGGAGTGCTAACGGGAGGCGGAGATTGTCCGGGCCTAAACGCGGTGATCCGGGCGGTCGTGCGCAAAGGCGCGGGCGTCTACGGCCACGAGTTCGTCGGTTACCGCGACGGTTGGCGCGGGCCACTGGAGAACGACACGACGGCGCTCGGCGTGCCCGAGGTACGCGGGATCCTGCCGCGCGGCGGCACCATCCTCGGCTCCTCGCGGACCAACCCCTTCGCGGTCGAGGGCGGGCCCGAGCGGATCGCCGCAAACCTCGCCGCGGCCGGGGTCGACGGCCTGATCGCGATCGGCGGCGAGGACACGCTCGGCGCCGCCTCGAAGCTCCACGGCGAGCACGGCCTCAACGTCGTCGGCGTGCCGAAGACGATCGACAACGACCTCGGCGCCACCGACTACACCTTCGGCTTCGACACCGCCGTCAACGTCGCGATGGAGGCGATCGACCGCCTGCACACGACTGCGGACAGCCACCACCGGGTGCTGATCGTCGAGGTGATGGGTCGTCACGCCGGCTGGATCGCCTTTCACGCCGGGCTCGCCGGCGGTGCCAACGTGATCCTCATCCCCGAGCGCCAGTTCGACGTCGGGCAGGTCTGCGACCTGGTCGGGCGCCGCTTCGCCAGCCACTTCGCGCCGATCATCGTCGTCGCCGAGGGGGCGGAAGCCGTCGGTGGGGTGCCGCAGACCGACGACGACAAGCTCGACGCCTTCGGCCACGTCCGCCTCGGCGGGATCGGCCACTGGCTGGAGGGCGAGATCGAGCGGATCACCGGCAAAGAGACGCGGACCACCGTGCTCGGCCACGTCCAGCGCGGCGGCACGCCGACCGCCTTCGACCGTGTCCTCGCGACCCGCTTCGGCCTGCACGCGATCGACGCCGCCGACGCCGGCCGCTGGGGCACGATGGCGGCGTTGCGCGGGACCGAGATCGAACTGGTCGAGCTGACCGAAGCGACGGCCGAGCTGAAGACCGTGCCGGAGTCGCTCTACGCGGAGGCCGAGGTTTTCTTTGGTTAGGCGTGTCGGCGCTCTGCGCGCTGTTGCTGCTCGCGGCGGGGGTTGCGGGGTGCGGGGAGGAGGAAGGCGTCGCCGACGGGGCGAGCGTGACCGCCTACGTGGAAGCGCCCGTGTGCGGCGGCAGCCCACGGGTAGCGGCGCCGGTCGACGGTGGCAGCGAGGTGACGGTCCGGTTCGTCTGCCTGCCCGCGGTCCGCGGCCCGCAGCTGAGCCAGGGGGTCGGCGGCGGGCGCCAGATCGACCTGGCCACGGCCGGCGCCAACGCTCGCCGGGCGACCGAGGACTCGACCACGGTCGCTTACCTGCAGGCCGACGACCCGGCGGTCAACCGCTTCACCGAGCCGATCCTCGAAGCCGCCGGCGTCGGCTGGGTCACCGCCCCCGCCGCCAAGGCGCAGGCGCAACTGCTGGAGCTGCTCGCCGAGGCCGACCCGGATTCCCTCCGCGCCGACGTGCGCGACGAGCTCGGCCAGTAGCGGGCGGCTAGACGAGGTCTCGCAGCGCCTCGTCCAGGTCCGGGTGCTCGAAGGCGAAGCCGAGCTCCTGCGCCCGGGTCGGCACGACCCGCTGACCGCCGCGCAGGACGTGACCGAACTCGGAGCCGAATTTAAGGTCGAGGACGAAGCCGGGCACAGGAACCAGCGCCGGCCGCCCGAGCGCGCGGCCGAGCGCCTTCGAGAACTCGCGGTTGGTCACCGGGTTGGGCGCGGTCGCGTTGACGACGCCCTCGACCGACCCGTTGTCGAGCGCCCAGGTCAGCAGCCCGACCTCGTCGTCGATGTGGATCCAGGAGAGGTACTGGCCGCCGCCGGCGAGCGGCCCGCCGACGCCGAGCTTGAAGGGCGTGAGCAGGTCGGCGAGCATGCCGCCGCGCGGGTCTAGGACCTGGCCGGTGCGGGTGATCACGAGGCGGACGCCGCTCGCCTTCACCTCCCGCGCGGCCTCCTCCCAGGCCTGCGTCACCTGCGAGTCGAAGCTCTCGCCGCCGGGCGGGGAGGACTCGTCGACGATCGCCTCGCCGCGGTCCCCGTAGAAGCCGACCGCCGACTGGCTGACCAGGACCGCCGGCCGCCGCTCGAGGCCGGCGATCGCCGCGACAAGGTTGCGGGTGCCGGTGCGGCGGGTCTCCATGATCCGGTCCTTGGCCGCGTCGGTCCAGCGCTGGTCGATCGGCTCGCCGAGCAGGTGGACGATCCCCGTCGACGCCCTCGAAGGCCGCCGCCGGCGGGGCGTTCGAGCGTCGGCTCCCAGCGGTGCCAGGCGATGCCGGGACGGGAGCCGCGCGCCCGCTCGGGGTCGCGGCTCAGGCCGACGACTTCGTCGTCGCGGTCCAGCAGTGCGTCACACAGCGCCGAGCCGATCATGCCGCTGGCTCCGGTGACGAGGACCTTCATGCCGCTACGGCGACTCCACGGCGGCGAAGGTGCCGGTCTCGTCGTTGAGGCGCGCGATCCCCTCGCGCTTGGCCTCCTCGACCACCGCCGCGGCCACCTTCGGCGCCACGTCGCGGTTGAAGACGCTGGGGATGATGTAGTCCTCGGCGAGGTCGTCGTCGGAGACGGTTTCGGCGATCCCTTTGGCGGCCGCGAGCTTCATCTCCTCGGTGATGCTGGGGGCGCCGGCGTCGAGCGCACCGCGGAAGATCCCGGGGAAGGCGAGCACGTTGTTGATCTGGTTCGGGTAGTCGGAGCGACCGGTGGCCATGATCCGCACGTAGGGAGCGGCGTCCTCGGGCATCACCTCGGGGGTCGGGTTGGCCATCGCGAAGACGATCGCGTCGTCGTTCATCTTCGCCAGGTCGGAGCCCTCGATGATCCCGGGGCCGGAGAGGCCAACGAAGAGGTCCATGCCCTCGATTACGTCGGCGGGCTGCCCTTGGATCTGCTCGGGGTTGGAGATCTCCGCGTACCAGCGCTTCATCCCGTTCATCTCTCCTGACTCATAGTCTTCGCGCGAGGTCGAGAGCGCGCCCTGGCGGTCGCAGCCGATGATCTTCGAGACGCCGGAGGCCAGCATCATCTTCGTCACCGCTACCCCCGCCGCGCCGAGCCCAACCATCAGCACCCGCAGTTCCTCGATCGGCTTGTCGACGATCTTCAGCGCGTTGAATAGCGCCGCCATCGTCACCACCGCGGTGCCGTGCTGGTCGTCGTGGAAGACCGGGATGTCGAGCGTTTCCTTGAGCCGGTCCTCGATCTCGAAGCAGCGCGGCGCCGAGATGTCCTCGAGGTTGATGCCGCCGAAGGTCGGGGCCATCAGTTCGACCGCCTTGATGATCTCCTCGGCGTCCTGGGTGTCGAGGCAGATCGGGAAGGCGTCGACGTCGGCGAACTCTTTGAACAGGACCGCCTTGCCCTCCATCACCGGCATCGCCGCCTCCGGGCCGATGTTGCCGAGCCCGAGCACGGCGCTGCCGTCAGAGACGACGGCGACGGTGTTCTTCTTGATCGTGTACTCGAAGGCCTTGCTGCGGTCGTGGTGGATGTCCATGCAGACGCGGGCGACGCCGGGCGTGTAGGCCATCGAGAGGTCGTCGCGCGTCTTCAGCGGGAACTTGTTGTGCTGCTCGATCTTGCCGCCGCGGTGCATCTGCATCGTGCGGTCGACGTAGTCGAGCACGCGGGCGCCGCGGGTCGAGCCGATCGCCCGCAGGATCCGCTCCCAGTGCTCACGGTCGGTCGCGTCGATCGTGAACTCGCGCACCCGCTTGCCCTCGGGGCCGGCGCCGGGGACGAGGTCGACGCTCTGCAACTGCCCGCCCGCCTCGGCGATCGCCGCGGTGAGCTTGCCGAGCGGCTCCTGCCGCGCGTCGAGCTCGACTCGGATCGTGACGCTGTATTGGGCGCTGACTGCCATCGCGTCGGCTATCGAATCAGATTCGCTGCGGCGAGCTTGTATGCAAGCTCCGGCCAGATCGGGCCCTGCCATAGGATCCGCCGAATGCTGGTGAGATGCCTGATCGGAGCGATGCTCCTCGTCCTTTGCCTGCTTGTTCCGCCCGTCGCCGGAGCGGTTGAAGAAGACGAAGGCGCGGTCGCGGCGTTCCGGTTGAAGGCGAGCAACGGGTATCGGGTCGCTGTGCTCGCTTCGCGGCAGCCGGGGGAGCCCCGGGGAGAGCTGGTGATGATCGTGGCGTCCAAGCGGGACGGCGTGCTGTACGCGACGCGCGCCGTCGTCGAGGAAACCGGGATTCACGCCGACCTCGGCGAGCTCGGTCGGGTCGACCTCGAGTACGTGCGGCTGAAAGGCAAGGAGAGACATTCCTGCGGCCCCGGAGGCGAAGTCAGCTATCTCGAGCGCGGTGAATACCGCGGGGTCTTCGAACTGCACGGGGAGGAGGGCTACACCGAGGCGCGGGCGACTAGGTTGCGCGGCGGCGAGAGCGTCCTGTTCGACCTTCTCTGTCCGGGTCCTGCGGGCTCCGGCGACGACCCCGGCCCCGGCCTTTCAGGCGCCAGGCTGCGATCGGTTCTCCGTCAGGGCACCGACAGCGCCGTTTTGTTCACGATCAAGAACAACCGGCCGCTGGCGCCTTCCTCATTCAAGGTGCTCGCCCGGGAACGGCGCGGCGGCATCCGGATCGAGCGCACGGCGGAAGCGATCGTCGGCGCCGGCGCATTCCGCTACGACCCGGGCCTTCTCACCGCGACCGTGTCTCCCCCCAGCCCCTTCGACGGCTCGGCGACCTTCCGCCGCGAGGCGTCGCCGCGCAACCGCTGGAGCGGCGATCTCACCGTCGATTTGCCCGGCCGGTCGGATGTCTCCCTCGTCCAACCCGGCTTCCGGGTCAGCCTCTACAACGCCCGCTTGTTCAGGGGACGGGCAGGCGAAGCGCCCTAAGCTGGGGCCGTGCCCTACTCCGAGGCGCTCGCCGACCGCATCCGCGACCTGCTCGCCGCGCGGGCCGATCTCACTGAGCGCGAGATGTTCGGCGGCATCGCCTTCATGCTCGGCGGCAACATCGCGGTTGGTGTGATCGGCGAGGACCTGCTGGTCCGGCTCGGCCCCGACGGCGAGCGCGCCCTCGCCGAGCCCCACACCCGCCCGATGGACTTCACCGGCAAGCCAATGAAGACGACGAGGGGAGAGCGCGTCGCCCTTGGCGCCTTTGTTCCTACGTGTGGAACAAAAGCGCCAAGGCCATCGCGGGGCTTGATGGGCGGCGGCCACGCCGCGCCGAGTATGCCCCGCGGCTTCATGGCGGCGGTGCTCGCCTGCGGAGATGGCGCAGCGTTGAGCCACGGGAGCGCCGCGGTGCTCTGGGGGTTCTTGAAACCGCTGAAGGGTCCGATCCACGTTTCCATGCCCAGCCGCAACGGTCGGCGCCCCCGCGAGGGCATCGTGGTCCATCGCCGTAGCTCGTTGCCTGCGACCGTCAAGACGGACGTGCCCGTGACCACGCCCCGTAGGACAATCGAGGACATCAAGGGGCCCCTCCCCGACTACCTGGTCCGCAAGGCCAAGCGCCAAGCCGAGTTCCTCGGCTACGAGTTGGCACTCCCCAGTGATCGCTCACGCTCGGACCTGGAGACCTTCTTTCTCTCCTTCTGCCGGCGTCATCGACTCCCCCTCCCAGAAGTCAACGTCCAAGTCGGCTCTTGGACCGTCGACTTCCTCTGGCCAGCTCACAAACTGATCGTTGAAACCGATTTCTTCGCCTACCACAGGGGCTCCCAAGCCTTCGAGGACGATCACCAGCGCGACATGGAACTCAGGCGCATGGGCTACGCCGTCCGCCGCTATACGGGAGCCCAAATCCGCAACCACCCAGCCCTGGTAGTTGCGGATTTGGGCGAAGTGCTGGGCGGCGCTCCGTAGCCTCCGCCTCATAGAGTGGCCTCCGTGCCCAAGGACCCCCCGCAGCTCTTCCTGATCGACGGCAACTCGCTCGCCTACCGTGCCTTCTTCGCGCTTCCCGAGTCGATCGGGACCTCCGACGGGCGGCCGACCAACGCGATCTACGGGCTCGCCTCGATGCTGGTCAAGATCATCGACGAGCACCATCCCCAGGGCGTCGTGGTCGCCTGGGACGCGGGCATGTCGGGGCGCGAGAAGACCTACGACCTCTACAAGGCGCAGCGCAAATCCCGCCCCGACCTGCTGCGGGAGCAGTGGCCGAACCTGATGCCGCTGGTCGAGGCCTTCGGCTATACGAACGTCAAGGTCGAGGGCTACGAGGCCGACGACGTGATCGCCTCGCTGGTCCGCCAGGCGCGCGAAGAGGGAATCGAGGTGATGGTCGTAACCGGCGACCGCGACGCCTATCAGCTGGTCGGCGAGGGGGTGCGGGTGATGAGCACCTCGCGCGGGATCACCGAGACGAAGATCTACGACGTCGCCGCGGTGCAAGAGCGCTACGGGGTGCCGCCGGAGCTGATCACCGACATGATGGGCCTGCGCGGTGACACTTCGGACAACATCCCCGGCGTCCCCGGGATCGGCGAGAAAACGGCGACGCAGCTGCTGCAGCAGTTCGGCTCGCTGGAGGGGGTGCTGGAAAGCGTCGACCAGATCTCCGGCGCCAAACGCAAACAGAACCTGACCGAGCACGCCGACGATGCGCGTATGTCGACAGCAGCTGGCGACCCTGCAGTACGAGATCGAGACCGGGGTCGACCTGCCAAGAGGCGATGGCGAGCGAGCCCGACCGCGGCGCCCTGCGGGACTTCATGCGCGAGTTCGAGCTGCGAGCGGTGCTGGAGCGGCTGGAAGAAGCGCTGCCGGAGGGAGACGCGGTGCCCGGGCGCAAGGTCGAGACCGAGATCGCGATCGAGGCCGAAGAGGGGGGGCTCGACGACATCCCCGCCGGCCCGGTTGCGCTCGCCCTCGCCGACCACAGTTGGTCGGCCGCCGACGCCGAGCGCACTCTGACCGGCTCCTCGACCCACGACGAGCTGGCCGTGGCGCTCGGCGAGAAGCCGATCGTCGGCCACGACCTGAAGTCGCTCGGCGGCGGCCGCCACGGCCTGCTCGCCGCCGCCGCGCGCGAGGGTGTCGCGCTCAACCTCGAGCACGACACGATGCTCGCCGCCTACCTGTTGGAGCCGCAGCGCCGCACCTACGACCTGGTCGAGCTCGCCGCCGACGCCGGGATCGGCCTCGCCGAGGGCAAGGCCGCCGCGGAGGAGAACGAGAACGGCCAGCTGGCGCTCGGCGAGGAGGTCGAGGCGGGGCTCGATCCGGCCGAGGAGGCGCGCCTGGTCGCCGCGCTGGCCGAGGTGCAGCGGCCGCGGCTGGAGTCGTTCGGCCTCGAGCCGCTGCTGCGCGAGGTCGAGCTGCCGCTGATCGAGGTGCTGGCGGCGATGGAACGCGAGGGGCTGCGGCTCGACGCCGAGCGTCTGGCCGAGGTCGGCGCCGGCTTCGGCGAGCGCATCGACACGCTCGAAAAGGAGATCTTCGAGCTGGCCGAGGAGGAGTTCACGATCGGCTCCCCGCAGCAGGTCGGCCGCATCCTCTTCGAAAAGCTCGAGCTGACGAAGAAGCGCCGCGGCAAAACCGGCTTCTCGACCGACGCCCGGGTGCTGACCCAGATCCGCGACGAGCACCCGATCGTCGAGAAGATCGAGTCCTGGCGCGAGCTGACCAAGCTGAAGAACACCTACCTCGACTCGCTGCCGGACCTGATCGACCCCGACGATGGCCGCATCCACACCACCTTCAACCAGGCGGCGACGACCACCGGCCGCCTCTCCAGCACCAACCCGAACCTGCAGAACATTCCGATCCGGACCGAGATCGGGCGCCCGGTGCGGGCCTGCTTCGTCGCCTCCGAGGGCGCCCGCCTGCTCTCCGCCGACTACAGCCAGGTCGAGCTCCGGGTGCTCGCCCACGTCGCCGACGAGGCGGTCCTCAAAGACGTCTTCCACAAAGGCGAAGACGTGCACGCGGCGACCGCCGCCGAGGTCTTCGAGATCTCCCGCGAGGAGGTCGACGTCGGCCAGCGCTCAAAGGCGAAGATGGTCAACTTCGGGATCGTCTACGGGCTGACCGGGTTTGGGCTGGCGGACCGGCTGAACATCCCGCGCAAGGAGGGCGAGGAATTCGTCGCCCGCTACCTCGAGCGCTTCCCCGCCGTGCGCGCCTTCCGCGAGCAGATCGTCGAGCAGGCCCAGGATGAGGGCTTCGTGACCACCCTGATGGGGCGGCGGCGCTCGATCCCCGAGCTGCGCTCCGGCAACCCGAACACGCGCCGGCTCGGCGAGCGGCTCGCCGTCAACACGGTGATCCAGGGCACCGCCGCCGACATCATCAAGGTCGCGATGGTGCGCTGCCAGCGGGGGCTGCGCGAGGCCGGGGGGGAGACCCGGCTGGTCCTGCAGATCCACGACGAGCTGCTCTTCGAGGGCCCGCCGGGGGAGATGGAGGGCGCGGCCGAGCTGGTGGAGCGCGAGATGTGCGCTGCCTACCAGCTCGACCCGCCGCTCGAGGTCGACATCGGCGTCGGCAAAGACTGGCTCGACGCCAAGTAGACCTCGCCCAAACGCCGGTCGTCAGTCGAGGTCGACCTTCGCGTACCAGGCAATGCCGTCCTTGAGGACGAGGATCGCATCCTCGACCACCGCGCCCGCGACCAGGTCGGACTCATCGCCGTGGTTGTGGCTCCAGCCGTGGTGCCAGCCGCGGCCCTCGCCGTGACCGTGACGGCCGTTGCCGCGCTCGTGGCAGCCCCAGTCGCCATTGCGGGCGACTTTGCCGCCATCGCGGGCAGATTTCGCTTTGCGGGTCGCGTCGCAGCCGTCGTCGTCGCCGTCGATCCAGGTGCGGGAGGTGACGAGGCCGCTGATCGAGCCGCCCTCCGCGAGATCGATCACCAGCGTGCCGGTCGCGCTGTCGTAGGAGGCGATCGTGCCCGCCGGGCCGTCATCGTCTGAAAAGTGGGAGCCGTTCTGGGCGCCCGCCGGGCCCGGCAGCGGCCAGCGCGGCGACGGCGACTAGGGCCGCCAGCAACGGCGCCAGCGCTCGCGCGCGGCTCCTCCTGAATCCTGCCATTGGGTCCTCCTCGGGTTGGTTCCGGGGTCTCCGCAAAAGTGGGTACCCAGCATCGAGAGGCGAACACCGGGGCGGGCGCTGATTAGGTCAAACGTCCAACTCCGGGCGGGAGCGTGGCTAGTCGTCGTCTCCGCCACCAGGGCCGGAGCTGCCGGAGCCGCTCGAGTCGGACTCGCCGCTGTCGTCGTCGGCCGCGTCGTCGCTCGGTTCGGGCGGGGGAGGGGCGACAAAGTCATCGTCGTCATCCGACCCCGAGCCGGAGCTGCCCGACCCCGAAGTGCTCGATCCCGAACGGTCGTCGCCATCATCGTCGCCGCCCCGTCCTCGCCCGCGACCGCGGCCCGAGTTGTCGTCGCCGTCCCCGTCGCCAGGCCCAGAGCGATCCTCGCCGCGGCGCTCGTCGTCGGAGCCGCGGCCGCTGTCGTCGTCGGCCTCGCCGCTGCCGGGCCCGCTGCTGTCGCCGCGGTCGTCACCGGGCTCGCGCTCGCCGCCGGGACCGGGCCCCGAGGAGCCCCCGCCACCGCTGGCACTGTCCGCGCCGCCCTCGCCGCTCCGCGGCTCTCCGCTGACCGCCGCCTCGGCCGGGTCGGGGCCGCCGCTCCCCGAACGCTGGTCCTCGATCGCGACGCCGGCGGCGCCGACCGAGCCGGCGACGAGCACCGTCGCCAGTCCGGCCTTCAGCGCGGTGCCCGCGCCGATCCCTCCCAGAGTCGCCGCTTCGGCCGCGGCGCCGTGCTCGAACAGCGCTCGCAGTAGGGGCAGCGGTAGCAGCAGTCCGAACCCGTTGCGGAGTGCCACCCGTGCCCGGTAGATCGCCTGCCGCGCCGCGCCGCCGCTGACCCCGAGCGCGGCGGCGATCTCGTCGTGGCTCAGTCCTTCAAGCTCGCGCATCACGATCGCCGCCCGCTGCGGCTCGGGCAGCGCCCGTAGGCGTGCCAGCAGCTCCGTCATCTCCTCGCGCCGCTCTGCCTCGACGGCGGCGCCCGCCCCGCCCGCCAGGGTCTCCTCCAGCTGCTCGACCGTCGGCGGCCGGTCGCGGATGTCGTTCAGCGCCGTGTTGCGGACGATCCGGTAGAGCCAGGGCCGCAGCTCGACCTCGTTGTCGGAGCCGCGCAGCGCCAGTAGCGCCTTCGAGAGCGCGTCCTGGGTGACGTCCTCGGAACGGTTGCCGACGAAGCTGGCGGCGAAGCGGTCGAGCGGCTTGCGGTAGCGGCGGACGATCTCCTCGAAGGCGGTCTCGTAGCCCTCGCGCACCAGCTTCACCAAGCGGCTGTCGGACTGCGTGCGGAGCGCCGGCCCGAGGAAGAGACGGCTGGCGATCGGCTGGGCGGGAGGCGGGTTCATCGCTCCCCCTGGTCTACCCGAATCGCGCCGCGTTGGTTCATCGAACTATCCAACACGGGTCCGCCGCAAAGATCACGGCAACTCTCAGAAATCCGAATGAACGCTCGAAATTAGAAGGATGATTCGGTATAAGGACGGGATGAAGCTCCCAGACTCGGTGCGGATCCGCGAGGTGGGCCCGCGCGATGGCTTCCAGAACGAGCCGGAGACGATCGCGACCGAGGACAAGGTGCGCCTGGTCGAGCTGCTGGCCGCCACCGGGGTGCGCCGGCTCGAGGTGACGAGCTTCGTGCGCGCCGACGTGATCCCGCAGCTCGCCGACGGCCGCGAGGTCCTGGAACGGGCGGAGATTCCCGACGCGGTCGCGGTCTCCGTCCTCGTCCCCAACGAGCGCGGCCTCGACGCAGCGCTGGAGCTGCGCGACCGGTTCGACGAGGTCAACGTCTTCCTCTCCGCTTCGGAGACCCACAACCGCAAGAACGTCAACCGCTCGGTCGCGGAGTCGCTCGCCGGCCTCGAGCGCGTGCTCGGCCGCGCCCGTGGGGCCGGGCTGCGCTGCGAGGCGGTCATCAGCACCAGCTTCGGCTGCCCCTACGAGGGCGAGGTTCCGGCCGATCGGGTCTTCGAGATCGCCGCGAAGCTGCACGCGGCCGGCGCCGAGGAGATCGGCTTCGGCGACACCACCGGGATGGCCAACCCGGCCCAGGTGCGCGACTTTTTCGAGCGGGCGCCCGCGGAGCTGCCCGGGGTCGAGCTGACCGCTCACTTCCACAACACCCGCGGCCAGGGTCTCGCCAACGCGCTCGCCGCGCTGGAGGCGGGCTGCACCTCCTTCGAGTCGAGCTTCGGCGAGCTCGGCGGCTGCCCGGTCCCGCCCGGCGCGACCGGCAACGTTGCCAGCGAGGACCTGGTCTCGATGTTCGAGGAGATGGGAATCGCGACCGGGATCGACCTCGCCAAGCTGCTCGCCGCCTCGGCCGAGGCGCAGCGGGTGCTCGGCCGCCCGCTCGGGTCCCACACCCTCGTCGCCGGCCCCGTCGACTGGCAGCGCTGATGTTCGAGCGGGTGCTGATCGCCAACCGCGGTGAGATCGCCGTCCGCGTCGCCCGCACCATGCGCCGGCTCGGGATCGAGTCGGTCGCCGTCTACAGCGACGCCGACGCCGACGCGCCGCACGTGCGCGCCGCCGACCGCGCCGTCCACATCGGGCCGACCGCGCCGGCTCGAGTCCTACCTCGACGTCGAGCGGATCCTCGCGGCGGCGCAGGAGACCGGGGCCGAGGCGATCCACCCCGGCTACGGCTTCCTCTCCGAGCGGGCTCCCTTCGCCAGCGCCTGCGCCGAGGCCGGGATCGTCTTCGTCGGCCCCGGCCCCGAGGCGATCGCCCTGCTCGGCGACAAGGTCGCCGCCAAGGGCGCCGCCGCCGCGGCTGGTGTCCCGGTCCTGCCCGGCCTGCAGGGCGAGCGCCTGGGCGACGAGGAGATCCTCGCCTGGGCGGCCGAGAACGAGCTGCCGGCGATGCTGAAGGCGGCCGCCGGCGGTGGCGGCAAGGGGATGCGGATCGTGCGCACGCGCGAGGAGTTGGTGGAGGCGATCGGCGCCGCCCGACGGCGAGGCGCAGGGCGCCTTCGGCGACGACCGGCTGCTGGTCGAGCGCTACGTCGAGCGCTCCCGCCACCTCGAGGTGCAGGTGATCGCCGACTCCCACGGCAACGCGATCCACCTCGGCGAGCGCGAGTGCAGCCTGCAGCGCCGCCACCAGAAGGTTGTCGAGGAGGCGCCGTCGCCGGTCGTCTCGGCCGAGCTGCGCGAGCGGATCGGCGCCGCCGCCCTCGCCCTGGTCGCCGAGTGCGGCTACGTCAACGCCGGCACGGTCGAGCTGATCGCCGAGCGCGACGACCCGGCCAGCTTCTACTTCCTCGAGGTCAACACCCGCCTGCAGGTCGAGCACCCGGTGACCGAGGCGGTGACCGGCCTCGACCTGGTCGAGCTGCAGCTGCGCGTCGCCGCCGGCGAGAAGCTGCCGCTGACCCAGGACGACGTCGCCTTCGACGGCCACGCGATCGAGGCCCGGGTCTACGCCGAGGAGCCGGCGCGCGGCTTCCTGCCCTCGACCGGGCGGATCGCCGTCTACCGCGAGCCCGCCGCCCTGCGGGTCGACAGCGGGGTGGAGGAGGGGACCGAGGTCGGCTCCGACTACGACCCGATGCTGGCCAAGGTCGTCGCCCACGCCCCCGACCGCGCCGCCGCGCTGCGCCGGCTCGACCGCGGCCTCGCCGAGCTCGTTCTGCTCGGCCCTGGCACCAACGTCGCCCACACGCGGGCGTTGCTGGCGCGGCCCGAGGTCCGGGCGGGGGAGATGGACACCGGCCTGATCGAGCGGCTCGGCGCCGAGGTCGCGCCGCCGGCGCCGCGCGAGGACCTGCCGCCAGCTCGCCCTGCTCGAGCTGCTCGGCGAGCCCGCCTCCGACGACCCCTGGGACGCCCTCGACGCCTGGCGCGCGACCGGGCCGGGAGCGATCCGCGCGGAGATCGAGGCGAACGGGGAGAGCGCCGAGGTGGCCGTTGACCTGTCGACTTACTCACTCACGTCCGTGAGCAACTCGCCACGCCCCCGGGCGTTCCGCGACGGCGACGCGGTCTGGCTGCTCGACGGTGCGGCGGAGCCGCGGCGATTCGCGCTGCGCGACGCGGACGAGCCGCGGGTCGCCGGCGGCCGCCGCCGGCTCGCTCGAGGCGCCGATGCCGGGGACCGTGATCGACGTCCGCTGCGCCCCCGGCGACGCCGTCGCGGAGGGCCAGGTGCTGGTCGTGGTCGAGTCGATGAAGATGGAGATGGCGGTGCAGAGCGCCGCCGACGGGACCGTCGCCGAGGTCCTGGTCGCGGCCGGCGACCAGGTCGCCCGCGGCCAGCTGCTCGTCGCCCTGGCCGAGCGAGGAGGAGGGAGACGCAGTGACCGTCCTGCACACCCACGCCGATCCGGACAGCGCCGAGTTCGAGCGCAACGAGGCCGCCCACCGCGAGCTGGTCGCCGACCTCGACGCACGGCTGCGCCGCGCCGCCGCAGGCGGCGGCGAGAAGGCCCGCGAGCGCCACGTCGCCCGCGGCAAGCTGCTGCCGCGCGAGCGGGTCGACCGCCTCGCCGACCCCGGCAGCCCCTTCCTCGAGCTGGCGCCGCTCGCCGCCGAGGACCTCTACGACGGCGGCGCGCCGGGCGCCGGCGATGGTCGCCGGGATCGTCCGCGTGCACGGCCGCGAGGTCGTCGTCGTCGCCAACGACGCCACCGTCAAAGGCGGCACCTACTACCCGATGACGGTGAAGAAGCACCTGCGAGCCCAGGAGGTGGCGCTGCAGAACCGCCTGCCCTGCGTCTACCTGGTCGACTCCGGCGGCGCCTTCCTGCCGATGCAGGACGAGGTCTTCCCCGACCGCGAGCACTTCGGCCGGATCTTCTTCAACCAGGCGACGATGTCGGCCCAGGGGATCCCGCAGATCGCCGCGGTGATGGGCTCCTGCACGGCCGGCGGCGCCTACGTGCCGGCGATGAGCGACGAGACCGTGATCGTCCGCGAACAGGGGACGATCTTCCTCGGCGGCCCGCCGCTGGTGAAGGCGGCGACCGGCCAGGACGTGAGCGCCGAGGAGCTCGGCGGCGGCGAGCTGCACGCCCGCACCTCCGGCGTCGTCGACCACCTCGCCGCCGACGACGCCGACGCGCTGCGCACGGTTCGCTCGATCGTCGCCACCCTGCCGGCCAAGCCGACGCCGCCCTGGGCCCGGGCCGCGGTCGAGGAGCCGGCGGTCGACCCGGCGACCCTCTACGGCGCCGTCCCCACCGACCTGCGCACGCCGTACGACCCGCGCGAGATCCTCGCCCGGCTACTCGACGGCAGCCGCCTGCACGAGTTCAAGCCCGAGTACGGCACCACCCTGGTCACCGGCTTCGGCCACGTCCACGGCCACCCAGTCGGGGTGATCGCCAACCACGGCATCCTCTTCAGCGAGAGCGCGCTGAAGGCCGCCCACTTCATCGAGCTCTGCAACCAGCGCGGCGTGCCGCTGCTCTTCCTCCAGAACATCGCCGGGTTCATGGTCGGGCCCGAGTACGAGGCGGGCGGGATCGCCAAGGACGGCGCCAAGATGGTCGCCGCCGTCGCCACCGCGCGGGTGCCGAAGCTGACCGTCGTCGTCGGCGGCTCCTACGGCGCCGGCAACTACGGGATGTGCGGGCGGGCCTACGCGCCGCGCTTCCTCTGGATGTGGCCGAACGCGCGGATCTCGGTGATGGGCGGCGAGCAGGCGGCGATGGTGATGACCGAGGTCGGCCAGCCCGAGACCGGGGCGGCAGCTGAAGGAGCAGTACGAGCGCCAGGGCCAGCCCTACTACTCGACCGCGCGGCTCTGGGACGACGGCGTGATCGACCCGCTCGACACCCGCCGCTACGTCGGCCTCGCGCTCGGCGCCTGCGCCAACGCGCCGCTGGCGCCGCCGGCGGCGACGATGTTCCGCATGTAGCCCGGGTTAGGAGGCGACCGGCTCGGGAGCGCGCTCGGCGCGCTGCTCCGGCGCGAACTCCGGTGGGGCGATGTTCAGGTAGTGCGTGAAGGACCAGTCGACGAAGCGCTTGTTGCCCAGCAGCCGGATCAGCGGCGCGAGCACGCGCGGCGGCACCCGCGGGACCAGCTTCTGCACGCGCAGCATCCACTTGAACTTCCACTCGTGCGAGTCGTTGAACTCGGCGTAGGTGGCGGCCGCCTGCTCGCGGCTCTGGCGCCCCTCGACGACGCCGCGCAGCTCGCGTCCCAGGGCGATCCCGAAGTAGAGCGCGGTGCGGATCCCCTCGGCGCTCAGCGGCAGGCAGTGGCCGGCCGAGTCGCCGGCGAAGAAGACGCCGCCCTCGGTCGCCTTGCGCAGCTTGTGCGGGATCCAGTTGCCCTGGTACTCGTTCGGCTCGCTTGCCGAGGTCCTCGGTCAGCAGCACGGTCGTGTCCTTGACGTGGAAGCGGGGGTCGAAGGAGCCGACCCCGATCCGCAGCTCGTCGTCGGCCGGGAACGACCAGCCGTAGCCGGCCGGTACGTACTTGCGGTCGATCCAGATCGCGAGGTCGTCGTCCTTGCCGGGCGGGTGCACCTCGAGCCCGCGCGAGAGCGGCGCGTCGGGCGGCTGGTAGCCGTCGCCGGAGGCGAGCACGCGGCGCCAGCCGAGCGCGTCGACGACCAGCGGCGCCGAGATCACGCCGCGGTCGGTGTCGACCGCGATCTCGCCTGTCGAGTTCCTCTCGCTATTCGAGAGCAACTCGACAGCTGCTCGCCCGTTCACCTTGGCGGTCTCGAACTCGGCGTCGCAGTCGCGCCCAGAGCAGCTGGCAGAGCTCGCGGTAGTCGAAGGTCGAGAAGGTCCAGGGCAGCTTGTAGCGCGAGGTCCCGTGCGGGGTGTGCATGACCAGGGTGTCGAAGCGCTGGCGCTCGGAATCCATCAGCCCGAGCCGGCGCAGCCACTCGGTCGGGATCCCGCAGGCAGAGGTCTGGCGCTCGCCGATCTCGTAGCGGTCGACCATCAGCACGTCGGCCCCTGAGCCCGCCAGCTCGCGCGCGATCGCCAGGCCGGCGAAGCTGGCGCCGCAGATCAGCACGTCGCGTCGCCCGTCCAGGGGCGTGCGTTCGTCGCCGCGCTTGGTGGCCCTGACCGGCATCTGTCGGCAGCGTATCCAGGCCAGCGCCCGCCCGCGCTTTTCTGCCATCATGCGCGGCCGTGTCTGCGACCGAGACCCTGACCCCTGCCCCCACCGCCACGCCCGTCGACGGCTCGAACGGCCTGCTGCTGCAGATCGACGGCAAGATCGTCCCGAACTACGCGGCGACGATGGTGTCCTTCGACGAGGGCGACGTCGTCAACGGCAAAGTCGTCCGGATCGACAAGGACGAGGTCCTCGTCGACATCGGCTACAAGGCCGAGGGCGTCATTCCCGTCCAACGAGCTTTCGATCCGCAAGTCGGTCGACCCGCACGAAGAGGTCGAGCTGGGCGAGGAGGTCGACGCCCTGGTCCTCACTAAGGAGGACGCCGAGGGCCGCCTGATCCTCTCCAAGAAGCGCGCCCGCTTCGAGAAGGCCTGGCGCCGCATCGAGGTCGCCGCCGACTCCGGCGAACCGGTCGAAGGCAGCGTCATCGAGGTCGTCAAGGGCGGCCTGATCCTCGACCTCGGGGTGCGCGGCTTCCTGCCCGCCTCGCTGGTCGACATCCGCCGCGTCCACAACCTCGACGAGTTCATGGGCCAGACGCTCGAGTGCAAAGTGATCGAGCTCAACCGCTCCCGCAACAACGTCGTGCTCTCGCGCCGCGCCGTCCTCGAGGAGGAGCGCAAGGAGGTCCGCGAGCAGATCCTCGGCCGCCTCGAGCCGGGCCAGGTCGTCGAAGGCAAGATCTCCAACATCGTCGACTTCGGCGCCTTCGTCGACCTCGACGGGATCGACGGCCTGATCCACATCTCCGAGCTTTCCTGGAGCCACGTCAACCATCCCTCCGAAGTCGTCGCGATCGGCGACACGGTGCGGATCAAAGTGCTGGACATCGACCGCGACCGCCAGCGCATCTCCCTCGGTCTGAAGCAGACCCAGGAGGACCCGTGGCAGCGCGTGATCAGCACCCACCGCCCGGGCGACGTGCTCGAGGGGCAGGTGACCAAGGTCGTCGCCTTCGGCGCCTTCGTCGAAATCCTGCCCGGGGTCGAGGGTCTGGTCCACATCTCCGAGCTTGCCGACCACCACGTCGAGAACCCGAGCGAAGTGGTCGAGCCGGGCGCCAGCCTGAACGTGAAGATCCTCGAGATCGACGAAGAGCGTCGCCGTCTCTCGCTCAGCATCAAGCGGGTCGAGGGGCAGAACATGCCGATGCAGGGCCTCAGCGAGCAGATTGCCGCCGCCGAGGGCGCGAGGTCGCACCCGACGAGGAGGCGCCGGCCGAGGTCGCCGAGGCGGCCGGCCGAGGTTGCCGATGCCGAGGCCCCGTCGAGGAGCCAGTTGCCGAGATCGCGGTCGAGGAGGCGCCTGCTGAGGCCGCTCCCGCCGAGGAGGCCCCGGCCGAGGCAGTCGAGGAGCCGCCGGCCGAGGAGCCCGTCGCCGAGGAGCCGCGAGGTCGAGGAGCCCGCCGCGAGGCCCCGGTTGCCGAGAGCAACGGCCGAGGCTGCGGATGCCGGCGAGGAGGCGCACGAGGGCGAATCGGTCTCCGAGCGCCCCGACTCTCCCGATGACGTCGACGAGGCGTCCGGCGAGGGCTCCGAGTCCGAGGACTCCGACCGACTCTTAAACGGCGATGCCGCTGAAGCTCGGCCTCACCGGCGGTATCGCGGCCGGTAAGTCCGAGGCCCTTGCTGCCTTCGGCCGCCTCGGCGCCGCCACTCTCTCCAGCGACGCAGTCGTTCACGAGCTGCTCGAGTCCGAGCCGCTGCGGGCCGCCTGGTCGAGCGCTGGGGCTCGGAGGTGGCGCCCCCGGAGGGCGTAAACCGCGACCCGGATCGGGGAGATCGTCTTCGCCGACCCCGAGGAGCTGAGCTGGCTCGAGGCGCAGATCCACCCGCTGGTCGCCGAGCGCATGGCCGCCTGGCTGGCCGCGCTGCCGGCCGAGACCGAGCTCGCGGTGGTCGAGGTGCCGCTGCTCTTCGAGGGCGGCCGCGCGGCAGGTCTTCGACGCGACCGTCGCCGTCGTCGCCGCCGACGAGCTGCGCCGCGAGCGCGCCGAGGCGCGCGGCCACGCCCTTGTCGACGAGCGCGAGGCGCGCCAGCTCTCGCAGGTCGAGAAGGCCGAGCGGGCCGACCACGTGGTCGCCAACGACGGCTCGGTGGAGGACCTCGAGGCGGCGCTGTCCGCGCTGATCGAGAAGCTGCGGGGATGAGTCGGCGGGTTCGGCGGCGGCGGCGCGTTCGCGCTCGGCCTGGTCGCCGTCCTGATCGGCCTCGCCGCCGGCGTGCTCGTCGCCAGCGGCGCCTTCGACAAGGCGATCAAGGAGCTCACCCTGCCGCTTCGCCACGAGGACATCATCCGCCAGCAGTCCCGCGAAAAGGGCGTCGACGCCTCGCTGATCGCGGCGGTTATCTACTCGGAGTCGAAGTTCGTCGACCAGACCTCGCACGCCGGCGCCCGCGGGCTGATGCAGATCACCCCGGAAGCGGCCGAATTCATCGAGAGCCAGAGCGGCGGCACCAGCTTCGAGCTGGAGGACCTGGCCGACCCCGAAATCAACATCCGCTACGGCACCTTCCTGCTCGCCGAACTGCTCGAACGCTACGACGGCGACGAGGCGGCGGCGCTCGCCGCCTACAACGCCGGGCCGGGCAACGCCGACGAGTGGGGCGGCGCCGAGCTCACGGTCGACGACATCGAGTTCCCCGAAACCCGCGCCTACGTCGAAGAGGTGCTGGAGAAGCGCCACGAGTACCGCGAGAAGTACGGCCGGGAGCTGGGGTACTGATGACCGACTCGCCCCGGCCCCGCGTCGCCGCGCTGGCGCTCGCCGTCGGCATCGTCCTCGCCGACTCCTCGATCGTCGTCCTGGCGCTGCCGGAGATCTATCGCGAACTCGACACCAGCGTCGCCGGCGTCACCTGGGTGCTGATCTCGTTCAACCTGGTGATGGCGCTGGCCGCGGTCCCGGCCGCGCACATCGCCCGCCGCTTCGGGCCCGGTGTCGCTGCCGCGATCGGACTGGCGATCTTCGCCGGCGCCGGCCTCGCCTGCGGGGTCGCCGGTGAGCTCTCGACCCTGATCGTCGCCCGCTGCGTGCAGGCGCTGGGCGGTGCCGCCGCGGTCACCGCGGCGCTCGAGCTGCTGCCGGCGACGGTCGGCTCGGAGAAGCGCGCGGCCGCGGTCTGGGCGAGCGCCGGTGCGACCGGGGCGGCGCTCGGCCCCGCGGTCGGGGGCCTGCTCACCGAGCTGATCTCCTGGCAGTCGATCTTCCTGATCCAGGTGCCGATCGCGCTCGGCGCCGCGGTGCCGATCCTCGCGGTCGCCAAACACGAGATGGCGACCCGGGTGATGGAGGGCGAGCTGCGCCCCGCCGGCC
>CAWINA010000004.1:0-60373 GCA_963837405.1 uncultured Thermoleophilia bacterium
CTGGGTCTACCTCGACGACGTCTACTGGGCGGAGGAGGGGCGCAGCTCGATCGACGCGACGGTGATCGCCGCCGCGGCGATGTTGCTGGTCGTGCTCGGCTTCACCCCGTTCACGATCGAAGACGGCTCCGATGAGTGCCGCGGCATCGCCTCGGCGCCCTGGTCGTCTCCCTCTCGTCGCGCTCTGCTTCTTCAAGGGGCGGGCCTGCACGGGGCGTCGGCTTCTTCGTCTTCCCGATCGCCCTCTACGGCGCCTGCCGGCTCGGCAAGCCGGAGTCAGCCTGGGCGCGGCGACGCTACGGCGAAGCGCAAGCCCGAAGAAGCAGAAGGCCGAAGAGCGCTTCCCCCCAGACCGCCGCACCGAGCGCTTCAAGGATGCCTTCCGCGACATCGTCGGCGGCAAGCCGAGCGAGGGCCTGGCGGCGGTCAAAGAGGAGGCCCTCGCGGCAACCCGCGAAGCGAGCGAAGCGACCCGCGAAGCCGGCGAAGAAGTCCGCCAAAAAGCCGAAAAACTCACCCACCCCGAGGACCGGAGCAAAGACTGAGTCGCCCTCGTCCTTTTCGACGTACTAGGGCACGCTCAAAAGGACAATCGCGTCAGCGGTGGAGGCGGCGTTCGAGGTTGGCCCGCACCTCGGGCCACTCGGCGTCGATCACGCTGTAGTAGGCGCTGTCGCGCTGGCCGACGTCGGGGACGATCATGTGGTTGCGGAGGACGCCCTCGAACTGGGCCGGCAGAGCGGCGATCGCGTTGCGCGAGCGTTCGTTGCGGGCGTCGGTCTTGAACTCGACCCGCACGCAGCCGAGGTCGTCGAAGGCGTGGCCGAGCAGCAGCAGTTTGGTCTCCAGGTTGGTCCCGGTCCGCCAGGCGCTGGGGTTGAACCAGGTCCAGCCGATCTCCAACGCCCGGTCGGCCGGGCGGACCGCCATGTAGCGGGTGCTGCCGACCATGACGCCGTCGGCGCGGCGGCGGACCGCGAAGGGACCCTCCGTCCCCTCGGCGGCGGCCGCCAAGGTCTGCTCCATCCACGGGTCGAAGTACTCGCGGTCCGGCCGATGTGGGCGAGCCACTCGAAGATCTCCGGCGCCTGCGCGGCCGTGAAGAGTTCGTCTGCGTGGCCCGGCGAGATCGGCTCGAGCACGACGAGCTCGCCCTCGAGGCGAACCGTCAGGTTCATCATTCTCGCTGCAGACTTCGAAGCCGATTTCCTCCGCGATCCGCCCCAGCGTTCGTCGTCGGGCCGCGCGTTTCGTCGCTCACGTACGCGGTCGGGTTCCCTGTCCTCGCGCTTCGGGGCGTCCAGTCCCTCCTGGCGACTTCTTTCCGCAACT
This sequence comes from uncultured Thermoleophilia bacterium, assembly GCA_963837405.1. Classification (GTDB taxonomy): domain Bacteria; phylum Actinomycetota; class Thermoleophilia; order Solirubrobacterales; family 70-9; genus VAYN01. The sequence goes on from CAWINA010000004.1 coordinate 1,333, forward strand.
GGAGGTATTCGCGGTACTCTCTTCCTTGCTCTCCGGCGGATCCAGCGCCCATCTCGCTCACCTGCCGGCTCGAGATCGCGACCAGCTGTTCGGCGAACTCGACCTCATGCCGCCTCGGTTTCCCCGTCGGGGAAGGTCCTGCTCGCTTCGTAGGACGACCGTGCCTCGGAGCAGATCGCATCCGCCTGGGAGATCAGCGCCGAGCTGACAGGCGCGGCTCGGCTCTCTTTCCTCGTCTTTTCCTTCGTCGGCTCCTCGGTCGTCGCTTCGCGCGGCGTCGTCTACCGTCCCCGGCGGTCTCATCGCCCCCTCCCCCGCTCGAGGTGAGGACGAAGCCGAGGATCACGATCACCGCGATCGCCGCCAGGGCGCCGCCGATCAGCAGCGGGTTGCGCTTCGGGCCCTCGACCTCGGGCTCGGTCAGCGCCTCGTGCGGCCCGGGGTGCAGGCGGCCGGTCTCGGCGGTCGCCGCGGCGGCGCTTCGATCTCCGCCGGCGTCGATTCCGCCGTCGGCTCGATCGCCGCCACCGTCTCCGGTTCGACCGTCGCGGCGGCGCCGGTGGCGACGGTGCGCTCGGGGACGGACCGCGGCGCCGCTGAGCGCGGCGAGCGCGGCGCGGCCGAGGTCGCCGGCGGAGGGGTAGCGGTCGCCGGGCTGCTTGGACATCGCCCGGGCGACGACGTCGTCGAGCGCCATCGACGACCGCCGGCGCGTAGAGCGAGGGCGCCGGCGGCGGATCGTTGAGGTGGGCGTAGAGGCGGGCGGCCTCGCCTTCGCGCGGGAACGGCACCTCGCCGGTCAGCAGCTTGAAGAGCAGGCAGCCGAGCGCGTAGACGTCGACCCGGGCGTCGACCGCGCCGCCCGAGATCTGCTCGGGGGCGACGTAGTCGAGGGTGCCGACGAAGCGGCCGGTCTGGGTCAGGCCGGAGTTGGTGGCGACGTTGCGGGCGACGCCGAAGTCGGTGATGTAGGCGTGCTCGACGCCGGGCTCGCCGCTGAGCAGGACGTTGGCGGGCTTGACGTCGCGGTGGACGAGGCCGGCGGCGTGGATCGCGTCGAGCCCGTTGGCGACCTGGGCGATCAGCGCCACCGCCTGCTCCGGCTCGAGCCGGCCCTCGCGGGCGATCCGGCGGCCGAGGTCGGAGCCGGCGACGTAGCGCATCGCGATGTACGGGACGCCGTCCTCCTCGCCGGCGGCGTAGATCGGGACCACGTTCGGGTGCTCGATCGAGGCGGCGATCCGCGACTCCTCGGCGAAGCGCCTGGCGAAGACCTCTTCGGCCGCCGCCTCCGGCGCGATCAGCTTCAGCGCCACCCGCCGCTCGAGCCCCGGCTCGATCGCCAGGTAGAGGATCCCCATGCCGCCGCGCCCGAGCCGCTGCTCGATCCGGTAGCCGGCGAAATCGTCGCCCGCGGAGAGCTCGCTCCAGCTCCCGGCTCAACCATCGCCCAACCCTAGCCGCAGAAACCCCCGCCTAGACTGGCCGTGGGAGGATGCGCCGACGAGTTGGCATAGGCGTCGTGCTGGCCTTGGCGGCGCGCTGGGGGCCGCCTTCGCGAAAGGCGAGGTGCGCGGACGGGCAACCTGCAGGTCGCCTTCGACGCCAGCTTCGCCCCCCACTCGCTGCCGCGCGAGCGCGCCGTGCCGGTATCGCGGTCGCCGGCAGGATCTCGACCGATCGACGGCAGCCACCCCCCGCCGCTGCGCTGGCTGCGAAATCGAAATCAACCGCAACGGCAGCCTCTCGACCGTCGGGCTGCCGCGCTGCCGGGCACCGACCTGCAATCGACCACGAGCCAAGCCGCCCTGGCCCGCTGCCGGCCGGCGCTGGTCGGGCGCGGGAGCTATCCGCCGAACTCGGCGGCGGCGGACCCGGTTCCCAGCCGCCGGCCGGATCCTCGTCTTCAACACGGCCACGGCCGGCAAGCCCGCCCTGCTGCTCCACCTCTACGGGACCACCCCGATCCGGCCTCCTCGGTCCTGCCGCTGCGGATCCGCCACCAGGCCAAGGGGGAATTCGGGACCGTGCTCGCTACCCGGCTGCCAAAGCTCGCCAGCGGGGTCGGCTCGATCACCCAGATCGAGCTCGAGATCGGGCGCGAATACTCCTACCGGGGCGAGCGGCGGGGCTATCTCAGCGCCAGCTGCGCAGCGCCGGCAGGTTTCACACCGCGATCTTCACCTTCGCCCGGGGCACCTTCCGGTTCGCCGGCGGCACCGATCTCGACACCGCCTGACCCGCGACTGCCGGGTCCGCGACTAGCCGACCGACGCTCGACTCAGAGGCCGAGCCCGTCGACGCCGCGCTCGTCCCAGCCGAGGTGGTGGGCGAGCTCGTGGCGCAGGGTCTGCTCGACCTGCCGGGCGAGCTCGCCCCGGTCATGGCCGAAGTCGCGCTCGAGGGTGTCGCGGTAGATCACGATCCGGTCCTCGAAGCCTTCGAAGGCAACCCCGTCGCCGAAGTACTCGCCGTAGGCGTCGCGCTCGGCGCCGAGGTCGGAGACGACGACGGCGACCCGCTCGAGCAGCCGCTGGAACTCCTCGGGCAGGGCGTCGATCGCGTCGGCGACAAGCGACTCGAAATCGTCCATCTCGATCTCCTCGGTCATCCGCGCAATGCAATACGTTCGGTGCAGCCGGCGCAAGGCCGGAGAACCTTCACCCACATGATCGGGGGGCACGACATTGACTGAGGACCAGCCGACCAAACCCACGAGGCTGCGCGCGACCGGCGCTGCGCTAGCCATCGTGGCGGTCATCGGCGGCGGCGTGATCTGGTCGGGCTGCGGCAGCGACGACAGCGACAGCGTCAGCTCCAAGGCCCAGACGGAAATCGAACAGGGCGTCGAAAAGGCGCAAGAAGGCGTCACGGAAGCGGCTGACGAAGCGAAGAAGGCGCTGGAAGAAGCGCGCAAGCAGACCGAAGACGCCAAGGGCAATGCGAGCAAGGGCGTCGAAGAAGCGCGCAAGCAGGCCGAAAAAGGCATCGAAGAAGGCGCCAAGCAGACCGAAAAGGGCATCGAAGAAGCGAAGAAGAAGGCAGAAGAACTGATCCCCTGAGCCAGCGCGCCCGCGTTGCGCTCGCAGTCGCTGTCACGCCGCCTGACCCGGATCGCCGTCTGGGTCGGCGGCGTCGCCCTCTCGATCTCCGTCCTCGACCTGCTCGGCGTCCCCGTCCGGGAGTGGATCGACGCCCTCTTCGACAAGCTCGCCGAGGTCCCGCTCTGGGCGATCCTCGCCGGCGTCGTCCTGCAGACGATCCAGACCGCGCTGGCGGCGCTGGCCTGGTTCGGGATCCTGCGGGCGGCGCTGCCGACCGGCGGGGTCACCTACCGGATCGTCCTCGCCTCCTACGCCACGGCCGTGGCGATGAACAGCTTCCTCCCGGCCAACATCGGGACCTGGGTGATGCTGCTGATGTTCACCACCCTGTTCGTCGGCGCGACCTTCACGATGATGTTCTCCGGGATCGTCGTCCAGAAGATCCCGTTCACGGTCTTCAACGTCGCTCTCTACCTCTACCTGTTCGTCTCGGTCGCCGGCTCGTTCTCGATCAAGCTCGGCTTCCTCTCCGACCACACCGGCCTGGTCGTGGCGATCGTCGCCGGGGCGATCGTCTTACTCGTGCTGCTCGGGCGGGTCTTCTGGGAGCGCCTGGCGGGACTGCGCGCGCAGGTGGCCGAAGGCGGCGCCGTGCTGCGCACGCCGCGGCGCTTCGTCGTCGACGTGGTGCTGCCCGAGCTGGGCAGCTACGCGGCCCGACTGGGGATCGTCGCAGTCTTCCTCGGCGCCTACGGCATCCCGGTCACCTTCCACAACGTCGCCACCGTTACCGCCTCGAACTCGATCTCCAACTCGGTCTCAGCGACCCCCGGCGGCGTCGGCGTGACCCAGGCGATGAACACCGCCGCGCTCTCCGACTCGACCGACGCCGCCACCGCGACCGCCTACTCGATCAGCCAGCAGCTCGTCACCTCGGCCTGGAACGTCTTCCTTGCCGTCGTTCTGGTCTCCTGGGTCTTCGGCTGGAGCGGCGGCAAAACCCTTGTCGAGTCCTCCTACAAAGACGCGAAAGCGAAAAGCAAAGAGATGAAAGACAAACGGCGGCGCGGCCGAGACGCCGCCTCGGACTAGCAGCCCTTGGTGGTGCCAGAAGCCGGCGCCACCACTTCAGTCAAACTGATCCTCATCGCACACCCCCTGACGTCGCTACATGAACAAGCCTTCTTGAGCAAGATACCCATCCGCTTCTTGTTGGCCAGCCAGCCAAGTAAGATCGGCCCTCCGCTGGGAACCGAACGAGGAGGGTGAGATGGGCGTCGCCGACCGCGATCTCAAAGAGGTGCTCGTGATCGATCGCGAGGAGTGGCCGGACGGCCCTCCCCACGGGCTGTTCAAGCAGATGCGCGGCGAGTGCCCCGTCCACTGGACCTCACACGTGCCCGAGTTCCCCGAATCGGCCGGCTTCTGGTCGATCACCAAGGCCGACGACGTGCACGCGGTCAGCCGCGACTGGGAGACCTACTCCTCCGAACTAGGCGGAATCGTCGCCGTCACCGCGGGCTTCCCGCTGGAGCTGATGCGGGCGATGTTCATCGGCATGGACCCGCCCAAGCACGACCGCCTGAAGGCGCTCTTTCAGGCCGGCTTCACGCCGAAGCGGATCGCCGCCCACGAGGACGCAATCCGGGCGATCGTCGTCGACGTGCTCGACGGCCTCGGCAGGCCGCGAGGAGTGCGACCTGGTCAGCGACGTCGCCCAGCCGGTGGTCTCGCGGGTGATCGGCAACTTCATGGGCATCCCGCCCGAGGACGACGCGGTCTGGGCGCAGATGATGAACGCGGCGCTCGGCGCCAGCGACCCCGACCTCAACCCCGACGGGGTCGAGGGCGCGATCCACAAAACCGTGCCGGAAATCTTCGAGCGCTGCCAGAAGCTGATCGCCGAGCGGCGCGAGAACCCAACCGACGACTTGACCAGCGTCCTCGTCCACGCCGAGGTCGAAGGCGAGAAGCTCGAGGAGCACGAGATCGTGATGGGCTTCTTCCTGCTGGTCGCCGCCGGCAACGACAGCACCAAGGCGACCTACTGCAGCGCGATGCGAGCGCTGATGGAGCACCCCGACCAGCGCCAGCTCGTACTCGATGATCCCTCCCTGGTCCCCAGCACCGTCGAGGAGGCGCTGCGCATGTTCCCCGCCTTCGGGCACTTCCGCCGCACCGCCACCCGCGACGCCGAGCTAAACGGAACCAAGATCAAAGAGGGCGACAAGGTGGTCCTCTGGTACCTCTCGTCCAACCGCGACGAGGAGCGTTACGAGGACCCCGACCGCTTCGACGTCACCCGCAACCCCGAACACCAGGCCTTCGGCGCCGGCGGCCGCCACTTCTGCCTCGGCACCGCACTCGCCCGGCTCGAGCTGAAAATCATGCTCGAGGAGACCCTCGCCCGCTACCCGCAGATGGAGCTGGACGGCCGCCCGGTGTTCGTCGAATCGGCTTTCCTGAACCAGCTCAAGACGCTGCCGGTGCGGCTGGCGCCATAGCATCGTCCAGCTCGCGGTCGATCTCCAGCAGGTAGGGCGCGACCGAGCCTTCGTAGGCGGCTTTACGCTCAGCGGAGAGGTCCTTCCAGCCAGTCACGGAACCACGGCAGTTGTCGGCCCCGCAGAGGCATCCGCCTGGGAAATACTCGATCGAGTAGTTGCGCATCGCGTAGTCGAAGGTGATCTCCTCACCAGCGGAGATCGATTCCCGGGCGACGAAGTCACAGGCGCCGGTCTCGTTCACCTCGACGCCGCAGTTCGGATCGCAGGAGTGGTTGACGATTGGGCCGAGGCCACGATGCCGAGCCCATTTGGTCCGGCTGACCTGGGTCGCGTGAGAGTCGTTGCGGTCGACCTCACCCTCGAGTTCACCAATCATCACGGTCTCGCCAAGTTGGAATTCACGAGTCGCGCGAACGCCACCGCCCTTGCCGCCCTCGGGAGTACAAAGCTCATATCCGACCGGATCCAAAGGACCGCCTCTCAATTGTTTGGCACGGCGAAACCGTGTCGGGCGACTCTAGACCATTGCTCTGAGGGGCAGATCAAGGATGGTGATGGGCTCGAGCACGACTATCGTCTCCAGTGCGCTGGGGCGGTAGCTCAGTTGGTTAGAGCAGCGGACTCATAATCCCTGGGAGGCTCGGGATCTGGCTCTGAAATGGGGCTTGAGGGCGAATATCTCCCCAGCGTCTCCGAGAAGTAGGAGTGCGCGACCTCATCACGTACGCGCGTCGGCCCACTCGCCGAGGTCTCGGGTTGCGGAGGCAGACGATGGGCGATACCTTGGACGCGGCCGTCGCCCGCGAACGGCAAGTTCTCATCACGGCAAGCGAGCGGGCCGCTTCCGGAAAGCGAGGCCCTACCTATGGCCGAAGTGACGAAGTACAAGCCGAACCCGGACACCTACGACGGGATCGAAGTCGAATGCGAGTTCGGAGGGGACGGGCGCCCGGGCCAGCTCGATCGCGTACGCCTGCGTTGGTACGAGGACGGCTCTCTGGCGGTCAGCGTTCGCGGAGGAGCCCCGGCGCTTCTCACGCGGTGCTATCTCGAGGGCGAGGGCAAGGACGTAATCCTGCGGTTTCAGCCAGCGTAGGCCGACCTGGCGCCGACGCCTGGCCCACGGCGTCGGCGCCAGCCCTTGGATCGTCGCGACAAGGCGAAGCCTCCACAGAACGGCCCGCGGGGTAGCCTCCGCCATCCGGGGCCGTAGCTCAGTTGGTTAGAGCACCAGACTCATAATCTGTGGCGCGCTGGTTCGAGTCCAGCCGGCCCCATTCCCGCCCACCGGGCGTCCCGGCGGCGGCGACGACCCGACGGTGACCAAGCGTGGTGACGATTGAGGAGGCGATGAGCATGTGGACGTTTTCGAGCAGGCGGGGCGGCATCGAGCGGACTAGCGACCTCTGCCTGCGCTGGGAGGTTCACGGCGACCCGGTTTCGGACGACTACACGCCAGAGGAGGCGTCGGCGTCCGAACTGTGGTCGATCTGGCGCCGGCAGTACCCCGGCGAGCGCCTTCCGATCCACTGGTTCGTCGAGGGTGACGGCACCTTCGAGGGCGCCCCCCATTCCGAGCTCGGCGGCTCGGACTTCCTCACCCACTACACCTGGCCGGTGAACGCGGAGGGCGAAGCTCTGCGCTGGACCGATCTGCGCGTCGTCGACAAGCTGTGGAATCCGCAGAGCGCCGCGAAGGGCGGCTTTATTCAGGAGTACTCGGGGTGGAAGCCGAGCCCGTTTCAGCAGGAGATGGACGTGGCGCTGCTCGAGCGAGTCCTCAACATCTCGGCGTCGGCTTAAATCGGGCCGCGGCGGGACCACTTTCCGCTGCGGGGTATGCTCGCCGACGTGAAGCGGGTCGCGATCGACCCCAGGACCGGCGTGCCGGACAGCGCCGGCGGCTTCGAGATCGCCGACTACCGCAGTCACCTGCTCGGCCACACCCCGACCGGCGATTCCCCGACGACCGGGCTCCGTAGCCACCAACTCGACCTGCGCTTTCTGCTCACCGCCGAAGAGACCAAGGCGACCATCGACCCGATGCTCGACCGACTGCGAGCAGCTGCGCTCGAGGACCCCGAACTCGGCCGCAGGCTCGATCACCGGACCCGGCTCGAGCTCGGCGAGGCCGTGGTCGCGAAGCGGGGCGAGCGCAACCGTCACGGCGGCCCGGTGGTCGTCCTCTACGCGAGCGTGCGCGAGTTCGACTTCGGCGACGACCAAGCCGACGACGCGAAGTAGGAGCGCCCGTCCAGGCCACCCCCCGACGGGAGGCGTGAAAGCGCACAGCGCCCGCCAGGAGGCGTCCGGCCCACGTCCGATAGTCAGGGCATGGCTCTCTCGCTCGCTCCCTTTGAGCGCCCCCAGATCGTGATCGTCCACGTCGTCACGATCGGCGCGCTGATCCTGGTCCTCGTGCTGGTCGTAATCGCCGGCGACGAGCACCAGCCGCATGTCGAGCTCGCCCCGCCGTGGGTCTCGATCGCGATGCCGCCGGTGCCGGTCGCAAGCGGTGGGATCGCACCCGAAGACCCGCCCTGGCGGCTGTGATCCTCGCCGTCGCGTTCCCGACCTGGCTACAGGTTGGCTCGACGGTTGCCGCCGCGGGCGCCGCCGTCGCTTCCTGGGCCGCCGTCGCCCAGGCGCGGAAGGCCGCTCAAGAGGCGAGGGAAGCTGAGGCCGAGGCGCTGCTCCCCTTGCTGCTCGTGTCGCCAAACTTCAACCTGCCGGGTGCCGGGCAGCCGACGATGGGTGTCGCGCTCTTCAACGCCGGCGGCGGCGTCGCCAAGAACGTCGCCGTGCTCTTGGTCGCCGAGGACGCCTACGCCCGCCAGATCGTCGACTTCCTGCGACCGGGCGAGACCGTCACGTTCGGGAGCGAACTGCCCGCCACCGACGCCGCACGCGCCGTCGCCTACGCCCGATCTCAGGATGGGCGCGATCTCGTCTGGGACCACGAAGGCGAGCGCCGCGAGCTCGAGCGGCCGTCCTCCGGCTGGCCGGCATGGGGGGCGACCTTCGAGGTCTTCTATCCCGACGAGGACCTGAGCGACCATCGCCCCACGAATCTCCGGCGCGACGGCCGGGCCTACGCGGCGTCGGTGTCCCGTGCCGGGAGCTTGTAGCCGCGGGCGCCGCTGCCGGCTAGGGGGTCGGGGTCGACGGCTTCGATCTCGCCGAGGTCGTCGAGGACCCGGCGGTGGTAGGACACCTGCCCCAGCGGCTCGTCGATCGAGGCCACGAACTCGGCCGGGACCAACGGCCGGTCGGGTTTCTTTTCGAGGGCGATCAGGATCGCTACTCGGAGCGGATGGTTCCGCGCGTCGCCAGGGTTCACGGCTGCGCGCCAACCTGCTCTAGCTAGTAGCGCCGTCGCCCGCCTGGTCACTGATCCGATCCGTAGGCGAAGTCGGTCCAGCTGGTCGCCGGAGTCGTGAAACTGGCGCCGGTAGCTCTCGGCGCACGGGTAGCAGCCCCGATCGCCGGCGCGCCACATCATTCGCCTGGCGCGCGCACCTTCGACTTCCACGGCCAGCACCTTCGCCGCGAGTTCCCGGCCTTCCCGCTGGAGCGCTGCCGCCTTCGCCTGATCGGGGCGGTCGCCCCCTAGACACCATCTCCCGAAACATCTCCCGAACCGCCGGGATCGACGCGCAACTGAGCGAACTCAGCGAAACTCAGATCGGCCCGGGAAGCCACGCAACCAAAGATGGGCGTGACTCATAATCCGTCGGTCGCTGGTTCGAGTCCAGCTCGCCCCACTTACGCGGTTAGGATGGCTGGACGGATGTTCGAGACCGTGCGTACCAAGCTGGGCATTGCCGCCCTCGCAAGCCTCACCGGGGCGCTTGCCCTGGCGTTTGGCGCGGCCGGGAGCGGCGCTGCGGCGCCGGGCTGCGGCGCGTTCAAGGCCCAAGCCGACGCCCAGGACGCCTTCCTCGAAGCCGGCGGCAGCCCCGAGCGCAATGCCGGGAGCATGGATCCCGACCGGGACGGGGTCGCCTGCGAGGACCTGTCGGCCCCCTACAAGGGCTATGCGACGATCGGCTACAACCGCAAGCGCCAGTTCTTCTACGGGATCGCGACGATGCCGGTGCCGCCCGGCAGCGCCGCGGCGCCCTGCATGTTCGGCAACAAGAACTTTCCCGACGCCTCGCGACGGCTGAACATCTTCAAGGTGCGCGCCGACGGCGACAAGCCGCTGCTCGGCCGCTACAGGGCCGGCGTCGAAGCGCGGCCCGAAGAGGGCAAGCTGATCTGGAAAGTCGAGCGCGGAAACCTGATCGCGGCCAAGTACTACGTCAGCTTCGACGAACGGATCCGCACCAGCCCCAACGGTCGCAACCCCTGCCCGGGGTTCAGCTCGCGGCCGACCCTGCTGCCGCGGCCAAAAGATCCCTCCGCCTAAGCGCTGAACAGCTGGGCGAGTGAGCGGCCGACGTCGGGCGGCTCTTCTTCGCCCTTAGCCGCCGCGGCGGCGCCCTCGGCCAGGGCCTTGGCGGCGTCGGCGATCTGGTGGTCGCGGCCGCCGCGGATCACGCCGGTCTTCTTCGCTTCGGCCAGATCTGACTCCATCAGCCCGGCGAGCTCGGCGAGGCGGCGCAGCCCGACCACGCCGGCGGTCCCGCGCAGCGCGTGCGCTTCCGCCCGCATCGTCTCGAAATCGGTGGTCGCGGTGGCAAGGCCGGCGGCGATCACGTCGCAACGGCGACGCGCCTCCGCGGCGAAGGACTCGAGCAGCTCGGTATCGGGGGCGGCTTTGTCGCTCATCTGATCGCTTTTTCTATCGCTTCTTCTAGGAGTTCGGAACCGAACGGGCCCTCGATCGCGTCGCTGACGACGCCAGAACGGTCGATCGTGAACAGCCAGGGCTCACTCGGGAGGTGGAAGGCTCTCACTTGTGGCCGCACGCCGTCGCCCGGGTCGTTGTGGTTGTAGATCTCCATGTGAATGAAGGCGGCATCGTCGCCGTATTTCCGCTTTGCCTGCTCGGTCTGGTCGACAACCGGTCCGCAAACCCGACTCTGGCAGAACTTGGGGGTCGCAAACAAGAGCACGATCGGTTCCACGCCCAGTGCAGCCGCGTAATCCACCTTGTTTTGGTCCTCCGGCGGCACCCGCGTGGTGATCTGCGAGCGGTCCCCCCCGGCTTCGGCGGCGGTCGGCGTGTGGATCGTCGGCGCCCGCTGGCCCGCCCGGGGGATGGCCTCGAATTCGCCCACGAAGACGCCCGGCATCAGCTTCCCGCCCAGTTCGCCGTCTTCCTTGACCAGGGCCGCGATCCGCCAGGCGCCCGCGGCCGGGAACTCGAGCTCGGTCGAGTAGACGACGCTGGCGGCCGCGGGGGCGCCGGCCGAGGTTTGCGCGCGGAACTCCGGAGCGGTCGCGAGGCTTTCGACCTTGGCGGGGAAGGGCCCGATCGCCGGCTCTTCCAGCGCCTGCCGTTCGGCCGTCGCCTGCTCGCCCTTGCTGCCCGGTTCCGACTTCCCCCCCGGCGGCACCCGCGGGACCCGCGACATGTAGAGGGCAACTTCGGCGTCGGTGACCTCGGTCCCGTCGCGCTCGGACACCCCGAACGGGTAGCGGTTCGCGCCTGGGTAGAAGACCATCGCCGCCGGCTGCAGCTTCAGTTCGGAGGGCTTGTCGCCGAGCTTCAGTACCTCTTCGAGGCTGCGGCCGGCCGCGTCGGGGAACTCTGCGCGCGGCGGGGCCGGGCGGCTGGCGGCACCGGCTGCCTGACCGCCGGTCGAGTCCGTCGCGTCGCCGCCGTCGCCGCAGGCGGCGAGCAGTAGTGCGGCCGCAAGCAGGCAGGCGGAAGCGAGGACGAGGCGGGCGGCGCGCATCGGCGCCATGTTATTCACCGCCGCGAAGTGATTAAGGTGCCCTCGGTCATCGAAACGGGAGGAGATGGGATGGCGGAGAAAGCAGCTCTTATTACTGGGGCCTCGGGGGGGATCGGCCTGGCGATCGCGCGCGTGCTGGGCGAGGAGGGCTACAGCCTCACGCTCTCGGCCCGCCGGGCGGAGAAACTCGAGCAGGAAGTCCAGGGCCTGCGCGACGACGGCTTCGAGATTCAAACCGTGGCGGCCAACATGGCCGAGGAGGACGACGTCCTGGCGCTGTTCGCGGCCCACCGGGACCGCTTCGGCCGCCTCGACGCGCTGGCCAACAACGCCGGGGTCGGGATCGGCGCGGCAATGACCGACATCCAGACCAAGTTCCTCGACATGCAGCTGGCCGTGAACCTACGGGCGCTCGTCCTCGGCACCCGCGAGGGCCTGCCGGGACTGCGCGAGGCCGGGGCCGAACACGGCAAGGCGTTGCTGCTCAACACCGCCTCGATCGCCGGCAAAGGCGGGCAGCCATTCCTCTCGGTCTACGGCGCGACCAAGGCGGCGGTGATCAACTTCACCGAGGCGACGGCGCGCGAGACGACCGGCGCTGGAATCCAGTGCACGGCGCTGGCCCCCGGCTTCGTCGACACCGCGATGACCGACTTCGTCAAGGGCGAGGTCCCGGCCGAAAAAATGATCCAGCCCTCGGACATCGGCGCCGCGGTCCGCTTCCTGCTGCAGATCTCGCCCAACTGCCTGATCCCGGAGATCGTCTTCAACCGCGCGGGCGAGGGTCCTGACTCTCCCTGAGCCGACGGCGCTGCGGGTCCTGGTCGCCGCCTTCGGCGACGCCGGCCACGCCTTCCCGGCGATCGCGCTGGGCCGGGCGCTGGCCGGGCGCGGCCACGAGGTCGTGGTCGAGACCTGGGAGGAGCGCCGCGCCGCGGTCGAGGGCGCCGGGCTCGGCTTCGCCGCGGCCGAGGAATACCGGATGTTCCCGCCGCCGGACCCCGACTCGCCCGAGGGCCAGCACGCCGCCGAGGCGGCGCTGGCGCTGCTGCCGCTACTGGAGGATTTCCAGCCGCACGTCGTGGTCAGCGACATCCTCACCCTGGCGCCGACCCTGGCCGCGGAGCGCGCAGGAGTGCCGCTGGCGACCCTGATCCCCCACATCTACCCGGTGGTCGAGGCGGGGCTGCCGTTCTTCGCGATTGGCCTGCGCAAGCCGCGCACGCCGCTCGGCCGCGCCGTCTGGCGGACGGGACAGCGGGCGCTCGACATCGGGCTCGAGCAGGGCCGCAGGGACCTCAACCGCCAGCGCGAGCGGCTCGGCCTACCCCCCACCGAGCGCTTCCACGGCGGAATCAGCCCCGACCTGGCGCTGGTCGCGACCTACCCACAGCTCGAGTACCCGCGGCGCTGGCCACCGGGGGTGCGCGTAACCGGGCCGATGGTCTTCGAGCAGCCGCACCCCGAGATCGGGCTGCCGCCGGGCACCGCTCCCCTGGTCCTGGTCGCCCCCAGTACGGCCCACGACTCCGAGAACCGTCTGGTCCGAACCGCGCTGGCGGCGCTCGCCGAGGAGCCGGTACGGGTGGTCGCGACGACCAACCGGGTCGTCCCCCAGCGCCCGATCGAGGTCCCCGCCAACGCCGTCCTGGTCGACTGGCTCAGCTACAGCCAGCTAATGCCGGCTGCCTCGCTGGTCGTCTCCCACGGCGGCCACGGCACCGTCGCCCGCGCCCTCGGGGCGGGGACGCCGGTCCTGATCAGCCCGATCACCGGCGACATGAGCGAGACCGCGATGCGGGTCGACTGGGCCGGCGCCGGGCTCTCGGTGCCGTGGCGGCTCTGCCGGCCGGCGGCCCTGCGCTGGGCGGCGCGACGGGTCCTGCACGAGCCCTCGTTCGCCGCCCAGGCCGGCGAGATCGCCGCCTGGGGGCGAGAGAACGAGGGGGCGATGCGCGGCGCGGAACTGGTCGAGGACCTCGCCGTCAAGAAGCTCCGGGGGTGGGACTCGAACCCACAACCTTTCGGTTAACAGCCGAGTGCTCTGCCGTTGAGCTACCCCGGACCACTTGCCCGGGCAAATTCCGGACTCGTGGGCAATCTACCGGTTTGCGAGGTCAGGACTCCATCCCCTGCGCATGGGCGATCCGCTCGACCAGGGCGGCGCGCTCGCGGCTCAGCGCCGCACGGTGCTCGTAGTCGCCGCGCTCGCCGGCGGCGGCGATCTCGTCCTCGAGCCGGCGCTGCTCGAGCAGCATGAAGTTGTGCTCCATCGCCTCGCGCGAGGCGGGCTGGTCGTGGGAGATCATCACCAGTTCGGAGATCAGGCTCGCCATCTCGTCGTCGTGGGGAAGGTTGGAGGCGGGGTCGCCGGGGTTCTCGCGCAGCCAGGCCGCGGCGCGGACGCCGGTCGCCGAGAGATGGGAGTCGCTGAGGCGGCCGAGGAACTCGCGCCCGTCCTCGGGCAAGGCGATGCACATCGCCAGCAGCGCCCGCTCGCGGCGCTCGCGCGAGGTCAGCTCGACGGGACGGCGCGGCTGCACCTGCGGTTGGGACTGGGCCTCGGCGTAAACCGGGGCGGCGCTGGCGGCGCCACCGCTGGCCGGCTCAGCCGCGGTCACGCGGCCGAGCACGGTCGCCGGTTCGACGTCGAGACGCTCGGCGACGCGCCGGATCAGGTCGTCGCGCATCGCCCCCGGCCCCATCCCGGCCAGGACCGGCGCCACCTCTTCGAGCGCGCCTTCGCGCGCGACCGGCGAGGAGACGTCGGTGCGGGCCAGGACCAGCCCGACCTGGAAGGAGGTCAGCTCCTCCGCCCCCTCGACCAGGGCCCGGAAGCGCTTGGCGCCGTCGCTCTCAGCCATCATCTCGGCCGGGTCCACCCCGCTCGGCATCGCCGCCACCCGCAATCGCATCTTCCGCCCGGCCGCGACCCGCTGCGCGCGCAGCATCGCCTCCTGGCCGGCCGAGTCGGCGTCAAGCGCCAGCACCACCTCGTCGACCATCCCCGAGAGGGTCGCCACCTGCTCGTCGGTGATCGCCGTCCCCATCACCCCGACCGCCTCCTCGAACCCGGCCTGGTGCAGGGCGAGCACGTCGGTGTAGCCCTCGACGACGACGGCGCGGCCGGCCTTTGCGATCGCCGCTTTGGCCCGGTCGACGCCGTAGAGCATCTGGCTCTTGTGGAAGAAATCGGTCTCCGCCGTGTTCACGTACTTGGCGCCTTGGTCGGAGCGCATCGCCCGGCCGCCGAACCCAAGGGTGCGTCCGCGGCGGTCGCGGATCGGGAACATGATCCGCGAGCGGAAGCGGTCGTACTCGCCGCCTGAGCGGCCGCGCTGGGCGAGGCCGACATTGCGCAGCTCGGCGACGCTGAAGCCGGCCCGCTGGCCGGCGACGAGGATCTTGTCCCAGGCGCTCGGCGCGTAGCCGACCCCGAAGCTGCGCAACACCTCCTCCCCCAGTCCGCGCTCGGCCAGGTACTCGCGCGCCTGGCCCGCCTCTTTGGCGTCCCAGAGGAAGGTGGAGTAGTAGGACGCGGTCCGCTCCAGCAGTTGCTCGAGCCGGCGCCGCTGCTCGCGGCGGGCCTCCGCCCGCGGGTCCTCCTGCTCGCGCTCCAGCTCGACCCCGTAGCGGTCAGCGAGCAGCTCGACCGCCTCGGCGAACCCGAGCCCCTCCTTCTCTTCGACGAACTTGATCACGTCGCCGCCCACCCCGCAGCCGAAGCAGTGGTAGAGCTTGTCCTGCACGTTTACCGAGAACGAGGGCGTGCGCTCCTCGTGGAAGGGGCAGAGCCCGACCATGCGGACCCCCTGGCGACGCAGATCGGTGTGGGCGCCGATCACCTCGACGATGTCGGCCGCCTGCTTGACGCGTTCGAGGCTCTCGGGCGAGATCAGCGCCATCAGAACCGCGACTCCTCGGGCACGGTGAGCTCGGTGAACTTGGCGATGCAGTATCGGTCGGTCATCCCGGCGATGTAGTCGGCGACGCGCTGGCAGGGGCTGGCGTCCGCGTCTCGACTGGGCAGCTCCTCGGGGCGCTCCATGTAGTGGTCGAAGAGGCCGCGCATCGCCCGCTCGACGCGGACGTGCTCGCGCTGCGCGTCGGGGCCGAGGTAGACGCGATCGAACATGAACTTGCGCAGCCGCAGCATCGCCATCCCGATCTCCTCGCTTTGGACGATGTCGCCGGCCGCGGTCGAGTTCTCGACGATGTCGATGACCAGCGTGTCGATCCGCTGCGAGCCGGTCGGGCCGAGCAGCTCGATCTCCGCCGCCGGCAGGTCCTCGGGCCGCAGGATCCCGGCCCGCAGGGCGTCGTCGATGTCGTGGTTGATGTAGGCGACGCGGTCGACCAGCTTGACGATCCGCCCCTCCAGCGTCGCCGGCACGTTCGGCCCAGTGTGGTTGAGGATTCCGTCGCGAACCTGCTCAGTGAGGTTGAGGCCGACGCCGTCGCGCTCCAGCACGTCGACCACGCGCAGGCTGTGCTCGTTGTGCTTGAAGCCGACTCCGCCGCAGCGCTCGCGCAGGGCGGCGTCGAGGGTCTGCTCGCCGGCGTGGCCGAAGGGCGGGTGGCCGAGGTCGTGGCCGAGCCCGATCGCCTCGGTCAGATCCTCGTTGAGGCCGAGCGCGCGGGCCACGGTGCGGGCGATCCCGCAGGCCTCCAGGGTGTGGGTGAGGCGGGTCCGGTAGTGGTCGCCCTCGGGGGCGACGAAGACCTGGGTCTTGTGCTTGAGGCGGCGGAAGGACTTGGAGTGGACGATGCGGTCGCGGTCGCGCTGGAAAGGCGTCCGCAGTGGGCTGTTCTCCTCCGCTGTTCGCCGCCGCGCCGGGTAGGACCGGGTCGCGTGCGCGGAGAGGAACTCGTCCTCCAAGGCGCGGACGCGGTCTTCGAAGCTGGCGGTGGTGGGCACCCGCCGATCTTAAGCCGCCGCGCGCAGCTGCACGTGGGCGTGGTGCTCGAGCGTCTCGCCGACGGCGCGCTCGACCTGGCGCAGCGCCAGCGGTTCTGCCGGCGGCGCCTCGCTGAGTGGCTTCGCGAGCGCCTCGACCATGAAGCCGTGGGCTTCCTCTGTGAGCTCGAAGGAGCTCGCCTCACAGCTCGCGCAGACGACGCCCCCGGCGGCGCCCGAGAAGCCGACCAGGTGTTCGGCCTCGCCGCAGCTAGTGCAGGAGGCGAGCTCGGGAGCGAAGCCGGCGACCAGCGCCAGCTTCAGCCGGAAGGCGAGCGCCGTCTCCAGGCCTGCGGCGCGGGGATCGGCCTCCGGGGTGTCGAGCATGGAGAGGTAGCGACAGAGCAGGTTGTAGGCGGCGGGGTTCGGCTCGGCCGCGTCGAGCAGGCGCAGGACCGCGTCGCAGGCGCGAGCTCCGGCGGTGAGCGCCGGGCCCGAGGAGCGCAGGCGGGGGTAGCCGTCGACCGTGGTCGCGCCGGTCACCGTGAGTAGGTCGCTGCGGCCTTCGTGGAGCAGGAGGTCGAGGCGGAAGAACGGCTCCAGCCGGCCCCCGAAGCGGGATTTCGGCTTGCGCGCGCCCTTCGCGATCGCGCCCAGCCGGCCGCGGTCGCGCGAGTAGAGGTGGAGGATCCGGTCGGCCTCGCCATAGCGGATGCTGCGGAGGACAATCGCCTCCGTCTTGACCGTCGTTCCGGGCACCGTCCTACTTTGCCCGGCGACGCGGACGCCGCCGCAGGCGGACCTGGCAGGACGGGCAGAAGTAGGTCGAGCGGCCGCCGACGACGATGCGGACGATCTCGCCCCCGCAGGACAGGCAGGGCTCCCCCTCGCGGGTGTGGACGAGGAACTTCTCCTGCATCGTGCCCTTCTCGCCGCGGCCGTCGCGGTAGTCGTCGATCGAGGAGCCGCCGGCCTCGATCCCCGCCTCCAAGGAGGCGACGACCGCGTCGCGCAGCTCCTCCAGGTGCTCGGGCTTCATCGAGCCGGCGGGCGAGAGCGGGTGCAGGCGGGCCCGGTAGAGCGCCTCGTCGGCGTAGATGTTGCCGACCCCGGCGACGCCCTTCTGGTCGAGCAGGAAGGACTTCAGCGGCGCAGTGCGGCCGTGAGCCATCGCCCCCAGCGCCTCCGGGGTGAACTCGTCCGAGAGCGGCTCGACCCCGACTCGACCGGCGAAGCGGCCCTCGAGCTCGTCGTTGGGCAGCAGGAAGGCCTCGCCGAAGCGGCGCGGATCGGTGAACCAGACCTCGCGGCCGTCGTCAAGCGCGAAGCGGGCGCGCAGGTGGCGGGTCGAGGTCGAGCGCTCGCCCTCGTAGAGGCGCCGCCCCTCCGAGGGGTCGAGCACGTCTTCTCCTTCGACCAGGACGAGGTTGCCGGTCATCCGCAGGTGCATGACCAGGGTGCGCTCGCCGTCGAGCCCCAGCAGCAGGTACTTTCCGCGCCGTCCCAGGCCTTCGATCGTGCTGCCGGAGGCCGCGGCACCGAGCTTCGCCGGCGGGACCGGGCGGGACCAGCGCGCGTCGAGCACCTCGAGCTCCTCGATCCGCCGCCCTTCCAGCTCCGGCTCCAGCTGGCGCGCAACGGTCTCGACCTCGGGCAACTCGGGCATGACCCGAGTTTTATCCCATGTCCTACTGGGCGTTGGCGCGGGGGTGGGCGTCGAAGTAGACCTGCTTGAGGCGGTCGCCCGAGAGGTGGGTGTACATCTGCGTGGTCGAGATGTCGGCGTGGCCGAGCATCTCCTGGACGGCGCGGAGGTCGCAGCCGCCGGCGAGCAGGTGAGTGGCGAAGCTGTGGCGCAGCGTGTGCGGGCTCATCTTGCCGGCGAGGCCCGCGTCGCGGGCGTAGCGCTGGACGATCTTGTAGAGGCCCTGGCGGGTCAGCGGCCCGCCGCGGAAGTTGACGAACAGCTTTACCTCGTGACGCTCGCCGATCAGCTTTGGCCGGCCGCCGCGCAGATAGCCGTTGATCGCGGCGATCGCCTGGCGGCCGAGCGGCACCAGCCGTTCCTTGGAGCCCTTGCCGCGCGCTCGCAGGATGCCCTCGTGGGTGTCGACGTCGCCGAGCTCGAGCCCGATCGTCTCCGAGGCCCGCAGCCCGCACGCGTACATAACCTCGAGCAGCGCCCGGTCGCGCAGCGAGGTCGGCTCCGACCCCTTCGGCGCGGCCAGCAGTTGCTGCACCTCGGAGTAGTTGAGGACGTGCGGAAGCCGTTTCGCCCGGCGCGGGGCGCTCAGCGCCGCGGTCGGGTCGTCGCCGATCAGCTCGTCGCGGCGCAGGTGCTTGTAGAAGGAGCGCAGGCAGGCGGCCTTGCGGTGGATCGTCGAGGAGGAGCAGGCCGGCCGGCCCCCCTCCCCGGTCGCCAGCTCGGCGAGGAAGTCGGCGACGTCGGCGGCCCGGGCCGTGAGCGCGTCGAGGTGGTGCGCGGAGAGGTACTCGCCGTACTGGAAGAGGTCGGTGCGATACGCATTCAGGGTGTTCCGCGAAAGCCCCCGCTCCAGCTCCAGGTAGGAGAGGAAGTCGAGCACGAGCGACTCGAAGCGGGCGTTGGCGCCGGCCTCGGCGGGCGCAGCGGGGATCGGTGGTTTGACGGCTATCGCCATGGCGCCGTGTTCGGCCTCGGCGTCGACAACCCTTGGCCCGCAAGCCGACGTGCGCGGCGCCGATGCGTCTACTGCGAGACGAACAGGTGGCCGGCGGCCAGCGGCGCGGCGAAGAACAGCGGGTCCTCGGCGATCGTCCGCCCCATCGTCTTCGTCGGCAGGCCGGTGGCCGCGTAGGCCGTGAGGTCGACGTGGTGGAGGTGGACGTGGTGGCGATCCTCGCGAGCGTTCTCCAGTTCGGCGGCGGCGTCGGGGAAGTCGCTGGGACAGGCGACGTCGACCGCCGCGAGCAGCAGTTCCAGCACCGTGTAGGTGTGGTGGCTGAGGCCTATGTGGCGCTCGCGCGGATCGCTCGCTGACATCCGCGGCGAGACCCAGGTCGGCATCCCGAGCGAAAGCGCCGCGTGGGCGGAGTCGAGCGCCGCCATCCCCCCGTGGCCGAACTCGGTGTTGGAGCCGATGATCCCCGGGCCGGGCCCGACGAGGACGGCGTCCCAGCCGAGCTTCGTGGCGGCCTCAAGAGCGCCTACCGTGCTGAGCGCGTCGTGCTCGCCGCCGTAGGCGGGCGCCGCGGCGATGTGACCGCAGAGCAGCTCGCGGCGGCGCAGCTCGGCGACATCGCGGGAGAAGGACCCCGGCAGCGCCCCTCCCCCGGTCTGTACGTAGCCGACCTTGATCCCGGGCTTCGCCTCCGCCGCAGCCCAGACTGCCGGCGCCAGGTGCCCGTGCAGCGGCAGCACCAGCACGCGCAGGT
Source organism: uncultured Thermoleophilia bacterium (assembly GCA_963837405.1). Taxonomy (GTDB): domain Bacteria; phylum Actinomycetota; class Thermoleophilia; order Solirubrobacterales; family 70-9; genus VAYN01. The sequence goes on from CAWINA010000004.1 coordinate 21,041, forward strand.
CCCGGCGCGGTTCCGCGCCGAGTTTTGCCCGCGCAGCGACCATATCTCGGCGCGGAATCTCCTCGACCGGCTCGACCGCGTGCTGGAGCGAGGTGTAGTTGAGCTTCATCACGTGCGCGTCACCCTGCTCCGCCCCGCTCAGGCCCCGGGTGAGGTTCACGTGGACGACGTCGAAGCCGCCGGAGCCGAGGCCGAGATCGCGCGCGGCGACGTTGACAACGACCTCGTCGCCGGGCCGGATCTCGCCGAGCAGGACCGTGTCGGACCAGGCCGGGCGGTGCTCGTCGCCGACCTCGATCAGCAGCGGCTCAACGGAGAGGACGACGCCGCGGCGCAGGTCGAGGCGGCCGTTCACGCCTCGCTCGCGGCGCCGACGATTCCCTCGCAGACCTCCAGCATCTTCACCAGGTTCGCCGCCGGCACGAACTCGTCTTCGGTGTGGACGAGGTCGGTGCCGTTGGAGAGGAGGACGGCGTCGAAGCCGTCGCGGCGGAACGCGTTGGCGTCGCTGCCGCCGCCGATCGCGACCCGCGCCGGCTCCAGGCCGGCGCCGCGCAGACCCGTCTCAGCGAAGCCGAGCCCCAACGAGTCGTTCGGCAGCTTGTAGCCCCGGAACAGCTCTTCGAGCCGCACGTCGACGTCGCAGCCATGCTCGCTCGCGCCCCAGGCGCAGGCGTCCGACATCTTCCCGGCGACCTCCGCCGCCCGCTCGGGGTCGAGACTGCGGGTCTCGGCGTGGATCCAGCAGTGGCCGGGGACGACGTTGCCCGAGGTGCCGCCGGAGATCAGGCCCACGTTGGCGGTCGTGTCCTCGTCGAGCCGTCCCAGCTCCATTCGCGAGATCGCCGCCGCGGCGGCGGCGATCGCGTTATTGCCGTCCTCGGGCCGGATCCCCGCATGAGCCTCGACCCCGTGGAAGTCAGCGCGCAGCTTCTGCTGGGTCGGCGTCTGCACGATCACCTCGCCGACCGGGCCGGCGTGGTCGAGCACGAACCCGGTCCGGGAGCGCAGCTTCGAGACGTCGAAGGCTTTGGCGCCGCGCAGCCCCTGCTCCTCGGCGACGGTAAGCAGCAGCTCGATCCCGACCGGCGGCGGGTTTTCGCTCGCCCGCGCGACCAGCTCCATGAAGACCGCGACCGCGGCCTTGTTGTCGGCGCCGAGGATCGTCTCGCCACGGCTGCGGAAAACCCCTTCGTCGTCGACCACCTCGACCCGGCCCTTGTGCGGGACGGTGTCGATGTGGGCGCAGAACATCACCCACTCCTCGCCCTCGCCGGGCAGTCGCGCCAGCAGGTTCCCGGCTCCGGCTGCGGCCGGACCGGCAGCGTCGTCTTCCTCGACCTCGAGGCCCAGGGCGCGCAGCTCGGCCGCCAGCGTGTCGGCGATCTCCCGCTCCTCACCGGTGGGGCTGCGGATCTCGCAGAGACGAACGAACGTCTCAAAAAGCCTCTGGTTCCCCTCCATGGGCGGAAGGCTACCCAGCCGAGTCAGGCGGAGCGGCGGACGCCGACGTCGTTGTCGGCGGAGTCCTCGGCGACCTCGAGCTCGCCGCCGTTTGCGGGCCGTTCGCCGGCATGCCGCGCGGCGGCGCCGACGAACTCGCGGAACAGCGGCTCGGGCCGGTTCGGGCGCGAGTTGAACTCGGGGTGGTATTGGGAGGCGACAAAGAACGGGTGGTCGGGCAGCTCGACCATCTCGACCAGGCGCTCGTCCGGCGAGGTGCCGCCGCAGACCAGGCCCTCGTCTTCGAGCCGGCGCCGCAGCTGGTTGTTGACCTCGTAACGGTGGCGGTGGCGCTTGTAGATGACCGCCTCGCCGAAGATCTCGCGGGCTTTGGTGCCCTCGTGCAGTTTCACCGGGTCGGCGCCGAGCCGCATCGTCCCGCCCATGTCGCTGACTTCCTTCTGCTCGGGCAGCAGGTCGACGACCGGGTAGGGCGTCTCCGGGTCGAACTCGGCCGAGTTGGCGCCGTCCATGCCGACCACGCTGCGCGCGAACTCGACCACGGCGATCTGCATCCCGAGGCAGATCCCGAAATAGGGAATCGAGCGCTCGCGGGCGATCCGCGCCGCCTGCACCTTGCCCTCGATGCCGCGCTCGCCGAAGCCGCCGGGGATCAGGATCCCGTCCATGCCCTCGAGCCGCTCGGGTTCGAAGTTCTCGGAGTCGACCAGCTCGATCTCGGTTTCCACCCCGTGGTGGATGCCGCCGTGCTCGATCGCCTCGATCACCGACTTGTAGGCGTCGGCGAGCTGCACGTACTTGCCGACGACGGCGATCCGCACCTTGCCGTTGGCGGCGTCGGCGCGGCGGACCATCGCCTCCCACTCGGCAAGGTCGGGCGAGGGCGCCTCCATCCGGAAGTGGTCGAGGACGAGGTCGTCGACGCCCTCGGCGCGGAAGACCAGCGGCACCTTGTAGATGTTGTCGACGTCGTGGGCGGAGATCACCGCTTCGACCGGCAGGCTGGCGAACAGCGCGATCTTCTCGCGGATCTCCGGTCGAGCCGGCCTTCGGAGCGGCAGACCAGCGCGTGCGGCTGGATCCCGATCCGGCGCAGCTCGTTGACCGAGTGCTGGGTCGGCTTCGTCTTCAGCTCGCCGGCGTGGCCGACGTAGGGCACCAGGGTCAGGTGCACGAACATCGCCCGCTTCGGGGTCAGGTCGGTGTAGAGCTGGCGGATCGACTCGAGGAACGGCAGCGACTCGATGTCGCCGACCGTGCCGCCGATCTCGGTGATCACGAAGTCGACCGACTGCGACTCGGCGACGATGAGGATTTTCTGCTTGATCTCGTTGGTGATGTGCGGGATCACCTGGACCGTGGCGCCGAGGTAGTCGCCGCGGCGCTCGCGCCGGATCACCGAGTTGTAGACGGCGCCGGCGGTGACGTTCGAGGCCCGCGAGGTGTTCTCGTCGGTGAAGCGCTCGTAGTGGCCGAGGTCGAGGTCGGTCTCCGCCCCGTCCTCGGTGACGAACACCTCGCCGTGCTGGAACGGGCTCATCGTCCCCGGGTCGACGTTGATGTAGGGGTCGAACTTCTGCAGCTGGACCCGGTAGCCGCGGGAGACGAGCAGGCGACCGATCGAGGCGGCGGTGATTCCCTTCCCGAGTGCCGAGACCACCCCGCCGGTGACGAAGATGAACCTCGTGTCGCCTTTGTTGGTTGGACTCATGCTCTGCCGAGCGAGTCTAGCCAGCGCAGTGGCGGAACCGATTCGATCGTCGCCGAAATAGACCGCATCTCCCCGTAAATGGTGATCGCGAGAACGACCGCGAGGGCGATCAGGCGGGCGTCGCCGCCGAGCGCGGTCAGCAACCAGACCCCGGCGATCGCCCCGATCAGGTTGGAGCCGGTGTCGCCGAGCATCGCCGTCTCGCGCAGAGTCAGCCAGGCGCCGACCAGGACCGGCCCGGCGAAGATCCCCAGCAGCTCCAGCGGCGCGAAGGTCCAGGCGCCGAGGCAGAGCCCGACCGCCGAGCAGCGCCAGCGCCTTCTCCGCCCGGCCCGGGCCGCAGGTCGAGCAGGTTGAAGAGGTTGGTGGCAGAGGATCAGCAGGACGACGTCGGCGAGGTAGCGCCAGTCCTCGAGGCCGCGCCCGGAGACGACGTAGGCGGCCAGCGCCAGCGCCCCGATCGCCTTGATCGCCCCGGTCGAGAGCCGACCTTCGCGCAGCGCCCCCCAGTGCCCGCGCCAGCCGCGCGGGGTCGCTGCCGCCTCTCCCTGGCCGAGCGCGTCGTCGAGGAAGCCGAGGAAGGCGATCCCCAGCAGGTAGGGCAGCCAGCGGCGCAGTTCGGGCTCGAGCAGGTCGAGGTCGGCGCGGTCGTCGAGGAAGGCGAGCGGCGCCAGCGCGACCAGCGCCGCCGTCGCCAGCACCGCGCCGAGCGGGAAGGCGAGCGTGGCGCCGCGGTAGTTCGCGCGGACCAGGCCGGCGTCGCGCAGGCCGCGCGCCCCGGCCGGGACCAGCGGCGCCGCCACCGCGATCGCCAGCGGGAACCCGACCCAGTACATGCGGCCTAGCCTTCCGGCGCCAGCAGCTCGGGCAGCAGCCGGTCGGCGCTGCCCTTGACCCCGAAGCTGCCCTCGGCGCCGAGCATCGCGAAGACCATCGCCAGCTGCCCGGCGGTCTGGTCGATGTCGTCGACGCTGGAGAGGCCGTTGGCCTGGAAGAAGGAGATCGAGGAGGGTTCGGTGCTGATCGTCTCGACCCCGACCGCCGGCGGTCCGGGTGCCGGCGATCCCCGCCATCAGCGCCGACTCGAACTGGTTGGCGTTGGTCGCGCTGTACCGGCCCCATGTCCTGCGGCTGGTCGCGGACGACGATCATCCCGTCGAGGGCGCCGAAGCTGCCGCTGCTGCGCGAGAAGAAGTGGCCGCGCACGACCTCGGGCAGGGTGCCGCCGATCACGAGCTGGCGGCCGAGGCCCTTGCCGAGCGCGGTCAGCTGGTCGGGGTTCGTCTCGCAGGTCGGCGAAGCGGGTCTTCGCGAGGTCGTCGGCGAGCCCGTTGACGTCGACCGGCTCGCGCACCACGCCGACCCCGACCAGGTCGCGCCCCGGTCGGCGCCAGCGCCTCCTCGACCGCGGCGGTGACGTCGCTCGGCAGGCCGCCGAGGGCGATCGATCGCGATCCGCCTGCCTTCCAGCCGGTCGCGGGTCAGCGCCGGGTAGACCCGTTCGCCGAACTCGTTGGCGTTGCCGAGTTCGCCGTTCAGCTGCTCGGCCTGCGAGCGGGCGTCCTCGAGGTTGCCGACGAGGCTGCGCTCGAGGTCCTTGCGGGTGCCGGTCAGCGCGTCGCCGCCGAACTCGGCGCCGATCAGGATCCCGATCGCCAGCGCCAAGAAGACGGCGATCAGCGAGGTTGCGTGGTAGCGAGCGCTGTAGCCCATCGACCGCCGAAGGCTAGTGGTCGGCCGCCGGCCGGCCGGGGTCTCCTAGATCCCCAGCCAGATCCGCACCTTCAGCCAGAACAGCTCGAAGACGTCGTTGAGCGCCGGCGAGGTGATGACCAGGATCGTCAGCAGGATCAGGAAGGCGACCGCGAAGAAGGCGATCGGGGCCAGCGTCGAGCTCGGGTTGTAGAGCCGGCTCACCCCCTTGGCGTCGACCAGGCGCTCGCCGATCCGCAGCCGCGTGAGGAAGGTCGAGGACATGCCGCCGCGCTTGCGGTCGAGGAACTCGATCAGGTTGAAGTGGGCGCCGACGCTGACGATCAGGGCGGCGCCCTTCTCGAAGGCCATCAGCATCGCCACGTCCTCGCTGGTCCCGGCGGCGGGGACGATCGTGTGCGTGCAGGCCGGCGTCGAGCAGGCGCTCGCGCCCGGGGGCGCGGCCGTCGGGGTAGGCGTGGACGATCAGCTCGGCCCCGCAGGCGAGCGCCTGGTCGGAGGCGGAGTCCATGTCGCCGAGGATCAGGTCGGGCTTCAGGCCCGCTTCCAGCACCCCGTCGGCGCCACCGTCGACGGCGACGATCAGCGGCCGCATGTCGCGGATGTAGGCGCGCAGCGCCTTCAGGTCGCGCCGGTGGCGGTCGCCGCGGACGACGATCAGCACGTGGCGGTCGCGGAAGACCGCTTTGGTCGGCGGGAAGTCGATGCTGCCGGTCAGCAGGTCGGTCTCTTCGCGCACGTGGGCGACGGTGTTCTCGGCGAACTCGGCCAGCGCCTCGTCGATCCGCTCGCGCTGTTCCTGCAGCTGCAGCTCCAGCTCGGCTTCGCCGAGGACGCGGCCGCGCAGCACCTCCTCGGTCGCCGATCCGCACCGTGCCGCCGTCGATGCGTCACCCGGTCGCCGTCTTTCAGCAGCTCGAAGGGGGTGCGTCCCGGCGACGTCGATCAGCCGGACCCCGGCCCGGGTCAGCATCAGCGGCCCGGCGTTCGGGTAGGCGCCGTCGGAGGAGGGCGAGGCGTTGATCACCGCGGCGACGCCGGCGGCGATCAGCTCCTCGGCCGCGATCCGGTCGATGTTGACGTGGTCGATCACGGCGACGTCGCCCGGGCGCAGGCGTTTGACCAGGTGCTTGGTGCGCTCGCCGAGGCGAGCGGTCCCTTCGATCGGCGCGTCGGGTCTGGCCCGTCCGCGTCGTCCGAGCAGGGCGGGCAGGCGACGGCGACTGATGGTGGCCACGCGCCCAGGTTAGGCCAACCGAAGCTCGATCGCCAGGGTTTGCGGCTTATTTAAGCGATCGCTAGCGCCTTCTTAGGCTGCTGCCAACAGCTCGCGGGCGTGCTCGGTCGCCGCCTCGTCGCCGCCGTCGCCGCCGAGCATGCGGCGAATCTCCTCGACCACGCCCTCGCCGTCGAGCCGCTCGACCTGGGCCGAGCGCCTGCTTCGCGGCCACGTCCTTTTCCAGCCGGAAGTGGACGTCGGCGAGCGAGGCGACCTGGGGCAGGTGGGTGATGCAGATCACCTGCTGCGCGGCGCCGAGCGCCCGCAGCCTCTCCCCCACGACCCGCGCCGTGGTGCCGCCGATCCCGGCATCGATCTCGTCGAAGACGACGGTGCCGGCGGCGCGCCGCCTCGCCGAGCCCACTCAGCGCCAGCATCACCCGCGAGAGCTCGCCGCCGGAGGCCGCGTCGCGCAGCGGCGCCGCCTCGATCCCGGGGTTCGGCGCGACCCGCAGCTCGACCGTCTCCAGGCCGGTCGGCCCGAAGCCGTCGGGGTGGGGCTCGAGCACCACCTCGAGGCTCGCCCCAGCCATCGAGAGCCGCTCGAGCTCGGCGGCGACCCGCTCTTCCAGGGGCGCCGAGGCAGCGGCGCGACCGGCGCTTAGCCGCTGGCCCAGCTCGGCGCGGCGCGCCTCGGCCTCGGCCAGCGCGGCCTCCGCCTCGGCGCCGCGGGTCTCGGCGCCCTCGAGCCGGGCGATCTCCTCCCGGCAGCGCTCGGCGTGGGCGAGCACCGACTCGACGCTGCCCCCGTGCTTGCGCTCCAGGCGGTCGATCGCTTCCAGCCGTTCCTCGATCGCCAACAGGGCACCCGGGTCCGCCTCCAGGCCCTCGGCGTACCCGCGCAGCTCCGAGCCGGCGTCCCCGAGCTCGAGCGCCAGCGCCGCGACCCGCTCGGCCAGCGCGTCGAGCCCTGGGTCGAGACCGGCCGCGCCCTGCAGCTGCGCTTCGGCCTGGGCGAGCGCCGCCGCGGCGCCGCCACCGTCCTCCTCGGCCCCGACCAGGGCGCCGTGGGCGCCGGCCGCCGCTTCCCGCAGGCCCTCGGCGTGGCGCAGGCGCTCGCGCTCGGCGCCGATCCCGGCGCGCTCCTCGGGGTCCGGGCCGACCTCCTCGATCTCCGACAGCTCGTAGCGGTAGAGGTCGAGGTCCCGCTCGCGCGAGCCCTCGCGCTCGCGCAGCTCGGCCAGCTCGGCGCCGAGCCGCAGGCACTCGCGATGCGCCTCGCGGTAGCGCTCGCGCAGCTCCAGGTGCTCGCGGCCAGCGAAGCCGTCGAGGACCTCGAGCTGGGCCGAGGAGATCGTCAGCCGGCGGTGCTCGTGCTGGCCGAAGAAGGCGACGAGGCGGCCGCCGAGCAGCTTCAGGTCGGCGGCGGTCGCGGCGCGACCGGCGACGAAAGCGCTGGTCCGCCCACTCGCCGAGACCCGTCGTCCCAGCACCACCTGGTCGGCGCCCTCGGGCAGGCGCTCGGCGAGCTCAGCCAGCTCCGGCTCCGCGAGCAGCCCCGGCGGCAGGTCGAAGACCCCCTCGACCCAGGCCTCGTCGGCGCCGGGCCGGACCACGTTCGCTTTCGCTTTCCCGCCCATCAGAAGGTCCAGCGAGTGCGCCAACACCGTCTTCCCCGCCCCCGTCTCCCCCGTGATCGCGTTGAGGCCGGCGCCAAGGCGAAGTTCAGCTCTCTCGATGAGGAGGAGATTCTCGATTCGCAGCTCTCGAAGCACCAGATCTATGTAGCACCGGATGCGGACACGGCGGGTGGGGATGGGTGAAGCGTCTTGTTTCGGCGCCCCCAACCTCGGATGGTCGCAAGCACCGTCGAAAAAACTAAGCGGAACCCATCCCCACCCGCCGTGCTCAACCGCCAGTTGGCTGCACGAAGTCCTTAGAGCGGGTCAGGACGAAGCCCGCAGCGGCGCCCGCGAACGAGACGATGGCGGCGATCAAGAGGATCGTGTTCAAGCCGCTGACGAAGGCGACATCAGCTGCGTGTACAGCTTTGTCATGCAGGAGCGGCGGCAGCGGCAGCTCGGCGACGGCGCGCGAGCCACCCGAGGCCACGATTTCGCCGAGACCGGCCGGCGCGTGCGGGACCAGCTCGTGCAGCTTCGAGTCGACGCGAGCCTGAAAGACGGCCCCGAGCCCGGCGACGCCGGTCGCGATCCCGACCTGTCGGAAGGTGGTGTTGATGCCGGAGCCCATCCCGGACTTCTCGACCGGGACGACCGCGATTGCGGCCTGGGCGATCCCGGGGTTGGTCGTCCCGATCCCGATCCCGGCGGCGACGAAGCCGGCCAGCAGGGTCGTCCAGCTCGAGTCCGGAGAGACCCCGTTCATCAGCAGCAGCCCGATCCCGACCAGGGTGAGCCCGGCGCCGAGCAGCACCCGGATCGGGACCCGGTGCGAGAGCAGGCCGGAGATCGGGGCGACGAGGAAGCCGAGCAGGGTCAGTGGCAGGAAGCGCAGGCCCGTTTCCAGCGGCGAGTAGTCGAGCACGCCCTGCATGTAGATCGTCAGGTAAAGGAACATCGCGAACATCCCGGCCGAGAGCGCGAAGGCGACGGCCGAGACGCCGTTGAAGGCGGGGCGGCGGAAAAGCGTCAGGTCCAGCATCGGGTGGCGGCTGCGGCGCTCGATCGCGACGAAGGCGAGCAGCAAGAGCGCCGAGGAGATCAGCACGGCGAGGATCTGCGGACTGCCCCAGCCCTCCGGGTTGCCGCGAATCAGGCCGAAGATCAGGAGGAAGAGCGCGGTCGAGAAGGTGAGCAGGCCCGGCAGGTCGACCGGCTCGGGTTTCTGCGCGAAGACGTTGACGATCCGGCGCTCGGTCAACACCATCGCGACGATCCCGATCGGGACGTTGATGAAGAAGATCCACTCCCAGCCCAGCCCCTCGGTGACGACGCCGCCGACCAGCGGTCCAATCGCCACCGCGCCGCCGACCACCGCGCCCCAGACCCCGAACGCGGTCGCCCGGTCCTTGCCGTGGAACTCCTGGCCGATCAGCGCCAGCGAGGTGGCGAACATCCCGGCGGCGCCGATCCCCTGCAGCCCGCGGGCGAGGTTGAGCAGGGTCGGGTCCTCGGCGATCCCGCAGAGGAACGAGGCAAGGGTGAAGACCCCGAACCCGATCGTGAAGACCCGGCGGCGACCGAGCCGGTCACCGAGTGAGCCGGCGGTGAGCAGGAAGGCGGCGAGCATCAGCGAGTAGGCGTCGACCACCCACTGCAAGCTGGAGAGGCTGGCGTCTAGTTCGCGCTGGATGTCAGGGAGCGCGACGTTGACGACGGTCACGTCGAGCAGCAGCATGAACGTCGCGATCGAGACCAGGACCAGGGTCCACCATTTGCGCTCCATGGCGGAGGACCCTAAAGAACCCGGTCCGCCGGCTGTTCAAAACGCCGAGACGCGCCGATCAGACGGCGAGGTGGCCGAACTTCTCGCGGATCCGTTCGTAAAAGCTTGCCCCCGGCAGCTGCGCGAGGCTGGCGACCGCGTCGGCGAAGCAGATCTTCAGCTCGGCCCCGGCGGCCAGCTCGGTCAGCAGCTCCCCGTCGACCGCGACTTCGACCGGCTCGCGGCCGGCGGCGTTGCCGACGTGGAGGACGTCGCCGGGGGCGACGACGAGGGCGCGCGCGGTCAGCGAGTGCGGGGAGATGTAGGAGACGACGTACCCCTTCACGCCCCAGGCGAGGATCGGTCCCTGGTTGGCGAGGTTGTAGCCGGTCGAGCCGGCGGGGGTCGCGGCGACCAGGCCGTCGCAGCGCACGTGGCCCACCTCCTGGCCGGAGATCCGGTAGCTGAGCTCGGCGACCCGGTCGTGCGGGCGCCGGGTCAGAGTGACGTCGTTGACGCCAAGGCCCCTGATCTCGCCGGTGCTGATTTCCAGCCCAGGCAGGGAGATCGTCTCGACGTCGCCGCTCAGGGCACGGGCGATGCCGGCCGCGGCGTCGCCGCGCTCGACCGCGGCGAGGAATCCGACAGTTCCGAAGTTGACCCCGAACACCGGCACCCCCGTGCCGGCAAAGCGCCGCAAGGCGTGCAGAATCGAACCGTCGCCGCCGAAGACGAGGCAGATGTCGGGGCGCAGGTCGGGCGAGGCGACCTCGATCCCCGCCGCGGCGTCGCCATGCTTGGCGAGCTCCTTCTCGCTGGCGTAAAGGCGGGCGCCGGCCTCGGCGGCGACCGAGACGGCCAGCGGGATCGCTTCGGTGGCGGCCGGCGGGTGCGAGTGGGTGATCACGATCGCGCTGGTCATCGCGGCTCCTCCGCGGCGCGGATCGCCGCTTCGAGGTCGGCGACCTCCGGCCCTTCGCCGCCGCACCAGACAAAGGTCTCGCGGTTGCCCTTCGGACCGGGCAGGTCGGACGAGGCGAAGCCGCGTACCGTCAGGCCCAGCCCACGGGCCGCCTCGGCGACCCCGATGATCGCCTCGTGGCGGTCGGCGTCGTTGCGCACGACGCCGCGCCCGACCCGCTCGCGGCCGAGCTCGAATTGCGGCTTCACCATCGCCAGCACTTCGCCGCTGGGCGCCAGGCAGCGAGCGACCGCCGGCAAGACCTTGGTCAGGGAGATGAACGAGACGTCGATCGTCGCCAACCCCGGTGCGAACGGCAGATCGGCTGGCTCGAGGGCGCGGGCGTTGAGGCGCTCGATCACGGTCACCCGCGGATCCTCGCGCAGACGCAGGTCGATCTGGCCGTAGGCGACGTCGACCGCGGCAACGCGAGCGGCGCCGTGCTGCAGCAAGCAGTCGGTGAAGCCGCCGGTCGAGGCGCCGACATCGAGGCACTCGCGACCGCCGATCTCGATCTCCAGCGCCGCCAGCGCGTTCGCCAGCTTGGTGCCGCCGCGCGAGACGAACCGCGGGCCGGCATCGACGATCAGAGTCGCCTCCGGCTCGACCAGCTGGCTCGGCCGCAGCGCCACCGGTCCGTCCTCGCCGACCCGCACTTCGCCGGCCCGCACGGCCCCCGCGGCGGCCGTGCGCGAGGGGAAAAGCCCCTGCTCGGCCAGAACCGCGTCGATTCGCACCTTTTTCACCGCCGCAACGCTACCGCGGAGCTTCAGGACCGGCCCTCGATTTGACCGCTGGGGCGATTTGGGACATTTTTTGCGCAGTTTTTCTACGCAGCGGTACTTTTTGCGGCACTCGATGTCAAAACCAGGTGGAATGCCCCCCCAGAAGGGGGTTTATGTGATGCCCCTCACACACAAATCGCACGTATGTTCGTACGCTGGTCAAGGATTCGGATGGAGAAACCGATGAAGGAGAAACACCCAAGACTTTTTGGCTGAATCCCGCGCCGACAATATGGCCCCAATTGCTTCCCACAATTGGCGCCCTCGGCTCAACAGGGTTCACCTACCTCCCACGGATCCACATATATAGAGATACATATCTCTCCTCCCTGTAGTAACCCCAGAAGCGCCCCGCCTCCCCGGCGGGGCGTTTTCTGTTGTGGAGCCAAATGCGGCACCTTCAGCGTTCTTGAGCGAAGGCTCGGAAGCAGGCGGTGCGCCAGTGGCCGATTGCTGCTGTTCAGGCCGGAGCCAACCGTTTTCGTAACTCCTTCAGATCAACGCTCGCAGCCCCCACGAAGCCCTCAACCGTGTCCGGGGGAGTAATCGTCAAGACCGACGGCAACTCATCCGATCTCATGGCCATCGATCTGGAGCGCGTCGAGGACAGAGCCCTGATCGCCGCAGCAACTAGATCTGCCCTACTGGGGCGCCCCTCCGGCACTGGTGATTTTCGGGAGCGCGTGATCCATCAACGTCACGCGGTCGACCGTGGCGTTCACGTAGCCGGTGTCCTCGGTAGCGAAAACGGCCTGGGCAAGAACCAGGGCGACTGCAGTGCGAATGCTCTCCTCGGACATCGTCGCCGAGACGCGGGTAAAGGTCGAGAGGGCCGCTGCCTTGCTCTCGGCGACGGCCTCAAGGTGCCGATTCGTCCTGTATTGCTGTGCGCAGGTCTTCACGGCGTAGACGAACAACCCGACGATGAAGGCAGCCAGCGTGATGCGAGCCACATCGTCTCCGCTGATCTGGTCCGTGTCATGGGGGCGGATCACGAAGAAGGTAAGGAGGGCGACGCCGACGGCGCAGACTCCGCTGCCGATGAGTGCCTTGAGCCAGAAGTCAGCCGTTTCCCCCAGCTTCTTTGCACGGTTCGCAAAGACCGCCGCGAGGTCGTCGCTGGCCGACTCGCCCGCCACCCTCCGAAGTCCCTCCACGAGATCCTGCTGCGACGAAAGCTCTTTGTTCACGTGCGCGGCTTCGTTGCGGAGAGAAGCGAGTTCCTCGCGCAGAGAAGCCGCTTGACTTGGCGCTCCATCGATCCCGCCGACATCGAGGGCAGCTCGTTCGCCGTGAGCCTTGATCGTGAGATGGCGAACGTTGTTCTTGAACCAGCTCGCCTGGTTTTTTAGCGCCTGGATGAGGTTGGCTTTCGCGTTTGCAGGTTCGGCCTGATTCAGGTCGAAAGCGCTGATCTGCTCCAGCGTCTCATTCACGGCGTTGATATTCGCGAGCAGCTGATCCTCCGCGGTCAAGCCGTCCGGCAGATCTTCCCAATCCTCCATCGTCAGATCCCAAACGATCTGTTTGATGCGATCGACAATCGGCTTAATCTCGATGAAAGCGAGATCCCCAAGCCGTCCCCTGCCTTCGAGAGCCTCTATGTCGAACTCGAACAGCCGAGCGAGGGACGCCATGACGTCCTCCGGCCAGTCGCCAGGGAACTCAAGCGTGGCCTCGTCTATTGGGGTGTTTACGTCAGCCATGGCGCGTACCCCCTGAACGTTATGACTCTCACCGGCGGGAGAACCAAGGACCGGTGCGTACTGTCAGCGCACCGATGTGTTCACTCAGGACCCTCACGAGGCGTTGCCTCCAGTGCCTGAGTCCGGCCGCTTGACGGCTCAAGATCTCCGGCTGGTTCCAAATCTTCGGGCTCCCCGGAGGCAGCGGAGGAGTTTCACCCGGCAAACCAACTCTGCCCGGCGAGTCGATAGTGGGGAATCTCTCCTCCTGTAGTAACCCAGAAGCGCCCTGCCTCCCCGGCGGGGCGTTTTCTGTTGTGCGGGGCTTTGGCAAGCCAAATGCGGGGCGCGCGACGAGCGTGCGGCGGCGGAGCGTACCCGGAAAATTCGCGCTGGTGCCACCATTGGTGCCACCATCAGGCGTAATTCTCCCGGGTCGGAAGCGGGCTCAGCGGCCGGCCGCATTTCCCCTCCCCGGCTTAAGGAATCGGCGCTATTCCTCAGGCGACGGGATTCCCGGCCCGACGTCGTCGTCAATCAGCAAAGAGGGACCGTGCTTGAGCGTCAGGCCAAAAGGAGTCTTGATTCTCCAGCTCGGGGATCGTCGTCCGACTTTCGGTCGCGTGGCCGGACCTCCAGCTGAGAACCGTCGGAGAGTCCACAGCGCAAGGTGGCGGTGTCGGAGTCCAGTTCGACCTGCTCGATCGTCTGCGACTGCAGGGCTGTGGGGTCGACTGGAGACCAGGTTGAGTTCTCCGCTACCAGCTGCCACCGGGACTCATCCGAATCGCCGGCTTTGATTCGCAAGCTTTCGGCCTCGGTGATCTCGGCATCGAGGACCCGGCCGCGCAGTCCTTCCAAAATCCTGTCGAAGAACTCCCGCTGCAACACGTCGGGGTCTTGAGGCTCATTGAATCCTGGTGGTGGGTCAGGGACCGGGTTGATTTTGTCCGCATCCTCTTGAAGCGATACGTCTGGGTCGACCTCCCAGGCCTCCAGTTCCGATGAACTGAGGATCGCGTCGATCAGCTCACGACTGCCACCGACGAGCGTTGAGTCGAAGTCGAACTCGGTCGCGACGAACCAGGCGCGATCCTGGGGCCAGATCAAGTTCGGCGCTTGACCCCACCCGCCATGCTCGGGCTCGAAGTCGGGCGGTGCCTCGCTCCCGGTGCCTTCCCCGACGGCGATCAACGCCGTCGTGCCCTCGGTGTTTTCAATCTCGATTTCCCCCGCGGCTGCCAGAGGACCGAGGAGGATTGCGAAGTCGCGATACGGATGCCGCAGCAGCGGCGCGTCCGGGAGGGACTCCTCGACACCCCCATGGATCGTGCTGATGCCGAAGAAGCACTCTTGCGGAGTGGTCGTATGCCCGGCCAAGATTTCGCAGAGCGCCGCCAACGACGCCGCCTCGAGTTCCGAAATGCTCGGGTCCCCGCCCGGCCATCTCGAACCCTCGAAGTTCGAGGAGTCGTAGCTCCCGACGATCGCGTGCCACTGCATCTCGCGGTGGGCGGTGGTCCCGAGAGTCGCGGCAACTTCACCCCAGGAAACCCAGTTCCCCGCCTCGTCGTACGCGGGATGGAAGATTCTGGCGTACGCCTCGTAGATCTGCGGGATCTGGTTCTTGACCTTGCCTCCCCAGCCCGCGAGAGTCGGCTCGATCCAAGCTCCAACGGCGGCGCCGTCCACCTGCTTGAGAGCGTCGTTGTCCACAGCTTGAGGGTCGCAGACCAGGCTGCCGGCATCTGGCAATCGGCTCTTTTTGGGCGCTCTCTGAGCGAGGCCGTGACTATGCTGCCCAGCATCAAGCTGGCATTTCTACTGGGGACGGTGCTGTTCTTGGGCTTGCCTTCAGCGACGAGCGGGAAGCTGCTGGCGTCCTCATTCGACCAAGGCAACCTGCCGCACGCCTACTTCGGAACTGCGCTCGACCTCCGAACGCTCCCTACCGGATCGAGGTGAAGGGGGAACCCAGCTCGCCGATTGAAGTCGGCGTCGATTGGCAGTGTCGGCGAGGCGAACACAGCCGCGCGATCGAGCGGGATCTCGAACCGCAGGTCGCACCAATTAGCCGGCGGCTCGGACTACCGATGCGCAATCCCGACTGGTGCTATCTGTCGGTTGATGTGTGGTTTGTCGACACCGAAGTGGACGGCCGAATCTCGGCCAAGCTATTCGGCCCGCCTGCCAAGACCATCTAGATGCCAGCCAGCAGATACGCGTCCATGCGCTGCCGGACCTCATCATGGCTCCCGGGCAGAAGGTGGCCGTAGACATCGAAGGTCGTCTGGATCTTCGAGTGGCCCATGAACTGCTGGATCGCCTTGGGGTTTGCGCCCGCGTCGATCAGCAGCGAGGCGAACGTATGGCGGCACTCGTGCAGCGTGATCGGCTTCAGCCTGGTCAGCTCGCCTCCCTCGCCCTTCCGAGCCTCCTCGGCGCTCGTTGGCCAACTTCCAAGCCCGCTTCGCGCGATGGTCGATCGTTGATGCGTAGAACGCCTCCTCGGTCGTCCGGCCGAAAACAAGGTCTTCGCCGGAGCGGCCTGAGCTTTCCAGGGAGCCATTCAGGTAGTCGCGAAGGATCGCGAGCAGCGGAATGGTCCGCCGACCAGCGAGGGACTTCGGCTCGATCACTCCCTCCACCTGGTCCCAGCCGCGCTCAACCGCGATGACGTTCGCCTCGAAGTCGATGTCGCAGGCCCGAAGCGCCTGCAGCTCCCGTGTTGAGCTGCTCTGCCCGGGCTGGTCGATCTAGGCGGTCGCCTCCTCTGACGGCAACTTTTCGCCAAGGATGTCTTTGCCGCGGCGGCGCTGGATTCGGCGCCAGGCTTCGAAGCCGAGAGCAACTGCCGAAGCCGCGGCGAAGGAGGCGATGAGAGGTAACCAAAGGCTTTCCTTGAAAGTCTCGCCGCCGAGGTAGCCAAGGGCAGAGATGTAGAGGGACCAGAGGGTGGCAGCGAAGGCGTCGGCGAGGAGGAAGCTGCGGTAGGGCATCTCCAGGGTTCCCGCGGCGAAGGTCGTCGCGGTGCGGCCGCCGGGGATGAAGCGGCCGACGCCGATCAGGATCGCGCCTCGCTGCTGCAGGGCGCGCTCGGCCCACTGCAGGCGAGCCTGACCCTTCTCGCCCTTGAACAGGCGGCGCGCGATCGGATCGCCGACCTTGCGGCCGAGCCAGTAACAGGCGTTGTCCCCGACGAAGGCGCCAAGCGCGACCACCGGCACGATCACGAAGATCAAGAGGTCCCCCTGGGCAGCCAGGATCGCCGCGGTGAGGACGATCGTCTCCGAGGGGACCAGGGGGATGAGGACGTCCAACCCCGCCGCCGCGAAGAGGACGGGATAGGTGAGCGCGCTTTCGGAGACCTCGTGCGTCAGCCAGTCGAACACACCGTCTCGCTACCCGGAAAGGGTTGGTTTACCGATCGCCTGCCGGTCGCCACCGGGCGTCGCCGCGGCCCCGCGCGCCGCGGCCTGCGCGGCAGAGCCGAAACGGAGGACGCGGCCGCCAAAGGCGATCGCACAAGCGGCGAACCAGGCCCAGCCGAGGGCGAGGCCGGCGAGGACGTCGGTCAGCCAGTGGACGTTGAGGAGGACGCGACTGGCGGCGACGGCTACCGCGATCCCGACGGCGGCGCCGGCGAGGGCGGGCCAAGCCCGTGGTCCCCACCAGCGGCCGGCGACGAGGGCGAAGGCGGCCCCCGCGGCGGCGGCGGTGCAGGTGTGGCCGCTGGGAAAGGAGGGGCCGAGGGTCGCGGCCACGGGCTCGAGTTCGGGGCGGACGCGGTCGACCAGCCCCTTGATCGTCTCCGTGAGGAGGGTGCCGCCGGCGATCGTCGCGAAGAGGAAGGGGATGACCCAGCGGTTGCGGGTCCGGTGGATCTCGACTGCGGCCACCGCCACCGCGACCGGGATCACGGTCCACATCTCGCCCAGCCGGGTGACGAGGGTGATCGCGTCCTGCGACCAGGCGCTGGCGTGGCGGTCCCCCCAGGTGGCGGTGGCGGTGTCGAGGCCGGCCAGCGCGTCGGTGCTCCGCACCGCCACCGCCAGCACGGCGAGCACCACGCCCCCGAGGAAGACCGCGGCGACCGCCAGGGTCAGCGCCAGCCCGGTCGCCCTCCCGGGGTTGAGGCGAGCGGCACGCAGGGCGCGGAGGGTGGTCGGGCTAGCCGCATGGCGACCGGCGTCCCGCGCCACCTCGAGCACCGGAGGAGCGACTCTTCGCTGCGGATAGAGCCGCGTCAGGAGCGCCGCGGTGAGCCCGGCTGCGACGGCGAGGACCACAAGGATGAGGAGCGGCATCGCTTTCCGATACCCGAGAAGCGGTGCGAGAATGCCGCAGTCGCGGTCACTGTTTGCCACCGACCCGATCGGGAACTAGGTCGGTGCCGTGAGGATTGGCCAACAATCTCGCACCGTCTCGTTGCCGCAGCGAAAGCCCGTCCGCCGGGAAGTTCCGGCGCTGGACGTGAGAGCCGGTAGCTACGCCGACCGCTTTGCGGCCGCAATCGGCGACCGCCACCCCGCTTCCGCCTTCGCGCTGGCGTTGCTCAGCGGCTTCTTGGTCCTCCTCACCACCTCGATCCTGCTCGGCCATTTTGTCGTCGACGTGCTGGTCAGCGGCAGCGGACTCGGCCTCGATGGCGCCGACGAAAGCTTCAACGAGACCCTGGCCGCCCACCGCACCGGCACGCTCACCACGCTCTCCGAAGTCGGTGCGCAGCTCGGCGCGGCGATCCTGGTCGCGTTCGTCTGCCTGCTCGCCATCTTCTGCGCTGTCACCCGGCGCTGGCGGCTCGCCGCCTTCGCGGTCTTCGCGCTGCTCGCCGAGTCGGCTACCTACTACGTCACCTCGTTCGTCGTCCCGCGCGATCGCCCCTCGGTCCCCCGGCTGGAAGACCTGGAGGTCAACACCAGCTATCCCTCGGGACACACCGCCGCCGCGGTTGCCGTTTACGCCGGCCTGGTCCTGCTGCTGACGAGCCGCCTCACCAGCAGCCTGCCGAAGGCGCTGGCCTGGACCGGGGCGGTTCTGCTCGTCACCTTCATCGCGCTCTCGCGCCTCTACCAGGGGATGCACCACCCCCTCGACGTCGCCGGCGGGGTGCTGGTCGGCATCGGGGCGATCCTGGTGGCGCTGTTCGCCTGCCGCGTCGCCGACGCGGCCGGAGAGAGGCGGCGGGCATGAAGGTGGCTGTCGTGGCCCACGCGGGCAAAACGCTCGACGGCGGACTCCCGGAGCTGCGTCGCACCCTCGCGAAGGCGGGCGTCCAGGAGCCGCTGTGGATCGAGGTGCCGAAGAGCAAGCGGGCACCGGCGGCGGTCGAGCGGGTGCTGGAGGAAGGTGCGGAGCTGCTGATCGCCTGGGGCGGGGACGGCATGGTGCGGCGCTGCATCAACGCTCTCGGCGAGACCCAGGTGCCGCTGGCGATCGTCCCGGCGGGAACCTCGAACCTGCTGGCGACGAACCTCGGCATCGAGACCAACATCGCCGCGGCGGTGCAGATCGCCCTGGCCGGAGAGCATCGAAGGCTGGATGTCGGCCGCTTCGAGGGCGAGCGCTTCGCGGTGATGGCCGGCGCCGGATTCGACGCGGCGATGATCGAAGCTGCGGATGACCTCAAGGACCGTCTTGGACGCGGCGCCTACGTGCTCGCCGGTGCTTCCAACCTCAACGCTTCGAGCTTCGAGGCGAAGATTAAGATCGACGGGACCCGCTGGTACAAGGGTCCCGCGAGCTGCATTCTGGTCGGCAACGTCGGCGGCCTCTTCGCGGGCGCCGAGGTGTTCGCCGATGCCCAGCCCGACGACGGGGTGCTGGATGTCGGCGTGCTGACGGCCGAGGGCCCGGTGCAACTGGCACGGGTGGTCGCCAGGACGGCGCTGGGCAGCGCCGAGAAGTCGCCGTTCGTGCGGGTCACCCGGGCGCGCAAGCTGCGCGTGAAGCTCGACCGCAAGATCCCCTATGAGCTCGACGGCGGCGACCGCACGGATTTGGACTCGTTCAAGGTCGACGTCGAACCCGGCGCGATCACGGTGTGCGTCCCTCCCACGGGGCGCGGAGGAGGCGGCGCGTGATGATCGATCAGACGCACCCGGGGACGGACCTCGGCGAAAAGGCGAAGCGCGAAGGCGACAACCTCGCCGGGGCGAAGCCGCTCGGCTGGCTTGCCCGGGCTGGCCTTGTCGCCCGCGGCGTCGTCTACCTGATCATCGGCGTGCTCGCGCTGGAGCTCGCGCTCGGGATCGGCGGCAAGGCTGCCAACCAGCAGGACGCGCTGAAGGCGATCGCCGAACAGTCCTTCGGCAAGGTGCTGCTGATCCTGGTCGCGGTCGGGCTCGCCGGCTACGCCTTCTGGAGGCTGGTGCGGGCGGTGGTCGGCCACGGAGCTGAACAGCGCGACAGCGGTCTCGACCGGGTCGCCGCCCTCGCGAGCGGCGTCGCCTACGGAATCGTCTGCGCGACGGCGATCGAGATCATCGTCTCGGGCTCGACCTCCAGCTCCGGAACGCCGAAGGAGACGACCGGCGGCCTGCTCGGATGGACGGGCGGCACCGTCATCGTCGCGATCGCCGGCGTGATCCTGATCGGCGTCGCCGGCTACCAGGCCTACAAGGGGCTTGGAAAGAAGTTCCTCGAAGACGCAAATACGGGCGAGATGAGCGAGGAGGTGCGCCGCGGCTACACCGCCCTCGGCGTCTTCGGACACGTGGCCCGGGCCGTGATCTTCGCGCTCGTCGGTTACGGCCTGATCAAAGCCGCGATCGACTACAACCCAAAGGAGGCGATCGGCCTCGACGGCGCCCTGCGCCAGCTCGCCGATTCGTCATACGGGCCGGTGCTGTTGGGCATCGTCGCCGCCGGCCTGGCGGGGTTCGCCATCTACTCGATAACCGATTCCCGCTACCGCAAGGTATGAGCGGAAGGAGACAGGTATGTCCACCATGTTGATCATCGCCATCGTCGTCGTCGTTTTGGTCCTGGCTTTCGTCGCTGTTGCCCTCGCGCGACGCGCGAAGAAACGGCGCCGAATCGAGGCGGAGCGCCTCAAGACGCAGGCGGCCTCCCACCGCGACGAGGCGGAGGCACGCGCGGCGAAGGCGACCAACCTCGTGGAGCAGGAGCAGGCAAAGCGGACCGAGGCCGCGCAGGCGGCTGAGGAGGCCGAGGTAGCCGCGCGCATTGCCGAGGAACGCCGCGAACGAGCCGACGAGCTGGCCGAGGAGTCTGAGAGCGCCGCCGCGCGCAGCGAGCGAGAGCGAGAGAGCGCTCGGCGGCACGGCCAGAAAGCCGACGAGATCGAAGAGGAGCTGTGACGCCAGGGCCCTTCTCCCCTCGCCGCTGATCCCGGGGTCGCCGGCGACGGCGCCGCGATCAACGGGAACGGATGATTCGGCGGTCGAGCCAGGCGGGCTCGGAGTTCCTCCGCCCCAGCCAGCCGGCTAGCGCCGGCTACTACTCGAGGTCGTCGACAACAAAGCCGCCGTTCTGGGTCAGGCCGGCGACCTCGAAGACGCGCTGCACCTGGCCGCTCGGTCGCAGCACCACCAGGGCGGGACCCTCGGGGCGGCTGTGAGCGCGCAGAAGGACCGCGATGCCGGTCGAGTCGATGAAAGTGCACTGGCTGAGATCCACGGCGATCCGCTCGGCCTTGTCAGCCGCGCGGGCAAGCGCCTCATCCAGCTCGTGGGCGACGGCCAGGTCAAGCTCACCCTCCACCCCGAGTACGAGGTGGCCGGAGGGCTCCTTACGCTCTCGAATCGCGAACGGTTGCACTGCGCCCATTATTTCACCCGCCAGGCTGGCGAGGAGTCTTAGCTGGTCCTTGGGACGGCGATCCGAATGCCAAGCTCCGTCCCTACCCCGAGCTTGCTTCGCAGGCAAAAGGTCGTGGAGAGGGCGCCGATCAGCGGTAGGCCAAGGCCCACTCCCTGCAGTCCGCCTTCGGGGCGAGGGCAGATCCCCTGGCCCTGATCGCGCACTCGCACGTCGAGTTCATCGCCCTCCTCGCGCACCCTCACTTCCAGGGGGCCGGCGGCGGTTCCCTGGTAGGCGTAGCGCACGACGTTCCCACATGCCTCCGTGACGATCGTGGTCAGGTCGAAGACCTGCTCGGCAGCGAGACCTAGGCCGGCGGCGTGCTCGCGGACCCGTTGGCGGATCTTAGGGACGCTGGCAGCCTCGGCCGGCAACTCGATCCGCAGCTCGCGATCGCCGCTGTCGGTCGTTGCCGGATCGGGGGCGGGGCAAGTCAGGAGGGACCTAGCTCGATTTCTTGCCGCCTTTGCGGCCGGCTTTCTGCTTTTGGGACTTCGAGCCGCCGCCGCTTTTTTCCCCACCCCTCTTGGAAGGAGCCCGAGGAGTTGCCGATCTTCGCCGCCCGTTCCTTGCTCATCCCCTTCTTGCGCAGACCCTCGTACTGCTTGTCGTCCTTGACGCTGGAACCGTGGTCTTTGGCCATTTGGCTCCTCCTTTTAACTAGCGCTCCAACCAGGTTCTTCCCTTCGCCCCAGCAAGCGAAACCTTGCGTTAGGCCGGTGGCATCCGGGGTACTTCGCCCAAAGAAACCGATCCAAAGGAGGGAGGAAGACCTGGGCGAGGGCAAGCCGGTGACGATCGGCGCTGATGACTCCGTCGAGGAGGCGCCGCACACGGGAACGGGACCGAAAGCTGCCTACGACTCAAATTCAAGGATGGAGAAATGGCTAAGAAGAAGCAGAAGGACGAGGATCTTTTCGATCGGCTGAGGGATCTGGGAATGCGCAAGAGCCGGGCGCGCAAGGTCTCGGAGTCCCTCCACAACAGCTCTCGCAAGGCGCCGAAAGCGGCCCGGCGGGCGATCGCGGATCTGACCGGCGCCGCGGCTGAGGTGCAGGACCGCATCAAGCAGGGGCCGCAGAAGCGAAAGAAGGCCGCAGCGAAAGCAGCTAAGACGCGAAAGAAAAACGCAAGGAAGCGGAGTGACGCGGCAAAGAAGGGAGCGCGGACGCGGGCGAAGGCGGGCCGCTGAGGGCTGGGATCCCTGTGCGGAGCAGACCTTTAAGGAGGAGAGGACTGAGCGCAGGTCACCCCTCTTTGCCGGTAGCGTCCCCCGTCGAAGCGCCGACAGGGTTTGACTCCGGCGGCCCGACCGGGTCCCTCTCGCCAGCGCCGGGAGGTCGAGAGGGCGGTGGTACCCTGAGCCCGACACGGAGGCTCCATGAACTGGCTTGGACGGCTCACCGCCTCGAGCTCGCAACTTCTCAACGAACGCGGCATCTATCTCGGTCGGCGCGCGACCCCGGTGCACGTCTTCCTCTACCGGCGCAGCGGCGGCCGGATCGGCGGGAACCTACCCGGCTGGAAGGGGGCGCGGATCCTGCTGCTCGACCACACCGGCGCCAAAAGCGGCGCGAAGCGAACCTCGCCGCTGATGTTCCACGAGGACAAGGAGGCGGTTGCTGTGGTCGCCTCGAAGGCGGGTCAGCCGACCAACCCAGCCTGGTTCCACAACCTCGTCGCCCACCCAGAGACGACGATCCAGATCGGCCGCAACGTGCACCCGGTCCGCGCCCGGGTCGCCAATGAGGAGGAGCGCGAGCGCCTCTGGCCAGAGTTCGTCGCCTTCTTCCCCGGCTACGACTTCTACCGCCGTCACGCGGGCGATCGCCAGATCCCGATCGTGCTCCTCGATCCGCGCTAACCGGCAACCAGCGCGCCGACTGCGCGCGTTCTGGCAACGGCGACTGCACCGAGCAGGACCAGCAGGAGGCCGACGATCAAGGGCGCTCCGCCGAGCGCGGAGGTGCCCCAGCGCTCGGTCAGGTAGATCGGCTCGAGCGCGACTGGCAGGAAGGTCTGAATCGCGAAGGAGACGGGGACGACGAAGGTCGCGGGACGGCGCTGAAGCGCCGTCATCTCAGCCGTCAGCGCGATCAGCCCGGTCGCCCCGGCGACCGCGAGCCAGGCGGCGACCATGATCCAGGCGCCGGAAACGGCACCGTCGCTGACCAGCTTCGTGGCGATGTTGCTGGTCCCGTAGGCGAGCGCCGAGGCGACGATCACGAAGGTCGCCGAATCGAGGCGCCCGCGGCCGCGCAGGGCGAACGGGACCAGCGAGACCAGGGCCATCGTGCCCATCACCGCGATAACCGCCGCCTCGTTGCCGACGGCCTCGGCTCCGGCAGGGGTGCCCCAGGCGAGCAGGCCGATGCCGGCGGTGATGCCAAGGACCCCGACTACCTCGCCGACGCCGACCCGCTCGCCCAGCACCCTGACGCCGAGATAGAGCATCAGCAGGAGACCGGCCGCCAGCATCGGCTGGACGACGACGAACGGCGCCAGCGCGTACGCCACGACCTGCAGCCCGAACCCGACTCCGCCGAGCAGGAAACCGGCGATCCAACGCCGCCGCCGAGCCAGGTGGGCGAGCAGCGAGAGCCGCAGCCCCTCCTCGGCCGGCTCGCGGCGGGCGTCGGCGGCCTGCAGGACGATCCCGACGTTGAATGCCACCGAGGCGCCAGCCGCCGCGATCAGGCCAAGCGCGACCACGGGCTAGACCGCCTTCGAGGCGAGACGCTCGGGGCTGATCCGGACGACGTCCCAGACGAGACCGACCCGCTCCATCAGGGAGATCAGCGCCGCCGAGGGGTCGATCTGGCCACGGCGCAGCCCGTGCCGGGCGGAGGTCGGGAAGGCGTGATGGTTGTTGTGCCAGGCCTCGCCGAAGGTGAACGGCGCCAACCAAGCGAGGTTCCGCGACTCGTCCTTGGTAACGAAATCGCGGCTGCCGAAGAAGTGACAGAGCGAGTTGATGCAGAAGGTGATGTGGTGGAGGAAGAAGATCCGCACGGCGCCGCCCCACAGCAGCCCCATCAGACCGCCGAAGACGGTGCCCGTGAGTGCAACGCCCAGCCCGAAGGGCAGGGCCAGCCCGGCCACCGCCCAAAGCACGAAGGTGCGGTCGACGGCGAGAACGATGGGGTCGGCGATCAGGTCCGGGGCGTAGCGCTCCTCTTCTGCCGGCTCGTCGCTAAAGAGGACCCAGCCGACGTGGGCGTGGAAGAGTCCCGCCAGGGCTCCCTTCACCCCGCTGCCGTGGCCGACGTGGGGACTGTGGGGATCGCCCTCGGCGTCCGAGTGCTGGTGATGGCGACGGTGGTAGGCGACCCACTCGATCACCGGGCCCTCGAGTGCCATCGAGCCGAGGACCGCCAGGAGGAAGCGCATCGGTCGGCTGGTCGTGAAGGCGCGGTGGGTGAAGAGCCGGTGGAAGCCGACCGTGATCCCGAACCCGAGCGGGATCAGGAGCGCGAAGAAGATGAGGATGTCCTGCCAGGCGAGCAGCGTGCCCCAGGACTGCTGCACCGCGACCGCGATCAGGACCAGCGGGACGACGGTCACGGCGAAGTTGGCGATGCGGTCGACCACACTTCCGGCAGCGGGCATCCCTGCCGTGTACTCGGTGTCACTCATAGAACCTTCCCTTCCGGTGCTCCGGACGGTGCGTCCCGCGCGCGCCCGGAAATCGATGGGGTCCGGGCAGTCGGGAACCCTTCTTTCTCTCGAAGGGAAGGTTCGACAGCGGCTCGTAGCCCTGCTTGCCTCTCCCATGCTAGGGCACGGACCAGGGCCCGGTTCCCCACGTCAGCCGTCCAGTACGCTCGGTGCAGGGCTGTCCTTGGGTCTCGATCGCTCCCCTCCGTCCATCGACAGCATCTCCCTCGAGGGGATCGAGAATTGGACATCCGATGACTGACCCGCACCTGCGGATCCTGTCTGCGGCGGCTCACCGTAGCCAGCGCAAGCTCGACGCCCACGACGTCACCCGTGATTCGAAGGATGTCGGCGCGACTCAGCGCCGGCTCTACCTGAGCGAGCGCTTGAAGCGAACCAGGTCGCGACTTGCCGCCGCCCGGGCGCGACGACGACTGCCCCCCAGCGCTCCGCGATGACGAGCGCAGCGCGCCTGCCGGAGGACACGGAATAGCCATGAGCCACGCGGAGATCAAGACGATCGACGGCGAAGTCATCATCGTCGAGGGATCGTTGAGCATGGTCGAGAAGGAGCTCTCAGACGCAGCGAGGTCAGGTAGCTCCAGGTTCGCCTGGTTGACCGACGAGGGGACCGGACAGCAGATCGGAATCAACCCGGACCACGTGGTCAGCCTCAGACTCGCCGAGCCCGATTCAGCTACCGATCGCCTCTGAGAATCAACGGCGTTTCGGGATCTCCCCCAAGAGAAAGCTGCCAATCTCCTCGGCGTGCCCAAACCGGTCGAGATCTGTCCCGGATGTGGGGTCGCGCTACCTGTCGAGGCCGGACCCACTCACCCCTACATGCTCAGCTCCGCCGCTTGCTGGCGGGGTTACGGCGAGCTGCTGGCGGCCCAGTACTCCGACCCGCAGCGGATGCAGTTCCACCAGGTCATCGTCGACGCCTACGCCGCCCAACACCCCGGCGATGACGATCCGCGAGCCGTCCAATCGGCCGCCATTCACCTGATGACCCTCGCGCTCTTTCTCGACCGCGGCGTCGATCCGGCTCTTGGGACGCAGCTGCACAAGCAGATGGTCACCCGACCCGCCTTCCACCGGCTCCAAAGGCCAGACGAGGCCTCCAAGGGGGCCCTAACCTTCCAGCATGTGCCGCTAGACGGGAACGTGGCCCTCGCCCGAGAACGAGCTTACGAGTGGGCACGCTCGGTCTGGGCCTCCTGGGAGTTCCACCAGGACGTCGTCCACCGCTGGCTTGCGACTTCAGGTCTCCCCTGAGCCACGGACCGATCCCGTGCTCGGAGGCATGGAACCACCTTCAGCCCGCCGGCGAAGCCGAGAACACCTGCGGCGTGAACGAACGTCCCGTGCTGATGCCTCATGGCGCCGGCAAACGTCCCACTCCGGGGACGAACCGTCCGACCCGCCCGGCATAGGAGACATAGGCAGCGCCGTGTGCTTGCCGCAGGTAGGGCTCCTCGACCACGCGGACCTGGAGCTCCAGCGCAATCACGAGCCCCGCGAAGCCGGCCAGCGCGATCCAGCTCGGCACAAGCAGGGTTAGGCCGAGCCCGGTCGGCAGCATCGCGGCGAAGATTGGGTTG
This sequence comes from uncultured Thermoleophilia bacterium, assembly GCA_963837405.1. Taxonomy (GTDB): domain Bacteria; phylum Actinomycetota; class Thermoleophilia; order Solirubrobacterales; family 70-9; genus VAYN01. The sequence continues at coordinate 47,051 of CAWINA010000004.1, forward strand.
CGGACGAGAGCGAAGGGGCCAGTGGTGACGAGCTCGGTGCGCTCGCCGGGATCGACGCCGATCCGCCAGCTCGCCCCCATCGCTACCTGCGCGTAGAAGGTGCCGGCGATGCCGGCGATGGCGAGCAACAGTCCCGCTATGTGCATTGCCGTTACGTCGAGAGCCGCGATCGGCTCGAGGACGTCGAGCAGGGCAAGAACCGGTGCGGCGGCACCGACCAAGAGCGCGACGGTAAAGCCAACGCCCGCGATCCACTCAGCCGAGAACGGCCGGCCGCCGAGACCGTGAAAGCCGGACGAGCCGGTGCGGCGGAGCTGGATCAGCGTCCGCAGGCCGAAGGCGAGCGCCAAGTAGAGGGCGTAGAGGATGAGGGCGACGACGGCCATCGGCTTTAGCGCGCCGCGCCCTCGGCCGCGACCGCCGCTACCAGGGCGCGGCCGCGCGGGGTCAGCTCGTACATGACCATCTTGCCGTCGCGCTCAGAGCGCGTGAGGCCGGCGGCCTTCAAGAGTCGAACGTGATGGGAGACCAACCGCTCGTCGCGGCCGACGATCCAGGCCAGGTCGCAGACGCAGGCCGTCTCCCCCGCATCGAGCGCCAGTGCGATGGCGAGCCGGGTCGGGTCGCCGAGCGCCTTCGCGCCCGCCGCCCAGCCCTCTAGCTCAGCGACGGCCGGCAGCTCACCGCGGACACGCTCGGCTTTCGGGAGATCGAGGCAGAGGAGGTCGCAAGTGTCGGCGTTGCGCGGCACGCCGTCATCTTACAAACATTCGTATAGATGTGCGAATGTTTGATCGACTTCTAGCGGTCTGCGTTTCCGCCGTCCAAATACTCGGCTATCTCCGATATCCGGCCCTCCGGGTCGAGGGTCAGGAACAAGGCCCCCCTGAGCACGATGCCCTCCCCCCGCTCGACGTTCTCGGCCGCGATGGCTTGGGACTCCACATCGACGAACGAGCGCACGCACTCCATCATCAGGTCCGGGGACTCGCGCAGCTCGGCTTCGTAGCGGCTGCGCAGCGCATCGACTCCGCGCAGCTCCACGGATGCGTCGCGGAACACCACATCCGCTGCGTAGAGCGAGTAGTAGCGCTCCAGGTCCCGCCGGTTCCAGGCGTCGAGGTAGTCGGCGTAGAAGGTCGCCAGCTCGGCGGCGTCGAGCTCTGCCATCGGCCGCGAGGGTACTGCTACTGCGGGGGTCGTCGCCCGGCTGCTCCTCGGCCACCGCAGCGACGCGCGGGGGCAGCGGCACCAGGCGGGGAATTCGCAGGGGCAGCGGCGTCCGCGGCGAAGACCCTAGCTTGCGCCGTAGGCGCCAATCGGAGAGATTGATCCAAAGCCTCGGCGCTCGCTAACCCCCAAGGATTGGAGTTCACTGTGGAGAGCACTTCCCCACCACCGCGAGACGATTACTCACGCCAGGTTCGCGAACGACAGCCGACCGGCTGGACCGTCTTCGCCGGCGCCCTGCTCCTGATCGTCGGCTCCCTCGACGCCCTTTGGGGCCTGGCCGCGATCCTCAACGACGACGTGGTCCTGGTCGGCGGCAGCGGCGTGATCCTCGCCGATGTCACCACCTGGGGCTGGGTTCACCTGATCCTCGGCTCGATCGTCGCCTGCACCGGGCTCGGCCTCTTCACCGGCGCCGAGTGGGCACGGTTCACGGCCCTCTTCTTCATCTCGATCAACGCCGTCGCCCAGATCGTCTGGTTCCCGGCGGCGCCGCTTTGGGCCTTCCTGATGGTGATCCTCGACGTGACCATCATCTACCAGCTGACCGCGCGCTGGGAGGAATAGGGGCGATGCCGACCTACCTGCGCTTCGGAGACGACCACTCGGTCGCCGTGCAAGAGCCCTACGAAGACGTCAAAGCGCGGATCGTCAAGGCCGAAGCGCAGGCAGTACCGATGTTCGAGGTGACCCGGGTCGACGGCGCCCGCCTGTTCGTCAACGCGACCGAGCTCTGGACCGTCTCCGAGGGACGCCAGCGACCCGAGTAGCCCACTCGTCGATTCAGCCGAGCGCCGCCGGGTCAAGCGGGTGCAGCTCGCCGCGCTCCAGCGCCTCGGTCCGCAGGTGGGCGATCGCCTGGTACTCCGCGGAGCCGATCATCTCCAGGAAGGCCTGGCGGCTCGGGTATTCGACCAGCAGGACAAGGTCCCACGAGCGCTCGCCGAGCAGGACCGTCGCCGGATCGCCGGCGAAGCTGACCCGGGCGCCGGCCTGCTCCAGTAGCGGCGCCACCGCGGCGCCGTATTCGCCGTAGCGCTCGCGGCCCCCGTCGGGCACGAAGCGCAGCAGGTTCAGCATCACCACCGGCGAACCCTCGCCAGTGCGCGCCGCAAAGGCCGCGAAGCCCTCCTGGTTGAGCAGCTCCGGCCCTGCCGAGTTCTCCATCTCCCCCGCCTCTCTTCGATTGCTCAGCGAGCGTGAGTTTAAGACCCCAGAGGCTTGGGTAACCAACTATTTCTCCCCCGCAGTGAACCCGAGAGCGCCCCTCCCCTGCGAGGGGCGTTTTCGCGTTCTAGGGCGCTGAAACGGCGCTGGCTCGCTCAGCGAGCGGGATCGTCGCCCGGCCAGCGGCCGGTGAACGCAGCGAAGCCGCGGCGGGCGCCGTAGTCGGTCAAGCCTTTGGCGACGCGGAAGATCGCGCCCTCGATCGCCAGCGCGGTGATCAGTTTCACGGTCGGCGCGTCGCGCTGGTCAGGCTCGGGCGGATCCTCGTCGTCGATCGCGGCCCAGAGCCGTTCGAAGGCCTTCTTTCCGATCATCCCGGCGACCAGGCCGGCGCCGATTCCGATCGGAGCGAAGAGGAACTTCATGCGCGCAGGCTACCCGTCCCGGAGGGGGCGTAACGAACGAGCTGTTACGATATATCGCGTTAGTTATCGATAGAAAGGTACTCATGCACCACAACAGACATCCCGCCATGCACGCGGCGCACCTGCGCGGCGAGTACGCGCGCAGCCGCGGCCCCCGCTACGGACGCGGCCGCGGCGGCATGCGGGCGCGGCGCGGCGACGTCCGCGCCGCCGTCCTCGCCCTGCTCGCCGAGCGGCCGATGCACGGCTACGAGATGATCAAAGAGCTGGAGGAGCGAACCGAAGGGGCCTGGACCCCAAGCGCCGGCTCGATCTACCCCACCCTGCAGATGCTCGAGGACGAGGGCCTGGTCCGCGGCGAGGAGCGCGACGGCAAGCGTCGCTTCGCCCTCACCGAGGCAGGCGCCGCCGAGCAGAGCGAGAAGGCCGAGGAGCAGACCCCCTGGGAGGCGGTCCGCGCCGGCGCCGACCCGGAGGCGATCAACCTCAAGGACTCGGTCCGCAAGCTGCACCACGCGATCGGCCAGGTCTTCCACGCCGCCGACGAGACCCAGCAGCGGCAGGTCCGCGAGCTGCTCGACGAGAGCCGCCGCAAGATCTACGCGATCCTCGCCGAGGAGAACTAGGCCGTTCGCGACATTGACCCTGCCAGAGCGGGGTCAATGTCGCGAACGCTCGGCGCCCCTCCAAGCCGACCGGCTCCAGACGCGCCTCGCGGCCGGTCGCAAGAGCGCCGGGCCGCGAGAAGTCCGTTCCCCTTACGGACCCACACATATAGAGATGCGCGTCCCCTCTCCCTGTGGTGATTTCCCCAGAAGCGCTGCCCTATCGAGCGGCCTCTTCCACCTTTCACCGAGGAGACGGACGCAGGCTATTCGATAGAGCGAATTGACGCAATCCCTAATTTTCGTTACTGATTTGCTGAACGGTGGATTGGGATGCAGCAGTCCCTGTCCGGGGACTGTCAGCCGGGAATCGGCTCTGCAGAGCGGGTCGCCGCCAGCACCCGGTCGGCGACCGACTGGCCAGTGAGGCCGGCCTCGCCGCGCAGCAGGGCCGGCTTGCCGTGGGTCACGTAGCGGTCGGGGAGGCCGACGCGCAGCACCCGCGCCCGCTCGCCCGGGCCCTCCGCAAAGGCGTCCTCGAGGTGCTCCAGCACCGCCGCGCCGAACCCGCCCGGCAGCACGTTCTCCTCGATCGTCACGACCAGCTCGTGCTCGCGGGCCAGCCGCTCCGCCAGCTCGCCGTCGAGCGGCTTCGCGTAGCGGCCGTCGGCGACCGTCACCTGTAGTCCGTGACCGGCGAGGATCGCCGCCGCCTCGAGCGCGACGGCGACGCCGTAGCCGTAGCCGAGCAGCGCGACCCGCTCGCCCTCGGCCAGGATCTCGCCTCTGCCGATCGGCACCAGTTCGGGCGCGGCCGGCAGCTCGGCCCCCTCCCCGGCGCCGCGCGGGTAGCGCAGCGCCGCGGGGCCGTCGTGGGCGATCGCGGTGTGCAGCATGTGGACCAGCATCGCCTCATCGCGCGGCGCCATCACGACCACGTTCGGGATCGGCCGGAAGTAGGAGACGTCGAAGGCGCCGTGATGGGTCGGGCCGTCGTCGCCGACCAGGCCGGCGCGGTCCATCGCGAAGGTCACGTCGAGCTCCTGCAGGCAGACGTCGTGGACGATCTGGTCGTAGGCGCGCTGGAGGAAGGTCGAGTAGATCGCGCAGACCGGCTTCGCGCCTTGCAGCGCCAGCCCGCTGGCCAGCAGCACGGCGTTCTGCTCGGCGATCCCGACGTCGTAGTACTGCTCGGGCACCTCGTCGGCGAGCTGCTGCAGCCCGGTCCCCCCCGCCATCGCCGCGGTGATCCCGATCACCCGCTCGTCGCGCCTGGCCTCAGCGACCATCGCCTCGGCGAAGACCTTCGTGTACTGCGGCGGCGAGCCGGCGGCGGGCGGCTTCTCGAGCCGCTCGATCCCCTCCGGGGAGTCGGTTTCGGTCACCGCGACGGTCTTCTGGGCGGCGGCCGGCTTGCCGTTGACGATCGAGTTCGGCTTCGCCGCGTGCCACTCCTCCATCGTCTGCAGGCCACCCGCTTCGGCCGGCTCGAAGCCCTTGCCCTTGACCGTGTGGATGTGGACGACGACCGGCCGTTCGGCTTCGAAGGCCTCGGTGAAGCGCCTCGCGCAGGGCGTGAACGTCGTGGCCGTCGATCACGCCCATGTAGGCGAGGTCGAGCTCCTCGAAGAAGAGCCCGGGCGCCCAGTAGGCCTTGATCGCCGCCTTGATCTCCGGCCCGAGCCGCTCGATCCGCCGGCCCAGCCCGAGCGGCAGCTTGGTCAGCCGGTCCTCGACCCCCTCGCGGGCGTGGTAGAGGCGCGGGTTGAGGCGGATCCGGTTGAAGTAGCGCGAGAGCGCCCCGACGTTCGGCGAGATCGACATCCCGTTGTCGTTGAGCACGATCACGATCGGGGTCTGCAGGCCGCCGGCCGCGTGCAGCGCCTCGTAGGCGACACCGCCGGTCAGGGCGCCGTCGCCGATCACGGCCGCGACTTTCCCGTCGGTCCCGATCCCCTTGCGCATCGCCTCCTTCAGCCCGACCGCGTAGCCGATCGAGGTCGAGGCGTGGCCGGCGCCCATGATGTCGTGCTCGGACTCCGGGATCGAGCAGAACGGGGCCAGCCCCTCGTACTGGCGGATCGTCGCCAGCTCCTCGCGGCGGCCGGTGAGGATCTTGTGCGGGTAGGACTGGTGGCCGACGTCCCAGAGCACCTTGTCGCGCGGCGAGTTGAGCAGGCTGTGCAGCGCGACCGCGAGCTCGCAAGTGCCGAGATTGGCCCCGAAGTGCCCGCCGATCTCACCGATCGTGTCGATGATGTAGGTGCGCATCTCCTGCGCAACCTGCTGCAGCTGAGCGTCGTCGAGCCCATGCAGGTCGGCCGGGTAGTGGATCCCCGGCAGCAGCGGCTCGTGATTGCCTTCCCCGTTGCCCTGGGTGGTGGGCTCTTCGCTCATTCGTTCCTCGTGAAGATGTAGTCGGTCACGCGCTTCAGGTCGTCCGTGCGGCCGCTCGCCTCGCCCAGCGCCGCCGTCGCCTTGGCGTGGGACTCGGCGGCCAGCTGCCGTGCCCGCTCCAGCCCGAAGAGGCTGACGTAGGTGAGTTTTCCATGTCGCTCGTCGCTTCCATGTGGCTTGCCGAGCTGCTCGTCGCTCGCGGTTACATCGAGAATGTCGTCGACGATCTGGAACAGAACGCCGAGCTCGTCCGCAAAGCGGCGATACGGGATTGTCTCATGATCGTCGACTCCCTCGAGGATCAGTACGACGCCGACGCTGGCGGCGATCAGCCGGCCGGTCTTGAGCGCGTGCAGGGTGCGCAGGCCCTCCGCGTCCGCGGCCGCCTCGATCACGTCGACGTACTGGCCGCCGACCATGCCGTCGACCCCGGTCGCGCCGGCCAGCTCGCGCAGCGCCGCCAGCACCCGCGCCGGATCGCCCGGCTGCGCGCAGAACAGCCGCACTGCCTCGGCGAAGAGGCCGTCGCCGGCGAGGATCGCCACGTCCTCGCCGAACTTCACGTGCGCGGTCGGCTGGCCGCGGCGCAGCTCGTCGTCGTCCATCGCCGGCAGGTCGTCGTGGATCAGCGAGTAGGTGTGGACAAGCTCGATCGCGCAGGCGATCGGGAGGAAGCGCTCGGGCTCGGCGCCGAGGGCGCGGGCGGTGGCCAGGGCGAGCACCGGGCGCACCCGCTTGCCGCCGGCCAACAGCGAGTACCGCATCGCCTCCTCGAGGCCGGCGGTCGGCGCGGCGGCGGAGAACCGCAGGCGCTCCAGCTCGGCGTCGACGGCGTCGCGCAGGTCGTCGGGGTAGCTCACTGGGCGTTCTGCTGCTCGCGCGCCTGGCGGTTGGCCTCCTCGACCGCCTCCTGGGAAAGGTTCGCCGCCTCGGCGGCCAGCTCGGCGGCGTGCGCGTCGCTCGCCCCCTCGCCCTCCAGCTCGGCGGCGATCTCCCGCAGCCTTGCCGCGATCTCGCGCAGGCGGCCACCCTCGAGACCGCCCGTCACTTGGCCGGCTCCCGCTCGCGCACGATCGCGCCGAGGATGCCGTTGATGAAGCCGGGCGCCTCGGCCCCGCAGTACTCCTTGGCAATCTCGACCGCCTCGTCGATCGCCACCTCGTAGGGGACCATCTCCTCCTCGATCTCATACAGGGCCACCCGCAGCACATTGAGGTCGAGCGGCGCGATCCGGTCCACGGTCCAGCCCTTGGCGTGGGCGGCGATCGTCTCGTCGAGCCCTTCGCGGTGCTCGTCGACGCCCTCGGCCAGCTCGCGGGTCAGCGGCCGCGCGTCGGCGATCAGCTCGGCCAGCGGGCGGCCGGTGACGTCGCGCTGGTAGCTGGCGAAGACGGCGTCACGGCGTTGGTCGGAGCGGCGCATGCGCCTATTCTCGCGATTCGGCCGGCTCCACCGCCGGCCGCCGACCCGCTAGCGCAGGATCTCGACCAGCAGGACCCAGGCGTTGGCGACCGCCCCGACGATCGCGAAGACGATCCCGGCGACCACCCAGTAGAGGCCGCCGCCGTCCCCGGTCATCAGGCTGGCGCCGCCGACGATCACCGGCGCCGCGGAGAGGATGCGGATGCCCCAGCGGCTGATCAGCCAGCTGCGCGGAACCGGCACGCCGGGGTCGTAGACGAGCTGCAGGCGGGCGAGCAGCCAGGCGAGCAGCAGGCCGGCAAAGAGGATCTCGAACCCGACCGCGCCGTCGCTCTGGCCGGGAATCAAGCCGATGATCGAGACGACCAGGGCGCCGAGCAGCATCATCACCGTTTCCAGGGCGCGGTCGGCGAGACCGGTTTCCTTGAGGATCCGGTCGATGTTGATCGAGACCGCGACGAACAGCAGCCCGGCCAGCGCCGCGCTCGCCCCGGCCGCGGCGACGAAGAGGTCGGTCCACTCGCTCGGGTCGTACGCGTACACGGAGCGCGAACCGCTCAGGCGCGCGAGACGTACTCGCCCTTGCGGGTGTCGACCCGGATCGTCTCGCCCTCCTCGATGAAGAGCGGGACCTGGACCACCACCCCTGACTCCAGGGTCGCCGGCTTGTTGCCGCCGCCCGAAGCGGTGTCGCCCTTTAGGCCGGGGTCGGTCTGGGTGACCTTCATCTCGATCGCGCTCGGCACCTGCACGTCGCTCGGCTGTTCGTCGACGAACAGCACCTCGACCTCGGCGTTCGGCAGCACCCACTGCATCGCGTCGCCCAATGAAGAGGTCGGGATTTCGATCTGCTCGTAGTCGCGGCTGTCCATGAAGACCGCGGCGCTGCCCGAGTCGTAGAGGTACTGCATCTTCTTCGATTCGGTGCGCACCGGCCGGAACTTCTCACCGGCGCGGAAGGTTTTGTCGATCACCGAGCCGTCCTCGATCCGCCGCAGCTTCGTCCGCACGAAGGCGCCGCCCTTGCCCGGCTTCACGTGCTGAAACTCGAGGATCTTCCAGATCTTCCCGTCGATCTCGACGTGCGTGCCATTTTTGAATTGGTTGGTCGAAATAGTCACGCCGAGCATCCTAAGCCAGCGGGGCCTGGGGGCGAGGACAGCGCTTGTACGGGAACGTTCGAGGATGTAGGTTGCTCAGCGATTCCTAAATGCTCGACGAGTCCCAGGCAGAGGAGAAGCAGGAGGAGGCGGGCGCCCGGCGCCTTGCGTTGGCGCTCTCGGGCGGCGGTCACCGCGCCTGCCTGTTCGGGCTCGGGGCGGTCCTCTATCTGGCCGAGGTGGGACGCTGCGGGGCGCTGGCCTCGGTCTCCTCGGTCTCGGGCGGCTCGCTCGCCAACGGCGCCCTCGCCCAGTCGGTCGACCTGACCCGCGCCGACGCCGACGAGGTGAGCGCCGTGGTGGCGCGGGTGGCCGGCCAGATCACCTCCCGCGGAACCCTCTTCGGAACGATCACCACCTTCGCCTACCTCGCCGCCTTCGGCCTGGCCAGCGTCGCCCTGCTCGCCGCCCCCTGGTTCCTGGCGCTGCCGCTTGCGGTCAAGATCGGCGCCACCGCGATCGGCGTCCTCCTGGTCGGCGTGATGGCGGAGCTGCGCGGCTGGGCCTGCGGCCTCGCCTTCGACCGCACCGTCTTCCGCCCCACCGGCCGCTCGACCAGGCTCGACTCGATCCACGCGGGCCTGGATCACGTCTTCTGCGCGACCGAGCTGCACGGCGGCGAGCACGTCTATTTCTCCCGCGACTTCGTCTCCAGCTACCGGTTCGGCAAGGGGGTCCCGGGGGACGTCAAGCTGAGCACCGTGGTGCGAGCCTCCGCCGCCTTTCCCGGTGCCTTCCCCCCGACCTGGCTGCGGACCTCCCGACACGGGTTCGCGAACGGCAAGCAGGCGGAGGCGGCCGCGACGCGCTGGATGACCCTGGTCGACGGCGGCGTCTACGACAACATGGGCGACCAGTGGGCGCTGGGGATGGCCAAGCGCATCGCCCGCGACAAAGAGGGCGCCAAAGTCCGCCTCCGCGATGCCGACGAGCTGGTCGTCGTCAACTCCTCAGCCGGCCTCGACTGGGGCTCGCTGCGCTTCATGCGGGTCCCGATCATCGGCGAACTCCTGGCCCTGATGCGGGACAAGTCGGTGCTGTACGACAACGGCAACAGCCTCCGCCGCCAGGCGTTGGTGACCCGCTTCGGGCAGGCCGAACGCGAAGGCTCGGGACTGCGTGGCGCGCTGGTCCACATCCCGCAGAGCCCCTTTCTCGTCCCCAGTCGGTTCGCCCCGGGGAAAGGCCCCAGGGCGGAGCGCGCGAAGCGGGCGCTGGCCGCGCTGCGGGCCAACGACCCGGCGGCCGAGAGCGCCTGGGCGGAGGCCGCTCGCGCCAACTCCGCGGTCCCGACCAGCCTCGTCAAGCTCGAGGTCGGGACCGCGGCCCGACTTCTCCACCACGCCTACGTGCTGGCGATGGTCAACCTGCACGTGATCCTCGGCTATCCGCTGCTGGAGATCCCCGATCGCGAGCGCTTCGAAGCGTTGGCGCGCGGCGAGGCGGGCTAGTGGGGTTCCTCGACCATCCGCTCGCCCGCGCTATGGGAGAGGGCGAGTGCGAGGACTTCCCGCGCCCGCGCGACTGGGCCCCGAGGCGGGTCTACGCGCGGATCGACCGGGTCGAGCCGCTCGGGGACGGCACCCGCATCGTCTACGACTGCGTCGACGCCGACTGGCTCGAACGGGAGGCCGAGGGGATCCGCTGGCTCGGCGACCCCGAGCGCAGCGCGGAGATCGGCGAGAACGTCTCGGTGATCGAGGAGGACCGCGACGAGGAGCTGAACGCCGAGGAGCTCGAGGGCCTCTGGCGCCACCTGATCCTCGACCAGGGCGGCAGGGACGCCCTGCACTTCCTGAACCTGTTCGCGGCGCCGCTGGAACGGACGCTGATCGACGACGGCGAGGTCGGCCCCGGCACCAGGGCGGTGCTCGCCGAGAAGACCGGCTTCGGCAAGCTGCGGGAGGCCACGACGGCGGCGATCTCCGCTCTGCTCGAGCGGCACTCGCGGATGGCGAGCTCCGCCGCGGTCTACGACGTGGGCCAGGGGGCGAGCTGCGCGGTGCTGCGCGGGGACGTCCCGACGCTCTACTTCGACGTCGGCGGCGCCGCCCAGCGCGACACCCGCACCTTTCCCGCCACCCTTTCGCGGTTCTGCGTGACCGCGGATCCACCCGTGGTGATGTCGCACTGGGACTGGGACCACTGGTCCTCCGCCTGCCGCGACCCGCGGCTGATGGAACGCGACTGGATCGTCCCCCGGCACGACGGCGAGATCGGCGCCGTCCACACCCGGTTCCTCGGCGACCTGCGCCGGCGGGGACGGGTCCACCTCTGGCCGCTCGCGGCGCCGAGCGTGGAAGGGGGCAGCCTCACCCTGCTGCAGTGCGGCGGCAACCCCAAAGACCACAACAACAGCGGCCTGGCGATGATCTTCAGGGCCAACCCCGAGGACGGAGGCGGCAGGATGCTGCTCCCCGGCGACGCCGCCTACCGGCACGTGCCCGGCGCCGGGGAGGGCTCGTTCACCTCGGTCGTCGTGCCCCACCATGGCGGGCGCACTCCGGGCGGTGAAGTTCCCGCCTCCGACGGCGCCGCGGCGGGGCGGCTCGTCTACTCCTACGGCGCCGGCAACTCATACTGGCACCCCTACGCCGACGTCGGGCGCGAGCACGCGAAGGTCTGGAAGAAGAACCTCCACACCGCCGCGCGCGGTCCGGACGGCCTCGGCCACGTGCAGCTCTTCTGGAACGCCGGGGAGCAACCGCGGCGGCTGCCCTGCCGCGGCAGGAGCTGCCAGCTCGCCTGCCAGCAGTGCTGAGAGCGCCGCGCCGGGCCGCTCTCAGCGCTCGCCGGCGGACGCGCCTTCGGGCGCCGTGCTCGTCGTCAGGCTCGCGGCCTTGCCGCCGCTGAGGACGCGGCGGACGAGGCGGGGCGCGAGGATGCGGGCAACGGCGGCGAGCGCGTAGTAGCGCGGGACGTAGCGCTCGGGCTTGCCGCCGGGCCCGACCTCGCAGACCGCCTCGGCGACCTGCTCGGGCTTGCCGACGAGCCAGCGGGTCAGCGCTTTCTGCTTCAGCTCGGTGGCCGGGAAGCCCTCGGTGGCGATGAAGCCGGGCAGGACCATGCCGACGTGGACGCCGTGGGGGAGCTCCTCGGCGTAGAGCGAGTCGGTCCAGCCGATCAGCGCGAACTTGCTGGCCGAGTAGGCGCCGGTGCGGGCGCGGGCGACGCGGCCGGCGGTGCTGGCGACGTTGACGATCGCGCTCGGGGCGCTGGCCCGGAGCAGCGGCAGCAGCGCCTCGGTGAGGCGGACCACGGCGTCGAAGTTGAGCTCCATGTGCCGCTTGACGTTGGCGTGGCCCGCCTCGGCGAACTCGCCGCGCCAAGAGGCGCCGGCGTTGTTGACCAGAAGGTCGAGGCGGCCGCCGTGCTCGGCCTCGAGGTGGGCGCGGACGCGCCGCGGCGCGTCCTCGGCGGTCAAATCGACCGCGAGGTAGGTGGCCGCGCAGGGCAACGAGCTCGGCGAGCTCGCGCAGCAGCTCCTCGCGCCGCGCCACCAGCACTAGCTCGGTGCCCGGCTCGCGGGCGAGCCGCACCGCCGTCGCCTTGCCGATTCCCGTCGAGGCCCCCGTTACGAGCGCTACCCCCATCGGCCAACCATACCCCGGCCGGATGAAAGGATTGCGGCGTGGAGGGGTCCGCTTCAGAACGCACGCGCCGGCTCAGCGCCAGCCGCCGCGAAGGCGAGCGGGTGACGCCGCTGGAGCTCTTCTTCGACCTCGTCTTCGTCCTCGCGATCACCCAGTGCACGGCGCTGATGGCCGCCCACCCGACCTGGGACGGCATGGTCCAGGGCCTGCTGGTGCTCGGCGTCGTCTGGTGGGCCTGGGTCGGCTACGCCTGGCTGACCAGCGTGATCGACCCCGAGGAGGGCGCCGTCCGCCTCGTGATCTTCCTCGCAATGGCGGCGCTGCTGGTCGCGGCGCTCTGCATCCCCGACGCCTTCGGCAGCCTCGGCCTCGCTTTCGCGCTAGCGCTCGGCTTCTTCCGCACCTGCCACATCGCCCTCTTCATGCTCGCCACCGACGACGATGCCGAGTTCCGCCACTCGGTCATCGGCCTCGCGGTCAGCACCGCGATCGCGGTCACCCTGCTGGCGCTCGCCTCGGCCTTCGACGGCGTCGCCCAGGGGGCGCTCTGGGCGCTGGCGATCTTCCTCGACATGGCCGGCCCCTACTTCTTTGGGTCGAAAGACAAGCTACCAGGTGCTGGGTGCGAATGACAACGATACGGCCGTGACGAATGCCACACGCGTTGCTTATGACAAGTCGACGGGATACCTGTACATCGTCGATCAAGATACCGATTTCTTTGAAGACATTTATGTGTTTGATCCTGCGTCGGGTACCATTATCTATCACGAACTTCGCCCCTTCGATATCGGCATCTTCAACGAAGACACGCTCACCGTGTTTACACGCGGCGATATCGACGGCAGCGGCGTGTTGAATTACGCCGACATCTTGGCCTCAAGGACGCGATCGCGGACCCCACCCTTGGTGGTACAGTCACCGCCGCTCTAGGTGGAGAGTGGTACGACCTCACCGGTGATATGGCTCTGACTGCCGCCGATCTTACCGAGCTTGTCGAAGAAATTCTCGGTACTGAGCTGGGAGACTTTGATCTCGACGGCGATGTCGATGGCAGGGACTTCCTGACCTGGCAACGTGGTTCCGGCATCTTCGATGCCGGGAGATCTCGCCGACTGGCAGTTGAACTATGGCTTCAGCAATATGCCGTTGGTGGCAAGTACGGCTGTTCCTGAGCCGGGCACCATGGCCTTGTGTGCCATGGCAATTATTTACGGAACTTCATTTAGACGGCGTCGCAGGGACTAGCACGCGATTTTGATCATGCGAATTGTCCGCAATATGCTGACAAAATCGCGGAAAAATAAGCGGGCGAGGTTATAAT
>CAWINA010000005.1:0-328629 GCA_963837405.1 uncultured Thermoleophilia bacterium
GGGAAAGGGAAAGGCTCCAAACGGCGCTAGAGCGTCGTTCGCTGGCATTCCCAGAAGCTCGACCCCTATTGGCGGCGTCTCTCTGGGACGCCGCCATCTCCCCCAATTCCGACCTTCTGAAGCGGCCCAGTTGCGGGTCCCTTGAACATCCGTCCGCCGCGCCGTTCCAACGCCCGCCTTCGACCGCAGAAAGACGCGGACGTTCCTTGACTTCTCCGCACTGGTTCCGATACGTTCAACCGGTGCAGGGGGTTTGCTTGGCTGGGAGGCCATGCGGCCCGTCGAACGGATGAGCCATGGGAAAGGGGACTGCCTCCAGGGAGGCAATCTGTCTATCTGCAGGGCGACCGCTTGACTTTGTCTGCATTGATCACTAAGGATCAATCGTTCAATCAGTTCGTTTATTGAGTGGCTCTACCTAGGAGACAAAACGATATGAAGAAGAAACATCTCGCAAAGCTGCTTGGGGCAGCGATTGCGGCTATCGCAGCCGTTGCCTTTATGGCCCCAATGGCTCAAGCAGCTACGCCGGCGCCGGGATACTCCCAGTTCGCCGGTTGTCCCAGCCAGGCGGAAGCGCCGTGGGTGACCAGTTGTCAGTTCTCGACCGTGAAAAGCGGCGTCGTGAAGATGGGCAATAAAGAAGTCCCGATCACTAGCCCGATCACGCTGAGCGGCGGCACGGATGAAAATCTCGGCAACTTTGCGGCAAACTCTAAAGGCGGGCTCAGCCCAGTCAAACTCAAAGTCCCCGGTGGCGTCATCGGCCTCACGGGTCTCACTTGGCTTGCTGAACTGCTCGGCAGCGAAGCGCTGACGCTGTACGCGGAAACGCAGGCAGCTGGTCAGCCGGTGATTAAAAGCCTGCAGGAATTCCAGTTGAAAGTGAAAATCCACCTGATCAACGGGACCCTCGGGAATAACTGTTTCGTCGGCTCGGTAACCAACCCGATCGTCTGGAACCTGACGACCGGAACCAGCGGGAAACTGACCGGTGAATCGCCGGAAATCACGTTCTCGGAATCGCCGGAAATCCTGACTGCCAGCAACGGCAAATACGTGGATAACACCTGGGCTGCTCCGGGTGCAAGCGGTTGTGTGCTGACGCTGTTCGGCTTCATTCCGATCAGCATCAACGGGCTCGTGAACTCGCAGTCGGGGCTCCCCGCTGCGGCTGGGAAAAACGAACTCACCCAGATCATCACGACCGAAGTAGCAGCAGAGGAAGTGGTCTACCCGTAACGAGCCTTTCGGCTCTCAACGAGGTAGCTATTGAGCGCGCGGCGGGGAAACCCGCCGCGCGCTTTTGTTCTCGAAGGCTCAGACCAAGCCCCAAGCTTCCTTGAACCGCTAGTCGGAGCCGTTGTCCTGTAGCCAGCGCTGCATTTCGATGGTGACGTCGAACTTGCGCTCGATCAGGCTGGCCATAACCTCGGTTTCGTAGGTCTGGACCCCTGCGGTCCAAGCCTTCGAGAGGTAGTCCCAGAGGGTTGGTGCCTGCTCCGACGGGAGCGCCAGGGCCTCGCCGGACACCTCCATCAGCGAGCGGAGCTCACCTTCGACACACTGCAGCTGGTCCGCGTCGACGGGGCTCGACTCCCCTTGTCCTTGACCGGGGTCCTCCTGGCAGCGCCGAGCGTGCTTCATCAGCTTGGCGTGGCCGCTGCGGGTGCCCGAGAGCCAAGCCTCGCCGAGGAAGGTCTCCATCGCCCGCACCTGATCGCCGTTCAGCTCGAGGGTCGTCGTGCTGTCCTCGAGCAGGGGACGCAGGTCCCGCTCCCTCGCGCTGACGAAATGGTTGTCGCTCCCCTCATGCGACACGGGCTTTAGTTTAACTCCCTACAACCACTTGAGTTTAACTCCATAAACGACGTATGTAGTGCTGTGGAGCCAAAACCCAGCTCTTTCAGGCAAGAAGAAGGGCGGCCGAACGGCCGCCCTTCTGAAACGTGCTCGCCCCAGTAACTGAGGCGTATGTGGCTTCGCTTAGCCCTTGCCGGTGCAGGGCCGGACGAAGTCCGCGGCTGCTTTGGTCCCGTCGGAGAAGACGGCGACCGCGTGGGCCTGCAGCTTGCCGTCGGGGCATTTGGCGGTCAGGATGCTGACTTTCTTGCCTTTGTAGGTGAATTTTTTGTCGATCTTCAGCGAGAAGGACGTGACCGATCCGCTGCCGCCGGCGATCTTCGGGATCGAACCGACCGAGAGGAGGCCGTAGCGACCTTTGTTGATTTTCTTGATCTTCACCGTGGTCACGATCGCGGCCGGCACCGGCACCGTGATGTAGGCGTGGATGTACAGGGTCGTCGTGCCGCCCGCGAAGCCGCCGTTGAAGACCAGCAGCTTCGAATTGACGTCAACCGGTTTGGAGTCCGGGAAGGCGATCTCCACGCCCGTGGTCCCGGTGCCGATGAGCGCGCTCTTGCAGGCCGCTTCCGCCGACTTGGTGTCCGTCGACTGCAATTTGCCCGACTTACAGGTCGGGTAGCCCTTGACGTTGATCGCCCCGTTCTTGTCGCTTTCGAGCAGGAATTCCTTCAGCGCCGGCGGGTGGGTCCCGTCGAGCGTCGAGATCTCGCCCTTCGCCGTCAGGGCGATCGGCGCGAACGTTTTCTTCGGCAGCGTTTTCGGGCTGAAGTTGCCGTCCGCAGTGAATTTGAGGTTGCCGACGGTGACCGTCTCCGCGGTGGAAATGCCCGCCACGCTGACCGCAATCAGCGCCCCCAACGCCATCGTGACCATCAGAAACTTACGCATACTATCTCTCCTTTGCCGCAGGCCACATCCAAGGCAGCCAGTCGAAAGCTTGCGTGAATCCGTGAAACATTCCCTCCGCGGCGAGAAGCTACCAACTTCTCCCATTTCATAAACCCTGGCATTCACAAAAAAGAGCGCCTTAACAGGTTAATGGGAACCAGTCAGGTATTGCGCATCACTCGTCGCACCCGCTCCCCGGACCACTGTAGAGCAGCCACATCCGAACCCGGGGTTCAAAATGAGCCGTTACGCGTTACTCAGGCGGCTCAGGAATCGAGCCAGACGGTCTGCTCGCGGTCGGGACCGACCCCGACCAGGCGGACCGGAACGTCGACGAACTCGGCGATGAAGCCGAGGTAATCGCGAGCCTCCTGCGGCAGGTCCGCGGCGCTGCGGCACTCGCCGAGCTCGGCGTCGAATCCGGGCAGCTCCTCGTACTCGGGCGTCGCCGAGTGCAAGATCGACTGGTGGTAGGGGAAGCTGTCGAGGACGGCGCCCTCCTTGGAGCGGTAACGGACCGCAACCCGCAGCGGCCCGATCCCGCTCAGCACGTCGAGCTTGGTGATCGCCAGCGCGTCCATCCGGTTCAGCCGCACCGCGTAGCGCAGCGCCACCAGGTCCATCCACCCGGCTCGCCGCCGGCGCCCGGTCGTGGTGCCGAACTCGTGCCCGCGCTCGACCAGCCGGTCGCCGATCTCGTCCTCGAGCTCGGTCGGGAAGGGGCCGGCGCCGACCCGGGTCGCGTAGGCCTTGGTGATCCCCCAGACCTCGTCGATGTCGGCCGGGCCGATCCCGGCGCCGACGCAGGCCGCGCCGGCGATCGGGTTGGAGGAGGTGACGAACGGATAGGTGCCGTGATCGAGGTCGAGCAGCGCCGCCTGTGCGCCCTCGAAGATCACCGTCTCGCCGCCATCGAGCGCGTCCCAGCAGAGCTTCGCGGTATCGGCGATGTGGGGCTCCAGCCGGTGCCCGAAGTTGATGTGCTCCTCGACCATCGCATGAGCGTCGAGACGGGGATCGGGATCGGCCGCCGAGCTCTCGTTGCCCTTTTCCTCACCCGCTTCCTTGCGTCGTTTGCGGCGCTGCACCGACAGCTCCCGCAGCGCCTGCTGCTTGGGGTCCAGCGCGGCGCGGATCTTGGTTCGCAGAATCTTCTCGTCGAGCAGGTCCTGGACCCGGATCCCCAGCCGCAGCGCCTTGTCGGCGTAGGCGGGCCCGATCCCGCGCCGCGTCGTCCCGATCGAGTTCTTCCCCAGTTTCGTCTCGACCGCCTGGTCGAGCAGCACGTGGTAAGGCATGATCAGGTGCGCGTTGGCGGAGAGTCGCAGGTTGCCTACCGGGACCCCCGCCCGTTTCAAGTCGTCGATCTCGCGCAGCAGGACCCGCGGGTCGACGACCACGCCGTTGCCGATCACGCAGGTCTTCTCGGCGTGCAGGATCCCGGAGGGGATCAGGTGGAACTTGAACTCCTCGCCGTCGCGGACGATCGTGTGGCCGGCGTTGTTGCCGCCCTGGAAGCGGACGATCGTCGTCGCGTCTTTGGCCAGCAGGTCGACGACCTTGCCCTTGCCCTCATCGCCCCACTGGGCGCCGACTATGACTATTCCTGGCATCGCGGCTGGATTCTGACGGGTCGCGGCCGGCCGGCGCGGGGCGGCTGCCTCAGGCCGCCTGGTTGCGCCAGCGCTGGTCCTCGCCGCCGACCTCGAGCTCGAGGCACATCTGGGCGAGCCGCGAGACGGTCCGGGAGCCGATCTGGTCTTCCAGCTCGATCGGGTTGTTGAGGTTGGTGGTGACGAGGATCGAGCGGCGGCCGTCGTAGCGCTCGTTGACCAGCGCGTAGAGCTGCTCCAGCACCCAGTCGGAGCGTTTCTCCGCCCCGAGATCGTCGATATGGAGCAGGTCGACCGAAGTCAGCCGCTCGAAGAAGGAGAGGTAGGACTCGCCGCCGGGCTCGGCGTCGTAGGTACGGCGGATCCGGGCCAGCAGCTTCGGCAGCGAGTAGATCGCCACCGTCTTGCCAGCTTCCAGCGCCGCCTTCGAGACCAGCATCGCCAGCGTCGTCTTGCCGGTCCCGGTCCCGCCCGAGATCCACAGGCCGCGACCCTCGGCCAGCTCGCCGTCGAGGTCGTCGATGTAGTCGCGGACCTTGGCGACGGCGAGCTTCGTCTCCAGGTTCCGGGACATGTCGGAGACCGGCGGTCGGTCGAAGGAGACGCCGCGGTAACGAGGCGGGATCACCGAGGAGATGCCGCGGCTGCGCCCCCGGTTCAGCCGTTCCTCCCGGCACTCACAGGGGCGCGCGACATCCTCGGGGCCGAGGATCCAGCCCGACCCGTCGCAGACCCCGAGCGGGCAGACCTGGTCCTTGAATGGCTCCGAGCGAGCGATCGCCGCCATCAGAAGTCAGGCCCTGCCGCCGCGGCGTCCTCGAGCGGCGGCCCTTCCCCGGCCGGCTGTTCGATCGGCTGATCCTGCCCGGAGTAGTCGGCGAACTTGGGGAAGCGGTCGAGGAAGACCAGCGACCTGGTCCCGATCGGGCCGTTCCTGTGCTTGGCGATGATCAGGTCGGCCAGGCCGTCGGGCTCCTCGTCGGGATCGCGGTAGTAGTCGGCCCGGTAGAGGAAGGCGACGACGTCGGCGTCCTGCTCGATCTGCCCCGACTCGCGCAGGTCGGAGAGCTGGGGTTTCGGCGGCGAGCGCTGCTCGGGCGCGCGCGAGAGCTGGGAGATCGCGACCACCGGGACCTCGAGCTCACGGGCGAGGATCTTCAGCCCGCGGCTGATCTGGCCGACCTGCTCGACCCGGTTGGCGCGGTGGTCGTCAGAGCGCATCAACTGCATGTAGTCGAGGATGATCAGACCGAGCCCGCCGCGCTCCTGTTCCTGGGCGTGCAGGCGCCGCGCCTTCGCCCGCAGGTCGAGGATCCCGAGGTCGGAGGAGTCGTCGAACCAGAGCGGCGCCTCCGCGAGTTCGTTGCTCGCGCGAATGACCTTTGGCCAGTCGCGCTGGGAGACCTGGCCCTTGCGCAGTTTGTCACCGGAGATCCGCGCCCGGCAGGCGATGAAGCGCTGGGCCAGCTCGACCTCGGACATCTCGAGCGAGAAGAAGGCGACCGGGAGGTCACGTTTGACCGCGACGTTTTCGGCGATGTTGGCGACCAGCGCGCTCTTCCCCATCGCCGGTCGCGCGGCGACGATGATCAGGTTGCCGGGCTGGAAGCCGCCGGTGATCGCGTCGACGTCGCGGAAGCCCGAGGGCGTGCCGGTCAGCTCGTTCTCGCCGGTCGAGAGCTTCTCCAGCCGGTCGACCTCGTCGTGGAGGATGTCGCCGAGGATGCGGAAGTCGCTCGCCTGCTCTTTGTGGGCGACCTCGAACAGCAGCTTCTCCGCCCGCTCGGAGAGCTCGCGCGGCTCGCCCGCCCGCTCGTTCACCCACCCCTGGATCTCCTGGCCGGCCCCGAGCAGCCGCCGCAGCAGCGAGTTCTGTTGGACGATCTCCGCGTAATGGCGGGCGTTGCCGGCCGCCGGCACCTTCGCCGCCAGCTCGGAGACGTAGTGCTTGCCGCCCGCCGCCTCGATCATGTTGCGCTGCGTCAGCGCCTCGCTGACGCTCAGCTCGTCGACCGGTTTGGAGGCCGCGTAGAGGTCGTGGGCCGCCTCGAAGATCGCCCGGTGGCGATCGAGGTAGAAGTCGGCCGCGTTCAGCTTGACCTCGTCGATCACCCGCGTCAGCGCCGGCTCGGCGACCAGCATCGCCCCCAGAACCGACTCCTCCGCCTCGATGTTCTGCGGCGGTACGTGGCTGGTGGAAGGCTGGGGCATTGGGTCTAGTTAAGGCGGCTGATCGGCGGCATCCCGGCGACCATCCACAGGGACACCCAGCAAACCAAAGCGGAGGCTCCGCCGGGAGCCCATCCGTGCAAATCCCGGCGAAAGAAATTCAGGCGACGGCCGGAATCAGGCCGGCTTCCTCTTGGCGTCGCTCGCCGCGGCGCAGCATGCGCTGGGTGAGGATCGCGACGCTGAGGATCGCCGTGGCGCCGAGGCTGAGCTGGACGCTGAGCAGGCCCTGGCGGGTCCAGTAGACGTCGCGCAGGTCGAGCAGCAGGGCGGCCTCGTCGAAGGTGAGGCCGATCCCGGCGCCCATCGGGATCGCCAGGCGTTGCTCGAGCTCGTCGTCGTCGCTGAGCAGCGCGGCGGTGCCGGCGGCGAAGGCGATCAGGATGCCCGGGACGAAGTGGTGGATGTGGCGGCCGCGGACGTGGACGTTGCGGAAGGGGCCCCAGCGGTCGCGGATCGCCCAGGTCGAGAGGCGGACGGTGGCGAAGGCGCCGAGGAAGCCGGCGAGGAGGTTGAAGAGGACGGTCTCGCTGCGGGGGGCGGCGGTGTAGCCGCGGACCGCGACCGCGACGGTGTCCTTGGCCGCTTCGGCCGGGGCCAGGGTCGAGCTGGTGGTCGTCGTGGCGCTGCTCCTGGGCACGGCGGGCCAGCAGGCGCCCGAACTGGTCGACCAGGACGGCGCCGGCGGTCGCCATCGCGACTGCGGCGAGGCCCACGGTGGCGCGCTCGGAGCGGGCCCAGCCGAAGCGGGTACGCGCCTTCGCCCGGCGCTTGATCCGCGTCGGCAGTGTCGGTACCGGGCTCGGTAAACGTGGCGCTCCCACGTACCGAGACTAACTGGGAGGAGCTACTTCTCCTCGGAGATGATCGTCTTCACCGCGGCGACGGTGCCGTCGGCGAGCTCGATCTCGACCATGAAGGTGCCGAGTTCGCGCAGCGGCTGCTCGAGCCGGACGCGTTTTTTCTCGATCCGCAGGTCGCGGGCCTCGCGCAGCGCGTCGGTGATCTCTTTGGCGCCGACCGAGCCGAAGAGCTTGCCGTCCTCGCCGGCCCGCTGGTGGATCGTCAGCACGGTTTTGCCGAGCAGCCCCGCCGCCTCGGCTTCGCGCTCGGCGCGCGCCGCCTCGGCTCGTTCGGCGGCCGCCTTGCGGCGCTGGGCTTCCTCGAGCGCACCCGGAGTCGCCGGCTGGGCGAGCTTGCGCGGGATCAGGTAGTTGCGCAGGTAGCCGGGAGCTACGTCGACTGCCTGGCCGTGTTCGCCCAGGCCCTCGACGTCCTTGAGCAGGATCGCCTCGGCCATTACCGCTCTCCGACGTACGGCAGCAGCGCGATCTCCCGCGCCCGCTTCACCGCCACCGAGAGCTGGCGCTGGTGGCGCCGCGAAAGCCCGGTAACGCGCCGCCCGCGCGTCTTCCCCTTGTCGGAGAGGAAGCGCCGCAGCAAATTGAGGTCCTTGTAGTCGACGACCTCGGAGTTGACGCGGGTGTACTTGCGCGGCCGCGCACGATCGGCTCCACGCCGTCCGCGTCGCGCCCCACCAGTTGAAGACTGCTCACGTGCCCTAGCCATAGTGCGACGCAGGATGGTACAGACCCGAGGCCGTCAGTGGCTGACCGCCTCGGGTCTGGAGGCTAGAACGGGATGTCGTCTTCGGCTCCACCGGCTCCGCCACCGCCGCCCACGGGCGCGGAGTCGAAGTCCGAGGTGTCGGCCGGGACGTCGCTCTGCGGCGAGGAGAACCCGCCGCCGTTGCCGTTCGGCGGGGCGCCGCCGCCGGAGCCGTCGCGCGAGCCGAGGAACTGGACGGTGTTGGCGATGATCTGGACCGCTTGCCGTTTGCCGCTGCCGTCTTTGGCCTCCCACTCGCGCCAGTCGAGGCGACCTTCGATCGCCACCGGGCGGCCCTTGGAGAGGTAGTTGGCGCAGTTCTCGCCCTGCGCGCCCCAGACAACCGCGTCGAAGTAGTTCGGCTTGTCGACCCAGTTGCCGCTCTGGTCCTTGCGGCGGCTGTTGACCGCCACCCGCAGCTCGCAGATCGCGGTTCCGCCGTTGGTGCTGCCGCAGCTCGGGGTCCCGGGTCAGGTTCCCGGTGATGACCACCACGTTCACGTTCGATGCCGCCAAGATCACTCACTCCTCTGAAGTCGTTGTCGGACTTCAGTCTAAGAGTGGCGACGGCGCGACTCGCCCCCTCGGCCCAGGGCTTCCCGCAAACAGCGGGAGGCGGGGCTACTCCTCGTCGTGCTCGGCGCCGGGACCGACCGTGGTCCTCGCGGGCGCCGGTGGCGCTGCGCTCGCGCGGGCCGGGAGCGGACGCCGGTGGGCGGTACGAGCACCGGGGCGTCGGGGTCGACTTTGAAGATCCGGAAGCGCAGGACGCCGTCGGCGATCTTCAGGTTGTGGTCGAGCGAGTCGAGCAGATCGTTGCCCGCCTCGAAGCGGAACCAGCGGTAATCGGCCTCGGTGCGGCGGTTGATTTCGTAGGCCATCTTGCGCAGGCCCCAGTTGTTCTCGTGCTTGAGCGAGCCGGAATCCTCGATCTGCTGCTTGGCGTCACCAGCCAGCCCCTCGCGCGCAGGGGCATCCAACTGGGGGTCCAGCATCAGGACCAGCTCGTATTCGCGGGGTGCAGCGGCCAAACGGCGAGTGACTATAGCGGCGGGCTTAGTGCGGTGCGAACTCGACCGAGCCGTCGCTCGGCGCTGGAGCGGGTTCGGGCGGCGGTGCGGGCGTCGGTTCGGGCGGAGGCGGAGGTTCCGGAGGAGGCACGTAAGGCGTCGGTGCCGGTGCCGGTGGAGGCGTGGGACGGGGCTTGGGCTGGTGCTCCCGCGGCGTCGTCCCGATCATCGCGGTCGCCGCCGAGACTCCGTGGGAGGGGCGCGGCTTGGGCCTTGGCTTCGGCTGGGGCGCTTGGACCTCGACCGCGGGCTCGCGCGGCGCCGTCACCCGCGGCAGCCCGACGTCCGCCGCCAGCGGTGGGGTCTGGGGCGGCCGTAGGAGCCCCGGCAGCACCTGCAGCGCGGCGAGCGCCAACGCCGCCGTCGCCGCGACCTTGCCCAGGCTCTGCCAGCGCACGCGCACCCGTCCCATCCCCGTCCAAGTGACGGAGACGCCCCGACTCTCCCCACCGACCGCGGCGCGGTCGCTAGATGCGGGCGCCGCCGCGCGCCCGCAGCGTTTCGATGTCCGCCAGCTGGTCGTCGACCCAGTCGCCGGGGGTGCGGGAGAAGATGATCTCTTTCAGGCCCTCGGCCCACTGGCGACGCTGCTCCGGCGGCACCGTCAGCGCCCGGTAGATCGCGTCGGCCTGCTGCTGGATGTCGAACGGGTTGACCGAGATCACGTAGTCCAGGAGCTCCTGGTGGGAGCCCGTGTTCTCGGAGAGCATCAGCACGCCGTCGCGCAAGTTGACCGCCGGCGCCTCCTTGGCGACCAGGTTCATCCCGTCGAAGATCGAGTTGACCATCAGCAGGTCGAAGTGCTTGTAGCGGGCGACCGCCTCGGGGAAGTTCTCGTAGATCCGCAGGTCGATCGGCATCCAGTCGGTGGTCCCGTGGCGGTGGTTGACGACCGCGACCAGCGCCTCGATCCGCTCCAGGTACTCGGCGTACTCGGGCACGTCCTGGCGCGAGGGCTGCAGGTGGGCGATGAAGGTGACCTCTTCGCGGAACTCGGGGTGCTGGGTGAGGAAGGTGTCGAAGGCGGTGAAGCCGCGCAGCACGTTCTTGGAGAGGTCGGCGCGGTCGACGCGGATGATCAGGTATTTGCGCCGGCGCTCGAGCACCTCGCGCTCCGCCTCCGCCACCTCCGGCGATGCCGCCGCCCGCTGCAGCCGCTCGGCGTCGATCCCCAGCGGGTAGGCGCGGGCCAGGGTGCGGCCGCCGGCGTGGCAGGACCTCGCCGGCCGCGTAGTCGACCTCCGCGTCGTCCAGCAGTTCGTCGCAGCAGCGCAGGAAGTTGATGCAGTAGGCGATGGGTGTGGAAGCCGATGATGTCGTTGGCGAGCATGCCGTCGAAGATCGCCTCGCGGATCCGCGTCGGCAGCACCCGCCAGCTGTCCGGCTGCGACCAGGGAATGTGGACGAAGTGGTGCAGGAAGGCGTCCGGCCGCACGTCGCGGATCATTCGCGGCGCCGTGTAGAGGTGGTAGTCGTGCAGCATCACCAGCGGCTGCTCCTGCCCCTCGATCTGCGCCAGCACCGCCTCGGCGATGTCGCGGTTGACCGTCTGGTAGCCCTGGTCCCAGGCGTCGAGCTCCTCCTGGCGGATGTCCGGCGCGTTCGAGAGGTCCCAGAGGTAGTGCTGGATGAACCAGAGGATCGGGTTGGCGATCACGTTGTAGAAGCGGTCATAGGCCTGCGGGTCGCTGTCCGACCAGGCAGACCCGGTAGTCGATCCCGTCGAGCGAGAGCTCGACCGCGCCGCCCTTCTCTTCGGAGACGACGACGTCCTCCTCGGTCATCGCCGAGGCGATCCAGAGCGCGTCGCGGTGCTTGACCAGCCCGGAGAGCGCCGTGACCAGGCCGCCGCCGCCGCGGCGCACGGTGCGCTCGCCGTTCTCGTCGAGCTCGAACTGCGCCGGTCCCCGGTTCGAGACGATGATCAGCGGCGAGCCGTCCACGCCGCAGAGGTTACGCGCTGGACTCCCGCGCGGCCCGGGGTCCCCTGGGTGGGGTTAGCTGTCGAGCTCGCCGATCAGGCCGAGCCAGTCGCGCAGCAGCCGCGGCGAGAGGAACTCTTTGCGCGCGTGCTCCTTGCCGTTGCGGCCGAGGGTCTTGCCGAGGCCGGGGTCCTTGAGGATCTCGAGAGCTGCGCGCGGCGCACTCCTGCGGCGAGTTGACCAGGAAGCCGCTGACCCCGTCCTCGATCTGCAGCGGGATGCCGCCGACGTTGCCGGCGATCGTCGGACGCCCCTTCCAGAGCGCCTCGGTCACGGTCAGGCCGAACCCCTCGCGGATCGACTTCTGCAGGCAGACGTCGGACTGCGACTGGAAGGCGTTGACCTCGATCGCGCCGACGTTGTTGAGGTTGCTGAGGATCTTGATGTCGGGATCCGCGTCGGCGTATTCGTAGGTCTTCTGGAAGTACTCGCGCCCCTCGGGGTCGTCGGTCGCCATCGAGCCGACCATCGCCAACTGCGCCTCGGGCACCTGCTCGGTGATTTCCCGGTAGGCGTCGATCACGCCGATCGGGTCCTTCCAGGGGTCGAAGCGGGAGACCTGGGTGATCAGCGGCCGCTCGACGTCGATCCCGAACTGGCGACAGACGAAGGCGGCGTCCTCGGGCGAGAAGGCCATGTTCTTCGGCGAGAGCGGGTCGATCGCCGGCGGGATGATGTTGACCCCGGCGCGGGCGCCGTCCATCGCGGCTGGCACGTAGCTGGGCAGGTGCCAGACGCTCGCGTCGTATTCTTCGATCATCGGCAGCAGCCGCTCGATCGGCGCCGGGTTCGGGGTCGAGAGGTCGATGTGGCAGCGCCAGATCCAGTGCTTGCCCTTCTCCTTCGCCCCTTTGTGCAGGCCGATCGGCTGCGGGTCGTGGACGATCACCACGTCCCACTCGCCTTTCAGGCCCTCGGCGTTGATCTGGTTGATCTCGTCGAAGATCTGCCACTGCTCGTCGCTAAGCGTCTCCTCCGCGCCCTGCAGTGAGTTGTGCAGGAGCTTGGTCGCGTTGAAGAACTCCTCTTTGCCGAAGATCACGTGCCAGTGGGCGTCGATCCCGACGTCGCGCATCAGCGGCACGATCGTGTAGAGGATCTCCGAGACGCCGCCGCCGAACGCGGTCGCGCTGACGTGGAGCACGCGCTTGCCTTTCAGCGGCTCGGCGAGCTCGCGGATCCGCTCCGTCGTCTCTTTGCCCGACGATGTGGGTGTAGTCGGAGAGCGTCTTCTGTCCGAGAGCGACTTCCTGAAGCAAGGCCGGAGTTCTACACGCCCTGGCGGCGAAGTGTCGATCAGCCGGTCGGGACGGAGTCCGGTCGGCGGCCGAGCGTCACCGTGACCTCGTCCCGATCGCCGTCGCGAAGCACCGTCAGCTTCACCTTCTCGCCGGGCTGGTAGGTCGAGACGAGGCGGGAGAGATCGGCCGGCCCGACGACCTTGTGGCCGTCGACTTCGAGGATCACGTCGCCGCCGGTGCGGTATTCGCCGGCCTGGAACTCGAGTTTCTCGTCGCCGCCCTTGAGACCCGCCTTCTCGGCCGGGCCGCCGGGGACGACGGTGGCGATCAGGCCGCCGAACTCGGTGTCGAGGCCGAGCTTCTTGGCCAGCTGCGGGTAGAGCGCCTGGCTGGAGACCCCGATGTAGGCGTACTCGGCGCTGCCGTCGGCCTCGAGCTGGGCGACCGAGCGCTTGATCGAGGAGATCGGCACGGCGAAGCCGACCCCGTCGTTGGCGCCGGAGCTGGTCTCGATCTGCTGGTTGATCCCGATCACCCTGGCGCCGGCGTCGAGCAGCGGGCCGCCCGAGTTGCCGGGGTTGATCGAGGCGTCGGTCTGGATCGCCCCCTCGATCTGGAATTCGGTCAGCGAGCGCACCGAGCGGTCGGTGGCTGAGATCACCCCGACCGAGAGCGACTGCTGCTCGCCGAACGGGCTCCCGATCGCCGCCACCGGTTGGCCGACCTGGAGGACGGCGTCGTCGCCGAGCCGCAGCGGCCGCAGCGGAAAGCCGTCGGGCTCGACCTTGAGCAGGGCGACGTCGACAAACGGGTCGAAGCCGACGACCTCAGCTTCGACCACGTTGCGGTCGGAGAACTCGATGAAGACCTTGTCGGCGGCCCGTCGGTTGCCGCCGGATTCGTTGGTGACTACGTGGGCGTTGGTGACGATCTTGCCGTCGGCGCTGAGGACGAACCCCGAGCCCTCGGCGGCGCCCCCGCCGCTCCCGAACAGCGAGCGGATCGTGACCACCCCGGGGGAGGCGCGGCGGTAGACCCGCGCGGCGTCGAAGCCGGGGCTGGCGGTCTGGACGATCACCCGGGCCGGCGGCTCGCCGCTGACCAGGGCGTCCTCGCTGGTCTGGGATCCGTCCTCGCCGGAACCGCAGCCGGCGAGCGCGCCGAGGCAGAGCAACAGAAGCGCCGCTAGCGCCGCCAGGCGCCTCACGAGAGGGCCCTGGTCGCCGCCCGCGGGACCTGCGCCGCGGCTTCCTGGCGCGCCTGCGGCAGGTCCAGCGTGAAGGCGGTGAAGCTGCGGCGGCTGCGGCTGGAGCTGATCGTGATCTGACCCCGCATCCGTTGCGCCAGCTCGCTGGCGATCGCCAGCCCGAGCCCCGAGCCCCCAGCCGAGTCGGCGGTGTAGAAGCGCTCGAAGATCCGGTTCTGGACCCGCTGCGGGATCCCCTCGCCCTCGTCGGCGACGGTCAGCTCGGCGCGGCGGTTTTCGGAGTACGTGGTCACGGTCACCTTGGTGCCCTCGGGGGTGTGGGTGAGGGCGTTGTCAAGCAGGATACGGATGATCTGCCGCACCCGATCAGGGTCGCCGCGCGCGATCGCGGGGCTCTCGGGCGTGCGCAGCTCCAGGCGTGATCCGCGCAGTTCGGCGCGCGCGCCGAACTCCTTGGTCACCTCCCTCGCGAGGCCGCCGAGGTCGACCGGGCGCGTCTGCATCACCATCGCCCCGGCGTCGAGCTGGGAGAGGTCGAGGAGGTCGGCGGTGAGCTTGGTCAGGCGCTCGATCTGCTGGCGCATCTCGCGCAGGAACTCGGCCTGCTCCTCCGGGCTCGGGTTCTCCTCGTCGAGCAGCTCGACGAAGCCGCCGAGGCTGAAGATCGGGGTGCGAAGCTCGTGCGAGGCGTTGGCGATGAACTGCTTGCGGGCGCTGTCGAGCTCGTAGAGGCGCCGCTGCATTTCGTTGAAGGTGCGGGCCAGCGGCGCCAGCTGGCCGACCGAGGCGACCGGGATCGTCGTTTCGAAGTTGCCGTCGGCGACTTTGCGCGCCGCCTCCTGCAGCCGCCGCACGTTGCCGATCGCGATCCCGGCGTAGTAGACGCCGAGCACCGCCGCCAGCGCCGCCGCGATCAGGCCGCCGACGACGATCTGCAGCTTGACGTCGCCGAGGCCGCTGGCGCCGCCGGCGATCGTCACGGTGTAGAGGTAGATGATCGCGACGGTGCCGAGGCAGATCCCGACCGCCGTGACCGTGATCCGGCTGCCCAGGGTCGAGAGCCGCGGCCGGCGCAGGGCTACTCCTTGAAGCGGTAGCCGACGCCGCGCACCGTGAACAGGAACTCCGGCTGCTTGGGGTCCTGCTCGAGCTTCTCGCGCAGGTGGCGGATGTGGACGTCGACGGTGCGCGGGTCGCGGTACTCGGAGTCGCCCCAGACGTGCTCGAGCAGCGTCTCGCGGGTCAGCACCCGGCCCGGCGAGCGCGCGAGCGCGCCGAGGATCTCGAACTCGACGTAGGTGACGCCGATCTCCGCGCCGCGCAGGGTGACCATGCGACGGTCGAAGTCGATCGTCAGCTCGCCGCTCTCGATCGCGCCTTCATCGCCGAGCTCGGCGCCGCTCATCCGCGAGCGCCGCAGCGCGGCTTTGACCCGGCTGCGGAACTCGCGCATCGAGAACGGCTTGGTGATGTAGTCGTCGGCGCCGACCTCGAGGCCGGCGACCTTGTCGGTCTCGCTGCCCTTCGCGGTCAGCATGATGATCGGCACCTGGCTGCGCGAGCGCAGCTGGCGGCAGACTTCGACCCCGTCGAGGCGGGGCAGCATCAGGTCGAGGATCACCAGGTCGAAGCGGCCGTCCTCGAAACGTTGCAGGGCTTCGGAGCCGTCCAGCGCCGAGGTGACGTGGTAGCCGTCCTTGCGCAGCGGATAGCTCAACAGCGTCTGAATCGACTGCTCATCGTCGACCAGAAGTATGCGGGCAGACCCATTTGCCACCACGCAAGGTTAACCGCCCGCAGTTTGGATCAATACGCACTTTGAATTGGACGCATGTGCGACTACCCAGAACTAAGGTCACGCGGGGTCGAGCCGATAAGAAACTCGTATGCAAGCCCAGGAACTGAAAGCGCTAGTCGAGTCGGGCAATTACAAACCCGACCCCTCGCAGATCGCCAACGCGATGCTGCAGCGCCGCGGCGTCCGCGAGCTGTTCGCGCTCTCGGGGCCGACCGTCAGCCCAATTGGTCGAAGCCGCTCGGGCTCAGGCTTCCCCCGCCGGGCAGCCTGATCTCCACACCCGCGCCGGCGATCGCTTCGCCGACCGGCGTCAGGACGGTTTCCGCCGCCTCCCCGATCGCGCTCGACGCCTGCTCCAGCCGCTCGGCCGGCAGCGCCGCGAGCAACTCGTAGTCCTCGCCTCCCCCTGCGGCCAGCTCGAGCGGGTCGCGACCGGCGGCCAGCGCGATCTCGGCAACGCCTTTGGCGAGCGGCAGCGCCGCCGCCTCGAACCGCAGCCCGACCCCGCTGGCGGCAGCGAGGTGCCCCGCGTCGGCGCCGAGCCCGTCGCTGAGGTCGATCATCGCCGTCGCCCCGGCCGTGGCCAGGGCGCGTCCCGCCCGCAGGCGCGGCCGCGGCTGCAGCTGGCGGCGGCGCAGCAGCGCCGCGGTCTCCTCGGGGACGCCGGCCGCGAGCTCGGGACGCTCGAGCGTCAACAAGCCGGCGGCGGCTCCGCCCAGCTCGCCGGTGAGGACGAGGACGTCCCCGGGCCGCGCTCCGGCCCGAGCGACAAGCTGCTCAGCCGCGGCGGCGTGGCCGACGACCGTGACCGCCAGCGTGAGCGCCGGCGCCCGCGTCAGGTCGCCGCCGGCTAGCGTCGTCCCGGTCTCCGCGGCCAACGCCGCCATCCCGTCCAGCAGCCGCAGCGCCTCGTCCTCGCCGAGGTCGTGGGGGAGGCCGAGGTAGACGTAGGCCTCGCCCGCCTCCGCACCCATCGCCGCCAGGTCGGAGAGCGCGGTGGCGAGCGCCTTTTGGCCGATCGCCTCGAGCTCGGTCTGCGCGCGACGGAAGTGGACGCCGTCGACGATCGCGTCGACCGAGGTCGCGGTCGCCCCGCCCGGCACGGTCACCGCGGCGTCATCGCCGCTGCCGATCCGCACCCGCGGCCCCGGCGCCGGCAGGCGCTCCCGCAGCTTCGCCAGCAGCTCGAACTCGCCCATCCGCTGACTATCCCAAACCGGACCGGCCCGCCGACCGCAAGCGAGCGGCGCTTCGTGCGTCACTAAGGTGCGGATGGACGTGGAGCGCCGTCAACCACTTCTCCACCGGATCGGCGAGGCTGGCGCGCGGGTCGGCAGCCGGCCGCCGCGCAGCCGCCGGGTGCGACTTGCCCTGCAGGTCGGGCTCGCCGTGCTGATTTTCGGCTTCCTGGTGCTGACCGTGATCGACCAGTGGTCGGAGATCAAGAGCGAAGGGGTCCACTTCAAGGTCGGCTGGCTGGCGCCGGCGATCGTGATCCTGCCGCTCTTCTACGTGTTCAGCGCCTATGGCTGGGACCTGATCCTGCGCTTTATGGGCGTGCGGATCGGCTTTGGCCGCGCCCAGGTCGCCTGGGGTCAGCCGCTGCTGGCGCGCTACGTACCCGGCAGCGTGCTCTACGTGCTGGGACGGGTGCTGCTCTCCGAACGGGCAGGGATCCCGCGGCGGATGACGATCGCCAGCATCGTCTACGAACAGGCGATCTCGGCGACCTCGGCGGTCGTCGTCGCCTCCTACTTCATCATCAACCACCCCGACCTCGAAGGCGAGCCGTGGCGCTGGGCGGTGCTGCTGCTGATCCCGCTGGCGATCGTGCTGCTGCAGCCGCGGGTGTTCGGCCCGCTCGCCAACAAGGCGCTGCGGGCGTTCGGGCGCGAGCCGCTGCCGGCGGTGGTGCCGCTGCGCGGGGTCCTCCTGCTGGTCCTCTACTACTCGCTGAACTGGATCGTCGTCGCCCTCGGGATCTACTGCGTCGCCCGCTCGGTTACCTACATCCCCTTCGACGACATCCTCCTGGTCGGCTCGGCGCAGGCGATCGGCTACTTCGCCGCCCTCGTCACCCTGGTCGCGCCGGCCGGCCTCGGCGTCCGCGACGCCGCCTTCGCCTGGGGCCTGAAGGCGGCTCTGCCGAGCCGCAGCTTCGCCCTCGCCTCGCTGATCGCGATCGCGGTGCGCGGCGTAATGACGATCGGCGAACTGATCTACGTCGGCGCCGTCACCGCGCTCGGCCGCCGCGAGGGGTGGAGCATCCCCACCGGGATCCTCCACCCGTCCGAGGAGGAGCTCGAAGCCGAGGCAGCGTCCGAGCCCGAACGTGCCCGGCACCCGCCGGAAATCCTTTAGTGGCTAGACCAAGAGGCCGCGGGACCCTCCGCCTGAGGCCGTCGCGCAGCTGTGGCGTGCGCCGGGGGTTCGGGCGAGCGCCTCTCAGCCTCAGGCGGAGGGTCCCGCGGCCTCTCCACCCGGGCGTCAGAGGGGGATTCGGGCGCCCAGCTGGTAGGCGGTTAGGGCCAGGGTTAGAAGCTGGAGAGGGCGGGAGCGGGAGATGGCGGCTAGGGGGAGGGCCCAGATCAGGTACCAGGGCAGGAGCCAGGCGGTGGCGAGCAGCAGGCCGAGGCTGGCCCAGCCGGCGGCCCTGACCCAGTCGTAGCCGCGCCAGGTGCGGATGAGGAGGTAGGCGAGCGCCGCCGCGTAGATGGCGAGGGCGGCGGCGCGGACCAGGTCGGGATCGAGGCCGGTGAGGCGGGCGAGGGTGATCGGGACGCTCATGTAGCTGGTTCGGTCCTGGTTCTCGCCAGCCAGCCCGAAGGCGCCGGTCCAGTTCCAGCCGAAGGCGGGATATGCGGCCACGATGATCAGAAGCCCGGCGCCCGCGGTCCCAGTCAAGAACACTCCGACCCGACGCTTGCGACTTGAGGCCGGCCCCGACCGGCCGGATGCGACGAGCGCGAAGGGAGCCAGCACCGCGGCGGAGACCTTGACCGCGGTCGCGGCGACCAGGGCAGCGCCGCTTGCCGCCCAGCGCGCGTTCAGGGAGGCCGCGACGGCGACCATCGCCAGCAGCATCGTCAGGCCGTCGTTGTGGGCGCCGCCGACGACGTGGACGAGGACCAGCGGGTTGAGGGCGACGAAGGCGGCCGCCCGCAGCGGGTCGATCCCGCGCCAGGAGGCGATCCGGGCGACGACCAGCGCCAGCGCCGCGACCGAGAGCGCCGCGACGGCCTTCAGCACGGCGACGGCAACCGTTACCGGCAGCCAGGCCAGCGGGTAGGTCGCGAGCGTGAACAGGGGGCCGTAGACGCTCGTCGTTTCGGTCCAGGTGACGTTGGCGAAGGCCGGGTCGGAGGGAACCGCATCCGGCGGGTGCACGTAGGGATCGAGGCCGTGGACGACGCCGAGCCGGGCGTAGTCGACGTAGCTGTTGACGTCGTGGGAGAGCAGGACCGGCGCCGCCGCGAAGGCGATCAGGAGGACGGCGATCAGGCCCCAGACGAGCGCCGCCCCGAGCCGCGGTGCGGCGGCGAGGACGCCGAGGTAGGCAAGGAAGCCGGCCCAGACGAGGCCGAAGGCGAGCCCGGGGTCGATCCCGACCTACCCGTTGGCGCCGGCGGACTCGCCGCCTTCGACGCCGCTCTGCGGCGGCACGTAGGGATCGGGGATCGGCGCCGGCGCCTGGCCGGCCCCCGGCGCGTAAGCGTTCGGGTTATAGCCGCCGACTGCGTCGCTCCCCGGCGGGGCTTCGGCTTCTTCGTCCCCATCCCCGCCACCGGCCCCCGGCTGGCCGGCGCTCGGCGCCGCCCGGGCGAAGCGGCCGTAGTAGGGCGCCCACTGGATGCTGGTCTCCGGTTCGCTGAATTCCTCGCAGGGCACGCCGCCTTCGCTGTACAACGAGCGCCAGATCTCGGCCGGGAAGGTGCCGCCGAAGACGGTGATCCCGTGCACGCTCGACATCGAGATCTCGTTCGACTCCGGGTAACCGACCCAGACCGCGGTCGCCAGGTTGGGCTGGTAGCCGGCGAACCAGGCGTCGGTGTATTCGTCGGTGGTGCCGGTCTTGCCCGCCTGCCCGGCGCAGCCCGTGTAGGCGGCGGTGCCGGTCCCTTCGGTGATGTTGTCGTGCAGGAGCCGGGTCACCTCCCAGGCGACAGCGGGCGAGACCGCGCGCTCGGGCCGCGGCGGCTGCGGCCTCTCGACGTGGCCGTTGGGGAAGACGACGCGCTCGATCGTCACCGGCCGGCGGTGGATGCCGCCCGCCGCCAGGGTCGCGTAGGCGTCGGCCATCTCCAGCGGCGAGACGCCGATCCGCAACCCGCCGATCCCCTCGGCCGGGATCCCGTCGAGCTGGGTGGTGATCCCCATCGACTTCGCCGTCTGGGCGACGCTCTTCGGTCCGACGTCGAGGTCGAGCTGGGCGAACACGGTGTTGTCGGAGCTGACCGTCGCCTGCTGCAGGTTAACCGTGCCCTGGTAGCCCTCGTCGGCGGTTGCCACCTCCCAGTGACCCCAGTAGGGCAGGTCGAGGTCGAGCGGTTTCGAGGTGTAGTAGGTCGAGTAGGGGTCGATCCCCTGCTTGATCGCGGTGGTCAGCACGAAGGTCTTGAAGGTCGATCCGGGCTGGCGGCGGCCTTGAGCGGCGAGGTTGAACTGGGTCACCCCGTAATCGGCGCTGGAGATCATCGCCCGCACCTGGCCGTTGCGGGGGTCGACCGAGACCAGCGCCGCGGCGGGGTCGGTCGAGTAGGGGAGGGCGCGGCGCATCGCTTCCAGCCCGACCTGTTGCAGGCCGAGGTCGATCGTCGTCCGCACCTTCAACCCGCCCTGGCGGACCCGGCGGGGGCCGAGCGCTTCGATCAGCTCGTTTTCGACGTAGTCGAAGAAGTAGGGCTCGCGGTGCTCGAAGTAGCTCTCGGAGACGTCGAGGCCGAGGCCGCTCCGTTGCGCCGCCAGCGCCCGCTCCTGGCTGACGTAGCCCTGCTTGGCCATCTGCCGCAGGACCTGGTTGCGCCGCTCTTTGGCCGCCGCGGGATGGAGGATCGGGTTGTATTCGGAGGGGGCCTGCGGCAGCCCGGCGATCAGCGCCGACTCGGTCAGGCCGAGCTTTGAGACCGGCTTGGAGAAGTAGGTCCGCGCCGCGGCGCCGACCCCGACAGCGGTCGCGCCGTCGACCGTGCCGTAGGTGGCGACGTTCAGGTAGGAGTCGAGGATCTGCTGCCGCGAGTGCCGCTTCGCGTACTCGATCGCCAGCTCGATCTCCATGATCTTGCGCTCGATCGTCTGCTTCGGGCGCTTGATGCAGAGGTTGCGGACAAGCTGCTGGGTGATCGTCGAGCCGCCCTCGACGACTTCGCCGGCTTCCAGGTTCTTGACCAGCGCGCGGGCGATCCCCTCGGCGTCGTATCCGCCGTGTTCGTAGAAACGCTCGTCCTCGATCGCGACGGTCGCGTGCTGCAAGCTCTTCGGCACCTGCCCGATCGCGACCGGGACCCGCATCTGGCTCGAGGCGACCCGGCCCAGCGAGGTTCCGTCGGCGGCGTAGATGGTCGTGTTGCCGCGCTTGTCGACCTTCTTGCAGCTGGCCAGCGAGGGCGCGTCGGCGGCGACGTCGAGCACCCAGGAGGTGACCGCGATCCCCCCGATCGCGACCACGGCGAAGAGCGCCCCGAAGACCAGCGCCAGCTTGCCGCCGATTCCCCCGCGGCGTCTCTGCCTCCGCCGGATGCGCTGCTGCGCCATCGGCTCAGAGGGTACTCAGGAGAGCCCGGGCCGTCGCCGGCTCAGTCCGGTTTTGGGACCGCGGGGTGCTCGGTCGTCTCGCCGGCCGAGTGGTTGTGGACGATCCCTTCGACCAGCAGCTGGTTGGGGATCATCACGGCGCTGCCGTCGCCGGGGTCGATGTAGGTGTAGGAGAGGGTGATGTCGGTGACCCGGCCCACCGTTTCTTCGAACGTGACTTTGTCGCCGATCCGGAACGGCTGGGAGATCGCGATCAGGATGCCGGCGACCAGGTTGCTGAGCGTGTGCTGGGCGGCGAAGCCGACGATCAGCGCGATCACCGCCGAGGAGGCGAGGATGCCGGTCGCGATCCGGCCGAGGTCGGTGAACTGGTCGAGCGCGATCATCGCCAGCACGACGATCACCAGCGCGACAAGCAGCCGGCGCAGCAGTCGCAGCCGGGTCCTCGCCGAGCGGGAGACCTGTGAGACTTCCGGCGACATGGAGGCCAACTTAGCTGCGCCGGAGGTCGAGCGCCCGCCCGAGCGGGGCTTCCCGTACTCGAACTGGGGGCCGGGCGCGGCGGTGCTCGGCGTGGTCCTGGCAATCGGCGCCGGAATCCTGCTCGGGATCCCGGCCGCCTTCTTTCCCAAGGAACCCGACGGCGACCTCAGCACCACCGCGACCGCGCTTGCCCAGCTCGGCCTCGTCGCCGCCTTCCTGCTGACGCCGATGGCGATCGCCGCCTGGCGCGGCGCGGCCGACGTCGGCGAGATCCTGCGGCGCCTGGGGGTGCGCGCGTTCCGGGCGTCGGCGCTGAAGTGGATGGCGGCGACGGTTGGCGCCTACCTGGTCTTCGCCGCTCTCTACTCGACCCTGATCACCCAGCCCGAGCAGGAAGACATCGCTGAGAGCTTCGGGCCGGTCCCGGTGCAGATCGTCCTCATCGTCTTCGGCGCCGCGATCGCCGAGGAGCTCCTCTTCCGCGGCTTCCTCTTCGGCGGTCTGCGCGAGAAGCTGCCGCGCTACCAGGCGGCGCTGATCGCCGGCCTGATCTTCGGCGCCCTGCACGCGCTGACCGGGATCTCCGCCGTGCCGCCGCTGATCGCCTTCGGCTTCTTCCTCTGCCTGCTCTACGAGAAGACCGGCTCGATCCTGCCGGGAATCATCCTGCACATGCTGAACAACTCTGTCGCCCTGCTTGCCCAGTAGAGTTCCCGGCCCGTGATTCGTCGTATCGCCTCGATCGCCGCGGCGCTGACGCTGCTGGCGGTCCCCGCCTCAGCCTCCGCCGCCACTCCGCCGCCGAAGCCCGCGTCGACCGACGTGCCCCAGGCGACGGTGAAGATCAAGCTCGGCAACCTCCAGGGCAGCCGCGCCGAGATCTTCTCGACGGTCCCGGTCTTCGGCACCCTCGCCCCCTACGTCCCCGGCCAGAAGGTCCAGGTCGACTTCTTCCTCGACGGCAAGCCGCTGGTCAGCAAGAAGGTGAAGGTGAGCAAGGGCGGCGGCGACTTCGGCAAGTTCCGCTCCAGCGTGGTCGTGCGCGAGGACGGCCGCTACACGGCCAGCGCCACCCACGAAGCGACCGATGAGCTCAGCGGCGACAGCAGCGTCCGCAAACTCTGGAAGGTGAGCTTCCCGGCCCTGCGCCAGGGCGATTGCGGCAAAGCGGTGATCGGCTTCAAGCAGGCGATGCGGGAGATGGGCTACATCGCCAACAGCGGTTCCTGCTACGGCGGCAAGACCGCGCGCGGCGTGCTCGCCTACCGCAAAGTCAACGGGATGAGCCGCAGCATGCGCTCGGGGGCCGGCTTGGTCCAGGCCGCCTATGCCGGCAAGGGCGAATACAAGGTGCGCTACCCGAACGCCGGCAAGCACGTCGAGGCGCCGCTCTCCAAGCAGGTGCTCGTCTTCACCGACGGCGACAAGCCGACCGCGATCTACCCGATCTCCTCCGGCAAGTCCTCGACCCCGACCGTGACCGGCCACTTCGAGTTCATCCGCACCGAACCCGGCTACAACTCGCACGGGATGTACTTCTCCTTCTACTTCTACGGCGGCTACGCGGTGCACGGCTACGAGTCGGTACCCGATTACCCCGCCAGCCACGGCTGCTTGCGCACCTTCATCGCCGACCAGCCGGAGATCTACGACCGAATCAACTTCGGCGAAGACATCTTCATCTGGTAGTAACCGCCGCCGCTCGGGCGTCGCGCTAACTTGGAGGGGTGAGCGGGGGTACGAAGATGCGGGTCTTCGTCGCCGGCGCCAGCGGCGCGCTCGGCCGGCAGTTGCTGCCGCAGCTGCTCGCGGCCGGGCACCGGGTTGTCGGGATGACGCGCCGCGAGGAGGGGGCTGAGCAGATCCGCGCCGCGGGGGCCGAGGCGGCGGTCTGCGACGTCTTCGACGCCGACGCCCTGCGCGGCGCCCTCGCCGCCGCCGAGCCGGACGCGGTGATCCACGCCCTGACCGCGCTTCCGCAGCGCTTCAAGCCGCGCGAGGATTACCTGTCAGGGACCAACCGGGTGCGGACCGAGGGCACGCGGAACCTGGTCGCCGCGGCTCGGGCCGCCGGCGCCAAACGGCTGATCGCCGAGAGCGTCGCCTTCTTCTACGAGCCGACCGGCGGCTGGGTCAAGGACGAGGGCGCGCCGCTGCTGGTCGACCCGCCGGGTCGCTTCGGCGCCGGCGCGGCGGCGCTCAAGGACCTCGAGAGCCAGGTCCTGGGGGCGGCCGAGATCGACGGGCTGGTGCTGCGCTTCGGCTGGTTCTACGGGGAGGGGACGTACTTCGCGAGCGAGGGCTCGATGGCCGAGGAAACGCTGCGCCGGCGCAACCCGATCATCGGCGCGGGGACCGGCACCTTCTCCTTCATCCACGTCGAGGACGCGGCCGCCGCCTGCGTCGCCGCCCTGCAGCGGGGCGCCCACGGCACCTACAACGTCGTCGACGACGAGCCGGTGCGCCAGAGCGAGTGGCTGCCCGTCTACGCCCGCGCGCTCGGCGCCAAGCCGCCCCGCCGGGTCCCGGTCTGGCTCGCCGGTCTGGCCGCCGGCCGCGACCTCGTCCAGGCGACGACGACGATGCGCGGCGCCGCCAACGGCAAGGCGAAGCGGGAGCTGGGCTGGGAGCCGGCCCACCCGAGCTGGCGCCGCGGCTTCGCCGACTCGCTCGCCGGCTAACTAGGATGCCGGCGGTGACCGACCTCACCGCCGCCAAGAGCGCCCTGCTCGCCGTCCTGCGCGAGCACTCGCTGGTGATCGGCGAGGTGACGCTGTCGAGCGGCGCCACCGCCCAGTACTACGTCGACGCGCGGCGCACGCTGATGCGCCCCGACGGCTTCCGCGCCGCTGGCGAGCTGATCGCGGCCGCCGCCGGCGAGCTCGGCGCGCGCGCGGTCGGCGGACCCGCCACGGCGGCGATCCCGCCCGCCTGCGCGGCGATCGCTGCCCCGGCCGGCGCCGACCTTGTCGCCTTCTTCGTCCGCGGCGAGCGCAAGGAGCACGGGCTGCAGCGCTGGGTCGAGGGCCCGGTCGAGCCGGGGATGAGGTGCCTCGTGGTCGAGGACACGGTGACCACCGGCGGCTCGACCGCCACCGCGATCGCCCGCGTCCGCGAGGAGGGCCTCGAGGTCGCCGGGGTGATCGCCGTCGTCGACCGTCTGGCGGGCGGCGGCGCGAAGATCGAGGCCGCCGCCGAGGCGCCCTACCGCGCCCTGGTCACGATCGACGAGATCTACCCCGAGCGCCCCGACCGCACCACCGGATAGTGGAGCCCGACGGCATCGAGATCCGCGTCCTCGGCTGCCTGGTCGAGAAGCAGCGGACCACCCCCGACGCCTACCCGCTCTCGCTCAACTCGCTGCGCCTCGCCTGCAACCAGTCGACCAACCGCGACCCGGTCGTCGCCTACGACGAGGAGGCGGTAAGCGCCGCCCTGCGGCGGCTCGCGCAGCGCGGCTGGACCCGGCTCGCCAGCGGCGCCGGCAGCCGCGCCCGCAAGTACCGGCACCTGCTGCCAGAGGCGCTCGGCCTCGACGACGCCGAGGTCGCGCTGCTGGCGGTGATGATGCTGCGCGGGCCGCAGACCCCCGGCGAGCTGAAGCAGCGGACCGAGCGCCTCAATGCCTTCGAGAGCCTGGCTGCGGTCGAGGAGGCGCTCGACGGCCTGATCGAGCGCGGCTGGGTGCGACAGCTGGAGCGTCGGCCGGGGCAGAAGGAGGAGCGCTACGAGCAGCTGCTCGGCGGCAGCGAGGGAGAGGTGGAGGCAGAGGCGGCGGCGCCGTCCCCCGGCCTGGCCGCGGCGGAGGCGGAGATCGAAACGGCTGGCCCGGACCGCCTCGATCAGCTCGAAGCTGATCTGCTCGCGCTGCGCGACGAGGTCACCAAGCTGCGCGAGGCGCTCGGCGACTGACGTCAGCGGTGTTCGATCGGGACGACGGTGACCCGGCGGCCGCCGGGGATCGCCGCGACCAGCTGGGCGCGCAGCTTGCCGCGCAGGCGTAGGAGTTCCCGCCCGCCGGGGCTGAGCGGGATCGTGTAGACGTGGGAGCGCTTGCCGGTCAGCTGGAAGCTGCGCCGCGCCAGCGAGCGTTTGACGGTCTTCAGCCGCGGCGGCCGCCCTTTGCCGCGCGGTACCGGCACCTTGATGCGGGTGCGCAGGGCGAGCTGCCCGGGGCAGTTGGTCCCCGCCGGCCAGGCACATGAGATCCGCAGGCGGACGCCGTTGCGGGTGGCGCGGACGTTGGAGAGGGTGATCGCGACAGGGATGTGGACCGTCTTGCAGGTAAGCAAGCGATCGCTGCCGCGGCCGACGTTGACCGCGTAGACGCAGACCGGCTGCGGCCCCGACTTGATCGTCGTCAGGCTCACGTCGAAGCCGTGCGCCGGCCCGGCCTGGGGGTATTCGGCGACGATGTCGGGGCGCTGCGCGATCGCCGGCCCGAGTTCGTATTCGAGCGCGTTCGCCGAGCCGGCCCGGCCGCCGATGAAGAGCCGGATCGCGACCGGCTGCAGGGGTCGGTTGGGATCGAAGGCCCAACCCTTGACCCGCAACTGGCCCGGTTCGGGTGAGCCGGCCAGGTCGAGCAGGCCGATCGGGTCCTCTTCGGCGATCCCCGACCCGGTGCCGACCGTCGCCCCGTCGACGTAGTTGTTGTCGATGTTGATCGTGACTCCGCCGTAGGTCTCGTTGTGGCCGCCGCGGTACTGGTGGATCCGCTGCTGCTGCGCCCAAGCGTTGGCGGGGACGTAGGAGTCGACGGTGTTGGCTACCCCGTTCCAGTTGGCGAACCAGATGTCGTCGGGGAGCGTGTAGCCGCTGCCGACCTGGCCGGCGAGGTCGGCGATCCCCGAGGCGCTGGAGCTGTAGACCCCGGAGGTGTAGCCGAGCGCGTGCAGCTTTTCGGTCCAGGCCTCGAGGAAGGCGAGCGTCGCGCTGGTCGCGCTCGCGGTCCGCGTGTAGGCCTCCATGTCGTAGTAGATCGGGCTGCCGGGACCCATTCCGACGGCGCCGGCCTGGACCACCGCGTCCGTCGCCGCCGCGGCGCCCTGCGCGGTTGCCTGGCTGGAGCTCAGCTTCGCGCAGGAGGAGCAGGCGCTGGTCGGCGCCTGCAGGCCGACGTAGGTCGGGATCAGGTGCCAGCCTTTCGCGGTCTGGGTTTCGACCCAGCTCGCGGTCAGGTTGGGCTGCGAGCAGCCGCGGTTGTTGCCGCCGATGTAGACGCCGATCGCCCGGTAGGGGGAGGAGGTGAGCCAGGCGTTCATCGCCGCCGAGGAGGGCGCCGTGCAGGCGTCGAAGCCGAGCCCGGTGAAGATCGCGCCGCCGGCCGAGGCGGTGGCGGTCGCGGAGGCGTCCGCCACCGGGTTTCCGACCCGCGGCAGCACCGAGCGCGCGGCCGCTGGTTCGACGAGGATCGCCCGCTGCCTCCCGATTACCTCCGACGGGCAGCGCTGGTCGGCCGCCGGCTTGCCGAGGTAGACGGCGCGCCGGTCGAGCCGCACGCACATCCCCGGATGCTCGGCGAGCCGGTAGACCGGCCAGGAAGCCGGTGCCTGCACCCGCTTGCCGTCGTAGGAGATCGTCCGGGTCGCGGCGTCGGCCGGCGCGGCCGCGCCGGCCAGCAGCGCCAACGCGCTGAGCAGCGCGGCGGAGATCGTGCCGATCGAGATCTGTGGGCGGTGGGTCCGGGTCATCGCCGTGGTTCTTCGCTACAACCACGCCGAGCCCTCGAAAGTTGCTCTCGGATACCTCAGCCGGGCAGCTGGCGGGCGAACGGCGCCCGACCGCTGAGCACGGCGCCGAGCGCCGCCGCGGCCGCCTGGCGGCGCCCGCGCCCGGCGCTTCCGCGCAGCGCCCCGAGGCAGAAGCGGACGCCGTAGCGGAGCGCCAGCGCCAGCCGGTACCCGATTGGCGCCGCCAGGTGCTTCTCGGCGAACTGCATCCGCGCGTAGGCGGCTTGGGCTTCGAGCCGCGGGTTCGCGTCGCCCTCGTGCTCGTAGTGGCGGATCGTCACGCAGGGGAGGTGCGCGACCTCCCAGCCCGCGTCGCGGATCCGCCAGCAGAGGTCGGTCTCCTCGGAGAAGAGGAAGAAGCGCTCGTCGAAGCCGCCGGTCACCGCCAGCGCCTCGCTGCGGGCGAGCATGAACGAGCCCGAGGTCCAGTCGCAGGGGGTTTCTCGCCCGTACAGGCTGAGGTCGAGCTCGCGCTCGCCGAGCAGCCGCCGCAGCCCCGGGACCCGCTCGACGCCGAGCGCTTCGGCGAACATGTTCGGGACCGAGGGAAAGCGGCGGATGCTAGGTGCGAGGTCACCGCCGCTGCCGACCTGACGGGTGCCGGCGAGGCCGATCTCCGGCCGCCGGTCGAGCGCCCCGATCAGATCGCCAAGCTGGCCGGCGAGAAATTCGGTGTCGGGGTTGAGGAAGAGGACGTAGCGCGCGTCGGCGGTCGCCAGGGCCTGGTTGTTGGCGTGGCCGAAGCCGCGGTTCTCGCAGCAGAGCGTGCGCACGGCGGGGAAGCTCTGGGCGACGAACTCGGCGCTGCCGTCGCTGCCGTTGTCGACGACGACGACGTCGACGTCGACCCCCTCCGCGCGCTCGAACAGGCTGCTCAGGGCGGCCGGCAGCCAGCGCTTGCCGTTGTGGGAGACGATGACGACGCAGACGTCGTTCATGGCACTAGTAACAACGTTTGCGCCGCCGTCCCGCTTGCGGAGCGCCGCCCGCGGCGCCGATAGCATCGCCGCGATGAGTGGAGCGAACCTGCAGCCGTCCGAGCTGGCGCCCGGCTTGCTGCTCGGCGAGGACGTCGAGATCGGCGCTGGGGTCTTGATCGGCGGCCACGCGATCATCCACTCGGGGGTGCGAATCGGGGACGGGGCGAGGATCGGCGATCATGCCCAGGTCCGCGACGGCGCCACGATCGGCGCCGGCTCGACGATCGGCAGCTACACCGCGGTCGACCCCGGGGTCGTGGTCGGCGAGCGGGTCAGCGTGCAGACGCGCTGCTACCTGACCGGCGGCACTCGGATCGAGGACGACGTCTTCGTCGGACCCGGCGTGACCATGACCAACGACGACACGATGGACCGCCACGCTTCCGAGTTCGAGTTCGCCGGGCCCCTGCTGCGCCGTGCCTGCCGGGTCGGCGGCGGGGTGGTCCTCTGCCCGGGCGTCGAGATCGGCGAGGAGGCCTTCGTCGCCGCCGGCGCCGTGGTTGCCGCCGACGTCGCGCCCCGTGCGGTGGTGATGGGCGTGCCCGCCCGGGTCGTCCGCGAGGTCTCCGAGGAGGACCTCCTGCGGAACTGGCGCTAGCGCCCGCGGCCGGGTAGCGGCTGCGCTGGGTTGCCGACGACCGTCGCCCCCGGGGTGACGTCGCGGGTGACGACGGCGCCGGCCCCGACGGTCGCCCCAGCGCCGATCCGGACGCCGGCGAGGATCGTCGCTCCCGATCCGATCGAGGCGCCGTCCTCGACCACGGTCGCGACCAGCTCCCAGTCCGCCTCATCCTGCAGCTCGCCGGCCTCGTTGGTCGCCCGCGGCCGCAGGTCGTTGGTGAACATCACGCCGTGGCCGACGAAGAC
Organism: uncultured Thermoleophilia bacterium; assembly: GCA_963837405.1. Classification (GTDB taxonomy): domain Bacteria; phylum Actinomycetota; class Thermoleophilia; order Solirubrobacterales; family 70-9; genus VAYN01. The sequence continues at coordinate 29,316 of CAWINA010000005.1, forward strand.
GCGGTCCCCGATCGTGACGCCGTCGCAGATGAAGCTGTGGCTCTGGATCTTGCAGTCGACGCCGACCACGGCGCCACGCTGGATCTCGACGAAGGTGCCGATCCGGCTGCGCGACCCGATCCGGCAGCCGTAGAGGTTGGTGAACGCCTGGATCCGCACGCCCTCGCCGAGCTCGAGGTCGTCGAGCAGGCGGTGGGACGCCTCGTTGGCGGGCGCGATCGACGTCCTCGGATTCATCAGTTGAAGAACGGTCAGGCATTGCCGGACTTCCGTGTAGCCGCGAAAAATTCGCAGGCCTGCGCCGTTGGTGAGCCATGACCGTTCTTAGCGAACCGCTCGAAGAAGTCCTGCCTGCAACCGAGCAGGTCTGCGCGATCGTCTGCCCTGCCGATTCCAGTACCCGCCGCCGGATCACCGCGACCCTCAGCGAGCAGAACCTCGAGCTGAAGCTGCGCGCTTTCGAGGGGCCGGCCCAGTTGGCCGAGGCGGATATCGCCGCCAGCGCCAGCGCCATCGTTGTCTTCGTCTGCGACCTCGACCTGCCCAACGAGCTGGCTGCGCTGCGCCGCCTGCGCCGCGAGGTCCGGGAGCCGGCGATCGTCGTCGTCGCGCCTGATGCCACCGGCGCCGGGGTTCGCCGCGCCCTCGACGCCGGCGCCGACGCGATCGTCTTCGAGACCGACCTCGAGACGACCCTGGCGGTGACCGTGAGGGCGGTCGGCTCCGGGCAGTCGGTGGTCCCGCGCAAGCTGCGCGCGAGCGTCGAGCGGCCGACCTTCTCGCACCGCGAGCTCCAGGTCCTCACCCACGTCTCGGAGGGGATGACGAACGCCCAGATCGCCGAGACGCTGTTCCTCTCGGAAAGCACGATCAAGAGCCACCTCGCTTCGGTCTTCTCGAAGCTCGGCGTGCGCTCGCGCCGCGAGGCCGCCGCCCTTTTCGCCGAACTTGAACAGCCGCGCAATGAGGAGGTCTCGTGAACGCCCCGACCGCAACCGCCACCCCGCTCTCGCTGGCCGCGACCGAGGGGACGAAGGTTCCCTTCATCCGGCTCGACAGCGCCTTCCCGGAGCTGTTCGCGGAGCTGATGGAGACGGTCGAGCGGATCGCCGCCGACTCCGCCTTCACCCTCGGCCCGGTACTGGAGCGGTTCGAGGCGTCCTTCGCCGAGTTCTGCGGGACCGACCACGCGGTCGGGGTCTCCTCCGGCACCGCCGCCCTGGAGATCGCCCTGCAGGCGCTCGACATCGGTCCCGGGGACGAGGTCATCGTCCCCACCTACAGCTTCATCGCCACCGCCGAGGCGGTCAGCACGGTCGGCGCCACCCCGGTGATCGTCGACGTCGACCCGGAGACGGCGCTGATTACGCCCGAGATCGTCGCCGCGGCGATCACCGAGCGCACCCGCTGCGTGATCCCGGTCCACCTGTTCGGCCGCCCGGTCGAGATGGATCCGCTGCTGGCGCTCTGCCGCGAGCGCGGCGTCTACGTGGTCGAGGATGCCTGCCAAGCGCACGGCGCGATCTACCGCGGCCGCCCGGTTGGCTCGCTCGGCGACGCCGGCTGCTTCAGCTTCTACCCGACCAAGAACCTCGGTGGCTGGGGCGACGGCGGCGCGCTCGTGACCAACGACGCCGCCCTCGACGAGCGGGTGCGGTTGCGCCGTTCCCACGGCGAGTCCCCCCGTCATCACCACCAGCTCGCCGCCGGTACGCACCGGCTGGACACCCTGCAGGCGGCGATCCTCGAGGTCAAGCTGCGCCACCTGGCCGACTGGAACCAGCGCCGCCGCGACGCCGCCGAGGCCCTCTGCGCTGGCCTCGCCGGCTGCGCCGTGATCGCGCCCGCAGCGGCGGCCGCGGACTCCGATCACGTCTACCACCTCTTCGTCGTCCGCGCGGCTGAGCGGGATGCCCTCCGCGACCACCTCGACGCCCGCGGTGTGGCCAGCGCCGTCCACTACCCGACGCCGATCCACCTGCAGCCCGCCTACGCCCACCTCGGCCTCGGACCCGGCTCGCTCCCGGTCGCCGAGCGACTCGCGACCGAGAACTGCTCGCTGCCGATCTTCCCGGCGATCGAGCACGCGCAGATCGCGGAGATCGTCGCGGCGGTGAAGAGCTTTGAGGCCCCAGCCGACCGCTGAGCGAGCCGCTCGCACCGAGGTCGGGGGTGGCCTGCGGATCTGCATGATCCACTACTCCGACTTCGAGGTCGACTCGCGAATCCAGCGCCAGGCGCGGGCGCTCGCCGAACGCGGCGACCAGGTCGACTGCGTCTGCCTCGACGAGGACCAGGAGCTGGCGGTCGGCGCCGGCCGGATCGCCCTGCACCGCGCCGCTCCCTCGAAGCCGCGCGGCGGCGCCCGCAGCTACCTCGAAGGCAACGCCCGCTTCCTCGCCGGCGCCGCCCGCAAGGTGACCGCGCTGGACCGCCGCCGCCGCTTCGACCTGATCGAGGTCCACAACATGCCCGACGCGCTGGTCCTCGCGGCGCTGGCCCCGAAGCTGCGCGGCACGCCGCTGATCCTCAACTTCCACGACACCTTCCCGGAGCTGTTCGCGACCCTCTTCGACCGCCCCGCTTCGCACCCCCTGGTCCGCCTGATCCGGACCGAGGAGCGGCTCAGCGCCGCCTTTGCCGACGGCCACATCTTCGTCACCGCCGAGGCGCGCGACCTGCTCGCCGCGCGCGGGGTCGGAGCAGACCGCACCCGGGTGGTAATGAACACCCCGGACGAGCGCGTCTTCGGCGAGCGCCGAGCGCCGCTGCTGCCGCCGGCCGACGGCGAGCTGCGGGTCGTCTACCACGGCGGGCTCGCCGAGCGCTTCGGTGTCGAAACCCTGGTCCGTGCCGTCGCCTTGCTGCGCGAGCGCGGCGCCCCGGTCTCCCTCGACGTCCTCGGCTCCGACGCCGAGGCGGCGCGGGAGCTCGCTGCGAGGGCGGCGGAGATCGCTCCGGAGGGGGTGCGGATCGCGCCCCGGCCGACCCCGGTCGAGCAGATCCCCGAGCGCCTGCGAGAAGCCCACCTCGGCGTCGTGCCGACCCTGCGCGACAACTTCACCGAGATGCTGCTGCCGGTAAAGCTGCTCGAGTACGTGCACATGGGTCTGCCGGTGGTCGCCTCGCGGCTGCCGGTGATCGAGAGCTACTTCGGCGACGACGTGCTGCTGGCCGAGCCGGGGGACCCGGCCTCGGTGGCGGCCGCGATCGAAGGGGTCCGGGCCGAGCCCGAGCGCGCCCGCGAGCGCGCCGAGGGCGCCGCCGAGAAGCTCGCCGCGATCGAGTGGCGGCGCCAGCGCGAGGGCTACCTGGAGCTGGTCGACGAGCTGGTCGCGAACGCGAGGAGGAGCTGATGCAACGCCTGCTGCTGATCACGCCGGCCCGCGACGAGGCGCCGTTCCTGGCCAACACGATCCGCGCCGTCGCCGCCCAGACCAGGCCGCCGGACCTCTGGCTGGTGATCGACGACGGCTCTACCGACGACACCCCGAAAATCCTCAAGAGTCTGGCCGCCAAGGTCCCCTTCATGCGGGTGATCCAGGCTTCGCAGGAGGCGAACGAGAGCGGGGGGGATCGGCTGACCTTGGCCGCGGAGGCGCGCGCCTTCAACCTCGCCCTCGACACGGTCGACCTCGCGAGTTTCACCCACGTCGGCAAGCTCGATGCCGACGTCGAGCTCGCGCCGGACTACTTCGAGTCCCTGCTCGCGCAGTTTGAGGTCGAACCCGAGCTGGGGATCGCCGGCGGGGTCCTGCTCGAGCGCACCGGCAAGAAGTGGCGCACGACCAAGATTCCGGCCTGCCACGTGCGCGGCGCCCTCAAGCTCTACAGCCGCGAGTGCTTCGAAGCGATCAACGGGATCGAGGAGCGCCTCGGCTGGGACACGATCGACGAGACCTATGCGCGCATGGACGGCTTCGTCACCCGCTCGGTGCCCGAACTGATCGCCAAGCACCACCGGCCGGTCGCGACCCGCGGCGGTGCCCTGCGCGGACGCGCCCGTCATGGCCGCTGCGCCCACGTACTCAACTACGGCCTGCCTTGGGTGACCGCCCGTTCGTTCAAGGTCGCGACCCAAAAGCCCTACGGGCTGACCGGCGGCGCCTTCCTCTACGGCTACCTCAGCGCCCGCCTTAACGCTCAACCTAAGGTCGAGGACGAGCGCTTCAAACGCTATGTCCGAAGCGAGTTGCGGGCTCGCGCCCGAGGGGGAATGTCTGTTTTTCATCCCCTCCGACCGGACTGAATCCCCTATTAACCACGTTGACCTAGTGAGGGTCCCGCGCCCTCACTCAATGAACCCATTGCGAAAGAGCCAACCCCCCATGAAGATCCTCGCCACCCTCGCCCTCGTGGTTAGCGCCGCCCTGCTGCTCCTCGCAGCCCCCGCGGGCGCTGAAGTCAGCTGCCCGAGCGAAAACCCGGTGGTCCAGGAGAACAACTGCGCGGGCGCCGGCTCCGACGGCTGGCGCCTGGTCGAGTACGACCCGGACGTCGCCGGCTTCGCGACCAAGAGCAGCGTCAACCTCGGCGAAAACGTGACTTTCAAACTGGGCCGGGCGACCACCGGCGACGCCGCCAGCGTGCGGGTCGACGTCTATCGGATGGGCTACTACGGCAACACCGGAGGTCGCCTGATCACCGCCGCCTCCAGCGCCAGCGTCGCCGTCAACAACCTGTTCGGCAACTGCTCGGCAACCAACACCACGACCGGCCTGAAGAGCTGCGCCGGCTGGGCCAACAGCTACACGATCCCCGGCTCCGCGATCCCGGCCTCCGGCGTCTACACGGCCAAGCTGACCACCCCGGGCGGTCTCGAAAACACGATCACCTTCGTCGTCCGTGACGACAACCGGGTGCCGAAAGCGGAAATGCTCTTCGTCGTCCCGACCGCCAGCTACGAGGCCTACAACGACTGGGGCGGCAAGTCGCTCTACTTCGACACCGGCGGCGGCGGCAACACGATCGCCGGCACCCCGCGCGCGGTCAAGGTTTCCTTCGACCGGCCGCTCAACGACCCGCGCCAGGGCAACCGCTTCATCGGCCCCGACTTCTACCTCGTGCAGTGGCTCGAGAAGCAGGGCTACGACGTCGCCTACACCGAGGACGTCTCGATCCACCAGACGCCCGCGCAGCTGCTCGGGCACGAGCGTCGACGTGATCTCCGGCCACAGCGAGTACTGGTCGATGGAGCAGATGAAAGGCTTCCTTGCCGCCCGCGACGCTGGCGTCGACATCGCCTCCTTCAGCGGCAACACCGCCTACTGGAAGGTGCGCTACGAGGACGGCGGCCGCACCCTGGTCTGTTACAAGACCGTCGAGGGGTCGGGCTCCACCGGCAGCGGCGAGGACGGCGCCAACGACTGGGGGCCGGACGGCAAACTCGGCACCGCCGACGACGCCCTCGGCCTCGACCAGATCGCCGGCACCGCCGACGATCGGCCCGAGAACTCGACCACCACCTTCCGCGACAACGGTGCGCCTCCGGGCGACCCGAACGCGCCCGAAGGCGGCCGCGTCGGCCCCGACTTCCCCGAGAACCAGCTGCTCGGCAACATGTACTACGGGGCCGAGCTGCAGGCCGGCGCCTTCCCGCTGCAGATCCCCGCCTCCTCTGGGGGCAATTACGCCGGCGACCGGATCTGGCGCAACACCGGCATCCCGACCGGCTCGGCGACGGCGATCGGGTCCAACCTGGTCGGCTGGGAGTGGGACGCGATTCCGACCCAGGCGCAGTACCTGAGCCGCCAGCCAGCCGGCGTCAAACCGCTGACCAACTCGACGATCCCGCTCGGCCAGAACGTCGACTGGCTCCAGGACGAGGGCCGGATCTACGCGAAAACCGCGCCGCCCGGCCAGTGTGCCTGCGGTCAGGCGGTCAAGTACACCGCCAAAAGCGGGGCCCTGGTCTTCGCCTCTGGCACTAACGACTGGGCGAACGCGCTGGCGCCGAACCCCGACGGCCGGATCATCCAGGCGACCTACAACATCTTCTCCGACATGGGGGTGCAGCCGCAGACCCCGGTCGACGTGACCCTCGACCCGCCCTCGGGCCCGCAGCCCCCGGTCGCCTCCTTCACGGTCACTCCGAACCCAGCGCAGACCAACCAGACCGTCAGCTTCGACGCCAGCTCCTCGATCGACCTTGACGGCGGCATCGCCCGCTACGAATGGGACCTCGATGGCAACGGGACCTACGAGACCGACCGCGGCGCTAACCCGATCGTCACCACGACCTACGCGACCACCGGCGTCTTCACCGTGCGCCTGCGGGTGACCGACGAACAGGGCGTGCGCAGTACCACTAACCGCGCCCTCTCGATCGACAACAGCGGCAGCGGCAGCTACCCCTCGCGGGTGCTGGGGACGACCGGGCTGCTCAGCTACTGGCGGTTCGGGGATCCGGCTGGCACCGGCACGCTGATCGACTCCTTCGGGACCAGCAACGCGGCGACGAGCGGCGCCCCGACGCTGGGCGTGAGCGGCGCCCTCGCTGGCGACAGCGACACCGCCGCCAGCTTCGACGGGCTCGACGACGCCGCCAGCGCCAACCTCTCGCTCTCGGGCACCAACAAGGTCACTGTCGAGTTCTGGATGAAGTGGAACGGCTTCGCCAATGACGACGACCTGGCGTTCGAGTACACGCCGAACTTCAACTCGACTGCCGGCGGCTTCCTCGTTGACCCCAACGCGCCCCAGGAGGGCGGCAAGTTCGGGGTCGCGATCGGCAACGGCTCGGCCCGCAACAACGTCTTCTTCACCCGTCCCAGCGCCGGCCAGTGGCACCACTACGCCTTTGTGATGGACAGCTCCGTGGCCGCCGCCGACCAGATCAAGCCCTACGTCGACGGCAAAGCGGTGGCGTTCACCAAGACCGCCTCCGGGACCGGCGCCGGCAACTTCGCCAACTCCTCGCTGAACTTCATGTCGCGCGCTACCAGCGCCCTCTACGGCGCCGGCTCGCTCGACGAGCTCGCGATCTACAACCGTGCCCTCGACGGGGCGACGATCGCCGCCCACTACGCCGGCAACCCACAGCCGCCGACCGCCTCCTTCAGCAGCTCGCCGAACCCGCCCGACGTCGGCCAGACGGTCAACTTCGACGCCTCCTCGTCGAGCTCCCCGAACGGCGCGATCACGAAATACGAGTGGGATCTCGACGGAAACGGCAGCTTCGAGACCAACACCGGCACGACGGCGAGCGCGAGCAGCAGCTACGCGGCGCCGGGCTCGGTCACGGTCGGCCTGCGAGTCACCGACACCGCCGGCAAAACCGCGACCAGCTCGGAGACGGTCAGCGTCAACGGCTCCGGCTCCGGCAGCTACTCCAGCCGCGTGCTCTCGACCGCCGGGCTGACCAACTACTGGCGGATGGGCGAGTCCTCGGGGGCGACGCTGGCCGACAGCAAGGGCACCGCGCCGGCCACGCTGACCGGCGGCCCGACCCTCGGGGTCGGCGGCGCGGTCGCCGGCGACCCCGACACCGCGAGCAGCTTCAACGGCGCCACCAGCGCGGCGCAGGCGGCTCTGAACCTCTCCGCGACCAGCAAACTGACGCTCGAGTTCTGGATGAAGTGGGACAACTTCGCCAACGACGACGACCTCGCCTTCGAGTTCACGCCGAACTTCAACTCGAACTCGGGCGGCTTCCTGGTCGACCCGAACGCGCCCGAGGAAGGCGGCAAAATCGGGGTCGGGATCGGCAGCGGCGAAAGTCGCAACACGGCCTACTTCACCCGGCCCAGTGGCGGCCAGTGGCACCACTACGCGCTGGTCTTCGACACGAACGCGCCGGCCGCCGAACAGGTCATCCCCTACGTCGACGGTCAGCCGGTCCCCTACGTGAAGACGCGCACCGGCACCGGCGCCGGCAACTTCGCCAACTCCTCGCTCTTCTTCATGTCGCGGGCGGCGAGCGCGCTGTTCGGTTCCGGCGACCTCGACGAGGTGGCGGTCTACAACCGGGCGCTGCCGGCGACGACGATCGCCCAGCACTTTGGCGGCAACAGCCAGGCCCCGGTCCCCAGCTTCACCGCGGCGCCGAACCCGGCCCAGGCGGGTCAGCTGGTCAACTTCGACGCCTCCGCCTCGACCGATCCCGACGGCGCGATCACGAAATACGAGTGGGATCTCGACGGCAACGGCAGCTTCGAGACGGACACCGGCACGACGGCGAGCGCGAGCACCACCTTTGCCTCGGCGGGTTCCTACGACGTCAAGCTGCGGACGACCGACAACTCCGGCAACAGCAGCCAGACCACGCGCACGGTCACGGTCGAACAGTCCGGGTCCGGCGCCTACTCCAGCCGCGTGCTCTCGACCGCCGGGCTGACCAACTACTGGCGGATGAACGACGCCGCCGGCGCGACGCTGGCCGACAGCAAAGGCGGCGCCCAAGCGGCAGCCGTCGGAGCGCCTGAATTCGGGGTCGCCAGTGCGCTTCCGGGCAGCGCCGACAGCGCCGTCAGCTTCAACGGCGCCAGCGACGCCGCGCAGGCCAGCCTCGACCTCTCCGCGACCAGCAAGCTGACGCTCGAGTTCTGGATGAAGTGGGACAACTTCGCCAACGACGACGATCTCGCCTTCGAGTTCACGCCGAACTTCAACGCGAACGCCGGCGGCTTCCTGGTCGACCCGAACGCGCCCGAGGAAGGCGGCAAATTCGGGGTCGGGCTCGGCAGCGGCGACAGCCGCAACACCGCCTACTTCGAGCGGCCGAGCGCTGGCGCCTGGCACCACTACGCGCTGGTCTTCGACACCAGCGCCGACGCGGCGAGCCAGATCACCCCATACGTCGACGGCCAGGCTGTGCCCTACGTGAAGACGAAATCCGGCACCGGCGCCGGGAACTTCGCCAACTCCTCGCTCTACTTCATGTCGCGTGCGGCCAGCGCCCTGTTCGGCGCCGGCGACCTCGACGAGGTCGCGCTCTACAACCGGGTCCTCTCGGCGGCGACGATCGAAGACCACTACTTCGGCAACATCGGCGGCGGCGAGCCGCCCGTCGCCTCGTTCACCGCCTCGCCGAGCCCGGCCCAGACCGCCGACGTCGTCAACTTCGACGCCTCCGCCTCGACTGACCCGGACGGGACGATCGCCAAATACGAGTGGGATCTCGACGGCAACGGCAGCTTCGAGACCGAAACCGGCGCCGAACCGGTCGCGAGCCGCAGCTTCGCGACCGCCGGCAGCTACGACGTGCGCCTCCGGGTCACCGACTCCTCGGGCAACAAATCGACGACCCTGCGCACGGTCACGGTCACCAACCGCGCCCCGGTCTCCGCCTTCACCGCCACCCCGAGCGCGGTCAACAAAAACCAGAGCGTCAGCTTCAACGCCTCGGCCTCGGCCGACCCGGACGGGACGATCACCAAATACGAGTGGGATCTCGACGGAAACGGCAGCTTCGAGACCAACACCGGCACGACGGCGAGCGCGAGCCGCTCCTACACCGCCGCGGGCAGCTACGAAACGAAGCTGCGGGTGACCGACAACAACGGCGCGACCTCGGTCTCGACCAAAGCTGTCACGGTCACGCTGCTGCCCCCGGCTGCCTCGTTCACCGCCGCGCCGAACCCGGTCGACACCGGCGCCACGGTCACCTTCGACGCCTCCGCCTCCAGCGACCCCGACGGCACGATCAGCAAATACGAGTGGGACCTCGACGGCAACGGCACGTATGAGACGAACACCGCCGCGACGCCGACGGCGAGCCGCTCCTACAGCACCGCCGCCACGGTCACGGTCGGCTTGCGGGTAACCGACGACGACGGCCAGACGACGACCACGACCCGCACCTTGACGGTCAACAACCGGCTGCCGGTCCCGTCGTTCACCGCGACTCCGAGCTCGGTCAACACCGGGAGCACCGTCAGCTTCAACGCCTCGGCCTCGGCCGACCCGGACGGGACGATCACCAAATACGAGTGGGACCTCGACGGCAACGGCAGCTTCGAGACCAACACCGGCACGACGAAAACCACCAGCCGCTCCTACAGCACCGCGGCCACGGTCACGGTCGGCCTGCGGGTAACCGACAACAGCGGCCAGACGGCGACCACCACCCGCACGGTCACGGTCAACAACCGCCTGCCCTCGGCGTCCTTCACGGTCAGCCCGAGCCCGGCCAACACGCGTCAGACCGTCACCTTCAACGGCTCCGCCTCCAGCGACCCGGACGGGACGATCACCAAATACGAGTGGGATCTCGACGGCAACGGCAGCTTCGAGACGGACACCGGGACCACCGCCAGCACGACCAAATCCGCCACCGCCACCGCCACCGCCACCGCGGCGCTGACGCTCGGCCTCCGGGTAACCGACAACAACGGCGGCACCGCGACGACGACGCGCTCGCTGACCGTCAACAGCGCTTACCGCGCCGCGGTCCTCGGCACGTCTGGGATCAGCGACCTCTGGCGCCTCGACGAGACCTCGGGGACGACCGCCACCGACGCCAACGGCGGCAATAACAACGGCAGCTACGTCAGCAGCCCGACCTCGGGCGCGGCCCTGATCGGCGGCGAGACCAACAGCTTCGCGCGTACTTTCAACGGCAGCAGCCAGTACATCGACCTGTCGGCGTCGCCATTCGGCACCCCCTCGAACTTCTCGGTCGAGGCCTGGGTGCGGACCAGCGCGGCCAAATCCTCGGGCGGATACCACTTCGTCGTCAGCGACTCCAGCACCGATTTCGACAACGGCTTCTCGCTGGTCATCGACTCCAGCAACCGGCCGATCTTCGTCGCCGCCAGGGAAAACATCCTCGGGATGGTCACCCGCGGCCAAGCCACCAGCGCGACCACGGTGCCGCCGAACACGACCCACCACCTGGTCGGGACCTACGACGGCAGCCGCGTGCGGATCTACGTCGACGGGGTCGAACGCGCCAACGCGACCTTCAGCAACGGCCCGACCTGGCCCAGCGGCCGCGACCTGCGGATCGGCCGACCGATCTCCTCGACCAGCCTCTCCCAGCGCTACCTGCAGGGCACGATCGACGAGCCCGCGCTCTACACCTCGGCGCTCTCCGCGGCGACGGTCCTGGCGCACTACGAAACCGGCAAACCGTAAGCCGTAAACCCGGCCGCAAGCCGGTCGGGGGCTGGTTCGTTGATTCCCCGTGAGCGCCAACGACGCGATCGTCTCCGAACGCCTGCGCGGCGCTGACCGCGTCCGCTCGGCGCGGCTGCTGGCCCTCGTCCGCTCCGCTGACGGCCTCGCCCTGGCCGGCCTCGGCCTCTTCATCGTCGTTCTCGCGGCGATCAGCTGGCGCAAGTGGGGGACGCCGGAGATCGACGCCGGCGCCGAGCTGACCACCGCTGCCCAGGCCGTCCACGGGCACCTCCCCTACGAGGACGTGCGCTACTTCTACGGGCCGCTGGGTCTCTACGCGCTGACGGGAGCCTTCAAGCTCTTTGGGACCAGCCTGGAGACCGCTTACGCACTCGGCCTGGCGATGACGGTGGCGATCGCCGGCTCCTTCTTCGCCCTCGCCCGGCAGCTACTGCGGCCGCTCGCGGCGGCGCTCTCGACCGCGGTGCTGATCGCGATCGGGTTCTCCGGCACCCAGTTCAACTTCGTCCTACCGCACACCAACTCGGCCACCTTCGGCCTGCTGCTGCTGATCCTGACCCTGCTGGCGCTGGTCCGCGGCCACTTCCTGCTGGCCGGCGTCGCGATCGGTCTGACCGCGCTGACCCGGGTCGAGTTCGCCGCCGCTGCCGGCCTCGCCGGGATCGCCTGGGCGGCCGGCATCTGGCGGGAAGAGAACCTGCGGGCGGCGCTGCGCGCGCTCGCCTGGATCGCCGCCCCGGCGCTGGCGATCCCGATCGCCGTGCTCGGCACGCTCGCCGCCTCGGTCGGCTTCGACCGCCTCTTCTGGCAGAACCTCTGGCCGATCGACTTCCTCCGCGCCGCCGGCTTCAACGCCTACCGCGAGTGGACGCCCTTCGACGCCGCCAGCGTCGCCTCCTCGCTGGCCCGCGCCGCGATCTACCTCGGGCTGTTGGCCGGCCTGACCGCGACCGCGGTCAAGTTCCAGGCGGCGCGTGGAATCGCTCGCGTCAAGGCGCTCTGGCCGCTGGCCGCCGCCGGACTGGTCTCGCTGCTCCTGCTCGCCGTCTGGAGGGCGAGCGGCGTCTTCGCCGCCGCCGAGGTGGCCGTGGAGGAAGAGGGCAAACAGCTGCTGCTCGGGATGAGCTGGCTGCCGTTGCTCTCGCTGCTGGCCGCGGTGCTGGTCGCGCGGGCCCTGCTGCGCCGCGAGCGCGGCGCTCCGCTGACCGGTCGCTGGCCGCTCGACCTGGCGCTCGCCGCGGTCGCCGTCCTGCTCTGCTCCCGCGCCTACGACCAGTTCACGATGTCCTCGGCCGCCCCCTACTACGCCGCCCCGGCGGTGCTGCTGCTCGGGTTGCTCCATCAGCGGGTCGGCGACCGCTGGCCGACCGCGAGGCCCGCGGTGATGGCGATGCTCGCCGCGGTCGGCGCCGGCATCGCCCTCTACGCCGCCTTCGCCCTCTACCCCGACAAGGGCACGACGATCCACACCGCGGCCGGCTCCTACGTGGGCGACACCCGCAGCGCCGGCGCCCAACAGGAAGCACTCGACTTCATCCGCGATCACACCCGCGCCGACGAACCGATCCTGGCGCTGCCCGCAGACGCCGGCATGTACTTCCTCAGCGATCGGCCCCAGGCCCTCTACGAGAACATGTTCCTCCCCGGCCTGATCGACACTGCCGCCGAGGAGCGCAGCGCGATCGCCCGGATCGAGCGCGAGCGCGTCCCCTACGCGCTGGTCAGCACCCGCGACACCTCCGCCTTCGAAACCGGCCGCTTCGGGGTCGGCTACGACCGCGTCCTCGGCGCCTACCTGCGCTCCAAGCCCCTGGTCGCGACCTTCGGCGACGTCGCCGCCGCTCCCGGCGGCGGCAACCCCTCGCAGGGCTTCCGCGTCTACGCGCTGGATAGGTGAGCCGATGCCTCGCGTGGGCATCTTTCCCGGCGCCGAGCTGAGCCGGCGCCACCTTCTCTTCGCCGCCCTCTCGGAGGCCTTCCCGGACGTCGTCTTCGAGCCGCGGGACGCGGGCGCGTTCGCCGCGCTCGATGCCCTGATCGAGTTCGGCGGCTCGACCCAGGCGAGCGCGGCGGCGGCAGCCGGCGTCCGCGCTCTCGCCGCGCTCGGGCCCGAGGGTGAGGACGACGACGCCGTCCCCTTCGCGATCGCCCCGGTCGAGGCGGTCGACCGGCGCCTGCGCGGTCGCGCCTTGGCCGACCGCCACCTCGCCGCCGACCTGGCGCCGCTCGAGGTCCCGGGTGCGGAGACGATCGCCGGCTTCGACGGCGGGTCGCTTTGGGTCCGCCGTGGGTCCCTCGACGTCGCTGCGCTCGCTCCGGCCGAGCTGGGCGCGGACGAATCCCTGCGCTGTCGCCTCTACAGGACCCGCTCGCTCGCCCTGCTTCCCATCGTCGAGCTGCTGCGGGCGCTGACCGCCCCGAACGGCTGGCGCCCGCCGCCGCTGCGGGCGACCTTCCTACTCGACGACCCCAACCTCCACTGGAGGTCCTACGGCTATCTCTCGCTGCCGGCGGTCGCCGAGCACGCCGACCGCCACGGCTATCACCTCGCCTTGGCGATGGTCCCGCTCGACGCTCGCCTCAACCATCCCGCCGCGGTCTCATTGCTGCAGCGGCACCGCTCGCTCTCGCTGCTCGTCCATGGCAACGATCACTTCGGCGGCGAGCTCGGCTGCGAGGTCACCGAGCGCGAGGCGCTGACCGTTGCCGCGCAGGCGCAGCGTCGGATCGCGGCCTTCGAGCGCCGCACCGGGGTCGCGGTCTCGCGGGTGATGGTGCCGCCGCACGAGGCCTGCTCGGAGCCGATGGCGCGGGCCCTGCTGCGGACCGGGTTCGACGCGATCACGATGACCCGTCCCTATCCCTGGGCGGAGACGTCCCCGTCCTGGCTCGCGTCGCCGCCAGCGGCGGGGTCGCCGGTCGGCTGGTGGCCGGCGGACTCGGCCCCGGGCCTGCCGCCGGTGTTCCTTCGCCACCCCGTCGCGCCGCCGTTCTACACCCCCGCTGAGGTCACCCTGCGCGCCTACCTCGACCAGCCGCTGATCCTCTACGGGCACCACGACGACCTTCGCGACGGCCTCGACCTGTTGGCCGAGCGGACGGCTGAGGTTGAGAGCCTGGGGGAGGTCCGCTGGGCGTCGATGGGGGAGATCGCGGCCACCAACTTCAGCTCTCGCCAGGAGGGTGAGCAGCTACGGGTGCGGCCGCACTCGCGCCGGCTCTCGGTCGAGGTCCCGGCCGGCGTCTCAACCCTCGTGGTCGAGCCGACCGGTACAGGCGAGGGCGAATCGGTCCTCTCAGGAGGAGCTCGGTTCGCGGTCGGAGAGCCGATCCCGGTGCGCGGAGGGGGCCGGGTCGAGCTGGCGCTGGAGTCGCCGGACGCGGTGTCCCCGAGCCAGGTGGCGCCGCCACGGCGCGAGATCCGCCGCCTCGTCCGGCGCTTGGCGGGTGAGGCGCACGATCGCCTCACCCCGACCCTCTCGCGCCTGCCCGGCCGCGCCTGATCAGCAGGCGACCGGCTGTTTCGGGACCGCACCCAGCGCGAGCTGGAGAATCGGCTCCTGGCGCTTGCTCCAGGAGTTGGCCTCGGCGAACGCCAGGCGCTCGGAGTCGGACGCTCGTCCCAGGGCCAACGCCCCGTCGATCGCCTGCCCGAGGTCGTCGCCGATCACGACACGGGGCGAGACATCGCGGATCGGTTCCAAGTCCAGGGCCGCCACCGGCGCCCCGCCGGCGAGGTACTCGTAGAGCTTCAAGGGGCTCATCGCCCTGGTCAGGGCGTTGTTCAGGTGCGGCAGCAGGCAGGCGTCCGCAGCCGTCACCAGGCCGACGACTTCGGCCCGCGAGGCCGGCGGCTGCAGGTGGACGTTGGGCAGCCGCCGCAGCGCGGCGAAGTGGTCAGGTTCGAGTAGCGGTCCGACCAGTGCGAGGGAGGCCTCGGGCAACGACCTCGCCGCCCTCGCCAGGGCGTCGACGTCGACCCTCGACTCGAGGCTGCCGACGTAGAGCAGCCGCGGGCCCGGTAGCGACCGGAACCAGTCGGGGGTCGGTTGCGGGCTGCTCCATTCCCCCGGGTCGACACCGTTGGGAACGACGACGCCGGGGCCGCTGGGCTGGATTACGTCGAGGATCGCGGGGGAGACGGCGGCGACGCCGCGGCCGAGCTCCCGCACCCGCCGGTAGGACTCGAGGATCGCGGGCCTCCACCGCCGCAGTTCGGGCAGCTCGGCGAGGTCGTCGTAGGCGTAATAGGTCACCGACGAGGCCCACTTCAGCGGGGCGAACCCGGCGACCAGTGGGTGGGTGGTGATCACCGCCGGGCGCGCCATCCCCTGCTGTCGGCAGGCGCGTTGCAGACGCGTGTCCCAGCGCCGGAAGCTGGCCTCCACGGCGCGGACCGAGGTCGGGTCGCTGCGCCGCAGCCGGGTCGGGCCGTAGAGCGATACCCCCTCGCCCGCGGGCGGCCGCGGCGGGCGCCGCAGCCGGTCCTTCAGCAGTTTGATCGGCAGGCTGCGGGACGTCTCCGTCACGACCAGCCGCTGCACCCGCGGGTCGCCGATTAGGGTCTCGACCAGGCGGTCTTCGGAGAAGCACATGCCGCGCTGTACCGCGGTCCCCCAGGTGGCGTAGGCGAAGCTGAAGACGACGTCCACGGTCAGCTCAGCGGTTGATGGGCAGCGGGTTCGGCCGGCCGCGGAGCGGGCGCTCGGCCGGCCGCACCGCGGGGTAGTCCGCCGGCTTCACGTCCTTCCAGAGCACCGCGGCGAAGCCGCCGAAGAAGCAGATCAGGTACGGCAGCTGCGGTAGGGCGAGGATGTCGAGCAAGGCGCCCCCGATCACCATCGCGCTGATCGCTGCGGCGATCGCGATCGCCGGGCCGGCCCGGTCGGGGCCGCCGTTGCGGGCGACCCGGTGGGCGAGCAGGAAGATCGCGGCAAAGATCGAGAGATAGGCGAGGACCCCAACGACGCCGGTGCCGATGATCGTCGACAGGTACTGGTTGTCGAGGATCCGGTACTTCTTCTGGTCGTAGGTCTCGTAGCCGCGGCCGAGCAGCGGTTGGTTGATCACGTCCGGCTCGATCGCCGAGTAGTCGCTCTGGCGGTCGACGGTGCTGTTGAAGCCAAAGAAGTTCTGGGGCAGCAGCTGCGTGGCGACGCCGCCGAGCGCGCCGGGGGTAACGACGTGGACGAGGATGAAGAAAGCGATCGCGCCTGGCAGCAGCATCCGCAGCATCTGCGGGCGGAAGGCGATCAGCACCACGATCGCCACCACCGGGGCGACGATGCTGGTTTTCCTCTGGGTGGCGAGTGCGGCGGCGATCATGATCGCCGCCGCCAAGCCCCAGATGACTTTCTGCCGCAGCTCGCGGCTTTCGTAGAGGGAGATCAGCGCATAGGGGAGCGCGCAGGCCATCATCATCGCCGGCGCCAGCGGGTGGATGGTCGGGACCGATCACCGAGCGACGGCCGATCGAGTCGAAACCGTGCGAGTTCGGGCGGCGCCGTGACCGGGAGGAGCTGGCCCAGGCCTTCGAAGAAGAAGTTGTATTCGGCCGCGGTACTCCCAGATGACCCCGATCGCGGTGATCACCGCCAACCCGCACATCAGGTTCATCAGCGGCCGCACCTCGGAGGCGCGCACGCTCGAGGCGACGATCACGAACAGGGCCAGGTAGGAGAGCAGCAGCGCCAGCTTGCGGACCCCCAGTTCGAGCTCACCCAGCCGCACCGTCGTCTCGGCGTTGTGGACCAGGCTGAGGATCGCGATCAGGGTGAAGCCGAAGAAGGCGTAATGGATCGCGGTCATCTGCAACCGCTTCGAGCCACCCATCATCACCACCGAGAGGACCCAGAGGGCGCCGATCCCCAGCAGGAAGGGCCGGTCCAGCTTCGCTTCGAGCGGCAGGCCGATCGGCAGCTCGACGCTGTCGAAGGGGACCAGGAAGAGCATCGCCATGAAGCCGGCGAGGCACCACGGCAGCAGCCGGGTCGTGTGCGGCCAGTCGCCGGCCAGGCTCCTCAGGGTGCGGCGGTGGGTCGTCGTCAGGTCTGACAGGTCACCCGACCTGTCGCGCCGGGCCGGGGTCACGGCCCGGCGGCCGCCTTACCGCTCGTGCGCTTCTCCTCGCGGCGTCGCCGTTGCGTCGCGGACCGGGCCGGATTCGGCTCCGAGCGTGCACCGTTCCTCGCCTCCTTGGCGCTACTCGACCCGTTCTCGGCCGCAGCTCGCGGTCCGGCGTTCTTCTCCTGGAGCCAGTCGCTGGCCTCGGCGCCGACCCGTTCCATGTCGCCCGCCAAGCGCCAGTGGCGCATGAAGCCGGAGCCGACGGCGACCACGAGACAGCCGAGCCCCAGCACGGCGAGGAAGGCGAGGATCATCAGCACGTAGTCGGCGTTGCCTCCGACCAGGCCGCCCTCGGGGGCGCCGAGCTCGCGGACGACGATGTTTTCGACCAGCGGCACCGAGGAGGCGGCCTCCGGGGTCTTCTGTGGCGGCGCCTCGGCTTCGGCGCGTCGGGCGTCGGCCTTGAGTTCGCCGATGTAGCTCTTGAGGACGTTGAAGGAGCTTTTCGCCAGGGCCAGCGCCTGCCCGGTGTCGGGCCCGGTCGCGTAGACGGTGATGATCGGAACGTCTTCCTGGGCGTCGAAGACGAGGCGGTAGCTGCTTGCCCTCGTCGACGAGGTCGCGGGCGCGGGACTCGGCTCCCTGCTGGTCGTAGTCCTGGATGCCGGTTCCTTCGCTGAACGGGCCGGCGGCGGTGATCAGCGGCCGGATTGACGTCGATTCGCGGGCGATCTTGTTGACCGCGTCGCGGCTGCTCAGGTACTGGGCGTAGACCCGTGCCCGGGTCCCGAGGGCGGCGATCTGATCGGAGCCCGCGCCCTCGACCAGGGTCGATTCGGCGGAGTCGACGAGGATCTGGCCGGTCGCGGCGCCGACCGCGACCGAGCGCCGTTCGATCCCGTCGGGACCGACCTTGAAGGCGGTCATGAAGGCAGCCAGGACAGCGAGCGCAAGCAGAACGCCGACGACGACCTTCCGCTGCAGAAGTGCCCTGACGAATCCAACTACCTCCATGCTCGCTCCGTTCTTTCCGGCTCGGTTTATTCATCCGGTCCACAACCTAAGAACGGGCTGCGTGCGGAAAACTTGCTCGCACAACTCCTGGCCCAGTCCACAAGAGAGCGCCGCCGACGCACGTTTGTTCTCAGATGAGTGCGACCGACCAGGCAGACGAGCACGAGCTCGACGGCGATCAGCTGCGCGAGGCGGCGGTCTCCGGCGTGCGCTGGTTCACGATTGCCCGGGTCGCGACCGAGGCGCTGCAGCTCGTCGTCGCGGTGGCGCTGGCGCGCCTCGTCAGCCCGGCCGGCTTCGGCAACGCCTCGGTGGCCCTGATCCTGATCCCGCTGGCGGTGATCCTCACCTACGAGGGGTTCGGCAGCGCTTTGGTGCAGCGCAAACTGATCGAAACCGGCCACTTCGAGGCGGCCACCCTGACCAGCCTCGCGACCGGCGTCGTCCTCAGCCTCCTTGTCTATTTCCTCGCGCCGGTGATCGCGGCGCCGATCTTCAGCGCCGAGATCGCCCACCTGATCCAGGTCGCGGCGCCGGCCTTCGCCCTCGCCGGCCTCGGCGCGGTCTCCCGCGCCCGCCTCTCGCGCGCAGCTCGATTTCCGCCCGATCAGCATGATCGAAACCGGCGCTCCTCGCCATCGGCGGCGCCCTCGCCATCGGTCTCGCCGCGCTCGGCCTCGGCGGCGAAGCGGTAGTGATCGGAGCGGTGGCCGGGATCGGCTTCACCTCGCTGGCGATGGTCGCCGTCTCGCCGCCGGGCCGTCCCCGCTGGCGGCGCAAAGAGATGGCGGAAGTCAGCCGCTTCGGCGCTCCGGCCTCGGCCGCGGGAATCCTCTACGTGGCGATCAGCAACGTCGACTACGCCGTCCTCGCCGCCCGGCTCAATCCCAGCCAGGTGGGGATCTACTGGCGCGCCTTCCAGATCGGCGTCCTCTACCAGGACAAGATCAGCGGCATCATGATGCGGCTCGCCTTCCCGATCTACTCCCGGACCAACAACCTGGAGGAGATGAAGACGTCTGCACGAGCGGGCCACCCGGATCCACGGCGCCGTCGTCGTGCCGCTGCTGGCGATCCTGATCGTGACCGCGCCGGAGCTGATCCCGATGGTCTTCGGGGACGCCTGGCGGGCGGCGATCGAGCCGACCCAAGTGCTCGCGGTCGCGGGGATGATCGCCGCGATCCTCACCGGCTACCCCCAGGTGATGTTGGCCGCCGGCCGCCCCCGCCCCCTACTGGTCTTCAACGTCTGGGTCCTTGTCGTCTACGCCGTCGCCGTGTTCCTGACCGCCAAGCAGGGCCTGGCCACGGTGGCGCTCGCCGTCGTCGGGATCCACATCGCGATGCTCGCCGCCGTCTACCTGATCCTCTTCCGCCGGGTCCTGGGGATGCCGGTCGGCCGCCTCTTCACCGATCTCGCCCCGGCGGTGGCGACCGCGGCGCTGGTCCTGATGGTCGGGCTGCCCGTGGCCGACTTGATGCGCGAGCGCGGACGCCTCCCCGGTCCTGACCGTTCTCCTCGCCGGCATCGCCGGCTGCTCCGTGCAGGCTGCTCGCCCTCCGGGCGCTGTTCCCGGAGGTCTGGAGAGACGTCTCCCGCCTGCTCCGCCGCATCCTGCCGAGCCGCGCCTCGAAAAGTTCCACCGCCCCCGGAGCGTTAGCCCAGTGATGACCGAAAAAGCGACCCAGAGGAAGCATGCCCGGGCGGGGATGCTGATGGCGGTCGCGACCTTCGCGATGGCCGCCGGCTCGGCGATCCAGGCGGCCCTCTACCTCCATTCCAACGGGACCGACGGGCTGACCGACGGGTTCTTCGTCGCCTTCTCCCTCTACACGGTCTTCGGGGTCTTCAGCCAGAGCATCCGGGTCACCTCGGCGCCGCTGCTGGTCGACCCGACCCGGGCGTTGCCGCTGCGGGAGTTCGGGGCGACGCTCGTCTTCATCGCCTTCCTCGTCGCGGTGCTGACCATCCCCCTCGCCCACCCGCTCTCGCTCGTGCTCGCCCCCGGGCTGAGCGACGCCGGCCGTGCCGTCACCGAGGAGGCGCTGCCGATCCTCGGCGGCGCGATGATCCTGCAGCTCTGGGCGGCCGGGGGAGCGACGGTGCTCGCGGTGCGGGACCGCTTCAACGCGGTCGCCGGCGCCTACATCGCCGGCGCTGGCGGCGGCCTCGTCACCTACCTGGTCAGCTCCGGCAGCGCCGGCGAGCTCTCGCTCGGGTACTCGATGCTGGCGATGGCCGTCGTCACCTGCACGCTGATGCTGCTCGCGGTGCGCCGCAGCCAGCCGACCAGCTCCCGCCGCCCCGCCGCGCCCGCTGCGACTGCGGCTGCTGATCGCCGACGCCGGCTCGATTCTCGGCCGCACCAGCATCTACCTCGCCTTCAACGCTCTCTACCTGGTCACGCTTGCCCTCACCACCTCCTACGCGCCCGGCGACGCCACGGTCCTCTCCTACGCGTACCTGTTCGCCAGCTACCTGGTCGCCGGTACCGCCTTCGCGCTGGGAATGTCCCGGATCGCCGACATGAGCCGGGAAGCCCGTGCGGACGCGCTCAAAGCCGTCGGTGGCACCGTCCCCCAGGGCTTCCGGTACTCGATGCTGATCTGCGCTCCCGCCCTCGCCGCCTTCGTCGCCGCCGGGGCCCCGATCATCGGCGTCCTCTTCTCCGCCAGCTTCGACTCCGGCGACGTCCGGATCCTGCAGGAATTCGGGGCGCTGCTGACGATCTGGACCGTCGCCGCGCTGCTGGTCAACCTGCTGCTGCCGGCGATGTTCGCGCTCGGGCGGGCGCGGTTCACCAACCTCCTGACGCCGGCCCTGCTCGCCGTCCACGTCGCCGCCTCGCTGCTCGGCGGAGCGCTCTTCGGGGCGGTCGGGGTGGTCGGCGCCGCCTTCGTCGCGCCGCTGCTCTTCGCCGTGCACGATGCTCTGGACCGGAGCGCCGGCGATCGCCGGCCATCTCGCCCGCGAGACCAGCCGCGACGCCCTCCGCTTCCTCCTCCTCGCCGCCGGCTGCTTCGGCCTCAGCGCCGGGATCGGCGCGGCGCTCGGCAGCACTTTGGTCGGGGCGATGGTCGCGGGAGCACTTGGCTCCGTGCTCTACCTGGCGCTGCTGCCGCTGGTCGCCCCGAGCCAGGTCGAGGCAGTGCTGCGAGCGCTCCCGCTGGGATTTCTCAAGGGCCGTAGTGCTGTTCTGACGGAACCCAGGTAACGCCGCGGCCGCTGGCCAGTCGGTAGTCCTCGGCCGCTGGGTTGAGGAACGCCGGCGCGCAGTCTTTGGTCGTCCCCGCCGGCACCGACCAGCCGCTGTTGTTGCAGTAGGTGTTGTTGGAGCCGGTCAGGGTCGGCACGCTGCCGCCGCCGTTGGTGCTCGAGAGGCGGTTGAAGACGTTGTTCGAGAAGTCGATGTTCGTGTAGCTCCCGGTGAGGACCGCGCCGCCGCCGCCGGCCCCCCAGCCGACCGTGTTGTTCCTCATTTCGCCGTTGGCGATCGGTCCGTAGATCTGCCACGGCGACAGCTGGTAGCCGGTGCACAGCGTCGACGGTTCGCAGGGACGGTCCTGGTCGACGATCAGGTTGTTGTTGGCGATGAAGCCGTTGATCGCGGTCGACTGGTCCTTGACGAAGAAGCCCTGGCCGCCGAAGTCATGGAGGTAGTTCCTGTTGAAGACGAGGTGGTCGCCGACCCAGACGGACTGGAAGACGTCGTTGTGGCCACCGCGCTCGGTGTTGCCCCGGAACTCGTTTCCTTCGACCAGCAGGCCGATCCCATCGCCGTCGGCGTCATGGAAGACGTTGGCGCGGATCTGGTCCTCGTCCATCGCGCCGTCGAACAGGTTGCCGATGATTTTCGTGTCATCGCACTGGTCCGGCGGAGTCGCCGTGCAGACGAACACGCCGTAGTGGTTGCCGGCGAGGATCCGGTTGTGGTCGACCACGGTCCGGTCCGTGTTGCGGGCGATGGTCACGCCCCCGTCGATCACGAAGCGGGCGATCGTGTAGCCGGAGCCCGAGACCTGAACGCTGCCGATCGTGGCGTTCCCCGGGTTGGCCGCGCGCAGGGTTACCCCCGGCGCCGCCTTCGACGTGCTCAGCGCGAGGTTGCCGTAGGTGCCGTCGGCGAGGCAGACGGTCTGCCCCGGCGAGGCCGAGGAGAGCGCCGACTGCGCCGCGGAGACGCTGGAGACGGTGGACGTGCAGCCGGTCGCCGGTGGCGTCGTCGCGGTCACGGTCCAGTTGCGCGTGGCCGGCGAGGCATCAGTGTTGCCGGCCCCGTCGGTCGCGCGGACCGAGAAGTCATGGGCGCCAACGGCGAGCCCGGAGTACGCCTGAGGCGAGCTGCACGAGCCCCAGCTGCCGCTGTCGATGCGGCAGGCAAAGGTCGACCCCGACTCGCTCGAGCTGAAGCCGAGAGAAGCGGTGGTCGCGCTGGTCGAGCCGCTAGGCCCGGAGGAGATCGTCGTCTCCGGCGCGGTCGTGTCGGCCGGGGGCGGCGTCGAGGTCACCGTCCAACTTCGGGTTGACGGCGAGGCATCCGTGTTGCCGGCCCCGTCGGTCGCGCGGACCGAGAAGTCATGGGCGCCGACCGCGAGACCCGAGTAGGCCTTTGGCGAGTCGCACGACCCCCAGCTGCCGCTGTCAATGCGGCAGGCGAAGGTCGAACCGGACTCGCTCGAGCTGAAGGTAAACGAAGCGCTGGTCGCGGCGGTCGAGCCGCTCGGGCCCGAGGCGATCGTCGTCTCCGGCGCCGTGGTGTCAGCCGGCGGCGGCGTCGTCGCGGTCACGGTCCAGTTCCGCGTGGCCGGGGAAGCGTCGGTGTTGCCGGCCCCGTCCGTGGCCCGCACCGAGATCTGGTGGCTGCCGGTAGCGAGCCCGGAGTAGCCCTTCGGCGAGCTGCACGAGCCCCAGCCGCCACTGTCGATCCTGCAGGCGAAGCTGGACCCGGACTCACTCGAGCTGAAGGTGAACGAAGCGCTGGTCGCCGTGGTCGACCCGCTCGGCCCCGAGGCGATCGTCGTCTCCGGCGCCGTGGTGTCGGCCGGCGCGGGTGGCGTAACCACGGGCGGCGTCGTCGGCGTGGTGGGTTGGGTTGGATTGGAGGGCTGAGTCGGGATGGAGGGCTGGCGCGGCTTGTGGTGGCGGTGGCGGTGGCGCTTAGGGCGCAGCGCGATCCGCTCGTAGACCGCTCTATCGCCGGCCGAGACCGGTCGGCAACTGCGGTCCACGGTGCCCCAGACGGCGAAGACGTGACTCGGGTTGGCGAGGAACGCGGACGTACAGGTCCGGGCGTTCGAACTCGCACTGGACCCGGCCGGCAAGGCCAGGACAAGAACGAAGACCGCGAGCGCGGCTGCGCTCAGAAGCTGAATGCGTCCCCCGCAAATCGGTGCATCGGTGCTGCGCATGGCAACTCCTTTCCCGCCGTCAGGTGCCCCAGCATCGACTTCGGACCCCTGTCCTTAAACATCGGCCGCCAAGTGACGGACACATGTCCGATACCCGAGCCGCCGGTGCGAAAACTCCCGCGCACACACTTTCGACGACAGCGCCCGCCGAGAATTCCTATTCGAGGCGGCCCTGGCAGGTGGGTGTAAATGTGGAAACTGCACCCGAAGCCTGGCCGAATTTCATCCTTTCGGCGGCGGCGAGGTGAGTAATGCCGTCAGGGACCGAAGTGCTGGTCCCGCGGCGCCCAGCTAACACCGCGACCGTTGCGGAGGCGGTAGTCGTCGCGAGCAGGGGCGCGGAAAGCGGGGTCGCAGTCGACCACCTCGCCGGGGGCGCGTTGGGGCCAGGAGCCGCCTTCGGAAGACTGGCGCTGGCAGCGGGTGTTGTCCTCGAAGCGGATCGAGCCGAGGTCGGTAGAGGTCCAGAACTTGAAGACGGCGTTGTCGCGGATCGCCGATCCCGGCCCGGTCCCTTCCTGGAAGGCGGCGATCGCGCCGTCGCCCCAGATCGTGTTGTGGCGCATCTGGAACTTGCGGTATGGCCCGAACACCTGGAAGTCGCTGGGCCAACCGCACCCGGCGGCCTGCGGTGCGCAGGGAGCGTCGTTGCGAAGAAAGAGGTTGTCGACGACGGTGATCCCGACGATCTCCCGCTCCTGGTCCTTGACGAAGAAGCCCTGGCAGCGGTTGTCGTGCACGTAGTTGCGGGTGTAGACGAGGTGGTCGCCGGACCACACGGTCTGCAGGCAGTCGCTGTGGTTGCCGTTCTCGCGGACCTTGGTGAACTCGTTGCCGGAGATCAGCGCGCCGACCCCGTCGCCGTCGGCGTCGTGGTAACGGTTGAGCCGAATCGCGTCCTCGCCGAAGGGCCCGACGAACTTGTTGCCGACGATCTCGACGTCGTTCACCGTGACCGTCGTCGTCGGGCCGGCGTCGATGCCGAAGTAACCGCCGCCGATGCGGTTGTGCTTGACCGACATCCTGGTGGAGCCCGGTTGGATCTCGACGTCGTTGGTGATCCTGAAGTGGGCGACCGTGAGGTTTCTCCCGTCCATCGAGAGACCGTCGAGCGCGGCCTTCCCGGGGTGCTCCGCACGCAGGGTCACGCCCGGGCGGGTCTTCGAGGCGTCGAGGTCGAGCTCTCCGAATTCACCGTCCCGGAGGCAGATGACCGAGCTGGAAGCCGCGTCCCCAACCGATTCGCGGGCGGCCTCGATCGATCCGACGGTCTTGGTGCAGGCCGCCGGCCGCGCCTGTGCGGGCCGCGCCTGCTTCGGGGACAGGGCGGCGGGAGCCGGGCTGTCGGAATCCGACCAGGCGATCCAGGCGACGGTCGCCGCGACCACGGCGAGCACCCAGATGCCGAGGCGGCGGATCGGTCGCTTCATCCCGCCCGTACCGGGCGCATGCCGCGATAGAACTCGCGCAGGGGAGTCGACCGGCCGAGCGGCACCTTGCAGGTTGCCACCGGCGCGGCGGGGTTGCCGCGGACCATCGTCAGCGGCGGCACCGAGGTGGTGACGACGCTGCCTGCGGTGACCACGGCGCCGGCGCCGATCGTCACGTGCGGCAGGATGATCGAGCCGGGCCCGATGAAGACGTCGTCCCCGATTCGCACCGAAGGCTTGGTTTCGTCGGCGGTCTCACCTTGCTGGTGGGCGATCACCGTGGTCCGCATGCCGACGTCCACGCGATCGCCGATCTCGACCAGCTGGGGGAACTGGGTCTCGAGGATCACGTCGGTGCCGATGAAGCAGCCGCTGCCAATCTTCACCCCGCGGCGGCGGTGGAGACGGACCCGGAACGTTTCCGCCCCCGGTCCGTAGAGAGCCAAGATCGCAAGCACCCGGCGCACTGCTCCGGGCGCGGTCGCCTCATACCTCATTCGGCCGCCCCCGTCGCCGCCGCGACCTGGGCACCGACGTGCCCGCTGAGCGGTCCCAGGACGGTCAGCGTCTCCGGGTCGATGTCTTCCAGATCCAGCTCGACCCCGAACGCTTCCTCCAACTCGACCACCAGCTCGACGAATCCGAGCGAGTCGATCGCGCCGCAGGCGCGGAGATCGAGATCGTCGCCCACCGCGGCGGGATCGACGCCGTAGGCGGCGAGCGCCGGACCGCAGAAATCAAGGATCTTCGCCCGCGCTGCCGCCGCGGCCTCGCCGTGCCCGGGGGACTCCGTAGTCGCTACTGCCTGGGTGCCGTTGTCCATATCCGAATCAACGGCTCGCGGCCCCCGTACTTTCAAACCATGCGCGGGCCGCAAGAATCGGCGCGGCGCTGACGTTTTTAGGGGGATGACCGCAGCGACCGATGCGACCCTGCTCAGCGGCTTCCTGCGCTGCGCTGACGAGATGCCGGAGCGGCCGGCGCTCGAGGCTGGGGCAGAACGACTCAGCTACGGCGAGCTGGCGTTGCGGGCGGCGCGGATCGGCACCGCGATCGCGGCCGCCCAGTCCGACGGCGACCCGGCCTTGACCGCGGTCTACGGTTCGCGCTCCGCCGCGGCCTATGCCGGCATCCTCGGCGCACTCTGGGCCGGCAACGGCTACGTGCCGCTGAACCCGAGCTTCCCGGTCGATCGCTGCCGCGAGATGCTGCTGCGCTCGGGCGCCCGAACCCTTGTGGTCGATGGCGAGCGCGAGGAGCTGGTCGCCGAGCTGCTGGACGGCCTCGCCGATCCGCCGACGGTGATCGCCGCCGAGGCGGTCGCCGACTCCGATGCCGAGACGATCGATCCGGTCCCGCCGCGGCTCGGCGCCGACGCGATCGCCTACCTGCTCTTCACCTCCGGCAGCACCGGCCGGCCGAAGGGCGTCGGCGTCGCCCAGCGCAACGTCGTCGCCTTTCTCGGCGCGATCTCCGAGCGCTACGACTTCGTCCCCGAGGACCGCTTCTCGCAGACCTTCGACCTCACCTTCGATCTCTCGGTCTTCGACATGTTCGTGGCCTGGGGAAGCGGCGGCTGCCTCTGCTGCCCGTCGCCCGCGCAGCTGCTCTCACCCGCCCGCTTCATCCGCGACTCTGAGCTGACTGTCTGGTTCTCGGTGCCCTCGATGGGGGCGATGATGCGGAAGCTGCGGATGCTCAAACCCGAGAGCTACCCGACGCTCCGCTGGAGCCTGTTCTGCGGCGAGCCGCTGCCGGGGGAGCTGGCCCGCGCCTGGGCCGCCGCCGCGCCCGCTTCGACTGTCGAGAACCTCTACGGCCCGACCGAGGCGACGATCGCCTGCACGATCCAGCGCGTCCGGCCCGAGCTCGAGGGCGCGGACGAGGTCAACGGCGTCGTTTCGATCGGAGCGGCGCTGGGGGCCACCGGCACGATCGTTGTCGACGAGAACCTGCGCCAGGTCGAGCCCGGCGAAGACGGTGAGCTGCTGCTCTCCGGCCCCCAGGTGACGCCGGGTTACTGGCAGGACGCCGAGAAGACCGCGGCCGCCTTCGTCGAACCACCCGGGACCGAGGGCATCCATTACCGGACGGGCGACCGCGTTCGCCGGCCCGCTCGGCCCGAGGACCCGCTCGTCTACCTCGGCCGCCTCGATCACCAGATCAAGGTGATGGGGCACCGGGTCGAGATCGGGGAGATCGAGGCGGCGCTCCGCGACGCCTCCGGCATCGACGCCGCGATCGCCGTCGGCTGGCCGCTGACCGAGAGCGGCGCCGGCGGCATCGCCGCCTTCCTGGCTGACCCGGAGGCCGATGTGCGGGCGCTGCGGGAAGAGCTCGCCGAGCGCCTGCCCGAGTACATGGTTCCCCGCCGAATCGAGCTGCTCGCCGAGCTTCCGCTCAACGCCAACGGCAAGTTCGACCGCAATGCGATGCTGGCGATGCTCGACGAGGCCGCGGCTAGCCCAGCGGTTCGCTGAGCCGTACCGGCGAGGTCGCGTCGCGAACCAGCAGCCCGGGCTCGCCGCCGCCATCGGCGGGGACGGTGTAGACGTTGATCCCGTCCGAGTAGGCGAGGGTTTCGTCGTCGAGCCACTCGACCTGGTCGTCGATCGACTTCTCCTCCGCCACCGGGTGGTCCTCGAGGGTGTCGAGGTCGAGCACGTGGATCCGCCACTCGTTGTCGCCGACCCGGCTCTTGAACACCAGCCGTGACCCATCCGGCGAAACCGAGGGGCACTCGACCCCGTCGCGGAGGACGTCCAGCGTCTTCGCCTCGACGTCGCCTTCGACCAGGTAGTGGTGATCGCCGGTCCCCAGCGTCGCCCAGAACCGGTTCGAGTCCTTGGGGTCGTAGGTGATCCCCCAGAAGTTGAAGTCGACCGCGTCGAACGTCGCGCCGTCCTTGCTCACGTCGAACTGCTCGAGCTGGCGCAGCACCTCGCCGTCCGCCATCCGCACAATGTAGGTGCGGGTCGAGAACGCGGTGGGAGATGCGAGGTAAGAGTCGCCGGAGACGAAGACAGTCATCGCCCCGTACTTGCCGTCGGCCGAGATCCGGGTCCGGGACGGCAGCCCGGTGAGCGAGATCGAACCCTGCTTTTCCAGCTTCGAGTCGAAGACGGTGGCGATGTAGTCGACCCCCGACGAGGCCACGCCCATGCAGATTCCGTGCCCGGCCGCGTAGTAGACCCGCTCGCAGCTGAGGTCGCCCGCCAGCTTCTCCAGCTTGCCCTTGTCGAGCGCGTAGACCCGCCCGTTCAGCGACGGGTTGTCGGGATCGACGGCGCGCACCATCAGGTCGGTTCGGTCGAGGACCTCCCCCGCTTGCGGCCGCTGCTCGGTCGTGGTCGAGCTGGGCCCGGTGGCGGCGACGGCGACGTAGACGCCCCCGGCGACGACGCAGAGCGCGACCAGTGCGGCGAGGATCTTCGCGTTTCGGCTCAAGAGGCCTGGGAGCTTATGGCGGGACGTTGCGAGAGCATCAGCAACGGCCAGGCGACGGCGATCGCGCAGGCCATCGCGATCGCGAAGAGGACGACCGAGCTCTGCAGCCCGATCGTCAGCCATAGCGCCCCGAAGGCGACCGAGGAGATCAGCCGGCCGATGCTGACGACGGTGATCAGGAAGCCGATCCCGCTTGCCTGCAGCTCCTCGGGCAGGACCGCCCCGGCGATCGCGGTCAGCACCCCTTCGGTGGCGGCGAAGTAGCCGCCGAGCGCGACCAGGCAGAGGATCAGCACCGGGTAGCTGAGCGTGTCGAACATCAGCGCCGCGTAGACGACGAAGAGCAGAGCCTGTCCGGCGAGCAGGACCGGGACCCGGCCGACCTTGTCGGCGAGCCGCCCGAACGGGATCGCCAGGCCCATGAAGACGACCGCGGTGATCACGTAGAGGAGCGGGAAGACGGCGGGCTCGAAGTCGATTTTGCGCTGCAGGCCGACGTAGATCAGGGCGTCCGAGACGGCGGCGATCGAGAGGCCGGCGGCGGCGATCAGCAGCAGCGCAAAGCGCCGGTCCTTGAGCAGGCCCGCCGCTTTGCGCAGCGTCGGCGGCGTCCCCTCGCGCGGCGCCCGCCAGGGCTTGCCCTGGACGTTGAGGACGAGCACGGCGAGGCCCAGCACCGCGAACAGGGTGCTGACGACGAAGACGGCGTCGAAGCGGGCCGGCGCCACCAACAGGATCCCGAAGGCGATCAGCGGTCCCAGCATCGCCCCGAACGAGTCCATCGCCCGGTGCACGCCGAAGTTGGTGGCGAGGCTGTCCTTGGTCGAGGAGAGTGAGATCAGGGCGTCGCGGGGGGCGGTCCGGATCCCCTTGCCGATCCGGTCGAAGGCGACGATCGCGCCGATCCCCCCGATCGAGTTGCCGGCGACCACGAGCGCCACCTTGCCCACCGCCGAGATCCCGTAGCCGGCCTCCATCGTCTCCTTGTGGCGGCGCCAGCGGTCGGAGACGAGGCCGGAGCCGACCTGGACCAGCGCCGCGGCGCCGCGATAGGTGCCGTCGATTGCCCCCAGCGCCAGCGGGTTGGCGCCGAGCGAGAAGACCAGGTACATCGGCAGGATCGTCGCCACCATCTCCGAGGAGACGTCGGTCAGCAGGCTGACCATGCCGAGCATGACCACGTTGCGGGGAACGCGGAGGCGCGACTTGCCGCGCTGCCAGAGGCGCGGCTTGAGCAGGGCTTTTGAGGCTTCTACCTGGTACATGGCTCAGACGGAGAGCCGTCGGGAAGACAGGCGGCCCCTCAGCTACTCAACGCGCCAGCTAGTCCTTTTTTCACACTCTCGGGAGCCGTACTTCCGGTCAGCCGAAGTTTTTCGGCGACTTCGCCGGCGACGTCTTCGGCGAAGCCCATGACCGAGTCGCCGTTCAGCAGGTAGGGGTAGATCTGGGCGTTGGAGGCAAGCGCCAGTCCCTCGACGCCGGGCCAGACCGGCGCGATCCGCACGCCCTCGCCGCTCGCCAGCGCGTGTACCGGCTCGACCAGCTTCGCCCGCTGCACCGTCCAGTCGACGACCTCCTCGCGGCTGAAGCCGGGGGAGAGGCGGGCCAGGTAGTCGGTGAAGCGGTGGTAGATCGACTCGTCGTCCTCGCTCTGCTCGGGCGCTGCCGGGTCGCAGTACTTCGGCAGGTAGACCAGGTGCAGGCCGTCGGTGTGGTCGGTGCCGAGCACCTGGGTCGTCTCGATCGCGCTGGTCAGCGGCGTCGGCTCGACGATGTTGACCGCGTAGTAGGGGAGCAGTGAGCGCCGCACCTTGATGATCGGGCAGACGCAGCCGAGCCAGCGCTGCGGGTAGGGCTCGAGCAGGCCCTGGTGGCGCTCGGGCAGGAGGAAGCGCAAGGCCGGTGGCTGCAGGGTCGGGATCGTCAGGTCGAACTCGAGCGTGCGCTCACCCAGCTCGACCCCGGTGACGCCGCCGCTCTCGTCGAGCGCGAGGCCGCTGACCGGGGCGTCGGTAAGCATCTCGACCCCGAGCTCGCGCGCGCGGCCGACCATCGCGTCGATCAGGCGTTGGTGGCCGCCGACAATGTGGCCCATTTCCTCGCCGCCCTTGCCGCCGCCGCTGCGGGCCCCGGACATGCGCCGGGTGCGGGCCCAGAGGTAAGTGGCCGGCAGTCCCGACGGGTTGCCGTCGAAGCGCGTGTCAAGCAGCGGTTTCCAGATCCGCTCCCAGACCTGGTTGCCGCAGATCCGCCGCAGCCAGGTCTCGAGCGGGATCTTCTCCAGCTTGTCGTAGGAGCTGCGCACCTGGCACTGGGCGACGAACATCCCCAGGCGCAGGCGCGCGATCGGGCCCAGCGGCGAGAATCGCAGCAGGTCCCCGACCCCGTTGAAGTCGTGCATCTCGCCGTCGGCGTAGAAGCCGGCGCCGACCGGCGTGAAGCGCAGCTCCTCGCCCAGCCCGACCTCCTCCGCCATCGCGATCATCCGCTGGTCGGCGGGGGTGATCACGTGGTAGAAGCGGTCGACCTCGTGGCCGTTGAAGTCGAAGGTGCCGGCGAGGCCGCCGAGCGTCGGGCCGCGCTCGATCACGGTTACCGCCGCACCGGCCTGGGCCAGGCGCAGGGCGAGCGAGGTGCCGAGCACCCCGCCGCCGACGATCCCCACTCGGGGTGCCGCGGCGTCCATCAGGCCGGGGCGGTCGACTTCTGCCCGTTGCCGTCGCTGCTCGGCGCGACCGTCGCCGCGGCCGGCTCGGGCACGCCGAGCGGTGCCGTCGCCTCGGCCAGCGGCGAGACCGGCGGCGGCTGGATGCGGCCGACGATGTGGGCCGCCATCACCCGCAAGTAGGCCAGCACGGTCGGTTTCAGCTGCATCTTCGAGACGCCTTTGCGGGTCCGCCAGTCGTTGGTCGTCGGCACCTCGGCGACGCTTGCGCCGGCGTTGTAGAGCTTCAGCAGAAGCTCGACGTTGGCCGCGAACCCGGGCTCGCGGACCAGCAGGTAGCCATAGGTGTCGGCGGCCTTGCGCAGCGTGCCCGCCCGGTAGACCCGGTACAGCGAGGAGAGCGTGTGCATCTCCCGCAACCCGCCGAGGTAGCGGAAGGTGTTGGAGACCGATTTGCTCGCCGCCAGCCGCCAGCTGGCGACGCCGATGATCTGTCCGCCGGGGGCGTAGACCGAGGCGAGGACGACGTCGGTCCCCTGCTCGAACAGCTCCAGCATCCGCGGCAGGTCGGAGAGGTCGGAGGTGGTGTCGGCCTCGAGGGTGACGATCGCGTCGTCGTCGGAGGACTCCTTCAGGGCCGAGCGGATGCCGGTGTTGATTGCCGTCCCGAGGCCGCGGTTGACGGTGTGGGTGACCACCGCCAGGTGCATGTCCTGGGCGTGTTCGCGGATCACCTCGCCGGTGCCGTCGGTCGAGCCGTCGTCGACGATGATCACCCGGGCGCCGAGCTCGCGGGCCACGGGGGCCAGGTCGGCGAGCAGGCGGGGAATGTTTTCGGCCTCGTTGTAGGCCGGGATCACGAAGCGGATCACGCGAGCACCTCCAGCGGGCGCGGGTCGGGTATATCGAGCAGCTCGACCGGCCGCCGCACGGCGGCCGACTCGCGCACGGCCAGCGCCGCGGCCAGGGCTTTGACTCCGTCGTGGGCGCTGATCGGCTCGGGGGTGTCGTCGAGCACGCAGCGGCAAAACGCCTCCAGCTCGGCCGCCAGCGGCTCGGTCTTGGCCAGCGAGAAGCGCACCGCGGCGCCCTCGCCATCGCCGCGCAGAACCGAGAGCCCGTCCCACTGCAGGGGCGCGCTCGGCGACTCGACGAACCAGACGTCCTGGGTGATGTAGCTGGCCCGCAGCAGGCCGTTCTCGCCGATCAGGGCGATCTCCCGCTTCTTCTCCGGGGTCAGCCAGTTGACGTCGAGCAGGCCCAGGGTCTCGCTCTGCCCCTCGCCGCCGAAGCGGGCCAGGCAGGTCAGTAGATCCTCTTGGGAGTTGTGCTGGAAGCGACCGCCGTCGGCGTAGATCTCGTGGATCGAGAGGTCGAGGACGTGCTGCATCACGTCGAGGTCGTGGGTGGCGAGGTCGATCGCGACGCCGGTGTCCTGGATCCTCGTCGGCAGCGGCCCGACCCGGGTCGCGTGCGCCCGGTAGACGGCGCCGAGGCGGCCGTCGGCGACCAGCTCGCGCAGCTTCGTGACCGCCGGGTTGAAGCGCTCGACGTGGCCGACCATCAGCTTGCGGTCGGCCTCGTAGGCGGCGCTGCGCATCCGCAGCGCGTCCGGCAACGTGGTCGCGATCGGCTTCTCGACGAGGACGTGCAGTCCCGCGGCGAGCGCCTCGAGGGCGACCGTGGCGTGGTACTCGGAAGGGCAGGCGATCGAGATCGCGTCGAGCTTGTCGGCACCGAACTCGATCAGGTCGCGCCAGTTGGAGTACTCGGCCACCTGCGTCTCGCCGAGCGCGCGCCGGCGCGATTCCGCGTCGGGATCGGCGACGGCGACAAGGCGGGCGCACTCGAGCTGCGTGTAGTTGCGGACGTGGAACGCCCCCATGCGGCCGCAGCCGACGACTCCGACTCGGAGCTGCTCAGGCAACGGACTTCTCCCGCTGGGGCGCGCTCGGCGCGCCTTCGACGTGGGCGACGGTGAGGGCCGCGATCCGCTCGGCCGCGTTGCCGTCGCCGAAGATCGGCGGGCGCTCGGCCGGACGCGGCCGCTCGAGCGCGGCGCGGAACTGCTCGGCGTCGACCCCGACCAGCGTGTTCCAGCCGGTCGAGACGGTCTCGATCCACTCGGTCTCCTCGCGCATCGTCACGCAGGGGACACCCCAGAGGTAGGCCTCACGCTGGACGCCGCCGGAATCGGTGGCGATCGCTTTGGCGCCACGCTCCAGCACCAGCATCTCGGTGTAGGTGAGCGGGTCGCGCACCTCGACGTTGGCCGGCAGCTCGAGCTTCCAGGTTTCGAGGCTCTTGCGGGTCCGGGGGTGGATCGGGAAGATCACCCGGCACTCCGCCGCCGCCAGGCAGTCGAGCACGGCGCCGAGCCGCTCGGGAGTGTCGGTGTTGTAGTTGCGGTGAGCGGTGGCAAGGACGTACTCGCCCTGCTCTACGCCCTCGGGCAGTCGGGCCCGGGTCGCCAGCAGGACGTCGGCGAGGACGTCGCCGGTGACGTGGACGACGCCCGGAACCCCCTCTTCGTCGAGGACGTCGCGGGCGTGCTCGCAGGGAGCGAAGAGAAGGTCGGAGAGCCGGTCGGTCTCGATCCGGTTGGCCTCCTCGGGCATGTCGTCGCGGTAGCTGCGCAGCCCAGCCTCGACGTGCAGCAACGGCACGCCGGCGGCGACGGCGGCGCGGGCGCCGGCGATCGTCGCGTTGGTGTCACCTCGGACCAGGACCGCGTCCGGGCTGGTGGTCTCGATCACGCGGGCGATCCGGTCCTCTGCCACCAGGACCGCGTCGTCGTTGGGCAGCGAGCCGACCCCGAGGTTGTACTCGGGCAGCGGCAGTCGCAGGTCGGCGATCTGGAGGTCTGACATCCCCGGGTCGTAGTGCTGCCCGGTGTGAACGAGGATCTCCTCGACGCAGCTCGAGTAGGCGAGCGAGAGCGGTGCCGCTTGGACGATCTCCGGACGGGACCCGATGATGGAAACGATTCGCGGTGCCATGGCCAACAAACGCACCAGGCGGCCAGGTTTTGCGCGGCGTCGAAAAGTTCTCACCGGATTCGAAGTCCGGACCTATTTCAGCCCGGTCGTGGGGTGGGTTCGCGCAAGAGTTAGAGCCCCGGGCCCGTTGTCTTTGGCAGCGATGGAGGCACACGAACTCAACCGCGAGCACACCCTGCAACGCAGCGAGCGCGAACCGCGCACGCTCGCCGTCCTCCGCCGTAGCGCCGACCTCGCGGCCTCCCTGTTCTTGATCGTCCTCTTCGGCCCGGTGATGGTCGCGATCGCGATCGCGACCAGGATCGACAGCCGCGGGCCCGCCCTGTTCAAACAGCGCCGCGTCGGCTACGCCCAGCGCGAGTTCACTCTCTACAAGTTCCGCAGCATGTGTGTCGACGCCGATCCGCGCGGACACCAGGAGTACGTGACCGCGCTGATCAAGGGTGAGGAGGCGGAGCCCGATGACGACTCCAACCTCTACAAGCTCGTCGACGACCGGATCACCCCGGTCGGCCGTTGGATCCGCCGCTGGAGCCTCGACGAGCTGCCGCAGCTCTTCAACGTTCTCTTCGGCAGCATGACCCTGGTCGGGCCGCGTCCCTCGATTCCATACGAGGTCGCCGAGTACCCGTCCTGGTACCTGCAGCGCTTCGACGTGAAGCCCGGCCTGACCGGCCTCTGGCAGGTCAGCGGCCGCAGCGAACGCACCTACGAAGAGATGGTCCGACTCGATATCGAGTACACGGAGCGCCGTTCGCTCGGACTTGACGTCTCGATCCTCTTCAAGACCCCCCTAACCGTTCTCAGCAGAAAAGGAGCAGCGTGAATCCAGGCGGACAGATAGGCACGATGGTGGTCGGGTACGGCTACTGGGGACCGAACATCGTTCGCAACGTGGTCGAGCGGCCGGAGTACCGGCTGATGTGCCTCTGCGAGCTCGACGAGGGCCGCGCCGAAGACTTCCGCCGCCGTCACCCCGGGGTCTGGGTCGAGAGTGACCTCGACGCCGCGCTCGCCGATCCGCGGATCGAAGCCGTCGCGATCGCGACGCCCCCGCACACCCACTACGCCCTCGTCCGCCGGGCCCTGGAAGCCGGCAAGCACGTGCTCGTCGAGAAGCCGCTGGCCCGGACCTCCGAGGAGGCGGCTGTGCTGATCGCCCTCGCCGAGCAGCTCGACTTGGTGCTGATGCCCGGTCACACGTTCGTCTACAGCCCTTCGGTCAACACGGTCCGCGACCTGATCCAGAATGACGAGCTCGGCGAGGTCTACTTCGCCACCTCCTCGCGGATGAACCTCGGCCTTTACCAGCAGGACGGGGTGGTCCTCGACCTCGCCCCGCACGACCTCTCGATCTTCCTGCACTGGCTGGGCAAGCCGCTGCAGGAGGTCTCGGCCAACGGCCTCAGCGTCTTCCAGGAGGGCGTCCACGAGACCGCGTTCCTGACCCTGCGCTTCGAGGGCGGCACCCAGGCGAACGTCCAACTCTCTTGGCTGGCGCCGCGCAAGGTGCGGCAGATGGTCGTGGTCGGCAGTCGCCGCATGGTTCAGTACGAAGACACCGCCGCTGACGACTCGGTGCGGATCTACGACCGCGGCCTCGACTTCGCTTCCCCGCCCGCCAACTTCGGCGAGTACCGGTTGACCTACCGGACCGGCGACATGGTCGCGCCGCGGGTCGAGGCCCGCGAGCCCCTCGGCCAGGAGCTGCGCGACTTCGCGTCGGCGATCCGGGAGGGCACGACCCCTGTCTCCAACGCCCGCCTCGGCCTCGAGATTGTGCTTGGCCTGGAGGCGCTGGAGCAGTCGCTGGCGGATGGCGGAGTACCGGTCGCGGTCGGCGACGTCGACGCAGCGATCGCGGCGGCGAGGGTCGGCCCCGTCGCCGCGCGCCCTCAGGCCGGCTGAGCAGCAGCGGGCCAAAAAAGTACTAGTGAGCGGGGTGAACCCCCGCTCACTAAACGACGTCCAGCGCGGTTGGACGCGGTAGCGACGAACAATGACGTCCAGCTCAGCTGGACGCGGTGGCGACGAACTCGGCTTCGGCCAGGTAGATCAGGATCGAGTGGCCGACGAGCTGATTGACCGTGACCTCGCTCGCCCGCGCCTCGCGCTCCAACAGCTCTTCGACTTCCGGCTCGACCTCGAGGTCGAGCACCAGCCTCGGAGGCCTTGCCTCGCGGCCGATCAGGAACGAGGGAAAGGGCATGGGGCGGCGGCCCGTCTTCAGCTTCCCGGCGTAGTGGAAAAGGGCTGCGCGCACGCCAGCGGGGATGCCTCCGTCGTGCGTTTCGAGGCCCGAACAGGCCAGTTCATTTAGCTCTAACCTCATGTCCATCTCCTAAAGAACTCCGGGGGAGACTCTCGATTTCTACCGGCTCGTTAACACCGGACGATCTTCAGCCTCCCCAATACTTGTGCAAAATCCTCCCAGTAGCTGTGCAAATGTCCTAAGCATTAGGTCAAGTATGAAAACTGGACGAATATTAGGATTGACAGCCAAACGAATAGCCCATAAACCTCTCACTTCAGCTGCCCGGTTAAAACGGTCAGCCTCAACAGTTTGCCCCGTTTTGGGATGACTTCCTTGTCCTATCGAGTGATCGGGCTTCGACCGCTCGGCGCAACACACATCTGAAAATCGAGTTCGCTGTACGGCATGCGGTGAGCATGCGGGAGAGAAAAATGACCGGTAAGCCCGAGAGCGACGCGGAAGGTCGCGGGGTTAGCCGCCTAACCCGCCAGGCCATCTCCCAGGCCAAGGCAGGGGATTCGGAGGGCCTGCACTACCTGTATGTGCGGTATGCGGATGACGTCCAGCGTTTCGTGATGAGTGTCGTTCGCGACCCACACGACGCCGAAGACATCACCCAGAACGTGTTCGCGAAGTTGATGACCGCGATCCAGAAATACGAGGAACGGGATGTCCCCTTCGACGCCTGGATCATCCGCGTTGCCCGTAACGCGGCGCTCGATCACCTTCGGGCGAAGCGGGCGATTCCGACGGAGGAGGTGCGGCTGGTCGACACCGGACGGACCCAGACCGGGCTCGACCGCGGCAGGGCGTTGCGCCAGGCCCTGGAAGACCTGCCCGAGGAGCAGCGCGAGGTGTTGGTCCTGCGTCACATCGTCGGGCTCTCGCCTGGTGAGATCGCCGGTACCCTCGACAAGACCGAGAGCTCGGTGCACGGGCTGCACCATCGCGGTCGCTCTTCGTTGCGGGCGAGCCTCGTGGAGCTGGACGCCGCGCCGGTCGTCGCCTCGCGGCCCCGCGCCTAGGACTTAGGCGCGGTCGCCGCCGGGTCCTCGGGGTCGTCGAGGATCCGCTGGGTGGCGCGCCCGGCGTCGAGCTCGGCCGCGAAGTAGAAGGCGGCGTGCTCGGCGAGCTGGGAGACCGAGACGCTCTGCTCCTTCGCCTCGGTCGTGAAGACCTCCGCCAGGTCGGCGTCGAGCTCGACCTTCAGCGGCACGTCGGCGGCGCTTTCGCTGCCCCGAAGAAACGAGGGGTACGGCCAGGCCGCGCGGCGCGGGGACTTGTCGTTCAGGTAGAAGCGGATCGCGCCCTCGAGCCGCCGCTCGGCCTCTTCCCCCGCGGACCCGTCTTTGCCGACCAGTGCCTCGAAAGCTGGCCGACTGAGCGCCAAGGCGACGTTCCGCTTGGAAGCCATCTGCGTGGTGCCTTTTCCTTCCCGATCCATCAACGCCCTCGACTCGCGATCTAAGGTCCGGTTGCTTACCCGCTGGTTGAAGCAGGCTAACTCCTCGTGGGCCGGCCCGTCTATAGACGAGTGTGTTTCGAGGATCTCTCCATATGAGCCAAAGGTGGCGATAATGCGTGGTCCGGCCCCGATAGCTCAGTCGGATAGAGCGATCCCCTCCTAAGGGATAGGCCGCTGGTTCGAATCCAGCTCGGGGCACTTAGTTTCGGAGCGTCGAGCCAGGGTTTTGGCTTCGTTGTGGATTCGGTGCCCGAGAAGTTGCTTTGCGCGCGCCACGCGTCGGGAGTTCCCCGGCAGGATCGCGTGCATGCGACAGCCACAGCTACTCGACATGTCCGCCGCAGGTTTTAATGTGGAGCACATGTCCAAAATGATCCAGATAAGGAACGTGCCCGAGGAGATGCACCGGACGCTGAAGGAGGCGGCGGCGCGCGAAGGGATGTCGCTCTCCGACTACATCAAGCGCGAACTCGTCGGGGTTGGCGCCCGCTCGAACTTGGAGCGGATCGAGGCCCGGGCTCGCAACCGGGAGCAGACGAAATGGACGCGCCAGGACATCGTCGACATCATCCGCGAGCACCGGGGCGAGTAGATGGTGGTCCTCGATGCCTCGGTGCTGGTCGAGTACCTGACCGAGAGCGAACTAGGCCAAGACGTGTCCCGGCGACTCGACGAGAACGGCGGCTGGCTTTGGGCGCCGGCGGTGATCGACGCCGAGGTCGGCCACGCTCTGCGCGCCGGGGTGCGCCGTCGAGAGATCGGGCGCTCCCAGGCCGAGGAGGCGCTCGAGGGTCTTATGGCGATGCGGCTCGAGCGCGTCTCGCACCGCTTTCTTGCCGAACGGGCCTGGCAACTGCGCGACAACCTCAGCTTCTACGACGGGCTCTACGTCGCCCTGGCCGAGGCGCTCGACGCCCCGCTGCTCACCTTCGACGCCCGCCTCGCCAAGGCGCCGGGGGTGCTCGCCGAGGTCGAGGTCGTCTAATCCCTCTAGGCCGCGTAGAGGCTCTCGGAGGCGAGCTCCATCGCCCGGCGGCTCCACAGCTTGATCTCCAGGTAGACCGGATCGCCGTAGTTCTCGAGCGCGTCGAGGGCGATCAGCGTGAAGCGGTCCTTGGAGATCTCCTCCTGGTCGACCGTCTCGCCGTCGAGCATCGCCGTGGCGGCGACGGCGCCGCGGACCAGCGGCCGGCCCCAGACCAGGGTTACCGCGCCGGCCCGGCCGTTCTCGCCGCGCCAGCGGCCGATCACGTCGTCGTTGAGGTCGATCCGCCAATCGGTGTTGTCCTCGGCCAACACGTCGGTGAAGTCCGCCTTGGCGCTGAAGCCGCGCGGCTCGCCGCCGGCGGGCTGGACGTAGGAGACATGCCCGAAGAGCTCCAGCTTGCCCTCCTCGCTGCCGCTGTGGGCGGAGACCGGCACCCAGACGCGCCCGCCCCAGGCGCGCTCGGGGAACCAGTCGAGCTCGGTCGGGAGCTGTACCCCGGCCGGCAGGTCCTCGATCCCGTCGACTGCCTCCGCGAAGCAATCGCGCAGCTTCTCGGCGAAGCGCCCGTGCGGGATGCCCTCCTGGGTCGAGTCGGCGATGAAGCGGGGGACCGGGCGCGGGTTCGGAGTCATCGGGGGTGACCCTATCCGAGCGCTTCGCGCAGATCGGCGGCGGCCTGCTCGGGCGGGTAGACGTTGATGTCGACGCCGGTGCCGAGCTCGAAGCCGGCCTTGATCGTCAGCCGCGGCGCGATGTCGACGTGCCAGTGGAAGCGCTCGGCCCCGCGCGGCGCGGTCCGCACCCAGAGGTTCAGCTCCGGCGGGCCGTCGAAACGGGCGGCGAGGGCGCGCAGCGCGGTGGCGATCATCGCCGCGCCCCCCTCGTCCTCGGCGAAGCTCGCCGCTTCCCGGCGCGGGATCACGCGCAGCTCGAACGGGGAACGCGAGGCCCAGGGGCAGATCAGCGCCGCCTCGTCGTCGATCGCCACCAGGCGGTCCTGGCGGCGTACCTCCTCGACCAGGACGTCGCTGAGCAGGCCGCTGCCGGCGGTGCGCTCGCTGTAGGCACCGGCCCGCTCGCGCTCGCGCGCCACCGCCGCCGGCACGAAGGGCAGCGCGTAGAGCTGCGCGTGGCTGTGCTCGAGCGAGGCGCCGGCGCCGCCCCCCTCGTTGACGATCAACTGCACGTAGGAGGCGTCGGCGTGGGCCCGCATCCGCTCGCGCCAGGTCTGGACCGCAGCGGCGAACTGGGCGTCGCCGAGCGCCGACATCGTGGTCGCGTGCTGGGGCGCGTTGACGATCACCTCGTGGGCGCCGAGCGCCGGCCGGGTCGAGAAGAGGTCCGGTTCGCCGGCCCGCCGGGTCGCCAGCAGCGGGTCGCCGCTGGAGGCGAAGGCGCCGCCGTCGGCGCCCGGCCCAGCCCCGACCCCCGCCACTTCGGCGCTCGCCGCTGCCTCGTCCGCCGCGCTGGCCAGCGCCGGGTAGAGGTTCGGCACCACCCGGGTCAGCCAGCCGGGGCCGTCGGTGTCGCCGCCGTCGGGGCGCAGGGCGTAGACCTCGGGCGGGGTGCGCCCCTCGCGCCCCTCGCAGAAGGGGCAGCTGTCGGCTGCCTTCGGCTCGCTAGTCGGCGCCGAGAAGTTGTCCGGCCGCGCGGCCCGACCGGCGGCGAGGATCGTCCTCAGCCCGCTCAGCTGGTCGATGCGGATCTCGGGCGCGCTCAGGACCGCGAGGGGGGGAGGTCGGACGGGGGCTCGGGCGGATCGTCGGGCAGCTCCGGGACCGCCTCGGGGCGGGTCGGCGCCGGCGGTTTGGGAGCGCTCTCCCGGCCGCCCTTGGAGCGCTCGACCGCGCCCGCTCCGACGAAGGGCTCGAGCACGTCCATCGGCAGCGGGAAGACGATCGTCGTGTTCTGGTTGCTGCCGATTTCCAGCAGCGTCTGCAGGTAGCGCAGCTGCAGCGAGGCCGGGTTGGTGCTGATGATGTCGGCCGCGTCGGTGAGCTTCTGGGCGGCCTGGAACTCGCCCTCGGAGTTGATGATCTTCGCCCGCCGCTCGCGCTCGGCCTCGGCCTGGCGCGCCATCGCCCGCTGCATCTGCTCGGGGATCTCGACGTCCTTGATCTCGACCGCGGTCACCTTCACGCCCCAGGGCTCGGTCGACTCGTCGATGATCTTCTGCAGCTCTTCGTTGAGGCGCTCGCGATCGGAGAGCAGCTGGTCCAGTTCGGCCTTGCCGAGCACCGAGCGCAGCGCCGTCTGCGAGATCTGCGAGGTCGCGACGAGGTAGTTCTCGACCTCGACGATCGCCTTGTTGGAGTCGACGACGCGGAAATAGGCGACCGCGTTGACCCGCGAGGGCACGTTGTCGCGGGTGATCACCTCCTGCGGCGGCACGTTCAGGGTGATCGTCCGCAGATCGACCTTGACCATCCGGTCGACCAGCGGGATCAGCAGGATCAGGCCCGGCCCCTTGGTCGCGATCAGCCGGCCGAGCCGGAAGATCACGCCGCGCTCGTACTCGCGCAGCACCTTGACCGAGAGGCCGACCGCGATCAGCGCGAAGAAGGCGAGTACGACGAGAACCCCGAGCACCGCTTCCATCAGCTGTCTCCTTGGCTGGACTGCTCCGCTGGCTGTGGCTCCGGGCGGACAACAAGCGTCAATCCGTCGACCGCCTCGACCCGGACTCTATCCCCCAGCGCTACCCGCCCGGCCCCGTCTGCCAACCGCGCCGCCCAGAGGGTCCCTTCCATCCACGCCTTTCCATCGGGGTCGATCCCCGAGCGCGCCTCGGCGATCCGTCCGACCATCTGCTCGGGCCCGGTCTGGGTCGGGTTGTCGACCTGGGCCTCCACGACTTTGCGGGCGACGAAGAAGAAGGTGAGGGCGGAGAGCACGCCCAGCGCGATCAGCGCCGGCCCGGCGTAGTCGGCGGCGTCGCTGTCGGAGGAGAGAGCGACGATCCCGGCGGCGACCAGGCCGGCCGCTCCGACTGCAGCCAGCCCCCCTCCGGTTGGCAGCAGCAGCTCCGCCAGGAGAAGGGCGAAGGCGACCAGGGCGATGATTACGAACGTTTCCATGCTCCGATTATCCGCTCTCGCACTTTTCGTGCAGGGCAAATCGACGGACGTCGGCTTCGAGTTCGTCGGTGTCGGGGTACTGGCCGGACTTGAGGAAGCAGACGTTGCCCTCGCGGTCGTAGTAGGCGGTATTGGGGAGGCCGCGGCCGAAGCCGATCGATTGGGCGATGTCGCCGCTGCCGTCGCTGTAGCTGGGGTAGGGGACCGGCGTCCCTTCGAGGTAGGTCTTGGCCGCGTCGGCGTCGTCCTGGGAGTCGACTCCGAGGAAGGCGACGCGTTTGCCGTAGCGCGCCGCGAGCTTCTGCAGGACCGGGAACTCGGCCCGGCAGGGTCCGCACCAGGAGGCCCAGACGTTGGCGACGACCGGGTAGCCGCGCAGCTCGGCGAGCCGCTGCTCATAGGCGTCGACGCCGCCCGCCAGCAGCTCGTTCTCTTGCGCGTGCAGGGCGGCCAGCGGGGCCGGGGCGCCGGCCAGCAGGCGATCGTAGTCCGGAGGCTTGGAGTGGCCTTCCCCATCGGCGGAGGAGCCGCAGCCGGACGCGGCCAACCCAGCCAGGGCCAGGACCAGCAGGGCCAACGGGATCGCGATTCGCCTTCGCATCTGTTCCGTGAGTACAATACGAAGCGTTCGGTCCGTTAGTTCGCGGACAGCTGAGAACGTCGGGGGGACGGGATACGTATCCCCGGCAGCCTCGTTCCACTCGCCTCCAGCCGCACGGCAACTGCTCCGGCGGAGGCAGACAGCAGAAGCCTTCCATGGCCAACACCAGCGACGTTGCCGCGCCAGCGGCAGTTCCTTCAAGCGCCGATATCGAGCGCGCAGCGGCGTTCGTCCGCGAGCCCTTCCTGCTCGACGGCGAGGGCCCCGAGGCGCTCGCCCCCGGCACCGCCCGCCGCCGCGCCCTCGACACGGCGCTGAGCGAGCTCGACGAGGGCGCCGAGAACCCCTCGATCGAGTGGCGACGGAACTTCTCGCTGCTGCTCGGACTGGAGCGGCTGCTGGCCGACGAACCGCCGAAGCTGAACGACGGGGCGGAACTGAACCCGCACCAGGTCGACGCTCTCTCCGGCACCCTCGCCGAGCTGATGGCCCAGCAGCAGGTCGGCGGCGCCGACGGCGTCCCAGCCAACGGCGACGCGGCTGAGCCCGACCCCGAGGAAGGCCCGGTCGCCGAGGCCGAGCCCGACCCCGATGAAACCGCGGCCGCGCTCGACGGCGAGGAGGAGGGCGAGCTCGACGAGGACGTCGCCGCCGACGAGGAGCCCCAGGACTGGGAGGAACCGTCAGTCGACGAGGACGAGGAGGTGGTCGAGGAGGCCCCCGAGGACCCCGGTGCCGCCCGCCGCTTCTGGTTCGAGCACGCGACCGGGGCCGGCAAGACGGTCGCCGCGGTTGGCTTCATTGACGCGACCAAGACCGGCGGCGTCCTGATCCTCACCCACCGTCGCAACCTGGTCGACCAGTTCATCGGCGAGATCTCCGACCGCGGCTACAAAGAGCGGCTGCGGCCGCCGCTGCTGGACGGCCGCGACGACCCCGACGGGCCGGTCACTGTCGAGACCTACCAGTGGTTCGTCCGCAACCACAAGAAAGTCTCCGACGCCTACTCGGTTGTGATCTGCGACGAGGCGCACACCGCGCTGGGCGAGAAAACCAGCGCCTGCATCCGCGCCTGGGACGGCCCCGTCTT
The DNA here is from genome assembly GCA_963837405.1 of uncultured Thermoleophilia bacterium. GTDB lineage: Bacteria > Actinomycetota > Thermoleophilia > Solirubrobacterales > 70-9 > VAYN01. The sequence continues at coordinate 72,903 of CAWINA010000005.1, forward strand.
CATCGGCATGACCGCGACCGGGGCGCTGATCGCCCGCCACGTCGCCGACCTCTTCCCGACCCAGACCTCGCGCTTCGACCTCGCCCAGGCGGCGCGCCGCGGCGTGATCTCGCCGCTGCGCTGCCTGCGGATCCCGCCCGGCCCCGGGGTGCGGACGATCGCCAAGGTGCCGCTGCGCAAAGGCGAGGTCGACCAGGACTTCGACCAGGAGGAGCTGGCGGCGCTGCTCGACCAGGAGCCGTTCAACGTCGCGATCGCCGACCTCTACAAGACCCGCTTCCGCAAGGTCCCCGGCGTCCTCTACACCGCCGGCGTCCAGCACGCGAAGAACGTCGCCAAAGCTTTCCGCAACGCCGGCATCAACGCCCAGGCGGTCTCCGGCGAGACGCCGAAGCGCGAGCTGGCGGAAATCCTCGCCGGCTTCGAGCGCGGCAGCGTCGACGTGCTCTGCAACGCGATGCTGTTGGCCGAGGGTTGGAACAGCCCGCGGGCGACGATCTGCATGCACCTGGCGCCGACCGCCTCGCGGCGGATCTACCAGCAGCGGGTCGGCCGCGTGACCCGGCGCGCGCCGGGCAAGGAGGCCGGCCTGGTGATCGACTTCGTGCACCCGGCGACCACCCACGACGAGACGATCGTCACCCTGCACAGCCTGCTCGACCGCGATGTCTACCGCGGCGGCGCGATCGTGGTCGGGCCGGTGCGGCGCGGACGCGGGCGCAAGGTCCGGGTCGAGCGCCGGATCGTCCCCGTCTCCAACGTCGAGGAGAAACGGATGGAGGTGCTCGAACGGGAGATCTGGCGGATCGCGGTCGAGAACCTCGACTACCCCGAGCAGCACGCCTGGGCAGCGCTGGCCGGAGCGCGGGTCAACACCCAGGGCTGGCGGCGGGCGCGGGCGATGCTGCAGAACGACCGCACCAAGGAGCTGCGCCGCCGCTTCCTGCTGACCTGCGTGCAGCGCAACCGCAACGCGCAGCTGCGGCTGAAAGCGCTGGCCGAGATCGCCGACCTCGGCGACGGCGACGCCTTCGACGACGCGATCGACATCGTCGGCACCTGGAGCCGCGAGGACAAACGGGCCGGGACCAAGACCCTGCTGCAGGCGCTGATCGACAAGCGGATCGGCCGCCGCGACCAGGCCCAGGCGTGGGTCTGGCGGCTCGCCTCTTACACCCGCGATCTGCACGAGGAGTACGCGGTGCAGCGCTGGCCGGAGACCAAGCGGCTGCTCGGCCTCCTGGTCAACTCCTCCGGCCGCGCCCATGGGCGCAACGCGCGCCGGCTGGTGCACGCGGCGCGCAAACAGGACCGCCGGCTGGCGGTGGCGCTGCTGGCCGCCGCGGTCTCGCACACGCCGGAGGGTGAGGAGGTGCTGCGCGGCGCGCGGATGCGGATGGCGCGGAAACCCTCGGCGGTGGCGCGTGAGCTGCTGCGCAACTTCCCCAAAGGCGGCAAGCGTCGCCGCCGGCGCAAACGCGGCGGCGGTCAGGGCGAGAACGGCGAGAACGGCGCCGCGCCGGAGGGCGAGCTGATGGTCGAGAACGGCAGCGAGGAGAAGCCGGCCAAACCGAAGCGGAAACCGCGTAAAAGGAAATCCGCGAAAGCAAAAAAGACTTCGGGCGGCGACTCAGGAGCGGGTGAGGTGGACCTCGCCGGCGCCGACGGCAACGCGGTCGCCGGAGGCGGTGACGACGACGAGGTAGCCCCGGTCGTCGACGCCGTCGGCGACGCCTGAGCCGCCCTCCCAGGCGACCTCCCGACCCCGCAGGGCGTCCCGTCCCCGCCACGCCTCGAGGATCTCCACCTCCTCGGCCTCGAGCCAGCGTTCGAGCCGCCCACCCAAAACCCCCGCCGCCCGGGTGGTCGCCATTTGTCGGCTTTCGCCTGGCAAATGGCGACCACCCTCGATGGCGAGGGACGTGGCGGTCTCTCGGAGCTCCTCGGGGAACTCGGCGGGGGCGATGGTCAGGTTGAGGCCGACGCCGATGACGGCCCAGCCGTCGCGGGGTCGGGCCTCGATCAGGATGCCGGCCAGCTTGCGGCGGCCGACGAGGACGTCGTTGGGCCACTTGAGGCCGCACTCGACGCCGGGCGCGAGCGCCTCGGCCGTCTCGGCGACGGCCAGCGGGACCGCCAGCGGCAGCAGCAGGTGGCGCTGCTCCAGCGGCCGCACGATCGCCGAGTAGAGCAGCGCCTCGCCGGCCGGCGCGGTCCAGGTCCGACCCTGGCGCCCGCGCCCCTCCGTCTGCTCGCCGGCCGTGATCACGGTCCCGCCCGGGGCTCCAGCCGCGGCCAGCTCGCGAGCGCGGGTGTTGGTCGAGTCGGTGCGGGCGAAGTGCCGGTGCGGCGAGCCGACGCTAGCTGGCGTCATCGAGCAGGGCCTGCAGCAGGCCGTCGACGTCGTGGCGCTCGGCTTCGAGGTCGACCCGCAGGCCGGCGGCGGTCGCGGTCTCGGTGGTGACGGGGCCGATCGAGACGACGCGGGCGCCGCCGGGGAAGCGCTCGCCGAGCGCCGCGAGCAGGTTGGTCACGGTCGAGGAGGAGGTGAAGGTGACGTAGTCGGCATCCTCCGCGGCGGCGATCGCCTCGGCACTCGGCTCCTCGCGCACCGTCTCGTAGAGGGCGATGACGTCGACCTGAGCACCACGCTCGGTGAGCCATTCCGGCAGCACGTCGCGGGCCTCGGCGGCGCGGGCGACCAGCACCCGCTGGCCCTCGAGCTCGAGCCCGCCGAGCGCCTCGATCAGGCCCTCGGCGACGAAGCGCTCGGGCACGACGTCGGCGAGCACGCCGCGCGCGGCCAGCTCCCGTGCCGTCCCCGGCCCGATCGCGGCGACGGTGACCCCGGCCAGGGCGCGGGCGTCGAGGTCGGCCGCCGCCAGCGCCTCGAACAGTAGCTTGACTCCGTTCGGGCTGGTCAGGCAGACGAGCTCGTAGACGCCGATCGCGGCTGCCGCCTCGCGCACCTCTGGCGCCTGCAGGCGCTGCTCGATCCGGATCGCCGGCAGCTCGACCACCTCGGCCCCGAGGCCGCGCAGGGTTTTGGCGAGCCGGCTCGCCTGGGCGCGGGCGCGGGTGACGACGACCTTCTTGCCGTGCAGTGGCCGCCGCTCCAGCCAGGCCAGCTGCTCGCGCCGCTCGACCACCGGGCCGATCACGATCAGCGCCGGCGCCTTCACCTCGGCCAAGGCGACCGCCTCGTGGATCGTCCGCAGGGTCGCGGTCACGGTGCGCTGGCCGCCCATCGTGCCGCGTTCGATCGCGGCGGCGGGCTGGTCGGGATCGCGGCCGGCGGCGATCAGCGCGTTCGCGTTCTCCTCCAGCCGTTTCACCCCCATGTAGAAGACGAGCGTCCCGGGGAAGGCGGCGAGCGCGCTCCAATCCAGGGCGCTCTCTTCCTTGTCCGGGTCCTCGTGGCCGGTCACGAAGGCGACCGCGGAGGCGTCGTCGCGGTGGGTGACGGGGATGCCCGCGTAGGCGGTCGCGGCGACCCCGGCGGTGACGCCGGGGACTACCTCGAACTCGATCCCGGCGGCGCGCAGCGCTTCGCCCTCCTCGCCGCCACGCCCGAACACGAACGGGTCGCCGCCCTTCAGCCGCACGACGCTGCGCCCGGCCCGCGCCGTCTCGATCAGCCGCTCGCCGATCTCCTCCTGCGGTACCGAGGGCACACCCGGCTGCTTGCCGACGTAGACCAGCTCCGCATCTGCGCGAGCCCCGGACAGCGCCCCCGGCGGGATCAGGCGGTCGTAGTAGACGACGTCGGCGCTGGCGATCAGCTCCAGCGAGCGCGCCGTCATCAGCCCCGGGTCGCCGGGACCGGCCCCGACCAGGTAGACAACCTCCGCCCGGGCGCTCACGCCGCCTCCTCCGCCCGTTCGAGCAGGTCGCGGGCGCCGGCGAGGAGCAGGCGCTCGGCCAGCATGTAGCCGAGCGCCGTCGGGTCCTCGGCAGGGCCGTCGACTTGGTCGCGCAGCCACTCGCTGCCGTCTGGCAGCCCGACGAAGGCGACTACCGTCATCCGCTCACCCTCGGCCCTCGCGTGGACGCCGATCGGGGTCGCGCAGCTCGCCCCGAGCGGGGCGACCGCGGCCCGCTCGGCGGTCAGCTCGCGCATCGCGTTCAGGTCGGTGATCGCGCCCGCCGCCCGCTCGGCGGACGCGTCGCCGCGCCGCACCTGCAGGGCCAGGCAGCCCTGCCCCGGAGCCGGGACCATCTCCTCGGTCGGGATTGCGAAGCCGATCTCGGCGGCGCGGCCGAGCCGGCGCAGGCCGGCGGCGGCGAGCACGATCGCGTCGAGCTCGCCCTCGGCCAGCTTGCGCAGGCGCGTGTCGACGTTGCCGTGCAGCTCCTGCACCCGCAGGTCGGGCCGGGCGGCCAGCAGCTGCGCGCGGCGGCGCAGGCTCGCGGTCCCGACCCGGGCGCCCTGCGGCGCCTCGGCCAGCGAGTCGCCGGGCCCGATCCAGACGTCGGCCGGGTCCTCGCGCGTCGGCACCGCGGCGATCTCCAGCCCCTCGGGAAGCTCGCCGGGGAGGTCCTTGGCCGAGTGCACGCCGACCTCCGCCGCGCCCCCCAGGAGCGCCCGCTCGACCCCGCGCACGAAGCGCGACTTGTCCCCCGGCTCGCCGTCGGAGCTCGCCTCGACCAGCTCGGCGCCGCCCAGGAGCTTCGCCACCGACCCCGCCTGGGTCAGCGCCAGCTTGCTGCCGCGAGTGGCGATCCGCAGCGCCAAGCGCGGGTCGCCTCAGCCCTGTTTCTTGGAGCGCAGCTCGGTGACCTTGCCCGGCGCGGCCGCCTCCGGCGCCGTCTCGACGTCGAGCCCGAAGAGCTCGTGCAGGGCGCCGAGCAGGAAGTGGGCGTCCTCCTCGCCGGCGGCGCGGCGGACCCGCAGGGTCGGCTCGTGCAGGAGGCGCGAGGCGATCGCCTTTGCCATCGCCTCCATCCGCTCGCGGTCGGCCTCGCCGAGGTTCTCCCAGCGGGACTCGTTCTCGGCCAGCACCCGGCTGACGATCTCGTCGCCCCGAGCGCGCAACGCTGCGATCGTCGGCACGACTTCCAGCGACGCGAGCCAGCGCTCGAAGCGCTTGAGCTCGCCCTCGATGATCAGCTCCGCCCGCTTCGCCTCAGCCCCCCGTCCTAAAGCGTTGCGTTCGGCGATCTTCTGCACGTCGTCGATGTCGAACACGCCGACCCCCGGGACCTCGCGGCACTCGGGGTCGATGTCGCGCGGGACCGCGATGTCGATCAGCATCAGCGCCCGGCCGGGACGCGCGGCCATCACCTGGGACAGCTCGTCGCGTTCGACGATGTGGTGCGGCGAGTTGGTCGCGGAGACGACGATGTCGGCCTCGGCCAGCTCCTGCGGCAGGTCCTCGAAGCGGACCGCCTTACCGTCGAACTGCTGGGCGAGACCGATCGCGCGGTCGTAGTGGCGGTTGGCGACGAAGACCGTGTGGACGCCGCGGGCGACCAGGGCGCGGGCGACCAGCTCGGCGGTCTCGCCGGCGCCGACCATCAGCACCCGGCGGTCGGTGAGGTCGCCGAGCGAGCGCCGGGCCAGCTCGACTGCGACCGAGGGAACCGAGACGCCCTTCTCGCTGATCCCGGTCTCATCGCGGGCGCGGCCGCCGGCGGCTAGCGCGCCGCGGAAGAGGCGGTTGAGGATCGGCCCGGTGGCACCCTCGACCAGGGCCAGCTCGTAGGCGCGTTTGACCTGGCCCTGGATCTCGGCCTCGCCGAGGACCATCGAGTCGAGGCCCGCGGTCACCTGCATCAGGTGGCGCGCTGCCTCGGTCGAGCGCAGCGAGTAGAGATGCCCGAGCAGCTCGGTCGGCCGCGTCTCGGCCTGGCGGGTCAGCACCCCAAGCGCTGTCGACTCCGCCTGCACCGGGTCGGAGACGATCAGGTAGAGCTCGGTCCGGTTGCAGGTCGAGATCGCCGCCGCCTCGTGGATCCCCTCGCCGGCGGTCAGCTCGCGCAGGGCGCTGACGGCGCTGCCCTCGGTCAGCGAGAGCCGCTCGCGCAGCTCGAGCGGCGCCGTCTTGTGCGAGACCCCAAGCGCCAGGATCTCGGACATCAGACCCCAGCCTCCTCCGGGTCTTGCTCAGCGGCCTTCTGCCGCTCCGCGTACTCGGCGACTTCGCGCAGTTCCTTCTCGATCCGGCCCAGTTTGGTCGCCATGATCGAGACGTAGACGACCAGCAGCACGACGAAGACGACGTAGGCTCCGGCGACGTACTTGCCGGCCTCGTCGAGCGGCAGGGCCGGCGTCGCGGCGAGGATCAGGCTCAGCATCAGCTCACCTCCGGGGCGATCCGCGAGCTGTTGGCCGGGCCCGGCGCGTCGATCGCGCGGCGCAGGCGCTTGACCTGACCGGAGGCACTCTTCGCCGCCAGCTCGAATTTGACAAGGGTGATCCAGAGCAGCGCCATCGCCGCTAGGCTGCAGAGGAAGGTGAGCATCATTTCGCCCGGCAGGCCGCCGCTGGAGGTGGCGAAGACGCGTGGGTGGACGAGTTGCTCGGCCATCCGCACGGCGAGAAAGTTGAGCGGCACGAAGGCGCCGCCGGCGATCGCGAAGACCGAGGCGTAGCGGGCCTGGCGCTCGCGGTCCTCGATCGCGTAGCGGAACGGGTAATACGTGCAGTAGAGGAGGAAGACGATCAGGAAGCTGACCAGGGTCGGCTCGTCCCAGACCCACCAGTGCCCCCAGGACGCCTTCGCCCAGATCGCCCCGCTGATCAGCACCGCGACGCCGAAGATCACCGACATGTGGATCGAGACGTAGGAGTAGGCGTCCCACTTGCGGTCGCCGCTGCGCAGGTGGAGGATCGCGAAGACGCCGCCGGCGACGAAGCCGCAGAGCGCGACGATCGCCAGCGGCACGTGGATGTAGAAGATCTTCTGGATGAAGCCCTGGTCGGCGTCGAGCGGCGCGTAGAAGAAGACCAGCGAAAGCGACAGGGCGAGCATCGCCACGGTGGCGATCGAAAGCGGTCTAAGTCCTTTGCCGTACATGCGTCGCGAGAGTGGTGGTGGAGGCCCGGTCGCGTCAGTCCTCGAGGAGGAAGTCGAACACCGCGTAGCCGAGCAGTACGAAGATCAGATCGTATAGGCCGAGCACCATCAGCCAGGTTCCGAAGCGCTCGTAGCCGGGGCCGCCCGCCGCCAGCAGGGGGTCGGTGGCGCCCGTCGCGGCGATCATCAGCGGCACCACCAGGGGCAGCAGGATCAGCGGCACCAGCAGGTCCCGGGCGCGCGAGTTGACCGCCATCGAGGAGATCAGCGTGCCGGTCGCGGCGAGCCCAAGGTTGGTCAGCAAGAGGACCGCGACCAGCGGCGCCAGCGCCGCGGCCGAGTCGAGGAAGAAGAGGGCGAAGACCGGGACGGCGATCAGCTCCAGGGCCAGCAGGTAGACGATCAGGGCGCTGGCCTTGGCGGCGAACAGCACGCTGCGGTCGATCGGCGCCAGCCGCATCGCGTCGAAGCCGCCCTCCTCGCGCTCGGCGACGAAGAGACGGTTGATCCCGAGCACAGCGGCGAACAGCAGGGTCGCCCAGAGCACGCCGGAGGCGAGGTCGCCGGAGAGCTGGGTGCGGTCGAGGCCGAAGCGGAAGATCACGAAGGTGGTGACCGCGAAGATCGCCATCGCTGGCAGCGACTGCAGGGTCCGCAGCTCCGCCCGCAGGTCCTTGCCGAGGATCGCCGCGTAGGCGACGCGCGAGGGGGTCACGCGACAGCCGCCTCGGAGCGCTCGCCGATCCCCAGCCGCAGCACCTGGTCGGCCTCGGGCAGGAAGCGGTCGGGGTCGTGGGTGACGACGACGCGGGTCTGGCCGGCGCCGGGGCCGATCAGCCCGCGGGCCAGCTCGCGACCCTCGGCGTCGAGGTTGGAGTCGGGCTCGTCGAGCAGCAGCAGCACCGGGTCGTGCAGGACGCAGCGGCAGATCGCCAGCCGCTGGCGCATCCCGGCCGAGAGCTCGACGACGCGGTCGTCGCCGCGGCGGTCCATCCCGGCGGCGGCCAGGAGCGCCTCGATCCGGCGCCTCGGCGGCCTCCGCCCTCGATCCCGTGCAGGCGGGCATGGAAGCGCAGGTTCTCGCGCCCGGAGAGGTCGCGGTAGAGCAGCGGTTCGTGGCCGAGGTAGCCGATCTGGCCGCGCAGCTTCCAGGCCTCGCCCGGCAGCGCGCAGCCGAGCACGCTGATCTCGCCGCCGCTCGGCCGCAGCAGGGTCGCGAGGATCCGCAGCAGGGTCGTCTTCCCGGCCCCGTTGGGGCCGAGCACGATCAAGGTCTCGCCGGCGCCGAGCTCGAGGCCGACCCCGTCGAGTGCGGTGCGCTCGCCGAAGTCGCGGCGCAGCCCGGCGAGCGCGATCGCGGGGCCGGATGGTTGCTGCGCGGGGGCCATGGCCCTGATTGTGAAGCCTGCCGATCATCTAGGCTGCCGCCGCCATCGGTCGGCAAGAGGCGCCGCAAACCCGAGAAGGAGAACTGCGATGAGGTTGAGCAAGATCGATGGTCCTGCGCCGCTGCGGCCAGCGTCGTGGTCTGGCGCTCGGAGCGGCGGTGGTGACGGCGGCCGAGCCCGGCCAGACGGTGAACGTGAAGTCCGAAGTGACGATCGGCGCCAGCGGCTACCAGGGCACGGTCAAGTCGAAGAACTCCAACTGCGTTGGAGAACGGATCGTCGTCCTCAAGCAGAAGGGCCAGGGCGTGCTCAGCCGCGTCGAGTCGAAGCCGAACGGCAACTGGAAGGCCGACCTCGAAGAACTGAACGCCAACATCAAGATCCCGGCCAAGGTCTTCGCCGAAGTCAAGCCGATGACCCAGGCGACCGCCGGACCGATCTACAAGTGCCTGGCGGCGACCTCGAAAACTGTCGAAATCGCCGGCGGCTGATCAGCCGCGCCGCTTGCGCAGGGTGCGCCGGCCGACCTCGAGCAGGGGGCCGGCGCCCTCGCGCAGCGCTTTGGTTCGCGTCTCGGCCTTGCCGTAGAGGATCTTCGCCGAGGCGCGCACCGCCTCGCCCAGGGTGCTGTCGTAGGGGTGCCACCAGAAGTCGCGGGTCAGCCCCGGCTCCCAGGCGTTCATCTTGATGTTCACGCACTCATAGAAGCCGAATTTCGAGTGCGAGCGGCCGAGCCCGGAGTCCTTGACGCCGCCCCAGGCGCACTGGCAGGCGCCGTGGCTGAACGAGTGGTCGTTGATCCAGACCATCCCTGACTGCAGCTTGCGGGCGATCCGTTCGCCGCGCAGCCGGTCCTTGGTCCAGACCGAGGCGCCGAGCCCGAACTCGGAGTCGTTGGCGAGCTCGATCGCCTCCTGCTCGGAGTCGACGACGACGATCGGCAGGACCGGGCCGAAGATCTCCTCGCGCATGATCCGCATCGCGTGGGTGACGCCGGAGAGGACGGTCGGCGCGATGAACTTGCCGGGCAGGCCCGGCACCTCGGTCGGTCCACCGCAGAGCTTGGTCGCGCCGGCCGCCTCGGCGTCGGCGATCAGCTCGATGACGATCTCGTACTGCCCCGCCGAGGTCATCGGCCCGATTTCGGTCTCCCAGGCGAGCGGGTCGCCGAGCCGCATCGCCGCCGCCCCGCGGGCGACGCCCTCGACGAAGCGGTCGGCGACCTCGCGCAGGACGTAGACGCGCTCGATCCCCGAGCAGGTCTGGCCGGCGTTGGCGAAGCCGCCCCAGAGCGCCCCGGAGATCGCGTTGTCGAGGTCGGCGTCGGCGCAGACGATCATCGGGTCCTTGCCGCCGAGCTCGAGCACGCTGCCCTTGAGCCGCTCGGCGCAGACCTCGCCGACCACCCGCCCGACATCAACTGAACCGGTGAAGAAGACCTTGCCGACGCTCGACTTGGCCAGCGCGTCGCCGACCGCGCCACCGCCGTGGACCACCTGGACCAGGCCCTCCGGCAGCCCGCCTTTCTCGAACACCGCCCGGATCCGCTCGCCGAGCAGCGGCGTCAGGCTGGCCGGCTTGAGGACGACGCCGTTGCCGGCCATCAGCGCGATCGCGACCTCGCCGAAGGGGATCGACCACGGGTAGTTCCAGGGCGCGATCACCCCGACCACGCCGATCGGCTCGTAGGAGAAGTGGCCGCTCTTGGAGAGCGTGAAGGCCTGGGTCATCCGCACCTTCTCCTCGGCGAGGATCTTCGGCCCCTGCTTCGCGCACCAGTGCAGCGCGTCGACCGTCGGCAGCAGCTCCATCGTGTAGGCCTCGACCCGCGGCTTGCCCTGCTCGCGGACCAGCAGCTCGGCGATCTCGTCGATCTCGTCGAGCAGCGCGTGGGCGGCGCGGCGCATGTACTCGGCCCGCGTCTTCGGTCGCAGCTCGGCCCAGGCCGGCTGCACGCGGGCGACGTCGTCGACCACCGCCTGCACCTGCTCGGGCGTGATCGTCGGAACCTTCCCAACCAGCTCCCCGGTGGCTGGGTTGAACGACTCCAGGGTGGACAGGGACGGTTGAACTGCCGTAGCGCTCTCCATACTTCGATTCTACGTTGGAGGGTCAACTGTTCGAAACCGGAAGCGAAGCGGCCGAAGGGCCGCCCGCGCCCCAGCCCGACGCGCCGCTGGCGGTGCGGATGCGGCCGCGCACCCTGGACGAGCTGATCGGGCAGGAGCACGTGGTCGGTCCGGGGTCGGCGCTGCGGCAGGCGATCGAGGCGGGCAAGCCGCACAGCGCGATCCTCTACGGGCCGCCGGGGGCGGGGAAGACGACGCTGGCGCGGATCGCCGCCGCCGGGGCGGAGGGCGCCTTCGAGGAGGAGTCGGCGGTCAACGCCGGCAAAGCCGAGATCCGCGCGGTGATCGAGCGGGCGCGCGAGCGGCGGCGGGGCAGCGGCCGACCGACGATCCTCTTCCTCGACGAGATCCACCGCTTCAACAAGGCCCAGCAGGACGCGCTACTGCCGGCGGTCGAGGACGGGACCCTGACCCTGATTGGGGCGACCACCGAGAACCCCTACTTCGAGGTCAACTCGGCCCTGCTCTCGCGCGCTCAGGTCTACGAGCTGGCGCCGCTCGATCCCGGCCAGGTCGAGGAGCTGCTGCGGCGAGCGCTTGCCGATCCCGAGCGCGGGATCGCCACGCCGCCGGCGGTGGAGGACGCGGCCCTGGCGATGCTCGCCGAGCGCAGCGGCGGCGACGCCCGCGTCGCCTTAGCGGCGCTGGAGCGGGCGGTCGAGCGAGCCGCCGGCGGGACGGTCGACGTCGCCGCGATCGAGGACGCGCTGCAGCGCAAGGCGATCGACTACGACCGCCAGGGCGACCGCCACTACGACTTCGTCTCGGCCTGGATCAAGGCGACCCGCGGCTCCGACGTCGACGCCTCGATCTACTACCTGGCGGTGATGCTGGAGGGCGGCGAGGACCCGCGCTTCATCGCCCGCCGCATGGTCATCTTCGCCTCCGAGGACATCGGCAACGCCGACCCGCAGGCGCTCCTGGTCGCCGACGCGGCGGCCCGCGCGGTCGACCGCGTCGGGCTCCCCGAGTGCTCCCTGAACCTCGCCCAGGCGGCCGCCTACCTGGCGCTGGCGCCGAAGTCGAACGCCGCCACCGTGGCGATCTCCGCCGCCCGCGCCGAGGTCCGCGCCCACGGTGCCCAGACGCCGCCGGACTACCTGCGCGACGCCCACTATCCCGGCGCCGAGAAGCTCGGCCGCGGCAGCGGCTACCGCTACGCGCACGACGAGCCGGGCGCCGTCACCGACCAGCCGTTGCTCCCCGAGGGCCTACGCGAGCGCCGCTTCTACTCCCCCACGGACAGGGGTTTCGAGGCCGAGCTGGGCCGCCGTCTGGAGGAGCTGCGCCGCCGTCTCGGCAAGTCCTGACCAGGGCGCAACTCCTTCGGGATCGGGGTGTTTCTAGGGTCGGCTTTCCAAGCTAAGCCAGGGAGAGCCGACAACCGGCCGGAGGCCTGGACTGGGGGTCTCCGGCCGGGTTTAAAAGCAGGGGGGAGAGGGCGCCGAGAGGGGGAACAGCTCGGCGCCCTCTAGTTTCGCGGCCATGGCCTAATGTGAGGGAATGGCCGACACGGACGCGCAGAAGCTGCGACTCGGGGGAATGGCGCTGCGCAACGGCCTGCTGATCCACGGGCCGACCCACTGGGCGGCCGCCGTCCGCGACGGCGACGGGGCGATCCAGGTCGCCTCCGAGCGCAAGCCGGAGCTGGCGCCGAAGCTGGTCGCGAAAGCGCCGGGGCTGCGCGGCCCGGTGAAACTGGCCGAGGCGATGGCGGTGCTGCCGCTGGTCCGGCGGCGGCTATCGGCGGCGCGGCTGCCGTTCGAGGACTGGCGAGTACTCGCCGCGATCGGCGCCACCCTGCTCGCCACCGGGGTGCTGCGCAAGCGGGCACCGGCCACCGCCCTGCGCGAGGGCGTCGCCCAGGCGCTCGGCGTCGTCCCGGCCCTGATCGCCCTCTCCGACCGCGACCTCGCCGCCTACCACGGGGTCGAGCACAAGGCGATCGCCGCCTACGAGCAAGGCGTCGAGGACGTCGCCAGCGTGCCCAAGGAGCACGACCGCTGCGGCTCCAACCTGGTCGTCCCGATGATGCTGCTCTCGGCCGGCGGCACGGTGGTCCTCGAGCGCCTGGTCGAGCGGCCGGGCCCGGTGGTGCGCGCCGGCGTCGGCCTCGCCGGCGCCTCGCTGGCAGTCGAGATGTTCGCCTGGAGCGACCGCCATCACGGCGAGCCCTTGGCCGAGGCCTTCCACACCCCGGGCCGCGAGATCCAGCGCCACTGGGCGACCAAGGAGCCGACCCCCGAGCAGCTCGAGGTCGGCCTCGCGGCGCTGGCGGAGATCCTTCGCGCCGAGGGTGCATAGACTGCCCGCCGTGTTCGGACGCATCGACCACATAGGCGTCGCGGTCGAGGACATCGAGGCCGCGATCGCCCTTTACGAGGGCAGCTTCGAGATGCCGCTGGTCCACCGCGAGACGGTCACCGAGCAGGGCGTCGAGGCGGTTCTGCTCGACGTCGGCGACGGCCACGTCGAGCTGTTGGCGCCGCTCGGCCCCGACACCCCGGTCGGCAAGTTCATGGCCAAGAACGGGGCTGGTCTGCATCACGTCGCCTACGCGGTCGACGACATCGACGCCACCCTGGAGTGGCTCGCCGCGGCCGGGATCAAGCTGATCGACACGGTGCCGCGGATCGGCATCCGCGAAAGCCGTGTCGCCTTTCTTCACCCCCGCTCGACCGGCGGGGTCTTGACCGAGATCGTCGAACCAGCGGGAGGGCACTGATGGCCGAGGTACAGCGCGTCGAGATCGGATTCGAGGGGGGCCAGGTGATCTCCGCCCGGCTCGCCGACGACGACCTCAAGGACCTCCGTAAGCAGCTCGAGAAGGGCGGCTGGCACGACCTTCATACCGAGGACGGGGCCAGGTTGGCCCTCTACCTCAGCAAGGTCGCCTTCGTCCGCGTGCAATCCGGCAGCGGTTCGGTCGGCTTCGGCAGCGTCGAGTGATGCGCCCGCGCCTCGTCCTCGGAGCTGCCGCGGCGGCGGTTTTGGGCGCGGCGCTCTGGTGGCGCAAGAACCCCTCGGCCTGCCCCTACGGGCAGCGCTTCTGGGTCGAAGCTCCGCACCCGATCATCACCCGCGAGCGCCTGCGCGCGGTGCTCCGTCCAGAGGCTGGCGAGCGGCTGCTGGAGATCGGCGTCGGCACCGGCTACTACAGCCACGACGTGGCTGCCTGGATCGAGCCGGAGGGGACGCTGGAGCTGTTCGACCTGCAGCAGGAGTTCCTCGACCACGTGATGCGCGGGGCCGCCGAGCGCGGTCTGGGCAACCTGGTCCCGACCCAGGGCGACGCCACCGCGCTGCCCTATGCGGACGCCTCGGTCGACGCCGTGATCCTGACCGCCGTGCTCGGTGAGATCCCCGACTCCGACGCTGCCCTGCGCGAGATCCGCCGCGTGCTGAAGCCGGACGGACGGCTGGTCGTCGGCGAGCTGTTCGGCGACCCCCACTTCACCACCGCCGCCGCGCTCGAGCGCCAGGGCGCCGCCGCCGGGCTGCGGCTCGACGAGCGCTCCGGCAACTGGTTCGGCTACTTCGCCCGTCTCACGCCGGCTTAGGGGCGTAGCGGTTGTGGAACATCAGGACGTTGCCGTCGGGGTCCTCGAAGATCGCCATGTGGCAGACGCCGCTGTCGATCGTCTCGCCGTGGAAGGCGACGCCCTTGCCTTCGAGCTCGGTCCGCGCCGCCTCGACGTCGTCGACGTGTAGCGCCAGGGGGTGGGGGCGCGGGGAGAACTCGCGGCCGATCGCGGCGGCGTCCATCAGCTGCAGGGTGAGGTTGCCGGTCTCGTACTCGCCGGCTGGGATCCGCTCGTAGTCGACCGACTGCTCGAGCCCCAACACCTCCGTGTAGAACCGTTGTGCGGCCGGATAGTCCTTGACGAAGACGGTGAGGAAATCGACGCCGCCGACGGATACGCTCATTTGCTCCTCCTCGTTCAATGGTCCCGGTGAGCTCGAATCTAGCCGACAAGCTGCGCGCTGCGCTGGAGCCCTCGTTGCAGGCGGGAGAGGAGTTGCGCGGCGTTTGCGTCGCCACGCAGGTCGGGATCTTCCGCGGCCGTCAGGTCGCAATCGGCGTCACTCCTGGCCGCCTCTTGATCCAGGGGATGACGCGCAAGTTCGAGCCCGACGGCCCGCTGCTCGAGCTGCCGCCCGAGCGGATCGCCGCCGCGCGGGCCGAGGGCGCCGGGGGCGGCTGGATGGAGCTGGGCGCGGCGATCATGGATCAGGCGGCCGTGACCCTGAAGCTGCGCACCGTCGACGGCGAGAAGTTGAAGCTGACGATGATGCGGGGGACCGGGCCGCTCGGCGGTCTCGGCGGCGGCGAAGAGCAGGGCCAGGGCGTGGACGCTCTCGGCGCCTGGTTCGCGGCGACGCAGGCGCCGCCGCGAACGTAGTCCCGTCCGGGGGTGCGCCGCTAGGCGGCGCGGGCGATGAAGACCGCCTTGTAGTGAGTGGATTCGTCGAGCGGCGCCACCAGGCCCTCCTCGTCGGTGTAGCCGAAGACGTCGAGGCACTCGAGCCCGGCGCCCGCGACCGCGGCGAGGATCTCCGCCTCGGGGAAGTGCCGCTCGCGGTGCAGCTCCGGCGCGATCGCCGTCCGCCCCTCGGTCGGCTCCAGCGGCTGCGCCTCGAAGCTCGCCTCGAAGACGCTCCCGGGCGGCTCGTCCGGGCGGGAGCGGCCGCGCCAGATCAGCCGCCAGCCGTCGCGTTCCTCGACCGTTTCCCCGGAGAAGAAGTCGCGGCAGCCGACGAGGCCGTTGGCGTCGAACATCAGCAGGCCGTCGGCAGCTAGGTTGCGCCGCATTCCCGCCAGCGCCAGCGCCAGCTCGTCCGCGTCGAGCATGTAGTTGACCGGGTCGTTGAGCGCCCAGACGAGCTCGAATTCGCCGAAGGTCGGGAGCTCGCGCATGTCGGCGACGTCGAGGCGGACCTGGCCGCGTCCCTTCTCCCGCGCCAGCTCCAGCATCGCCGCCGAGACGTCGCAGCCGCGGACGCTCCAGCCGCGTTCCAGCATCGGCGCGAACGCCTTGCCCGAGCCGCAGCCGACGTCGAGCAGCCTCCCACGTCGCAGGCCATGCCGTTCGAGCGGCGGCAGGAGCAGCCCTAGCCAGGTCTCGTAGTCGTTGCGATGGGTGAACTGGTCGTAGACGGGAGCGATCGCCTCGTAGGCGATTTCCGCCCCGCGAGGACGTCCCTGCGCACCCGTTTTCAACTCCACGGCGCAAAGACCGGGAATTACTGGAAAGCGTTCCAGCGTTATATCTCCCCCCTCTGGTTATGGGGGAGGTAAGTTCGTTTGATCAACACTTCATCCATACATCGCTCAGGGAACGAAGATGGCTGGGAGTGGGGAGAGGCACACAGGGTTTGCCTTCGACTTGCGTATCGATACGCAAGCAATCCAAACGAAGCCGAAGATATAGCCCAGGATGCCTTGCTCCGCGCCTGGCGTCGGCGCTCGACCCTGCGGGAGCCCGAGCGCCGCAAGCAGTGGCTGGCGACGATCGTCCGCAACGAGGCCTTCCGCCAGCACGCGCGGGTGCGGCCGATCCCGACCGAACTAGTCGAGACAGAGGCAGCTGAGGACGCGCGCGTCGTGGCGACGGTTGAGCTAGCCGACCTGCACGCAGCGCTGCGCCAGCTGAGCGAAAAAGACCGCGACCTGCTGGAGATGCGCTACACCGAGGACCTCACCCAGGGCGCGATCGCCCGCAAGCTGGGGATCCCGGAAGGCACGGTGAAGGTCCGCCTCCACCGTGCCCGCAACAAGCTGCGCCGCGTCTACATCCCGCGCTGAGCCGCGCCGGGGCCTGTACAAACGGGCGAGCGCCGGGGGGCGAACTTCGGACCGCTGTACAACGACCGTGCGGGTCCGGTGTCCGACCATTGATAGATGAAGATGGCACCCCGGCAGATCGTCGCCTTCGGCGGCGGCGGCTTCTCGATGGAGTCCGGTAACCCGTTGCTCGACGACTACGTGCTCGGGCTGACCCGGGCCGAGCGCCCGCGCGTCTGCTTCCTCCCCTCGGCCAGCGGCGACGCCGACCACTACATCGTCCGCTTCTACCGCGCCTTCTCCGCCCACCGCTGCGAGGCCAGCCACATCTCCCTGTTCCGCCGCGAGCAGGGCCCCGAGGACCTGCGTCGCCATCTGCTCTCCCAGGACCTGATCTACGTCGGCGGCGGCAGCGTGATCAGCCTGCTCGGGGTCTGGCGCGCCCACGGAATCGACCAGATCCTGCGCGAGGCCTGGGAGGCGGGGGTGATCCTCTGCGGGCTCTCGGCCGGCTCGCTCTGCTGGTTCGCGGAGGCGGTGACGGGCTTCCACGGGCCGCCACGGCGGCTCGAGGGGATCGGCCTGCTGCCGTTCAGCAACTGTGTCCACTACGAGCCGAAGTCGAGCCGGCGCGGCGCCTACCACCGCTTCCTGCGCGAGGGGATGCGGGGCGGCTACGCGGCCGAGGACGGCGCCGCCCTGCACTTCGTCGACCGCGAGCTGAGCCGGGTCGTCGCCTCGCGGCCGCAGGCGCGCGGGTACCGGCTCGACGTCGCCGGCCAGCGGGTGGTCGAGATGCGGATCGCCACCACCTACCTCGGCGATCGCGACGCGGTCCCGGCGGCGCCGCTGCCCGAGGCGCTCTCGACCGCGACTGCGACCGCGGCCTAGTGGTCACCCGCCGCATCCTCGCCTTGGGCGGCCACGACTTCAGCTCGCGGCCGCCCGACCGCGCCGTCTGCGAGCTGCTCCTGCGGCTGGCCGGGGAGGGCGGCGCCGAGCGCCCGCGGATCTGCATCCTGCCGACCGCCAGCGGCGACACCTCCGAGCAGATCAGCCGCTTCTACGCGGCCTTTGGCGAGCGCCCCTGCGAGCCCTCCGACCTCTCCCTCTTCCGGCTCGGGCGCCGGCCGATGGCGCTGCGTGACCACCTGCTCGCCCAGGACCTGATTTACGTCGGCGGCGGCAGCCTGGTCAACCTGCTGGCGGTCTGGGAGGCGCACGACATCGCCTCGATCCTCAGCCTCGCCTGGCGCCGCGGCATCGTCCTCGCCGGCCAGAGCGCCGGCGCGATGTGCTGGTTCGAGGCCGGGATCACCAAGTCCTCCGGCAAGCCGCTGGCGGCGGCCGGGCTCGGCCTGCTCGGCGGCAGCCTCTGCGTCCACTACAACAACGAACCCGAGCGCCGCGCCGCCTACCTGGAGGCCGTAGCGGTCGGGATGCCGGGGGGCTACGGGCTCGACGACTACGCCGGCCTGCTCTGGGAGGGCGAGGGCACGCCCGCGGCGATCACCGCCCGCCGCGGCGCCCGCGCCTACCGGGTCGCGGGGAGCGAGGGCTCGGTCTCCGAGTCACCGCTCCCCGCCCGCTTCCTGCCGGCTCCGGCCCCCGCGGCGTTGCGCGAGGACATCGCCGAGTTCCGCCGGATCAAAACGATGCGCCGGCGCGCCGGCTGGCTCGGCTGAGGCTGCGTTCGCCCCCGCTAGTTGTCGCCGGCGGCCGGCGGCGCGGTCGGGTCGCTGCCGCCCTCGCCGAGACTCTCGCGGGCGATGTACTCCTCGGCCAGCAGCAGGTTCTCGGCCGAGCGCTCGACCACGTTCAGCAGGTCGCCCATCAGCGCCACCTCCTCGACCTGCTCCTTGACGAACCACTGCAGGAACTGCTCGGCCCGGTAGTCCTTGAGCTCGCGGGCGAGCTCGAACAGGGCGAAGATCTCGGCGCTTACCCGTTTCTCCTGCTCGAGCGCCATCTTCACCGGCTCCGAGCCGGTCGAGTAGGTCGTCTCGACCGAGCTCAGGGCGGGGATGTGGACCTGCTCGCCGACGTCGAGCAGGTAGCGGATCATCATCATCGCGTGCTCGCGCTCCTCCAGCGCCTGCCGGTAGAAGAAATTGGCGAGCCGCGGCAGGGTCTCGGTCTCGTAGTAGACCGCGGCGCCGAGATACTGCTGCGAGGCCGCGAACTCGTTGGCGATCTGCTCGTTGAGCGCGTCGGCGAAGGTCTTGTCTGCCATCGGTCTGCTCCTTGTCGGCGGGGGCTGGAAGCCCAACGTAGCCGAAACGCCGAATTCGGTCGGCCGAAGCGACGGTTAGGCGAACCGAACGCAGAAGTCCCCGCTATTCGAGAACAACTGCGTTCGGAGCGGGGCGTTCGCTCAGACCGAGCGCAGCGCCTCGGTCGGGGTCAGGCGGGCGGCGCGCAGCGCCGGGTAGAGGCCGGCGAGGCCGCCGAGCAGGCAGGCGGCGAGCAGGCCGCCGGCGACCGCCAGCGGCGGGACCAGCAGGTCAGCCCTTCGTAGGCGGCGTAGGCGCCGGTCGCCCCGGCGCCGAGCAGAACCCCGGCCGACGCCGCCGGCGATTCCCAGCACGAACGACTCGCCGAGGAACTGGACGGCGATGTGGCGGCGGCGGGCGCCGAGCGCGCGCCGCAGCCCGACCTCCGAGCGGCGCTCCAGCACCGAGATGATCATCACGTTGGCGATCCCGATCCCGCCGACCAGCAGGGCGACCGCGCCGAGCCCGAGGAAGAGCGAGGTGAAGGCGCCTTCGGCGGCGGCCTGCGCCTCGAGCGCGTCGGAGGGCCGGCTGACCGCGACTTCTTCGGGGTCCCAGGGGTCGGCGGCGCTCGGCAGCAGCGCCGCCGCGGCGCGCACCTGCGCTTCGCCCTCGCGGGCGCGGACGTAGACCTGGCGAGGGGCTGCGCCCGGTGCCGAAGAGGCGCGCCGCGACCGGGTAGCCGATCAGCGCCGCGCTGTCGAGTTCGGGCGACCAGCGGCAGCGGCTCGAGGATGCCGACGCACGGTGAAGAGGCGGCCCGAGACGTAGACCTGGACGATCCCGTCGACGCCGCTCGATCCCGAGCCGCTGCGCCGCCTTCGCCCCCAGCACGATCGCCGGGTAGCGCTCGTTCGCCGCGGTCGAGGAAGCGGCCGGCGCGCGGCGTCCCCTTCGAGCGTCGCGCAGCAGCCCGGGTCGGCGGCCGCGACGAAGATCCCGCCGGTGATCTCTTCGGGCACGTAGGAGCTGCGGCGCACCGTGGCGCCTTCGACCGGGTCACCGCGGCCGCCGATTCGACCTCGGCCAAGAGCCGGATCCGCGCCGGCGGCGCGCCGGCAGCTGCGTTTCTTCGCCGAACATCGATTCGCCCGGGCCGACCGTCAGCAGGTTCGTGCCGAGCCGTTCGATCGTCGCCAGCAGGTCCGCCTTGCTGGTCTCCGAGATCGCCAGGACCGCGACCAGCGAGGCGATCCCGATCGAGATCCCGAGCACCGAGAGGGCGGCGCGCAGCTTGCGGGTGCGCAGGCCGACCGTCGCCAGCCGCAGCAGGTCGCGGGGCAGCAGGCGGCTCAGCCATCGTCGGCCTCGATCAAGCCCGTCGCGGACCGCGATCCGGCGCGGCAGCGAGGCGGCGATCTCGTCGTCGTGGGTGATGATCACCAGCGTCGCGCCGCGCCTCGTTCAGGCCGCGCAGGAGCTCCATCAGCTCGCCGCCGGTCCTGCTGTCGAGGTTGCCGGTCGGCTCGTCGGCGAGCACGATCGCCGGCTCGCCGACCAGCGCCCGCGCCACCGCGACCCGCTGGCGCTCGCCGCCGGAGAGCTTGGCGGCGCTGTGGCGCTCGCGGTGGGAGAGGCCGACCCGGGCCAGCGCCGCGGCGGCGCGCCGCCGCCGCTCGGCCGCCGGCACGCCCGCGTAGAGCAGGCCGTCGGCGACGTTGTCGATCACCGGCGCCGCCTCGAGCAGGAAGAACTGCTGGAAGACGAAGCCGATCCGGGTCGCGCGCAGCCCGGCCAGCTCATCGTCGCAGGCCGCGGAGACGTCGCGGCCCTCGACCGCGACGCTGCCGCTGGTCGGCCGGTCGAGCGTGCCCATCAGGTGCAGCAGGGTCGACTTGCCCGAGCCGGAGGGGCCGACGATCGCGGTCAGCTCGCCGCGCCCGATCGCCAGCGAGACGCCGCGCAGCGCCTCGACGCCGCCCGGGTAGCTCCTTGCGCACGTCGCGCAGCTCGAGCACCGGGGCCGCGCTCACTCGTCCGGTCTCCACCCGCATGCCTTCGCGCAGGCCCTTGCCCTCGACCTCGACGTAGCCGTCGGCGGCGAGGCCCGGTGTCGACCTCGATCCGCCGCCGTTCGGCGCCCTCGATCGCGACCGACCGCGAAGCGATCGCCGCCGATCGCGACCAGCGCGGTCAGCGGCACGCTGAGCACGTCCTTGCGGACCTGCTGGGTGAAGAGGACGCTGACCGCGGCGCCGTCGAGCGCCGGGACCTTGGTCTTGCCGAGTCAGCGAGACCGTCGCTTCGACGCCCGGTTCGGCTTCTTCGCCCCCGGGCGCTTCCGGCCGCCGACCTTCGGTGACCGCGATCCGTCGCACCTTGCCGCGCGCTTTCGTCGCCGCCGGGCAGGAGCACAGCGACTTCTGGCCGCGGTGGGCGACCGACTGCTGGTCGGCGTCGAGTTCGACGCTGACGATGCGCCGCGTCGAGCTGGTGCGGAGGACTGGGACCGAGGCCGATTCGGCAGCTTCGCCTTCGTCGCCGGCTTCGGGGTTCGCTTCCGCTTGGCTCGGCGCGGCGGTGGTGGGGGATTCGTCACGAGGAGCTTCCCGTTCGTTGTGTTCCGGTTCGGCTCGCTGCGGTTCGGGCTCGGCGAGTGGCGATTCGACGCCGTCTTCGACCGCCGGTGGCTGGTAGGAGACGAGCTCGTTGCCCCCGGCGCCACCGCTGCCGATCGCTTCGCCGAGCGTCGCTTCGACCGCGGTCACTCGCCGGGCTCCGGGCAGGAACGCGACCCGGCCGAGCTCCACGGCGCCGGTCGCTTCGAGGCCGAGGTCTTCCTGCCAGGCGCTGACCGCGGCCGCGGTCGAGGAGGTGAACTCTTCGTCGACGGTGCCCGGTTCGTAGCCGAGCGCCGCCAGGTTCTGCTCCAGCTGTTCGACGTCAGCGCCGTCTTCGACCCCTTCGGCGAGCTTGCGGTAGGCCGGTACCTCGCCGTAGATCAGCAGCACCGGCTCGCCGTCCAGCGCGTAGAGCCGCTCGCCGCGGCTCGATCCGGTCGCCGACGCCGGGCAGCGCCGTCACCGTCCCGCTGAGCCGCGCCAGCACCGTCGACTCGCCCGCGTAGCCGATCGTGCCGCCGGCGGTCAGCCGTTCGGCGAGGGTGCGCCGCTCGACCTTGGCGCTGCCACCGCTGGCCGCACCGCCGTCAGCGGCGGCGCTGCCTTCCTCGGAGCCACCGGCGAGCGCCACCGCCGCGCCGCCGGCGACCAGCACCAGCAACGCGGCGGCGATCAACGCCCGCCCCTTTCCGAGACGGCCGGCCGCCTTCCGGGCTCGCTTCACGGGCCTGCTTTGAAGCCGCCGCCGGGCATCTTGCTCTCGCAGGCTTCCTGCGCTGCTTCCATCGCCGGCTCGTCCAGTTCCGGCCCGTCGGGCCCGCCGATCCGCATCGTCACTTTGCCGCCGTCGACTTCGGGATCGGGCATCTCGACGCCCTGCTCGCGCATGCACTGGGCGAAGGCGAGCATGTCTTCCTGCATCTGTTCCTGCTCCCCCGCCGTGAGTTCGGGCGGTTTGAAGTCGACCTCCTCCTCGCAGGCTTCCAGCGCTTCCTGGGCCGCCGGGTCGTCGAGGTTGACTCCGTCGTCCGGGCCGGCTTTCTTCATCATCATCCCCTGGCCCGGCTCGGGATCGGGCATGTCGATGCCGTGCTCGCGCATGCATTCGGCCATTTCCAGCCGGCCTTCTTCGGCGGCCGCGTCGTCGAAGCTCGCGCTCGCGCCTCCGCCGCTGTCGTCCGACCCACCGCCGCAGGCGACCAGCCCGACCGCGCAGAGCACGATCGCCACCGCCACCATCAAGTCTTTCTTGCTCACTTCCAGCTCCTTTCGGTTGACGGCCCAATCAAGCCGGGGCCGGCTGAGAGCTAGCTGAGAGCCGGTTAGGAGCTGCTTAAAGATCGAGCGCCGGGACCGGGTCGGGCGCCGTGGCGGGCAGCCGCAGCCGCACCAGGGCGCCCCCCTCGGGCGCGTTGGCGGCGTCCACCTCGCCGCCCTGGGACTCGGCGACCTGGCGCACGATCGCCAGCCCGAGCCCCGAGCCCGGCCGGCCGCGCGCTGCCGAGGAGCGGTAGAAGCGGTCGAAGACGTGGGGCATGTCGTCGGCCGCGAAGCCGGGGCCGTGGTCGCGCACGGTCAGCTCGCCGTCCCGCAGCGCCACCTCGACCGGCTCGCCGGCCGGGCTCCACTTGCGCGCGTTGTCGAGCAGATTGGCGACGGCGCGGTCCAGGCGCGAGGGCGTACCGCGGACCACGCAGGGCTCCAGCTCGGTCTCGATCCGCAGTCCGGGGTGGTTGCGCTCGGCCCGCGCCGCCGCCGCCGCGACCAGGTCGTCGAGCCGCACGTCCTCCCGGATCGGCGTCGCTTCCTCTTCGCGCGCCAGGTCGATCAGGTCGCCGACCAGGCCACTCAGTTCCTCGAGCTGGGCGACCACGTCGGCGAGCAGCAGCTCGCGCTCGTCGGGGCTGAGGCGATCGACGTCGGCGAGCACCTCGACGTTGGTGCGCAGGCTGGTCAGCGGCGTTCGCAGCTCGTGCGAGGCGTCGGCGACCAGCTGCCGCTGGGCGCCGAGCGAGCGTTCGAGTGCCGCCAGCATCGTGTTGAAGCTGCGCGCCAGCCGCGCCAGCTCGTCGCGCCCCTCGGTGTCGATGCGGCGGCTGAGGTCGCGCGTGGTCGCCACGTGTTCGGCCGCCGCGGTCAGCTGGCGGACCGGGCGCAGGGCGGTGCGGCCGACCAGCAGTCCCAGCCCAACCGCCAGCCCGATCCCGCCGGCGCTTACCGCGACCAGCACGATCAGCAGCCGGTCGAGGGTGTCGTCGACTCCCGCCAGCGAGCGCACCGCCTGGACCGCGCGCTGCTTGCCGACCTGGCGGGTGAGGACGCGGGCGTGGACCCCGTTGACTTCGACGTCGGCGAAGAAGGCCGGGGTTTCGCCGCGCGCGACGGCGAGGGCGCGCGGCGTCACCGGCAACTGCACGTCGTCCCGCGGGGGCCCGATCACCTTGCCCTTCGCGTTGACGAACTGGGCGTAGCCGACGCTGCTGCCGAGCGCGTCTTTGGGGAGCTGCACCTGGAACGATTTGAAGCCCTGAGCGCCGGCGTCGGGGCCGGGCGGCAGCGGGTCGCGCAGCGTGGTCACGCCTTTGACCGCGTCGCCGTTCTGGATCCGGATCGCGAAGACGCCGCTGGCGAGGCGGCTCAGTTCGTCGTCGATCTGGCTGCGCAGCTGGCCCTGCACGAGCAGGTAGATCGCGACCGAGGCGAGCACGATCGCGACCGAGACGGCCACCCCGGCGGCGATCACGATCCGCGTGCGGAAGCTCACCGCGGCTCCCGCAGCACGTAGCCGACCCCGCGCACGGTGTGGATCAGGCGCAGCTCGCCGCCCTGCTCTAGCTTGCGCCGCAGGTAACCGATGTAGACCTCCAGCGAGTTCGAGCTGGGGCCGAAGTCATAGCCCCAAACGCGGTCGAAGATCGTCCCCCGCTCCAGCACCTGGCGCGGGTTGCGCATGAACAGCTCGAGCAGCAGGAACTCGGTCCGGGTCAGCTCGATCCGCCGCCCCTCGCGCGCCACCTCGTGGCTGCCGAGGTCGAGGCTGACGCCCGCGAAGCTGAGCACGCCGGGCTCCTCTGCCCCGCTGCGGCGCAGCAGCGCCCGCAGCCGCGCCTGCAGCTCCTCCAGCGCGAACGGCTTCACCAGGTAGTCGTCGGCGCCGGCGTCAAGGCCGAGCACGCGGTCGCCGATCGCGTCGCGCGCGGTCAGCATCAGGACCGGGGTGCGGTCGCCGCCGGCCCGCAGCCGCCGGCACAGTTCGAGCCCGTCCATCCCCGGCATCAGCACGTCGAGCACGATCGCGTCCGGGCGGGCGTCGTTGACCAGGCCCAGCGCCGCCTCGGCGCCGGGGGCGATCTGGACGTCGTAGCCGCCCAGCCGCAGCGCCCGCCGCAGGGCGTCGCGGACGGCGTGCTCGTCGTCCACGACAAGGATGCGCATGGCGGGCAGGGTCACAACCCCACCTGAGTTTTTCCTGAACCAGCCGCTACCGGTGCGGAGGGCGCGCCGGGGTCAGCGCCAGCGGAAGCCGAGCTCGTCGATCGACGGCTGCAGCGGGCTGCTCGGCAGCCCCGGTTTCGTCGCCTGGGCGGGGTCGTTGTAGCCGCTCGGCGCCACGTCGTTCGGCGTGTCCGGGTGGAAGATCGCGGCCAGGTACTGGATCTGGCCGCGGCCCGGGCCGAGCTCGGTCTGGCCGCCACCGTAGGCGCCGATCCCGCGCTCCTCGCAGTAGTCGTAGGCGGCGAACAGGTTGGAGATCGGCCCGAAGCGCGAGGGCTTGACGTTGACCGTCTTCGGCGGCGACCACGGCATCGCCTCGATGTCGGCGATCGAGTGGATCGGTGCGTCCCAGGTGACCCGCTCGGAGACGGGCTCGAGCAGCGGCCGCGTCTCGTCGGTCACGTCGGGGTCCTCGAGCCAGGCCTCGGGGAAGCGCTCGATCAGCTTCGCGTAGAGCTCGGGGTCGGTGATCACGTCGACCGGGGTGCCTTTGTAGAAGCCCTTGAGGTCGAGCGAGTCGACCGCGTCGGTCTCGACCAGGGCGTCGATCAGCGCGTCGTCCCAGTCGTTGAACGGGTCGAGCTTGAAGCGCAGGGTGGGGTAGACGGCGAGCCGTTCGCGCAGCGGCTCGATCGAGGACTTGGCGCCCTCTTCGAAGCCGGCCAACCGCATCGAGCTGACGAAGTTGAGCGGGCGCGGCTCGCGGCCGAGGATCGCCGCCAGGTTGGTCCCCGCCTGGCGCAGCGCCAGGTCGAGCGCCGCCGACTCGAAGGCCCAGCGACGGTAGTCACGGGAGACGTCGGCGCGCTCGGGCTCGCCGGCCGGGAAGAGGTCGATCCCGTCGAGCTTCTTGGAGAACTCGTCGAAGCTGGAGGCGCCGGCGAGGCCGTCCGGTGGGCCGGCGCTCTGCTGGCCGATGTGGTCGACCGCGTCGTAGACGACGTCTTCGCCGATCCCCTCGTGGCCGCCGCCGCTGAGCTTGACCACGGTAGTCAGCCGTTCGAACCCGCCGAGGGCGATTTCCAGCCCCTCGAAGCTGCAGGACTCGATCTCGAGCGGAAGGTCGGCGACCGCGTCGTAGCTGGCCATCGCCAGACCCTAGCGAGCCACGCGCAGCGTCTTCAGCTGGCGGTCGGAGCCGCCGCGCACGTAGCCGCCGTGGGCGACGCTCTCGCGGATGTAAGCGAGCGTCTCCGTGGTGAGGCGCTCGCCGGGGAGGACGTTGGGGATCCCCGGCGGGTAGGCGGCGAGGCCCTCGGCGGCGACCCTGCCGGCGGCCTGGTCGAAGGGGATCACCTCCTGCGGGCCGAGGAAGGCTTCGCGCGGGGTCATCACCAGCTCGCCCCAGGGCGGCGGCGGTGCCAGCTTCTCCTGCGGCGGGCCGGGCTCGGCGCCGAGTTCGGCGACCGCCTCGCGCAGGGCCGCGACCAGCCGCTCGCCGGCGGCCGCGGCGGGCTCGCCGAGCCCGAAGATCGCGACGACGATGTTCTCCGAGTAGAGCTCGAAGTCGATCCCGTGCGAGTGAAAGATCGAGTGGGCGAGCTTGTAGCCGGTGGAGCCGGTGCCGCGGACGTCGATCGAGAGCCGCAGCGGGTCCCAGCCGGCGATCCCGGGCTGGCCAACCAGGCTGGCGTCGAGCACCGCGAGGCCGGGGATCGCCGCGACCGCCGCCCGGGTCGCGGCGACCGCCGCGAGCGTCTCCTCGAGCAGCTCGCCGCCGTGCACGGCGGCGTGGCGGCGGGCGGCGTCGAGCGAACCGGTCAGCAGGCCGCTGGGGCTGGTCGTTTCGACCAGGCTGACGCAGCGGTCGACGATCGCCGGGTCGAGCCGGCCGCCGTGGCCGAGGTGGAGCATCGCCGCCTGGGTGAGGCTGCCGACGATCTTGTGGGTCGAGGAGGTGACGAGGTCGGCGCCGCAGGCGAGCGCGTCCTCGGGCAGCGCCGGGCTGAAGTGCAGGTGGGCGCCCCAGGCCTCGTCGACGATCAGCGGCACGCCGCGTCCGTGGGCGACCTCGGCCAGCGCCGCGACGTCAGCGCAGGCGCCGAAGTAGGTGGGCGAGACGACCATCGCCGCGACCGCGTCCGGCGTCGCCTCGAGCCCGGCGGCGAGCGAGTCGGGGGTGAGCCCGTGGGCGATCCCCAGCTCGGGGTCGAGCTCGGGCGAAACGAAGGTCGGCCGCATCCCGCTCAGCACCAGGCCGTCGATCACCGAGGAGTGGACGTTGCGCTGGACCACCACGCGGTCGCCGTAGTGGGCGAGCGCCAGGCAGGTGGTGTGGTTGCCCTGCGAGGCGCCGTTCATCAGGAACCAGGTGCGGGCGGCGCCCCAGGCGGCAGCGGCCAGGTCCTGCGCTTGTTGGAACGGCGTCGGTTCGGGGCCGATGTCGACCCCCTCGGTGACCGAGGGGATGTCGTTGCGCAGCCCCTCCTCGCCGACCAGCTCGCGCAGCTTCGGGTCGGCGCCGGCGCCGCCCTTGTGTCCGGGGACCTGGAAGCGTCCCGGCTCGCGCGCCGCGTAGGCGAGCAGGGCGTCGACGAACGGGGTCGCGTCCTGACCTGGATCGGTCACCGCTTCGAGTGTACGTGCGCGAGACTGTCGGCGATGGAGCACACGGCGCGCGGCTACTGGCTGGCGGAGGCGGGCGAGATCGTCCCGGCGCCGCCCTTGCAGGGGCAGATCGAGGCCGACGTGCTGGTCGTCGGCGGCGGCTACACCGGGCTCTGGAGCGCCTGGTACGCGAAGCAGTTGGAGCCGGCGGCGCGGGTCGTCCTGCTCGAGGCGGGGCTCTGCGGGCAGGGCCCGAGCGGCCGCAACGGCGGCTTCTGCAACGCGATGTGGTGGTCCCTGCCGCCGATGCGCGACAGCTGGGGCGGGGCGCCGGCGCTGGCGGTGGCCACTGCCGCCGAGGCCGCGGTCGAGCGGATCGGCGAGTTCTGCGCGGGGCAGGGGGTCGACGCCTGGTTTCAACCGACCGACTACCTGCACGTCTCCACCGCCGCCGCCCACGACGGCGGCTGGCGCAGCGCGCTCGAGGCCTGCCGCGAGCTCGGCGTGCCCGGCAAGCTGCGCGAGCTGACGGCGGCCGAGGTTTCCGCGCGCTGCGCCTCACCGGCATTCCGCGGCGGCATCGCCGTCGGCGGCTCGGCGACCGTGCAGCCGGCGCGGCTGGCGCTGGGGCTGCGCGAGCGGGCGCT
The DNA here is from genome assembly GCA_963837405.1 of uncultured Thermoleophilia bacterium. Lineage (GTDB taxonomy): Bacteria > Actinomycetota > Thermoleophilia > Solirubrobacterales > 70-9 > VAYN01. Next base: position 100,747 of record CAWINA010000005.1, read on the forward strand.
TGCGCTCGGGGTCGAGGTCTACGAGCGCTCGCCCGTGCGCCGCTTCCGCGAGGGGGGCGATGGGGTGGAGGCGCTGACCGCCGCCGGCCGGGTCCGCGCCCCGCGCGCGGTGCTGGCGATCGGCGCCGCCGCCAAGGGCGACCGCGGTCCGTTGCGCGGCCGCCTCTCGATCGCCTCCTCGCACATCGTCCTGACCGAGCCGGTGCCCGAGTTGCTGGCCGAGATCGGCTGGACCGGCGGCGAGTGCATCACCGACCTGCGCGCCCTCCTGCATTACTTCCGCACCACCCCCGACGGCCGCATCGCCTTCGGCTGGGGGGGCGGCCGGATCGCCCCCGGCGCCCGCACCGGCGGCCGCGCCGAGCTCGACCGCGACGTCGTCGACGTGGTCCACGAGCACCTCCTCGACTACTTCCCCGGCCTCGCCGGCAAGCGCATCACCCACGCCTGGGGCGGCCCGATCGACGCTTCCCCCCAGCACCTGCCGATGGTCCTGAGCCAGCGCCACGGTCGCGCCTTCGCCGCCGCCGGCTACACCGGCAACGGGGTCGGGCCCTCGAACATGGTCGGCCGCACCCTCGCCTCCCTGGCCCTCGATCGCCGCGACGCGGAGAGCGCCCTGGCCTTCGTCGACCCCAAGGTCCACCGCGTCCCCCCCGAGCCCTTCCACTGGCTCGGCGGCGAGGCGATCCGGCTCGGGATCCTGGCCAAGGAGGAGGCCGAGCTCGCCGGCCGCGCCCCCGGCAGGGTCGCCTCAGCCGCGGCGTCGATCCCGAAGCGGATCGGCTTTCACATCGGCAGGTGAGGGCGCGCCGCGAGCAGGCGCTCGACCCGCGCGATCACGACGTCCGGTTCGCGGTGGAAGCGGACGTCGGTGACGCGGGTAATCGCGACCCCGTGGACGAGCAGGTCCTCGGCCCGCACCCGGTCGCGCTCGAACGCCTCGTGGGTGCCGTGCGTCCCGTAGGTGTCCAGTTCGACCGCGAAGCGGCGCTCGGGCCAGTACATGTCGAGCTCGTAGCCGTGGGCGTTGAAGTTCACGGCCGCCCGCGGCAGCCCGGCGGCGACCACAGCCGCCAGGAACCGCCGCTCGAAGTTCGAGCGGGTGACGAACGGAGACGGTGCGTAGAACGCCGCCGCCCGCCGCAGCCGTCCCCACCCGTGGTGCCCGCGCGTGCGGTCGAGCAACTCGTGAATCGCCTTCAGGTCGAGCAGCCGCAGCTCCTCCGCCCGCTCCATGTAACGCCGCAGCCTCCCGCGCCGATCCCGCGCCGCGAGATCAAGCAGCGTCCGTGGCACCGCGGTGACGGGGATGTTGTCCTCAAGCCCGCGGTCGGCATCGGTGAAACGCCGCGCCCGGTGCACGACGATCTGTGGTGGTTTGCGCCTCCGCGGAATCGGTCCCGTGACCTCATACGGCGCCGGCGATCCCTTCGTGAGACCCCACAGCCAGGCAGCGGAGTAGTGACTCAGCAGCGCATCGGGCCCACAAGCCAGCACGGCACCAAGGCAGCGACCGTGCTGGGTGAGGCTCGTGTGCCCCACGGCGTAAACGCCGGTATGGATTCGGTGCAGCCGCGCAGACCGCGTTTCGCCAACGACAGCATCCCGTGAGAACCCAAGTGATTCCAGCTGCCGGATCGATACAACGCCATGCTGTCTCCCGGCCATCTCAGCCATCGCCACCCGGCGTGGTCGCCATTTGCCAGCCATGCCAAGACAAATGGCGACCACCCACCGGGTTCTCCCCCCTCCCCCCGGAGCTCGTTACGTGGCGGCGGTGACGGGTGGGGCGGGGAGGGGCTCGTCCTTCTCGGGGGCGACGGCGGTCATTCGCTCGGCGCGGCGCTGCTGCCAGATCACGGCGACGGCGGCGATCGAGGCGACGATGAAGATCAGGGTGGCGATGGCGTTGACCTGGACCGGGATGCCGCGCAGGCTGACCCCGTAGACGTAGAGCGGGAAGGTGACGGTGGTCCCCGAGTTGAAGTTGGAGATCACGAAGTCGTCAATTGAGAGCGCGAAGGCGAGCATCGCGGCGGCTACGACGCCGGGGGCGATCAGCGGCAGGGTGACGAGGCGGAAGGTGGTCCAGGGGGTCGCGCCGAGGTCGGCGGCGGCCTCCTCGAGCCGGCGGTCGAAGCCGATCAGGCGCGAGCGCACGACGACCACGACGAAGCTGATGCAGAACATCACGTGGGCGATCAGCAGGGTCTCGAAGCCGAGCGAGAAGGCGGCGTAGACGAACATCGAGAGCAGGGCGGCGCCGACAACCACCTCCGGCGTCGCCATCGGGATCACGATCAGCAGGTTGGCGAGCCGCCGGCCGCGGAACTTGTGGCGGACCAGGGCGATCGCCATCGCCGTCCCGATCGCGGCCGAGATCACGGTCGCCAGCGCCGCCAGCTCGAGGCTGGTTAGCAGCGCTTCGTTCAGTTCCGGGATGTCGAACATCGTTTCCCAGTATTCGAGCGTGAACCCGTCGTCGAGCGCGAAGGTCAGTTTGCCCCGCGGCGTCGACCCGAACGAGAACAGCGCGATCACGAAGATCGGGACCAGCAGGTAAAACGTCGCCAGCACCGCGTAGATCGGCAGGGCGTTGTGGCGCAGCCAACGCCAGGCTCGCGCGGGCGCGGACATCAGGCTTTCTCCTCCTCGTCGTCACCCATGAAGGCGCCGATCCCGGCGAACCTGATGTAGACGAAGACGACGATCATGATCAGCGCCATCATCAGGAAGGAGAGCGCCGCCGCCTCGGGGTAGTCGCGCTGGTTGAGGAAGAGCAGCTGGATCACGTTGCCGACCATCTGCTGCTGCGGGCCGCCGAGCAGCTGCGCGTTCAGGTAGTCGCCGAAGGCGGGGATGAAGGTGAGCAGGACGCCGGCGACGATCCCCGGCGCGGTCAGCGGCAGCGTCACCTTGCGGAAGGCCGTGAAGGAGGAGGAGTAGAGGTCTTTGGCGGCCTCGATCAGCCGCCCGTCGAGCCGCTCCAGGCTCGCGTACAGCGGCAGGATCATGAACGGCAGGAAGTTGTAGGTGAGGCCGGCGATCACCGCACCGGAGGTGGCAAGGACGCGCCCGTCCCCCGGCGCCAGCGAGAGGAATTCGAGCACGTCGACGACCGGGCTGGAGTCGGCGAGGATCGTTTTCCAGGCGATCGTGCGGATCAGGTAGGTGGTAAAGAACGGCGCGATCACCGCGAACAGCAGCAGCGTCCGGAAGCGGCCGCCGCGGAAGGCGATCGCGTAGGCGAGTGGGTAGCCGATCGCCAGCGCCAGCAGCGTCGCCGCCCCCGCGTAGTAGACGGAGCGGAGGATCTGCTCGGTGTTGCCGGAGAGCGCGTCGGGGAAGTTCGACCACTCCCAGGTGAAGGTGAAGCCGGCGATCGGCGTCCCCGAGCGCAGGGCGATTTCGCCCATGAAGTACATCGGCACGACGAAGAAGAGGACCAGCCAGACGATCCCCGGCCCGAGCAGCCAGTAGGGGACGAGTCGCTTCCTCCAGCTCATCGTGATCAGCCCGCCACCACGTCAGCCCACGCTTCCGAGACTTTTTCGGGGTCGGGGGGCGAGCCCTGGATCGAGCAGTTCTTCTGGAACTCGGGGCTGGGGAAGACGAGCGGGTCGTCCGCGAGTTCTTTCGGGACCAGTTTCTGGACCCCCTCGACCGGCGAGATGTAGGTGATGTATTCGGTCAGCCCAGCGGCGACTTTCGGTTCGTAGACGAAGTCCATGAAGCCGAAGGCGGCGCCGACGTTGGGGGCGCCGATCGGGATCACCATGTTGTCCGACCAGATCACGCAGCCCTGTTCGGGCATCCGCCATTCGGCGTTCGGGTTGGCGACGATCGAGGCGTCGCCCGACCAGCCGATCGCGGCGACGATGTTGCCGGCGGTCAGTTCCTCGGTGTAGTCGTTGCCGGTGAAGCGGCGGATCTGCCCGGACTGCGCCGCGTCCTTGATTTTGTCGATCGCTTGCAGCCAGTCGTCGTCGGTCGCCTCTTCGAAGTCGACGCCTTCGGCCTTCATCACCAGCGGCACGGTGTCGCGCATCTCCTGGAGCATCGTCACTTTGCCCTTGTATTTGGGATCGAAGAGGTCGTTGACCGATTTGATCTCCGGCGCCTTCGCGGTGTCGACCCAGATCCCAGTCATCCCCGTCTGCCAGGGGATCGAGAACTTGCGCCCGGGGTCGAATTTGGGGTTCCTCAGGGTCGGGACCAGGTTTTTGAACACGGTCGGGATCGAGCTCGGCTCGATTTCCTGGAGGAAGTGGAAGTCGAACATTTCTTTCGCCATCCAGTCGGTGACGATGAAGATGCTGCGGTCCCCCGATTCGCCCTGTTCGAGCAGCGGACGCAGCTTGCCGAGGAATTCGTTGTTGTCGTTGACGTCTTCGATGTAGTCGACCTTGACCCCGGTCGCCGCTTCGAACTGGGAGATCGTTCCCGGTTCGCCGCCTTCGTTTGGCTGGATGTAGCCGGGCCAGTTGGAGATCGTCACGTCGCCCGCGACCGGACCGCCTTCGGCGACCTCGATCGGGTTGTTGGCGATCCCGCCGATCGTCCCGCCGCAGGCCCAGACGGTCAGCGAGAGCGCGAGCGCGGCGGCGGCCGCCAGCCCCAAGCTCAACGCTTTGCGGGCTCGCGATCGCCGCGCCATCACTCCTCCCGACCCACCCCGGCGCCGGCCGGCGGGGACTCCCGTTCGGCCGGCGTCTCGGTGACCACGCGCATGTGCTCGGGCTCCCAGCTAAGCACCACCCGAGCACCCCCTCCCGGCAGTCGCTGTCGCTCGGCCTCGTCGGCGTTCGGGACCAGCACGGTCATCCGCACCTCGCCGCCGAGGTCGACAACGATCTGGGTCGCGGTGCCGAGGTAGACCGAGCTCTCGACCACGCCCTCGACCCGCGGCGTGCCGTTGGTCGCCGGCGCCGCCTCGTCGGCCCGGTCGATCCGCAGCTTCTCCGGTCGCACGACCGCGGCGCAACCCTGGCCGGGCTGCAGCGGCTCGGTGTCCCCGGCCACCTCGGGGCCGCTGTCGAGCTTCACCATCCCCGGCGCCGACACCGTCCCCGGCATCAGGTTGGAGACGCCGATGAAGCCGGCGACGAAGGTCGTGGTCGGCCGCTCGTAGACCTCCTCGGCGCCGTCGACCTGTTCGACCCGGCCGCGGTTCATCACCGCGATCCGGTCGCTCATCGTCAGCGCCTCCTCTTGGTCGTGGGTGACGTAGACGAAGGTGATCCCGACCTCGCGCTGGATCCGTTTCAGCTCCACCTGCAGGCCCTTGCGCAGTTTCAGGTCGAGCGCCCCGAGCGGCTCGTCCAGCAGCAGCACCTTTGGCAGGTTGACCAGCGCCCGGGCCAGCGCCACCCGCTGCTGCATGCCGCCGGAGAGCTGCGCCGGCTTGCGCCGCGCCTCCTGGGCGAGGCCGACCCGCTCCAGCTCGGCCCGGACCCGCTCGGCGATTTCGTCCTTGCCCACCTTCTGGCGCTTCAGCCCGAAGGCGACGTTGTCCTCGACGCTGAGGTGGGGAAAGAGCGCGTAACTCTGGAAGACGGTGTTGGTCGGGCGCTTGTAGGGGGGAGGCCGGCGACGTCGGCGCCCTCGATCCGGATCGCGCCCGCGTCGGGCTGCTCGAAGCCGGCGATCATCCGCAGCGTCGTCGTCTTGCCGCAGCCGCTCGGCCCGAGCAGGGTGAAGAATTCGCCGCTGCCGAGGGTCAGGTCGAGGTCGTCGACCGCGGTGAAGTCGCCGAACCGCTTGGTGACTCCGCGGAGCTCGACGCTCGGGGACGAATGTCCGTTATCGCTCACGCCATCTACTCACCCTCTGCGAGCGCCGGTTTCGGGTCGATCGCCGCGTTCTCGAGGAAGCCCGGTGGGGCGACTTCGCGACGACGCAGGAAGAATGGCTGCTTGCGGTGCCGGCGCCAGAGCGCGAGCAGAACGACACCGAGCAGGATGAAGCCGACCCCGATCACCGCCGGCGGTCCGAACCCGAACCAGGATTCGCCGCTTTCGGAGTTCGCCGGGTCGGAGTAGTCGACCAGCGCCTTGACGAAGAGGAAGCCCAGCAGCGCTGCCCCGATCGCCGGCGCGACGCCGACGAAGAGGAAGTTCTTCACCGACTTGGTCAGCTCGCGCCGGAAGTAGACGACGCAGGCGATCCCGGTGAAGGCGTAGTAGAAGGCGATCATCAGCGCCAGCGCCGAGAGCGAGTCGAAGAGGAAGTTTTCGTTGACGAGCTTCGAGGGCAGGTACCACGCGACCGCCAGTACCCCGATTGCGACGGTCGAGACAACTGGCGTAAAGAAGCGTTTGCTGACCTCGCCGAGCGCCGCCGGCATCGCCTCTGCCCGCGCCATCGAGAGCGAGGTGCGCGAGGCCGGGAGGATCGTCGTCTGGGTCGAGGCCAGGGCGGAGACGACGACGGCGAGCAGCACCAGGCTGCCGAGCGGTTCGCCGAGCACCTGACTGGCGTAGTTGGAGAGGATCGCTTCGCTTTCGAACTTTTCCGCCCCGGCGGCGCCTTTCCAGGCGACCAGCGCGGTCGCCACGCCGAGGTAGGTGACGAGCAGGATCACCGTGCTGAGCAGGCCGGCGAGGCCCGGCGCGGTCGCCTCGCCCTCGGTCTCCTCGTTGAGGTTGACGGCGCTCTCCCAGCCCCAGTAGATGAAGACGCCGAGCAGCAGGGCGCCGGTCAGAGCGCCGCTGCCGCCGATCTCGAACGGGTTGAACCAGGAGAAAGAGGGGTCGACCGCGGCCGGTGGCGCGTCGCCGGAGAAGACCTTGAAGATCGCCACCCCCGCGAACAGAAGCAGCGGCCCGATCTGCAGGACCATCAGCCACTTCTGCAAGTTCGCCGAGAGCTCGGTCCCGATCACGCAGATCGTCGTCATCGCCGCGATCAGCGCCAGCGCCAGCGCGGTCACGGCGAAGTCGCTTTCGACCAGGGACTCGGCCCCGATCAGGTCGAAGAAGGAGTAGGCGGCGACGTCAGCCAGCGAGCCGATCACGAGGATCCCGGTGACGCAGATCGCCCAGCCGGTGATCCAGCCCGACTGCGGCCCGATCGCCCGCGTCACCCAGGAGAAGCTGGTCCCGCAGTCCTGGTCGGCGCGGTTCAGGTAGTAGAAGGCCGCGGCGATGAAGAACATCGGCACGAACGAGAGCAGCAGCGCCGCCGGCGCCTGCAGTCCGACGATCACGACGATCGAGCCGATCACCGCGGCCAGCGAGTAGGCCGGCGCGGTCGAGGCGAGGGCGATCGTCAGCCCGTCGCTGAAGGTGATCGCATCTGCTTTCAGCCCCTTGTCGTGATGGGCGCCGGGGCCGCCCGCGTCGGTGCTCGCCGGGACTGCTGAGCTCTCCATCCGGGTACCCCTCCTCCTGTGCCGGGCCGAGTGCGGCTTCCTGTAGCGACGGTAAGCCCCCGCGCACATCGGCGCAAGTTGCAGATGTCCTAAAAGGATATCCCGCTCTTGTACCCAATGTACAAGTGACCGGAGGGGCCTTCACCCATCGAGGACTTGCCTCAGCGCCAGTTTGGCTCTAGCTTTGTCCATAACGTCGTAGCAAGAGAAGAGGAGAGTCGTATGGCCACCGCGTCCCAGTCAGTCGACACCGGGCTCCAGCAGCTTGCTCGCCGTCATCTCTGGATGCACTTCTCGCGGATGGGCGGGTACGACGACCAGCACGAGATCCCGATCATCTCGCGGGCCGAGGGCTGTTACGTCTTCGACGAACACGGCAACCGCTACCTCGACGGGCTCTCCGGCCTGTTCTGCGTCAACGCCGGCCACGGCCGCACCGAGTACGGCGAAGCGGCGGCGCGCCAGGTCGAAGAGCTCGACTTCTACACGCTCTGGAGCTACGCGCATCCGCGGGCGATCGAACTGGCGGCGCGGATCGCCTCGCTGGCCCCCGGCGAGCTCAACCGCGTCTTCTTCACCGACGGCGGCTCCGAGGCGGTCGAGTCGGCGATCAAGCTCGCCCGCAACTACCACCGGATGCACGGCAAAGGGCAGAAGCACAAGCTGATCGCCCGCGAGGTCGCCTACCACGGGACCACCCTGGGGGCGCTCTCGGCGACCGGGATCACCGAGCTGCGGACCCAGTTCGAACCGCTCACCCCGGGCGCCTGCCACGTCCCCAACACCAACGTCTACCGCTGGCCCGAGGAGCGCGAGGAAACCTGGGCGGCGGACGCGATCGAGGAGCGGATCGTCTTCGAGGGGCCGGAGACTGTCGCCGCGGTGATCGTCGAGCCGGTCCAGAACGCCGGCGGCTGCTTCGTCCCGCCCGACGGCTACTTCCAGCAGGTGCGCGAGATCTGCGACCGCCACGACGTGCTGCTGATCTCCGACGAGGTGATCTGCGCCTGGGGTCGGCTCGGCCACTACTTCGGCTGCGAACGGTTCGGCTACCAGCCGGACATCATCACCGTCGCCAAGGCTCTGACCTCGGCCTACGCGCCGATGGGCGCGATGATCGCCTCCGACACGGTGGCGGCGCCGTTCATGGAGGGGACCGCCTCCTTCGCCCACGGCTTCACCTTCGCCGGCCATCCGCTTGCCTCGGCGATCGCGATGGCCAACCTCGACGTCTTTGAGCGCGAGGACCTCTGCGGCCACGTGCTCGCCAAGGAGGCCGAGTTCCGCGGCATGCTGGAGACGCTGCACGACCTGCCGATCGTCGGCGACGTGCGCGGCGCCGGCTTCTTCCAGGCGATCGAGCTGGTCAAAGACAAGGAGACGAAGGAACCTTCGACGACGAGGAGTCCGAGCGCCTGCTGCGCGGCTTCCTCTCCGGGGAGCTCTATAAGCGCGGTCTGATCTGCCGCGCCGACGACCGCGGCGACCCGGTGATCCAGCTGGCGCCGCCGCTGATCTCCGACACCGAGCAGTTCGAAGAGATCCACGACGTGCTGCGCGCGGTGCTGACCGAGGCCTGGGACCAGGTCGTCGGAGGGTCAGCCGCCAGGCCCGCCCGACCTGATCGCCTGCGTCGAAGTTAGGGCCCCTCCGTGCTCACCGTCCAGAGCCTGCTCGACGAGCTCGACCTCGAGCTGGCGGCCGGCGGCAAGGCGGCCGCCTCGCCGGTCCGCTGGGTCCACATCTCCGAGCTCGCCGATCCGACCCCGTGGCTTTCCGGCGGCGAGCTGATGCTGACCACCGGGATCCCGCTCGACACCGCCGAGAAGCAGCGCGAGTTCGTCCGCCTGCTCGCCGACAGCAACCTCGCCGGGCTCGGGCTCGGCACCGGATTCAGCCACGAGGGGCTGCCGCAGGCGCTTGTTGAGGAGGCCGAAGAGCGTGACTTCCCGCTCTTCGAGGTGCCCTACTCGACGCCGTTCATTGCGATCACCGAGAAGGCCTTCGCGCGCCTGGTCAACGAGCAGTACGAGGTGCTGCAGCGGGGGATCGCGGTGCAGCGGCGGCTCGAGCGGCTGGTCCTCGAGGAACGCGGGCTGGAGGAAATCGCGGCGACGATCGCCTCGGCGGTCGGCGGCACCGTGGCGATCCTCGACAGCCGCGGCGAGCGGGTCGCCGGCCGCGGCTTCCGCCGCCAGCTCTCCTCCGACGCGATCGCCGGCATCCGCAAAGAGGCGCTCGGCCACTCGGGCGACGCCCACCCGTTCGTGCCCTCGCACCCCTCGGTCGCCGGCCGGGCGCTCGCCCACCCGGTCGTCTCGCCCGGCGGCGGCCCGCCGCAGGCCTGGGTGGTGATCGTCCGCGACTCCGGCGGGCTCGGCGACTTCGAGCGGCTGATCCTCCAGCAGGCGGTCGCGGTGGTGGCGCTGGAGCTGATGCGCCGCCGCGTCGCCCGCGAGACCGAGCGGCGCCTCGCCGGCGACGTGCTCGCCGGGGCGCTCGGCGGTCGCATGGAGCCGACCGAGCTGCGCCGCCGTCTCGAGCCCTTCGGGATCGGCGAGGAAGCGGCGGTGCTCGTCTTCGACCTCGACCAGCCGGTCGCCGCGGCCGGGGCACTGGAACGGGCGCTCACCGCCGACGCCTGCCCGGCCGTCGTCGCCCCGCACTCGGTCGGCGAGCGCGAGCTGCTCTGCGCGGTGGTCGACGCCGCCGACCGCGACCCGCTCGAGGTCGCGGGCGAAGCCCGCCGGGCGCTGCGCTCCGAGCAGAGCAGCGTCCGCGCCGCGGCCAGCCGCCCGGCGGCCCCGGAGGGCCTGCGCCACTCCTTCCACGAAGCGCGCTGCGCGCTCGAGGCGACCGCCTTCGACAACGGCGCCGCCCCGGAGGTCGCCTCCTGGCGCGACCTCGGCGCCTTCACCCTGCTGCTCTCGATCCAGGACGACGAGGCGCTGACCCTCTACTGCGACAGCGTGCTCGGCCCGATCGAGGAGGGCGACGAGGAGTACGGCGGCGAGCTGCTGCGCTCGCTGGAGGCGTTCATCGAGCAGAACGGCCAGTGGGAGCGCGCCGCGCGCGAGGTCTACTGCCACCGCCACACCCTGCGTTACCGGATGCGCAAGATCGAGGAGCTGACCGGGCGCGACCTCTCGCGCGCCCACGACCGGATCGAGTTCTGGCTGGCCCTGCGGGCGCGGGAGCTGGTCGCGTGAGGGAGGTCCGATGAAGGTCGGGGTCCCGACCGAGATCAAGGCCGACGAGTACCGGGTCGCGATGACCCCGGCCGGGGTGCGCGAAATGACCGAGCACGGCCACGAGGTGCTGATCCAGTCCGGGGCCGGCGAGGGCAGCGCGATCGCCGACGCCGAGTACGAGGCGCAGGGGGCGCAGATCCTGCCCGACGCCGCCGCGGTCTTCGGGGCGGCGGAGATGATCGTCCACGTCAAGGAGCTGCAGCCGGCCGAGATCGAGCTGCTGCAGCCCGGCCAGCTCCTCTTCACCTACCTGCACCTGGCGCCCGATCCCGACCAGACCCGCGGGCTCTGCGCCAGTGGCGTCACCGCGATCGCCTACGAGACGGTCGAGGACCCGCACGGGCGCCTGCCGCTGCTGGCGCCGATGAGCGAGATCGCTGGCAAGATCGCCACCCAGGCCGGCGCCTTCATGCTCGAGAAGCCGCTCGGCGGCCGCGGCATCCTGCTCGGCGGCGTGCCCGGGGTCGCGGCCGCCAACGTGATGGTGATCGGCGGCGGCGTGGTCGGGATGAACGCCGCCTTCATCGCGATCGGGATGGAGGCCGACGTCTTCGTCTTCGACCGCTCGATCGACCGCCTGCGCGAGCTCGAGGTCGCCTTCGGCGGCCGCTGCTCGACCGTCTACTCGACCACGCTGGCGGTCGAGGAGATGCTGCCGCGGGCCGACCTCGTGATCGGCGCCGTGCTGGTCCACGGAGCTCGCGCCCCCTACGTGATCCGGCGCGAGCAGCTGGTGCTGATGAAGCCCGGCGCGGTGCTCGTCGACGTCGCGATCGACCAGGGTGGCTGCTTCGAGACCTCGCGGCCGACCACCCACCGCGACCCGACCTTCGAGGTCGACGGGATCACCCACTACTGCGTCGCCAACATGCCCGGCGCGGTGCCGATCACCTCGACCCACGCCCTGACCAACGCGACCCTGCCCTACGTGATCGCGCTCGCCGACCACGGCGTTGCCGAGGCGATCCGCCGCGACCCGGGCCTGCGGCCGGGGGTCAACGTGGCGGCCGGGAAGGTCACGCATCCGGCGGTCGCCGACGGGGTAGGCATGGACTACGTACCGGTCGAGGAAGCACTCGGCCTCGACCAGAAATCCACGGGGAGGAGCTGATGAGCACCTACGCGGTAGTCAACCCAGCGACCGGCGAGACGGTCAAGGAGTACCCGGAGATCGGCGACGAGGAGCTCCGCGCCGCGATCGGCCGCGCCGACGCGGCGGCGAAGACGTGGTCGCCGTCCTCGACCGTCGCCGAGCGCGCCGCGCTGGTCCGCAAGGCCGGCGAGCTGCACGCCGAGCGGCGCCAGGAGCTGGCCGCGATCATCGTTCGCGAGATGGGCAAGCCGGTCGAGCAGGCGCTCGGCGAGGTCGACTTCGCGGCGGAAATCTACGGCTACTACGCCGACAACGCCGAGGCCCTGATGGCCGACGAGCCGATCGAGCTGCTCGGCGGCGAGGGCACGGCCCTGGTGCGCCGCAGTGCTTTCGGGGTCCTGCTCGGGATCATGCCCTGGAACTTCCCCTACTACCAGGTGGCCCGCTTCGCCGGGCCGAACCTGGTGATCGGCAACCCGATCCTGCTCAAGCACGCGCCGCAGTGCCCGGAATCGGCCGCGGCGATGCAACGGATCTTCGATGACGCCGGCTTCCCGGAGGGCGCCTACGAGAACGTCTACGCAACCAACGAGCAGGTCGAGTGGGTGATCGCCGACCCGCGGGTGCACGGCGTCTCGGTCACCGGCTCCGAGCGCGCGGGCGCCGCCGTCGCCGAGATCGCCGGCCGCAACCTGAAGAAGGTCGTGCTCGAGCTCGGCGGCTCGGACCCGTTCATCCTGCTCGGCTCCGACGACGTCGACGCGGCGGCGCAGCAGGCGACCGAAGCGCGGCTCGACAACACTGGCCAGTCCTGCAACGCGGCCAAGCGCTTCATCGTCGTCGACGATCTCTACGACGAGTTCGTCGCCAAGCTGAGCGAGAAGATGGGCGCTTCCAAGTCCGGCGACCCGACCGCCGAGGACACCGAAGTCGGGCCGCTCTCCTCGACCACCGCCGCCGACCGGATCGAGGACCAGGTGAAGCGGGCGGTGGCCGGCGGCGCCGAGGTCGTCGTCGGCGGCAAGCGCGAGGGCAACTTCTTCGAACCGACGGTGCTGACCGGGATCGAGCCCGGCGACGAGGCCTCCCAGGAAGAGTTCTTCGGCCCGGTCGCCCAGGTCTACCGGGTCGGTTCCGAGGAGGAGGCGGTCGAGCTCGCCAACCAGACGCCGTTCGGCCTCGGCTCCTATGTGATGACCAACGACCGGGAGCAGGGCGAACGGGTCGCCGACCGGATCGAAGCCGGGATGGTCTACGTCAACCTGGTCGGCGCCGACAGCCCTGAGCTGCCGTTCGGGGGCTTCAAGCGCTCCGGCTTCGGGCGTGAGCTGGGACGATTCGGGGCCGACGAGTTCGTCAACAAGAAGCTGATCCGCAGCGCCTGAGTACGATTCGCCGCCCGTGAGCCGAGCTACGACCGGGTTTCTTGCCGCAGCGGTGCTGCTCGCCTCCCTTTGGGCGGGGGGCGCGGTGGCGGCTACCGGCGGCGAGGAGATCGAAAACCCGCGCTGCCACGGACGCCAGGCGAAGATCGTCGGCACCGATGGCGACGACGTCCTCCACGGGACCCCAGGCCGCGACGTGATCTGGGGCGGCGAGGGCGACGACACGATCTACGGCAGCCTCGGCAACGACCTGCTCTGTGGCGGCCCGGGCGCCGACCTGATCCACGGCGGCCGCGGCAACGACACCGCCGACGGCGGTGTCGGCGACTACGACCGGGTGATCGGCGACCTCGGCGACGACCAGGTCCTCGGCGGGGCCGGGGCCCACGACGAGGCCGCTGGCAGCCTCGGGATCGACATCGTCAACGGCGGGGCCGGGAACTTCGACCTGGTCCGCGGCGACTACGGCTGGGACCGGATGTCTGGCGGCGTCGGCAAGGGCGACATCGCTTCTTTCGCGACCAAGGTTGCCGGCGGCAAGGGGACCGGCGTCTGGGTCTCGCTGAAGGACCACAAAGCGCGCGGCGACGGCCACGACAAGCTGTTCGGGTTCGAGGACATCGAAGGCTCGGCCTTCCGCGACACGCTGATCGGCGACAAGGGCGCGAACTTGATCGCACGGCGGGCTCGGCGACGACAAGATCAGCGGCGCCGGCGGCCGCGACACGATCGACGGCGGCCAGGGCAAGGACGGCTGCAAGGGCGCCAAGGGCCGGACGGTCTCCTGTGGCAGGGAACGGGCCCCGAAGGGGTCCGCCTACGTGCAGCTGAACCCGCTGGCGCGCGGCGGTGCCGGCCTGCAGATCGTCGGCGGTGGCGGCCGCGACGACTTCACCGTCGCCTTCGACGAAGCAGGCGAGACCTTCGCCGTCAACGCCCGCAAGCCGCTGGCGATCGGTCCGGGGTGCGAACGCCAGGACCTGACCCAGGTGAGCTGCCCGGCGCTCGGACCCGGCCTCTGGCTGATGGCCGACCTCGGCCCCGGCAACGACAGCCTGCAGGTCGAAGGCTCGCTGAAAGCGGTCGGCACCACCCGCCTCGCCGGCGGCTTCGGCAACGACGAGATCCACGGCGGCCCCGAGGACGACCTGATCGAGTCCGGCCCGGGCGCCGACAAGCTCTACGGCGGCGCCGGGGCCGACGGCCTGGTCGGCGGCCTGCCCGGACCGACCTACCTCTACGGCGGCCCCAACGGCGACCTGCTGGCGGCCGGAGGCGGCTGCGCCGGCGGCGCGATCGTCGGCGGCCCCGGCCGCGACGACGCCTCGTTTGCCGAGACCCAGGCTCACCCCGGTCTGCTGGTCATCTCCTTCCCGCTGAGCAAAGCCTGGGTCGACGAGGTCCGCGGCTGCCGGCCCGTCCGCCTCGCCAACGACCTCGAGGACATGGAGGGCTCCTTCGACAACGACGTCCTGATCGGCGACAGCCGCAAGAACTCGATGCTCGGCCAGCCCGGCCAGGACCGCTTCTTCGGCAACGGCGGCGACGACGTGATCGACGCCCGCGACGGCGTCCGCGACTTCTCGATCCAGTGCGGCCGCGGCAACCCCCCGCGCGCCAAAGGCAAGGGCAAGGGGTTCACCAAGCCGACCGGCAAATCCGCCGGCCGCGCCCTGATGGACACCTTCGACCCGACCCCGTTCAACTGCAACATCGCCAAACACGGCACCCCCGTCCCCGGCCTCAACGGCTAGCGCTCAACCGGGGGAGAACCAGCCACCGTTCGTCCCTTGTAGCCCTGTGGGCGACCAAGGACGAACGGAAGGTAGGCACCAGCCGCTGTTCGAGCAGGCGACGCGGCAGCACGGGGTGGTTTCGACTCGCCAGCTGGCTGCTCTCGGCTACACGCGAAGTTCGGCCGCAAAGGCAGCGAAGGTGCGGCGTCTGCGGCGGATCTACCGCGGCGTCTACGTCGTTGGTCGCGACGGGATCGCTTGGGAGGGGCGCTGCATGGCCGCCGTGCTTGCTGCACGCCCGGCCGTCGCCAGCCACCTGTCGGCGGGTTGGATCTGGGAACTGCTGCGCTATCGACCGGAAACGATCGACGTAACGGCTCCAACGAGGCGGCGAGCCAAACGCGATTTTCGCGTCCATTTCAGCGCCTTGGCTTCACAGGACGTCGCTGCGGAGTCGGGCATCCCGGTGACCTCGATAGCTCGCACGATGCTTGACCTGGCGGGGATGCTGCGGCCAGCATCGCTTGAAGCGGTGCTGGAGCGCTCGGAAGAGCGGGGGGTCTTTGACCTCACCGCGATCGAAGACGTGCGGGGGCGGTATGCGCACCACCCGGGCGCCGGTCGGTTGCGCGAGGCGCTCTCCGTATACAAGGACGATCCCCGGGTGCTGCGCTCGCGGCTGGAGCGACGGTTCCTCGGTCTCGTCCGCGAGGCCGGGCTGCCGCTGCCGGCGACCAACTTCAACGTCGCGGGGCTCGAGCTCGACGCCTACTGGGAGGACGAGCGGTTCGCGGTCGAACTGGACGTGTACGAGACTCACGGTACGCGGGCCGCCTTCGAGCGCGACCGGGTTCGGGCTGACGATTTGCTCGCCATCGGCGTCGAGATGGTCCGCGTTACCGGCCCGCGCCTGGATCGCGAACCGCAGGCGGTGATCCGTCGCCTCGCCGACCACCTCGCGCGGCGCCGGAGCGAACGCGCTTGAACTAGGCTTGGTTTGTGGCCACGAAGACCGCGACCGGAGACGAGGCAGCCGCGATCGCGGCTGCCGTGGCGCGGTTCGAGGCCGAGACGGCGGCCGTCCCGGTGGGCGATTCCCCGGCGGCGGTCAGTCCCTGGCAGCGCGCGGCGCTGCTCGAAGGAGTGGGGGCCAAGGAGGCGGTCCAGGAGTCGAAAGGAAAGGGATCGACATGGCTGTCGTGAAAATCATCGAGCTGGTCGGGAGCTCCAAGACCTCGACTGACGACGCCGCGAAGCAGGCACTCGATCAGGCGAAAGGGTCACTGCGCAACATCCGCGCCGTCGACATCGTCTCGACCGGAATCCGCGGCGAGAACCTCGACGAGTACCGGGCGCACGTGCGCGTCGCCTTCCTGATCGAGGGAACGGAGGTCGATTGATGAGCGAGGCTGGACGAGCCGCGCGAGGTCTCGCGCGAGGAGGCGCAGAAGCTGGTCGCGGACGGGGCGCAGCTGGTCGACGTGCGCGCCGACCACGAGTGGGAGGCCGGGCGGATCGCCGGCGCCACCCACCTGCCGCTGGCCGAGCTGGCCGAGCGGGCCGGCGAGATCGACAAGGAGCGTCAGGTCGTCGTCTACTGCCGCGGCGGCAACCGCTCCTCGATGGCGGCGGCGGCGCTGGGCGAGGCTGGCTACGACGCGGTGAAGCTGACCGACGGGGTCGTCGGCTGGTCCGAGGCGGGCCTGCCGCTGGAGCCGGAGGGCGGCTACGTGGCCGAGTCGGGCGAAGCGGCGGCGGTCCTAGAGGCGCGGAAGCGGGCTGGGTAGCCCGCAAATTGCCTGCTAACGGCTAAATACCCTAATCCCGGTCAGGTTTTGCTATTTTCCTCCGCATGGAGGTAGTAGTCGCTGAGAACAAGGAGCAGCGCGGCAAGGGCCGCGTCGGCTCCGTCGAGAACCCGGAGACCTACGAGAACGTCCCGGGTCACATCATCCCGATCATCGAGCGCGAGTTCGACGACTTCGACAACGAAGCGGAGTCCTTCCTCGCCGGGCAGATGGAGGAGCCGGAGTTCATCGGCTTCCGCCTCAAACAGGGCGTCTACGGGCAGCGCCAGCCCGACGTGCAGATGGTCCGGGTCAAGCTTCCGTTCGGCGGGGTCACGCCGGACCAGATGGACGCCTTCGCCGACGTGGTCGAAAAGTGGGCGCCGCTGAACAAGGGTCACATCACGACCCGCCAGAACATCCAGATCCACCACGTGCCGCTGCGCGACATGGAGGACGCTGATCCGCGAAATCTCCGACTCCGGCCTCTCCTCGCGCGAGGGCTGCGGCAACACTGTCCGCAACGTCACCGGCGACCCCTGGGCCGGCGTCGCCGCGGACGAGATCTTCGACCCGACCGCCCACGCGGTCGCTTACGTCCGCTACTTCGTCCGCCACCCGACGACGCAGCTGATGCCGCGCAAGATCAAGACCGCCTTCACCGGCTCCGACGAGGACCGGGCGATCACCGGCATCCACGACATCGCCTTCATCAGCCGCGAAAAGGACGGCGTCAAGGGCTTCGAGGTCCGGGTCGGCGGCGGCACCTCGATCATGGCCCGCGTCGCGCCGACCCTCTACGACTTCGTCGAGGCCGACAACGGCGACTACCTGAAGGTCTCCGAGGCCGTCTTCCGCATCTTCGACCGCCAGGACTGGCTGCGCGTCAACCGCGCCCGCGCCCGGATCAAGGTGCTGGTCGACAAGATCGGCATGGACGCCTTCCGCGAGCTGGTCGACGAGGAGCTCGAAGGCGACTGGGTCGGCGAGCGCGAATTCGGCCCCGAGCTGGTCGAGCGCCTGCGCTTCGACGAGGACGAGGAGGGCAACGCCCCGAAGGCGCCGCCGCAGCCGGCTTCGCCGAACGGCGACCGCTCCGAGTTCGAGCGCTTCCTCGACGCCAACGTGCAGGCGCAGCGCCAGGAGGGCTTCTCCGCCGTCGAGGTGAAGATCGAGCGCGGCGACCTGACGCCGGAGCAGTTCCGCGGCCTCGGCAAGATCATGCGCGACTACAGCGGCGGCTACGCCCGCAGCACCGTGCAGCAGAACTTCGTCCTCCGCTGGGTCCGCGACGAGGCGCTCTACGACGTCTGGACCGAGCTCGAGGGGCTCGGCCTCGCCGAGGTCGGCCCGCGCCAGGTCACCGACGTGGTCAGCTGCCCCGGCACCGACAGCTGCAAACTCGGGATCACCAGCTCGATGGGCCTCAACCGGGCGATCAAGGAGCGGGTCACCGAGATGCAGATCGAGGACGAGCTGAGCAAGCGGATCCACATCAAAATGAGCGGCTGCCCGAACGGGTGCAGCCAGCACCACATCGCCAACATCGGCTTCTACGGCGCCTCGCTGAAAGTCGGCGGCCGCCAGATGCCCGCCTACATCCCGCACATCGGCGGCAACTTCGAGGGCGGCGAGGTGATCTTCGGCAAGCGGCTCAAATCGCGGCTCCCGGCCAAGCGCGTCCCCGAGGCGGTCGAGCGCTGGATCCGCCTCTACGAGTCCGAGCGCAACGAGGGCGAGGAGTTCAACGCCTTCGCCGAGCGGGCCGGCGCCGAGCCGTTCGAAGAGTCGATCAAGGACCTGACGCTGCCGGCCGAGTTCAGCCTCGAGACGATGCAGCAGTTCATCGACTGGAACCGCTCCAGCCCGTACAAAGTCGAGCGCGGCGAGGGGGAGTGCGCGATCTAGCGCACGGGTGATTGCGATGAAGCCACCGCCCATCACGCTCTCGGGAACGGTGCCGGCAGTCACCGACATCGACCACGAGAAGGTTGCCGCCGAGCTCGAGGATCGCAACGCCCACGAGGCGCTCGAGTGGATGTTCGAGACCTTCGGCGCCGAGCACTACATCGCCTGCTCGTTCCAGAAAACGAGCTCGGTGACCGCCCACCTGGCGAGCACGATCAACCCCGAGGCCCGCTTCTTCTACCTCGACACCGAAGTCCTCTTCGAGGAGAGCTACGAGACCCGCGACCGGCTCGCCGAGGCGCTCGGGATCGAGTTCGACCGGTACCACAACCTGACCCTCGCCGAGCAGGCCGAGCAGTACGGCGACGAGCTCTGGAAGAGCGACCCCGACGCCTGCTGCGGGCTGCGCAAGGTCGACCCGATGCGGCGCGCCCTCTCTTCCGTAGACTGCTGGGTCGCTGGCGTCCGCCGTGGCGATTCCAGCTCCCGTGCCAAGACGCCGAAGTTCGGCTGGGACAAGAAATTCAACCTCTGGAAGCTGAACCCGCTCGCCGACTGGACCGAGCGCGACGTCTGGAACTACATCAGTGAGCATCACCTTCCCTACAACCCGCTCCACGACCAGGGCTACCCGTCGATCGGCTGCACGCACTGCACCCAGCCGGTCGGTCCCGGCGGCTCCTCGCGCGACGGTCGCTGGGTCGGGGACGGGTAAGACCGAGTGCGGGATCAACTAGCGCCCACCCGGCGCCGGCACTGAGGTCCAGGCGGTGATGGAGGAGGTGACGAAGACGCGGCCGGCTGCGCGTCGAGCTCACCGACCTCGACACGCTCGAAGCCGAGTCGATCCACATCATCCGCGAGGTCGTCGCCGAGTTCGAGAACCCGGTGATGCTGTTCTCCGGCGGCAAGGACTCGGTGCTGATGCTGCACCTGGCGCGCAAGGCGTTCGCGCCGGCGCCGGTGCCGTTCCCGATCATGCACGTCGACACCGGGCACAACTTCCCCGAGGTGATCGAGTTCCGCGACCGGGTCGCCGCCGAGCACGGGCTGCGGCTCGAGGTCGCCTCGCTGCAGGAGCTGATCGACGCCGGCCGGATCAAGGTCGGCCACGAACTCGAAAGCCGCAACCGCCACCAGACCGTCGCGCTGCTGGAGGGGATCCAGAACGGCGGCTTCGACGCCGTCTTCGGCGGCGGCCGCCGCGACGAGGAGAAGGCGCGGGCCAAGGAGCGGGTCTTCTCCTTCCGCGACAAATTCGGCCAGTGGGACCCGAAGAACCAGCGGCCCGAGCTCTGGAACCTCTACAACGGCCGCCACCGCAAGGGCGAGCACATCCGCGTCTTCCCGATCTCCGACTGGACCGAGCTCGACGTCTGGCGCTACCTCGCCCAGGAGCAGGTCGACCTGCCGCCGATCTACTTCGCGCACGAGCGCGAGGTGGTCGAGGTCGAGGGCCTGCTGATGGCCGTCAACGAGTTCTTCCCGCTGCCCGAGGGGATGACCGCGGAACGGCGGATGGTCCGCTACCGCACGGTCGGCGACGCGACCGCGACCGGCGCCGTCGCCTCCGAGGCGACCGAGTACGAGGCGGTGATCGAGGAGACCGCGGCGACCCGGATCACCGAGCGCGGCGCGACCCGCGGCGACGACCGCTTCTCCGAAGCGGCGATGGAGGATCGCAAGAAGGAAGGCTACTTCTAATGCCGCTCCGAGCTCCTGCGCATCGCCACCGCCGGCTCGGTCGACGACGGCAAGTCGACCCTGATCGGGCGGCTCCTGCACGACACCAAATCGATCTTCGAGGACCAGCTCGAGTCGATCGAGCTGACCTCCCAGAAGCGCGGCAACGAGCAGACCGACCTGGCGCTGCTGACCGACGGCCTGCGGGCCGAGCGCGAGCAGGGGATCACGATCGACGTCGCCCACCGCTACTTCGCGACGCCGAAGCGCAAGTTCGTGATCGCCGACACGCCGGGCCACATCCAGTACACGCGCAACATGGTCACCGGCGCCTCGACCGCGAACCTGGCACTGCTCCTGGTCGACGCCCGCAAAGGCGTGCTCGAACAGACCCGCCGCCACGCGCTGCTCTCCTCGCTGCTGCGGGTCCCGCACCTCGTCCTCTGCGTCAACAAAATGGACCTGGTCGACTACGACCAGGCGATCTACGACGAGATCCGCGAAGAGTTCCGCTCCTTCGCCGCGAAGCTCGAGATCACCGACCTCGGGTTCGTGCCGATCTCCGCCCTGGAGGGCGACAACGTGGTCGAGCGCTCGCTCAACATGCCCTGGTTCGACGGGCAGCCGCTGCTCGGCCACCTCGAGGACGTCCACATCGCCTCCGACCGCAACCTGGTCGACAACCGCTTCCCGGTCCAGTACGTGATCCGACCGCAGACCGAGGAGCACCGCGACTACCGCGGCTTCGCCGGCTCGGTCGTCGGCGGCATCTTCAAGCAGGGCGACGAAGTGATGGTGCTGCCGTCGCGGCGCACCTCGAAGATCGCCCAGATCGACACTCCCGACGGCGCCGTCGCCCAGGCCTTCCCGCCGATGGCGGTGACGATGCTGCTCGAGGACGAGCTCGACATCTCGCGCGGCGACATGATCTGCCGCCCCTCCAACCAGCCGACTGCCAACCGCCGCTTCGAGGCGATGATCTGCTGGTTCGACGAGACCTCGACCCTGCGCACCGGCGCCCCCTACCAGCTCAAGCACACGACCAAGTGGGTCGCCGCCGAGATCGAGGACCTGCGCTACGAGCTCAACGTCGACACCCTGCACCGCGACCTCGATGCGGAGACGCTCGAGGTCAACGACATCGGCCGGGTCTCGATCCACACCACCTCGCCGCTCTTCTTCGACGAGTACCGGCTGAACCGCAACACCGGCAGCTTCATCCTCGTCGACCCGGCTACCGACCTCACGGTCGCGGCCGGGATGATCATCGGCGCCGGCGGCGAGGCGTCGACCGGCACCCACTCGATCGTCGCCGAGAACATCACCTTCCACCCGAGCAAGCTCTCGCGCGAGGACCGCTGGGGCACGCTCGACACCGGCGGCGCGACGATCTGGATGACCGGGCTCTCGGGCTCGGGCAAGTCGACGATCGCGACCGCGGTCGAGCACAGCCTCGTCTCCAGCGGCCGCTCCGCCTACATGCTCGACGGCGACAACCTCCGCCACGGCCTCAACGCCGACCTCGGCTTCAGCGAGGAGGACCGGGCCGAGAACGTGCGCCGGGTCGGCGAGGTGGCGAAGATCCTCGCCGAGGCCGGGACGATCTCGATCGTCTCCCTGGTCAGCCCCTACGCGGCCGAGCGCGACAAGGTCCGCGCCGCCCACGAAGAGGCCGGCATCCCCTTCTTCGAGGTCTTCGTCGACACCCCCCTGGAGGAGTGCGAACGGCGCGACCCCAAGGGCCTCTACGCGAAGGCCCGCGCCGGCGAGATCACCAACCTGACCGGCGTCGGCGCCCCCTACGAGGCCCCCGAGCGCCCCGACCTGGTCACCGACCCGGACCTCGAGACCGCGGTCCGCCAGGTCCTCGGCCTGCTCGGCTAGCGGGCGAGCCGTTCGAGGACCTCGCGGTCCTCTTCCAGCCGCCGCTTCAGCCGCTTCTGGAAATCCTTGTCGGCGCGCCGCGCCGCGATGTGGTTGTCGATCGCTTCCCGGACAGCCTCGGAAATGGGGACGTCGTCAGCGCGAGCAACCGCGGCCAGCTCGGCGGCTTTCTCTTCGGGGAGGCGGAGACTCATTGCTTTGTCGGGCATTGGATTAGGGCTACTCCGGGATTGGCCTGCTTGTCGAATGCTCTGTAACCGCCCACCATTAAATCAAGCCGGCAATCTAAATACCAATATTTTCTATAAAGTGGTATCAATATGACCAAGCGATTGGAGCTCGCAGACCTTCTCGTGATCGGGGAGGCCATCCTGGAGATTGCGGCGGAGGATCTCGCCCGGACGATCATCGTCCCAAGCGCCGAGTCGGCCCTCGCCGCTCCCTACGCCAGCTTCGACGGCATCGACTTCTACGACGACCCGGCCGAGCGCGCCGCGATCTGTTGCTCGCGAATCATCCGCAACCACCCGTTCCCGGACGGCAACAAGCGCGTCGGTTATGAGTGCATGCGGGAGATGCTGGAACGCGACGGGCTGCCCTGGCCACGACCGAGCGAGGATGCGCAGGAGATTGGCGACATGGTCGAAGGGCTGGCGGCCCGGGAGGTCTCCGAGCGCGAGTTCGTCGCCTGGGTGAGGGCGCGGACCGAGCTCTAGGGCTTCGGTTCGCGGACGATCACGGTGCGGCCGTCGCTGAGTTCGTAGACGGTGCCGATCGCCTCGCCGCGGCCGACGACTTTCTCGCCGGGGTTGATCTGGATCTGCTTGACCTTGTCGTTCTTGTCGGTGACGACGCTGTCGGCGGGGGCGGTCTTGGCCGACTGCTGCTTGGCTTTCTCGCCGGTGATCGCCTCGGTCAGGTTGAGTGAGGAGAGGGCGGCGAGGAGGAAGGCGACGGAGAGGACGATGCCGACGTCGAAGAGGTTGACGAGGCCGTCGAGCGGTTCGCCGGCGCGGTCGTCGCGGCTGCGGGCGCGGGCCGTGACCTTCACGGCGCCACCGCCCAGTGGCTGTGCTGGCCGACCGGCAGCTGCGCGTTCTGGCCGCTGAGCAGGGCCGCCGCCATGTACTCGACGTCGGAGTAGTCCTGGGCGTAGAGGCGGTCGCGCATCATCGAGACGGTGAACGCGATCGCCCCGACCAGGAGGCCGGCGACGGTGACGCCGAAGGCGACGCGGAGGTTCTCGGTCAGCGTCTCGACGTCGCCGTCGGCGAGCCCGGCGAGGGCCGGGGAGAGGGGGATCAGCGTCCCCATCAGGCCGAGTGCCGGGCCGAACCGGACAAGGACGCGGGTGCGCTCGAGGCGGCGTAGGGAGAGGTAGTCGAACTCGGCCAGGCGCTTGGAGACGCGGGCTTCGGCGTCAGCCTGGCCGAGCTGGTCGAAGATGCCGGCGATCGCCTCCTCCATCTGGCGGCTGTGGGCGACCGCGATCAGCGCCGCCAGCGCCTCGATGCGCTGGCCGGCGGCGAGCTGGGTGCGGCAGCTCCTCGACCGCGCGCTCCAGCGCGTAGACGTTGCGGTGGCGGCGGCGCGCGATCTCGACCAGCAGCGCCCCGACCTCGACGATCGCGACCAACAGGGCGAGCAGGACGGCGATCAGGACCGGCCACTTGAGCGCTTCGGAGACGTCGAAGAGGAGATTCTCGATCACGCGACTCCCCCTTGGCGGCGGCCGGGCAGGAGACCGCCGAGCCCGCGCGCCTCGAGCAGGCCGCCGAGCCCGAGCAGGCCGAGCGCCGCGAGCCCGCCCCAAGCGGCGGCCGGCACGCCGCCGCCGGAGTCGCCACCGTCGCCGTCGAGGCTGCCGCGGCGCGCTTCGGCCTGCTGCTGCCCCCGCTCGGGCGCGGGGGCTGAGCTGGCGGTCAGCAGTTCACCGCTGACCTCTTCGCCGGCCGGATCGGGCTTTGCTTTTGCGACCGGCGCCGGTTCCCGCGGCGCCGGCGCCGGGCTGGCCTGCGCTTCGCTTTCGACGCTGCGGGGAGTACGACGTCCCGGTGCTGCCGCCGCTACCGGTCCCCGCCGTGGGCCCGGCCGCGGCGCCGTGGTCGGGCGCGTTCTTCTTCTCGTTGCGGCCGCCGCCCTTGCGGTCGGGGCCGGCGATCGGCGCGCCGACCTGGATCGTCACCACCGCCGAGGAGCCGGCTTCGTTGCCGGGCGAGGTGACGCCGAGCGACGACCTTGTAGCTGCCGCGCTCGCTGAAGCCGTGGCTGACGCTTTCCCCCTGGGCGGTCTTGCCGTCGTCGAAGTTCCACGAGTAGGAGAGCTGCTCGCCCGCCCCGGCCTGCTCGACCACGGCGCTGAACTCGACCGGCTTGCCCGGCTTCGTCTTCAGGGTCGAGGCCTTCGCCTTGACCCGCAGCGGCGTGCCTTTGCGGAGCACCAGCGTGATCCCCTGCGGGGCAAGGAAGGAGTCGTCGCCGTTGGCGTCTTCGGCGTCGCTGCTGGGGCGCAGGAAGCCGGTCCCGCCGCTCGCCGCGTAGGCGACCGGCGGGCCTTCGGCGAACGCGCCCTGGTCGAGCACCTGCTGGCGGCTCAGCAGCACCGCGCCCCCGCCGGGCCGCTGCACTTCGAGGTAGGAGAAGCTGTAGGGGTCGGCGCCGGCGGCATCGATCAGCTTCGCCAGCGAGAACCCGGTCACGGTTTCGGTCGTTTCGCCGGCGCCGCCGCGCAGGACGTAGGGCTTGCCGACCACGTCCTCGCTCCCGGCCAGCGCTTCCAGCGCCAACGTCTGCATCGACCCGCCGGGGGAGATGACGCTGACCTGGGGGCTGTCGGCCCGCGCCGCGGGGGCCAGGAGGGCCAGCCCGCAGAACAGCGCCAGCCCCGCCGCGAGCAGTGCGCGGCGGGGCTGGGCGGTGCTAAGAGATTTCGGCATCTGCCGAATCTTAGGCGTCCCTAACTAGGGTGACTCGACGACTGCCGAGACGCTGAGTTTGTTCAGCGACAGGCCCGCCGTCCGGTAGCTGGCGCCGAGCAGCCAGAGCGCTTTGGTTCCGGCTTCGGTCAGGGTCACCGAGCTTTCGGTGTCGTCTTCGCCCGGATCCGGGAACGTCCAGGTGATCGTTTCCTCGTCGACGCCGGGCCCGGGGTCGGTCGAGACGACGACGTCGGCGATGTCGAGGCTCACCAGGTCGACCCGGAACGAGGTCCAGGAGACGCCGAGACGGGTGGCGACGTCCATCGTCAGCCGCGAGTTGGCGCCGTCGATTACCAGCGTCGGGTTGGCGAGGACAGTCCCGTAACCGTGCGTGGTGTTGCAGATGCCGACGGTGCCGGTGCCCTGCAGGACGAGCCGGCCGGGAGAGCCGGCTTCATAGGTGCCCGTGGTGCTGGGCCAGGTGAAGAATTTCCCGGCTCCGGCCATGCTCGTCGGGTCGCTGCGAGTGGCGCCACCGAGCAGGTTGAAGACGCCGGCGGAGTTGACCGTGGCGCGCAGGCTGTTGCGGAAGCCCCAGTCGATGTCGCCGGCCGAGACCGGGTCCGGCAGCGTCGGCAAGGCCGCCGGGCTCGCCGGCACGGTCGGCCAGGTGGCGGTCGCCGCCGCCGAGGCCAGCGTGCAGGCCTGGTTCAGCGGCCACGGCTCGACGATTTCGACCGTGATCGGGTCGATCGTCATTCCCGCCGAGTAGACGCAGGAAGGAGCGCCGGGTGAACAGAGCTTCATCGCGTCGAGGCCGGCCTGGGTCAGTTTGGTCACCAGGCTGGTCCATTTGACCCGATGCGGGTCGCTGGAGTAGGTCGGGTCGGCGACTTCGATCGTCGCCAGGTCGACCCGCTCGGGCGGGGTGATGGTGCCGGTGACGTTGGTCGAGACGTCCGCGGTGAGGCGCGATTCGTTGCCGTCGATCGTCACCGTCGGGTTGGTCAGGGCGATGCGGAAGCCGGCGCCTTTGTGGAATGCGCACATCACGATCGTGCCCTTGCCGTCGATTACCGCCCGGTCATCACTGGCGACTCCCGGGTCGTTCTCCTCGTACATGCCGCCGCCGACCGGGAACTCGAACGTGCCCACCTGCGGCGGGCCCGGGGGCGGAGCGAGGACGCTGGCGCCGTTGAGGCCGGTAGCCGAGCCTTCGGCAGCGGTTGCCAGGTAGGTGCGGAACGACTGCTTGAAGCCCCAGTTGATCTTGCCGCCGCTGGTGATCTGCGGTGCGCCCGGCAGCTGCAGTTCGGGGCCGGCCGGCGGCGCGCTCGGGCTGGCGACCGAATTGGCCGGCAGCGGACACTGCGCCGCGAAGGGGTCGAGATCCGGTTTCGGCTCCGGCGGAGTCGGGTCGGCCGGTTTCGGGGCCGGGGCGAGGACGCCGTCGATCAGCGCGCTCGCCGTCGCCGAGCCGACCTGGCCGGCGGTGATGCCGGGGAGGTCGAGCTTCGCGCGCAGGGCTTTGGCGCCGTTGCCGGTCAGCGCGAGCGGCCCGCGGAACGAGACCGAGTCGCCGAAGAGAGTGGGGGTACCGTTCGCGCGGAAGAAGATCTTGCGCTGTTTGCCGGCCTTGGCGCTGACCGTGGTCGCTTTCGTCCCGATCGAGACCTCGAGCGCCGTCAGCGTGGCGCTGCTTTTGCCCGCCCGGAAGGTGATCGCGCCGCGCGTCGTCAGCTTCGTCGTGGCGCCAAAGCTGAGCTCGGCGACGGTCAGCTTCACCGTCTGCGATTTACCGCCGGCTTTCGTCACCTTGACGCCTTCGCGCAGCAGCGAGCTGTCGGCCCCTTTCTTGAAGGTGAGGGCGACGTCGCCGGCGGCGGGTGCGGCGCTCGCCGGAGCGGCGAAGGCGGCCGCGGCGAGGCCGGCGGTCGCGAGGGCAGTGATCGCGCGGGCGCGGAGGCCACGGCGCTTTCGGGGGGCGTACGAGCTCATCAAGGGATGGTTCTCCTCAGGCGTAGAAGTGGAAAGGGAACCCTAATTAGGGCCACCTAAGCAATCCACCCTAACAAAGTAGGAATTAGGGTGCCCTAAAGAAGGGTCGGGTGCTCTCGGGGGGCTCTGGCGCGCGGCGTTCAGCCGGGCGCCGCGTCGAGCCAGGCGACGTGGAGGGCGGTGCGGCCCTCGTGCTCGGAGAGGCGCGCGTTGGCGCCCCAGACGCTGCGCAGCCGCTCCGGGGTCAGCACCTCGGCCGGCCGGCCGGCGGCGACGGTCTTGCCGGCGGAGACGACGACCACCGTGTCGGCGACCGCCAGGGCCAACGCCAGGTCGTGGACGACGAGGAGGACGGTGAGGCCGTCGCCGACCAGGCCGCGCAGCAGACTGGCGACGCCGATCGTCGCCCCGAGGTCGAGCTGCGAGGTCGGCTCGTCGGCGATCAGCACCGGCGCCTCCTGGGCCAGGCCGATCGCGATCTGCACCCGTTGGAGCTCGCCGCCCGAGAGCGTCGTCAGCGCCCGCTCGGCGAAGCGGCCGACGCCGGCGCGCTCGATCGCGGCCTCGATCGCGGCGCGGTCGGCGCCGGTCAGCCGGCCGAGCATCCGCAGGTGGGAGGAGCGGCCGATCGTCACCGCTTCACGCACCGTGATCCCGGCCGGGACCGGCATCCGCTGCGGCACGAAGGCGCGCAGCTTCGAGAACTCGCGGCCGCGGATCTCGCCGAGCGGACGTCCGCCCCAGCTGACCGTGCCGGCGGAGATTCCCTGCAGCCCGGAGACCGCCCGGACCAGGGTCGACTTGCCGGCGCCGTTGGGGCCGACCACCGCGACCAGCTCGCCGCGGCTGAGCCGCAGGTCGGCGCCGGTGAGGATCTCGGCCCCGGCGATCTCGACCTCGACGCCGCTGGCGTCGAGCAGCAGCGCCGCGTTCGTCGCGGTGGCCATCAGACCGCCTTCCGCAACAGCCAGAGGAAGAGCGGGACGCCGAGCAGGACCATGAACGGGCCGACCGGCATCTCGATCGGCGCCCGCAGGGTCCGCGCCAGGGTGTCGCCGGCGGCCAGCAGGGCGGCGCCGCCGATCGCCGAAGCGGGGACGACGAAGGTGTGGCTGGAGCTGCCGCCGGCCATCCGCACCACGTGCGGGACGACCAGGCCGAGGAAGCCGAGCAGGCCGGCGATCGCCGCCGAGGCCGCGGCCAACAGGGCCGCCGCAATTCCCGCCGCGAGCCGGATCAGCTGTGGTCGCGAGCCGAGCGAGGCAGCGACGTCGTCGCCGAGCGCCAGCCGGTCGAGCGGCCGGATCAGGAACAGCGCAAAGGCGAAGCCGACAGCGAAGTAGGGCCAGATCGTCTGCATCTCTTCCCAGCCGCTCGAGGTCAGCCCGCCGGCGATGAAGAAGATCGCCGAGGGCGCCCGCTCGGGGTAGGCGGCGAGCAGGCCGGTGGTCCCGGCGGTGAACAGCGAGAGCATCGCGATCCCGGCCAGGATCACCTTGCCGACGCTGCCGCGGTTGCGGCCCGACCAGGCGAAGAGGAAGACGAGGGTCGCGGCGAGCAGGCCGAAGGCGAGCGCCCCGACCGGCAGCAGGGCGATCGAGCCGGGGAAGAGGATGATGATCAGGATCGCGCCGAAGCCGGCGCCGCCGGTCACCCCGATCACGTCGGGGGAGGCGAGCGGGTTGCCGAGCGCGCCCTGGAGGATCGCGCCGGCGACGCCGAGCGCCGCGCCGACGATCAGCGCCTCGACCGTGCGCGGCAGCCGCAGCGCCTCGACGATCTGTTCGTTCGGCCCGCCCTTGCCGCTGCCGAAGATGATGTCGAGGACTTCCCCGAACGGCACTTTGACCGCGCCGAAGGCCAGCGACGCTACCGTCGCCAGCGCCAGCGCGACCAGCAGCGCCGCGAAGACCGAAACACGCCGGGCCAAGCCGGGCTCAGTTCTTCAAGTACGCGCTGCGGACCTTGCGAATCGTGCGAGCGACGTCGGTCCCGGCCTGCAGCAGCGAGTTGTCGACCGAGACGTAGACGCGCCCGTTCTGCGCGGCGGAGGTACTCGACCAGGCCGGGTTGGCCCGCAGGTAGTCGGTCAGGCTGGGGATGTCCGAGGCGTTGGCGTGGGGGACGGCGATGATCACGTCCGGGTTTTCGGCGACCACGACTTCGTCGGAGATCCGCTCGAACCCGGAGCTCGAGCTGACCCCGCCGGTCAGCAGTTCGCCGCCCGCCTTGGTGACGATGTCGCCGCCCCAGCTGTTCGGCAGCATCGTGAACGGGGTGCGGCCGACGCCGAGGATCAGCATCACCTTCGGCCGTGACTTAATCCCCTTCGCGGCCGCGTCGACGTTTGCCCGCATCCGTTTCAACAGGGCGCGGGCCTGGTGCTTGCGGCCGACCATCATCCCGATCTTGTAGGTGTCGGCGTAGGACCCGGCGATCGAGACCGGCTCGCGCACGACGACGTCGATGCCGAGGTTCTCCATCGCCTGGTTGCCTTTGGTCCAGGTCCGCGAGGAGAGCACGAGGTCCGGGCGCAGCGAGGCGAGCTGCTCGAGGTTCGGCCCGTTGGGGTGGGAGAGCGGCAGCACGGTGACGTTGTCCAGCTTCGGCGAGAGCCGCGTCTCGCCGCCCAGGGTCTGGCCGACCCCGACCGGGGTCACGCCGAGCTTCGCCAGGGTGTTGGCGCCGAATGGGGTCAGCGCCACGATCCGCTTCGGGACGCTCGACTGCGCCGCACCGGTTACGGCCGGGGCGGCGAGGGCGAGCAGTGCGGCCGCGAGGGCCGCGAGCGTGGCGACTCGCCTCACGCCGGGACCCGGGCGTCGATCACGTCGTAGTTGCGTACCTCGCTGCTGTGGGCGAGCTGGCCGTCGGCGTGCTGGTGGCTCAGTTTGAAGAGCTCGCTGTTCAGCCAGCCCTGGAAGGCTTCCTCGCTCTCCCAGCGGCTGAGCACGACGTACTCGCCGTCGCGATCGCGCCGCAGCAGCTCGAAACCGGCGAAGCCGGGAGCTTTGTGGACGTGGCTCTCGCGCTGCAGGAACTGCTGCTCGAAGGCCTCGCGTTTGTCCTCGTCCACCTTGACGACGTTCATCACGATCTTCAACTGCCTGGCTCCTCTCGAACGATCACACTCAGGTCTCCTATTAGGTGTACCTAATTAGGGTACCCGAAGGAATCGGGAGGCGTTACGCGGGGCGCGCGGGGACTTCCGGCTCGCCGAGCCCGTAGGTCTCGTAGGCGCCGAACTCGGCGAAAGTCTTGTGGGTCGGGCCGTGGTAGTCCGAGGAGGCGGTGGCGTAGATCCCGAGCTCCTCGCAGAGGCCGAGCAGGTGGACGGTCTGCTCGCGGCTGTGGGGCGGGTAGTAGGTCTCGATTCCGTCGGGGGCAAGCGAGCGGATCAGGTCCTCGACCTCGTCGCGGTCGGAGATGTCCCAGTAGGGGTGGGCGACGACGGCGACGCCGCCGGCGCCGCGGATCAGCTCGATCGCCTCCGCGGCGCTGGGCCAGCGCCGCGGCACGAACGCCTTCGCGCCGGGGACCAGATACTCCTCGAAGAAGGGGCCGAGGTCGCCGCTGGCACCGGCCGCCTTGGCGATGTGCGGACGTCCGATCGAGTCGGCGTCGCCGGCCTCGCGGATCGCGTCCTCAAGGGTCAGGTCGAAGCCCTCGCGGCGCAGGTTCTCGACGATCTCGCCGGCCCGGTTGCGCCGTTCTTGCTGGGCGCGATCGCAGATCGGCGCCATCGTCTCGAGGTCGATCCAGTAGCCGCAGACGTGGAGGTCTTCGGCGTAGGGGTGCACGCACGACATCTCGATCGCCGGCACCAGCTCGATCCCCAGCCGCGCGGCCGCCGCGGCCGCCGCCGGCACCCCGGCGACGCCGTCATGGTCGGTCAGCGCCAGGGTGGTGACCGCCGCCGCCGCCGCCCGCTCGACGACCTCGGCCGGCGGCAGCTGTCCGTCGGAGACGGTCGAGTGGCTCTGCAGCTCGATCAGCACGGGCACCACCCTAGTCATCGCGCCAGGAGTTAGGGTGCCCTAATAGTCCTTGCTATGGTGCCGGCGATGCTGAAGCGCTCGATCCTCCTCGCCGGCCTGCTCACCCTCTTCCTTGCCGGTTCCTCCGGCCCCGCCTCTGCGAAGCTGCTCTACCTCGGCGACAAGGGTGTGGCGACGGTCGGGAAAGTCGCCTGTCCCGGCACTGACGCGTGTGAGCTGGTCGCCCCGAAGCGGGTCAGGGCGACGATCGGCCCGAGCTCGTTCTGGGCGCAGGTGCTGGTTCCGAAGCGGATCGCCGCCGGCAAGAAGGCGACGGTCCGGGTCAAGCTCGGGGGCGGGGCGCTCGGCGACCTCGCCGGCCGCACCACGACTGTCGCGGTCAAGGCGGTGGTCCGTCAGGGGACGAGGAAGGCGCGCACCGAGGTGCTGAAGGTGCGGCTGCGCCGCGCCGCGCTGGCCCTCCAGCCCGCCGCCGCCGGCACCCCCGCCTCGGGCCCGCTCGGCACCGAACCGCCGCTGCTCGCCCGTCCCGCCGGCGCGGTCGACGTCAGCGCCCTGCAGCTCACCTGGTACCCGCGGGACTCGTGGATCGACTACCTGGTCAGCACGACCTTCTCCAACGGGGCGACCGGGATCAACTCGCTGCAGTCGCCGTGCACCGACAAACCCGACCCCAACCCTGAAAGCGGCGGCAAGCCCTACACGGTGCAGCTGCAGGCGAAGCCAAGTTGGTTCGACCGCGCCAGCGGCGTCGCCGGGATCTACGGCCAGGGCTCCGTGCACTTCCGCTACCCCGAACACGGGATCGACCTCATCGCTTCCGACCCGGAGGTGGAGATCAACGGCGCCGCCTCGCGTTTGATCCTGCGGCTGGAGGGCAGCGGAAACTCGGGGATCCAAAGCCAGCGGGTCGTCTTCGCCACCCTCAACCTCGCCGGCCAGCCGACCAAAGTCGAAGGCGACACCTACACCTACGACAAGGTGCGGGCGAACCTCGTGGCCGACAGCGCCTCGGCCTTCTCCACCTTCTATCCGCCGGGGACCCCCTGGGGCTGTGTCTCGGTCTCCTTCACGGCTTCCTGACGGGCGCGAAAGGCCGGCCAGCATCTCGCCTGCCGCATAAATAGACTGCGCCGCCGTGTTCCAGAAAGTTCTGATCGCGAACCGCGGCGAGATCGCGATTCGCGTCGCCCGCACGCTGAAGGAGATGGGGATCACCTCGGTCGCCGTCTACTCGGAGATCGACCGCGACGCGCCGCACGTGCGCGCGGCCGACGAGGCCTTCCTGATCGGCCCCGCGGTGCCGGCCGAAAGCTACCTGGACATCGCCAAGATCATCGCGACGGCGAAGGAGGCGGGGGCCGAAGGGATCCATCCCGGCTACGGCTTCCTCGCCGAGAACGCGGAGATGGCGCGGGCCTGCGCCGAGGCCGGGATCACCTGGATCGGGCCGCCGCCGGAGGCGATCGAAGCGATGGGCTCGAAGACGAAGGCGCGCGAGATCATGGAGCAGGCCGGGGTGCCGATCGTCCCCGGCTCGACCGAGGTCGCCAAGGATGTCGACGCCGCCCGCCGTCAGGCCGAGGAAGCTGGCTACCCGGTCGCCTGCAAGGCCGCCGGCGGCGGTGGCGGCAAGGGCTTCCGGGTGGCGATGACGCCCGACGACCTCGAGGAGGCCTTCGAGGGCTCGGCCCGCGAAGGCGAGAAGTTCTTCTCCGACGACCGCGTCTACGTCGAGCGCTACCTGGAGGACCCGCGCCACGTCGAGGTCCAGGTGCTGGCGGACGGCCACGGCAACGTGATTCACCTCGGCGAGCGCGACTGCTCGATCCAGCGGCGCCACCAGAAGGTGATCGAGGAGGCGCCTGGGCCGCACGTCGATGTCGAGATGCGCGAGCGGATCGGCAAGATCGCCACCGATGCGGCCGCCGCCGTCGGCTACCGCGGCGCCGGCACGATCGAGGGCATGCAGGTCGGCGAGGAGTACTTCTTCCTCGAGATGAACACCCGCGTTCAGGTCGAGCACTGCGTGACCGAGGAGGTCACCGGCATCGACATCGTCCGCGAGCAAATCCTCGTCGCCGCCGGCGAGCCGCTCTCGATCGCCCAGGAGGACGTCGAGCTGAAGGGCTGGTCGATCGAGTGCCGGATCAACGCCGAGGCCGCGCACAAGAAATTCGCCCCCGCGCCGGGGCCGATCGACAACTCCTATCGTGAGCCCTCCGGGCCCGGCGTCCGCGTCGACTCTGGGGTCGAGGGCGGCTCCGAGGTGACGCCGATGTACGACCCGATGGTGGCCAAGCTGATCGTCTGGGACGTCGACCGCGAAAAGGCGACCCGGCGCATGCTGCGGGCGCTCGGCGAATACGACTCCGGCGGCCTGACCACGCTGATCCCCTTCCACGAAGCGATCCTCGCGACCGAGCAGTGGGAGCGGGGCGAGACCTGCCGCGACCTGATGGAGGACAACGCCTGGCTGAAGTCGACCGCTCCGGCCGATCCGAAGCCGCCCGAGCCAAGCGAGGACGGCGGCGAGATCATCAGCCGCGACTACAAGGTCGAGGTCTCCGGCAAGCTCTTCGACGTCAAGGTGATCGGTGAGGCGGCCGCCGGCGGCGTTACCGCAGCGCCCGCCGCCGGCGGCAAGAAGCCGCCGAAACGCGAGCGCAAGGCGGGCGGCGGCGCCAGCTCCTCCTCCGAGGGTTTGCCCGCGCCGCTGCAGGGCACCGTTTTCAAAGTGGTAGTCGAGCAGGGCGCCGAGGTAGCCGAGGGCGACCTGATCTGCGTGATCGAGGCGATGAAGATGGAGAACGAGATCACCGCCCACCGCGCCGGCAAAGTCACCTCGCTGGCGATCAAGGAGGGCGACGCCGTCAACTCCGGCGACATCCTCGCGACGATCGAGTAGACGCCGCGCGTTTGCGACATTGACCAGCCCAGAGCCGGGTCAAAGTCGCGAGCGGAGCCGAAGGCCGGGCTCTACCTCGAGCCTTTGGCTTTCGATTCGCGTTCTTTGCGCCGCTGTTCCCGTTCCCGCTGTTCCTTTTCTTTTTCCCGTTTGACCTGCAGCTGCTGGCGCTTGGTCAGAGGTAGCTCCGGGATGTCTTCGCGGCAGGTGCGGCCCGAGCAGTCCTCGAGCAGGCGCAGGCGGTTGTGGAGGAAGTTGCGGATCGGCGCGTAGTTCTTGTCGCGGGCGAGGTTGTTGAGCTCGTACTGGTCTTTGGTGATGTCGTAGAGCTCTTTCTCGCCCGAGGGCCAGGCGATGTACTTGTAGTCGCCGTAACGGATCCCCTCGTAGTCCTTCGGCGGCGCCGTGATCGAGGCGGTCGCTTCACCGCCGCGGCTTGAGCGGGCCGTGGTCGACGGTTCGGCGCCGTTGGCCTCGACGTCGTTGGTCTCGACGAAGGACTCGAAGAGGAGCGGGCGGCGGCTGCGTAGCGAGGTGTCGGTGATGTACGGCAACAGGGAGCGGCCGTCGATGCTTTTGTCCGGGGTCACCTTGGCGAGTTCGAGGATGGTCGGGGCGATGTCGATGTTCATCGCCAGCTCGCCGGTCGAGCTACCCGGCTTGATGCCCGGTCCGCGCATCAGGAAGGGCAGGTGGGTGGCGGGCTCGTAGGCAAGGAACTTGCCGCCGACCAGGCGGTGCTCGCCGAAGAAGAAGCCGTTGTCGGAGGTGAAGATGATGTAGGTGTTGCGCAGCTGGCCCATCGCGCCGAGCGTGTCCACCACCTGTTTGACCCCCTCGTCGATCGAGCGCAGCGCCTCCAACTGCTTCTCGTAGTAGACGCGGTAGGTGTGCAGTTCGGTCGGCGAGAGGAAGGCCGCTTCGCGGATGAAGCGGGGCTTGTCGGAGACGTTGCCCTCGTTGACCCCCTGTTGGCGGCTGTGGGGCAGGCGGGCGCCGAGGAACGAGTTGTAGTGGCGGGTCGCCGGCTCCGGCCCGGCCGGACGGCGGAAGTCGCCGTGCGGAGCGGTGTAGTCGAGCTGCAGGTAGAAGGGCGTCCCGGCCGGCGTGCCGAGCATCTCTTCGGAGGCGATCCGGTTGAAGACGTCGGTCTCGTACAGACAGGGGCGGCCGTTCAACGGCGCCAGCGGACAGCCGAAGTCGTCGCGCGATTCTTCGCTGTATTCGCGCGTGTCCCAGCTGCCCGAATCCCCGTAGGGGCCTTCGATGACGCCGTTGTTGTTGAGCTCGTAGCCGTAGAAGTAGTGGTTGGTGTCGGCTTTGAGCACGGTGTGCCAGGCGTTCCAGCCGGGCGGCACGGTCGCGCCGTTGTCGTAGGGCTCGTCGCCGTAGCCGTTGAGGAACTTGCCGATGTGGATCGTGCGGTAGCCGCCACCCTGCAGCCAGGTCGCGAGGTTGTGGGTGTTGGCGCCGCGGTAGGAGAACCCGAAGTAGCCGCCGTTCGGCTGCACGTTGCCGCGCACGTTGTGGTTGTGCGCGTAGCGGCCGGTCAGGAGGCTGACCCGGGAGGGGCAGCAGAGCGGGTAGGAGACGTAGTAGCGGGACAGCGAGACGCCCTTTTCGCCGATCAGCGAGAGCGTGTAGGGCATCACCGGGATCGGCTGGCCGCCGGGCGGGGTGAAGGTCGCGTAGAGGCTGTCGATCGTCTGGTCGTCAGTCTGGATCACGACGAAGTTCGGTCGCTGGCCTTCCGGCAGCAGCGTGTTCTTCGTCTTGCCCTTCTGCGGCGCGGCGTCGGCGGCCTGGACGCCGGCGAAGGCGAGCGCGCCGAGCAGCGCCAGCAGGCTGGCGGCGAACAGCAGTCGCAGCCCCGTGAGGGCACGCGCTTGGGTCCTGGGTTGAGCGAACATATTCATTAGGCGTCCTGGCCGACTACGACGAAAAACCGGCGGGTCCTGCCGGAGTTGCGCTGTGAACGCTAGAAAACGGCGAGGACGGGGAGCTCAGCCGGCGCCGAGTTTTTTCGCCGCGTCGCGGAAGTTTTTGACCGTCGCCGACGGGGCTTTGCGCCCTTCGAGTTTCTCGCCATGGCGGTTGACCCAGATCACCGGGACGTTCATTTTCAGCAGCGGGGCGACATCGGTCGTGTAGTCGCAGCCGATGTGGAGCCAGCCTTTCTTGCCGCCGATCCGGCGCGCGCACTCTTTGAAGTGGACCGGGTCTGGCTTGTAGCTGCGCACCTGCTGGGCGGTGACGACGAGGTCGAGTTCGGTCCGCAGATGGCGGCGCGAAACGCCGAGCAGTTTGTCGTCGACGTTGGAGATGATCCCGATGTCGTACTTCTTGCCGAGCCGGTCCATCGCCGCGTTCGCCTCGCGGAAGGGCAGCCAGTAGGCGACGCTGTTGGGCAGGAACTGGGCCCGCGAGGGCTCCACCTCCCAGCCGAGCTCGCCGGCGACTTTGACGACCGTGCGGCGCAGGACCTCGGCGTAGAGCTCGTAGGAGCCGGCCATGATCTCCGCCTGCACTTCCATGAAGCGGGCCAGGAACGGACCCTCTTCGAAGGAGAAGCCGTCTTTCGCCGCCTCTTTCTTGCAGGCGTCGATGATGCCTTTCTCCCAGTCGATCAGGGTGCCGTAGCAGTCGGCGGTTACCCAGTTGATGGTTTTCAGACTTGGAAGGGCCATAGATAGACAGCGCCCGGATCAGCGAGCGGGGCGGCATTATGTCATCGCCGCCCGCTTGGCGGTTTCACCTCACGTACTGCTTGGCCTGGGGACGCCGCCGCGGCGACTTCCTATAGGGTGCCCGCCGCCCCACGCCGGGGCGACTTCCTCCATGGACCTTCTCGAGTATCAGGGTAAGCAGCTCTTCGCCAAGCACGGCATCGCCGTGCCGAGCGGCGAGGTCGCCGACACGGTCGAGGAGGCGGTCGCCGCCGCCGAGAAGATCGGCTACCCGTGTGCGATCAAGGCCCAGGTGCTGATCGGCGGCCGCGGCAAGGCCGGCGGGATCAAGATCGCCAAGGACGTCGAGGAGGCGCGCGAGTACGCCGGCGCGATCATCGGCATGGACATCGTCGGACCGCACGGCGAGGGCCCGTTCCGCGTCGACCAGGTCTGGATCGAGGGCGGCTCGGACATCGCCGAGGAGTACTACGCCTCGGTGATCCTCGACCGCGGCGAGAAGAAGCTGCTGGCGATGGTCTCCGCCAAGGGCGGGATGGACATCGAGGCGGTTGCCGCCGAGGACCCCGAGGCCCTGGTCAAGGTCCACATCGACCCGACCTCTGAGTTCGACGCCGCCGCGGCGCGGCCGATCGTCGAGGCCGCCGGTTTAGCCGCTGACGCGCTCGACGCGGCCGCCGACGTGCTGGTCAAGCTGGTCGCCGTCGCCGCCGGTGAGGACGCGAACCTGATCGAGGTCAACCCGCTGATCGTCACCGCCGACCGCGACGTGGTCGCGCTCGACGCCAAGGTGACGATCGACGGCAACTCCCTCTTCCGCCATGAGGATCTGGCCGCGGTCGCCGACACCGTCGACGACCCGCAGGAGCAGATGGCGAAGGAAAAGGGCCTCACCTACGTCAAACTCGACGGCAACGTCGGCATCCTCGCCAACGGCGCCGGGCTCTGCATGTCGACCCTCGACGTGGTCGCGCAGGCCGGCGGCGCCCCCGCCAACTTCCTCGACGCCGGCGGCGGCTCCAAAGCCGAGGCGATCGTCAACGCGCTCGAAGTGATCAAGTCCGACGCGAAGGTGACGGCGATCCTCTTCAACATCTTCGGCGGGATTACCCGCTGCGACGAGATCGCCAAGGGCATCGTCACTGCCTCTAGCGAGATCAATCTCGAGCTACCGCTGGTCGTGCGCCTCGACGGCACCAACTCCGAGCAGGGACTCCAGATTTTGGCCGAGGCGAACCTGCCCAACCTGCACCAGGAGAAGACGATGCTGGACGCCGCGCGCCGCGTCGTCGAGCTCGCCGGAGGTGCCGCGTGAGCATCATCGTCGACGGCAACACGAAGCTCGCCGTCTCCGGCCTGACCGGCCGCGAGGGCTCCTTCCACGGGCTGCGCAACAAGGCCTACGGGACCGACCTGGTCGCCGGCGTCACCCCCGGCAAGGGCGGTCAGGACGTCGAGGGCGTGCCGGTCTTCGACTCGATCAAGGAGGCCGTGACCGAGGCTGGCGCCAACACCTCGATGATCTTCGTCCCCGCCCGCTTCGCGGCGCCGGCGATCGACGAGGCGATCGAGTCCGGCGTCGAGACGGTGATCGCGATCACCGAGGGGATTCCGGTGCTCGACATGCTCAAGACCTACTGGAAGGCCAAGGAGGCCGGCGTCCAGCTGATCGGCCCGAACTGCCCCGGCGTGCTCTCGCCCGGCAAGGCCAACGTCGGCATCATCCCTGCCCAGTTCTTCGACCCCGGCCCGATCGGCGTCGTCTCCAAGAGCGGCACCCTGACCTACCAGATCGGCAACGAGCTGAAGCAGGCCGGGACCGGCAACTCCTCGATCGTCGGGATCGGCGGCGACCCGATCGTCGGCTCCGACTTCATCGACATCCTCAAGCTCTACGAGGCCGACCCCGAGACCGAGATGATCGTGATGGTCGGCGAGATCGGCGGCGACGCCGAGGAGCGTGCCGCCGAGTTCATCGCCGCCGAGGTCTCCAAGCCAGTGGTCGCCTACATCGCTGGCTTCACCGCCCCGCCCGGCAAGCAGATGGGCCACGCCGGCGCGATCATCTCCGGCTCCTCCGGCACCGCCGCGGCGAAGAAAGAGGCGCTGGAGGCAATGGGCGTCCGCGTCGGCGAAAGCCCGACCGAGACCGCGGCGATCGCGGCCGAAGTCCTCAAGTCGCTTTAAGCGGGATCTCCCACCCACTGCACGAGCTGGATGACGACGCCGTTGGGGTCGGTGACCTGGAAGTAGCGCTCGCCCCACTCCTCGGTCTCGATCGGCGTCGTGAAGTCCATCCCGGCCTTGCTCAGCCGCTCGTACTCGGCGTCGATATCGCTCACCACGAACGCCACCAGCAGGCCGTCGGCGTCATGGCCGGCGAGCGCGGCGGGCTTGAAGGAGGCGAGGCCGGTGCGCAGGAAGATCAGGTTGAAGCCGGCGTCTGGGCGAGCCAACGAGACGAAGCCGTCCGCCGCCATCTCTTCCTCGAAGCCGAAAGTGTCCACCAAGAACTCCGCCGAAGCGATCGGGTCTTTGACGTTGAGCGAGATTGCGGAAGCGGTTATCTGCATGGAGCTCCTTTGGGTCGATGAACTTCTTACTCCGTACATTGTACAACGTACGGAGAAGTTGGCAAACTCTTCGTCATGAGCACGAGTCGGACCAGCCAAGGAGACCCCGCCAAGACCCTTGCCCTGCTGTGGCGCGACCGGGCCGACCCAGGCCCCGTACGACCTCGCAAGGGTCCACCGCAGCGCCTGGACGTGGACATGGTCGTGGCAGCGGGGATCTCGCTTGCCGACGAGTCCGGGCTGGAGGCGCTGACGATGCGCGCTATCGCCGACCGGCTTGCGGTCTCGCCGATGTCGCTCTACACCTATGTCCCGGGCAAGGCTGAGCTGTTGGATCTGATGCTCGACTCCGTCTACCGGGCGATGCAGCGACCGCCGCTGCCGGGATCCGAGGAGTGGCGGCAGGGCCTGAGCCTGATCGCGGACCAGAACCGAACGCTCTTTCAGGAGCACCCGTGGGCAGCGCGGATCTCCACCTCTCGGCCTCCGCTCGGTCCCGGGATGATGGCCAAGTACGAGTACGAGCTGGGCCCCTTCGACGGCCTCGGCTTGAGCGATCTGGAGATCGACGCGTCCCTCACCTACCTGCTCGCCTTCGTCCAAGCCGCGGCCTTGGCGGCGCAGGACGCCAAAAACATCGCCGGCGAGTCCGGTGTGGACGACCCGAGCTGGTGGAGCGAGGTTGGGCCGCTCCTGGAACGCTTCGTTTCGGCGCAGGACTACCCGCTCGCGTCCCGCGTCGGGACCGCGGCGGGCCTGGAGCAAAACGCGGCATACGAACCTGAACTCGCCTACTCGTTTGGGCTGGCCCGGGTCCTCGACGGGCTCGGAGCGCTGATAGAGAGGCGTTGCTAGGGTCGAAGGCGATGAGCGGTTCGATGATCTCGTTTGCTCGCGGTGCCCCGAGCGCCGACATCCTGCCGCACGAGGCGGTGCGGGAGGCGGCTGCGCGGGCGCTCGCCGAGGACTGGCAAACCGCCCTCTCCTACGGCGTCGGGATCGGCCATCCCGGGCTCTGCCAGTGGGTCGCCGAGCGCCATGGGGGCATTGACCCGGCGCAGGTGATGATCGCCAACGGCTCGCTGGAGGCGGGGGCGATGCTGTTCCAGCACCTGCTCTCGGCCGGCGACCGGGTGGTCGTCGAGCACCCGACCTATGACCGCACGCTGCTCCTCCTGCAGCAGATCGGGGTCGAGCTGGTACCTGTGCCGCTGGAGGCCGACGGGCTCGACGTCGGAGCGCTGGAAGCGGCGCTCGCCGAGGGACCGGTCCGGCTCGCGCACATCATCCCCAACTCGCACAACCCGGCCGGCTGCACGCTCTCCGCCGAGAAGCGCCGGCGGCTGGTCGAGCTGGCCGATCAGCACGGCTTCTGGATCTTCGAGGACGACCCCTACCGCGAGCTGCCCTTCGAGGGCGAGCCGCTGGAGACGATGCTCTCGCTCGACGAAGCCAACCGGGTGGTCCACGCTTCCTCCTTCTCGAAGACGGTCAGCCCCGGCGTCCGAGTCGGCTATCTGGCCGGCCCCGAGGAAGAGATCAAAAAGCTGGCCAAGCGCGCCAACGAGACCTACATCTCGCCGAACATGCTGGCCGAGTCGATCGTCCTCGAGCTCTGCCGCTCGGGCGAGCTCGACCGCAACATCGCCTTCGTCAAAGGCGAGCTGAAGGCCCGCTGCGACGCGCTCGTCGCCGCGTTGCGCGGCCAGATCCCCGAGGCCGAGTTCGTCGTCCCCGCGGGCGGCTACTTCCTCTGGCTCGACCTCGCCGAGGGGACCGACACGGTCGCCCTGCTGAACGAGGCGAAAACCGACGGCGTTTCCTTCGTCGCCGGCCCCGACTTCATGATCGAGGGCGGGCAGAACAGCCTGCGCCTCTCCTTCGCGCCGGTCCCGGCCGACCAGGCCGCCGAGGGCGTTGCCCGGATCGCCACCGCGCTCGCCCGCCTGCGCGCCGCCTCGCCCGCCTGATCTGACGAATTCTGATCCGCCTCGCCGCCGGCCCCCGTAGGGAACCGGCGAATGCGTCAACCAACGAGGAGGCAACCGATGGCGAGCAGGATCCAGGACCCCGTCTCACGGCGGAAGTTCATGGCGTTGACCGGGGGCTCTACCGCCGCCGCGGCCTTCCTCGCCGCCTGCGGCTCCGACGACAGCTCCAGCACGATGGAGACGACGACCGGCGCCGGCTCGATGGGCGACAGCGAAACCGCCCAGTTCGGCAAGGGCGACCTCGGGATCGTCAACTACGCGCTCACTCTCGAGTACCTCGAGGCGGCTTTCTACGCCGACGTCGTCAAGAGCGGCCTGTTCAAAGGCGCAGAGCTGAAGGCGATCGAAAAGTTCGGCCGCGAGGAGGCCGAACACGTCGAAGCGCTGACCCAGGCGGCGAAGCAGCTCGGCGGCAAGCCGGCGGCCGAACCGAAAGCCGAATTCCCCCTGGAAGACGCGAAAGCGGTGGTCGAACTGGCGGGGACGGTCGAGAACCTCGGCGCCGCCGCCTATCTCGGTCAGGCCGCCAACATCAAGAGCCCCGAAGTGCTCGCCTCGGCGCTCGCGATCCATAGCGTCGAGGGGCGCCACGCGGCGACCCTGAACGCGATGCTCGGACAGTCGATCACCCCCGACGGCGCTTTCGCCAAGCCGGCCGACGCAAAGACCGTTCTCAAATCCGTCGAACCCTTCATCGTCGGCTGAGCCGGCGCGAAAGCGAAAGGAGAAGCAATGAGCCACGAGGAGCTTGCCCATCCAGAGCTCGCCGCCGCGATCAGCGTCGACGACGACAGCGAAGATCTCTCGCGCAGCGAGGTGATCCTCAAAGGGGCGCTGGCCGCGGGCGCCGTCTACGGGACCTTCATGGTCGGTCCCTATGTCAGCAAGGCGCTGGCGATGAGCGGTGGCGGCGACGTCGACATCCTCAACTTCGCCCTCACCCTCGAGTACCTGGAGACGAAGTTCTACGAGGAAGCGAAATCGCGGGCCGGGGCGAAGGGCGAACTGAAGGCGCTGATCGACCTGATCGCCAAAGACGAGGCCGAGCACGTCGAAGCGCTGACCGCGACCGTCAAACAGCTTGGCGGCAAGCCGGTCGCCGAACCAAAATTCGACTTCGCCTACAACGACACCGCCGGCTTCCTCAAGCTGGCGCAGACCTTCGAGGACACGGGGGTCAGCGCCTACAACGGGGCGGCGCCGGCGATCAAGTCGAAAGACGTGCTCGGCCGCGGCCGGCGGGATCGTCCAGGTCGAGGCGCGCCACGCGGCCGCGATCCGGATCCAGAACGGCGAAGAACCGTCCCCCGACGCGTTTGACCCGCCGCTCGACGAAGCCCAGGTCCTAAAAGCGGTCGAACCGTTCATCGCCTGAGGAACCGGCGCGTAGGACGAGGCCGAAGCGGGCAGACGAGAATCGGAGACGATGGCGATCAGGCGAGAGAAGGCGGAGCGGCTTGCCGATGAGGAGCTGATGCCGCTGATCGGGGACAAGGACCCCGAGGCGTTCGAGGTCTTCTACGATCGCCACGGCGGGGTCGCCTACTCGCTCGCCTACAGGATGGTCGGCGATCGGACGATGGCCGAGGACGTGACCCAGGAGGCCTTCATCTCGCTCTGGCGCAGCGGCGCC
Source organism: uncultured Thermoleophilia bacterium (assembly GCA_963837405.1). Classification (GTDB taxonomy): domain Bacteria; phylum Actinomycetota; class Thermoleophilia; order Solirubrobacterales; family 70-9; genus VAYN01. The sequence continues at coordinate 143,555 of CAWINA010000005.1, forward strand.
CGCTTCGACTCGACCCGCGGCAGCGTCCGCTCCTGGATGCTCAGCATCGTTCGCAACCGGGCGATCGACCAGCTGCGCAGCAAGGCGGGCAAAGCGCCGAAGCTGGCCTTCGACGACGACTCGATCCTCGAGCAGCGTCCGGCCGCGGAGCAGACCGAGGAGGAAGCCTTGGCCCGCGAGACCGCGAGCGAGGTGCGGGGCGCTCTTGACACCCTGCCCGACGACCAGTCGAAGGTGATCACGCTCGCCTACTTCGGCGGCTTCAGCCACTCGGAGATCGTCGCAGATGCTGGGGCTGCCGTTGGGCACGGTGAAGGGCCGGATGCGGCTGGGACTGGAAAAGATTCGCGGTGAGCTGGCGGAGGGACTGGCATGAGCGACGACAAATCACAGGCCTGGTTCGACCAGCTCGCCGCCTACTCGCTGGGCGCGCTGGATGCCGAGGAGGCCGCCGAGGTCGAGGCCCACCTCGCCGGTTGCGAGCGCTGCCGCGACCATCTGCAGTGGCTGCAGCCGGCGGTGCAGGTGCTGCCGGAGAGCGTCGAGCGGCTGCGGCCGCCGCAGGTCGTGCGCGAGCGGGTGATGTCCGAGGTGCGGGCCGACGCGAAGCGGGCCAGCGCCCCGGCGGCGGCCGAGCGCGGCCCCGGCTGGCTGCGCTGGCTCGGCTCCGGCGCCTACGGCTGGAAGCCGGCCGCGGCGCTGGCGACGATCGCCCTGCTCGCCGTCGCCTTCGTCGGCTACCAGGTCGGCAGCAACGGCTCCGGCGAGCAGGGCGCGCCGGTGGCAACCGAAGTCAGCCAGCGAGGAACCTTCGGGGATCGAGGTGGCGATGGTCAGCGAAGGCCGCGGTGGCACGCTGAAGCTGGAGAACGTCGAACCGTTGCCCGAAGACCGCGTGCTCGAGGCCTGGGTCCAGCGCGAAGGCGAAGTCGAAGCGGTGCCGGCACTCTTCGTCCCCGACCACGAGGGCAAGGCCTCGACCGTGATCGAGGACATGAGCGGGGTCGAAGTCGTGATGGTCACGCGCGAGCCGCAGGGCGGCAGCGAGACGCCGACCTCGGACCCGATCGTGACCCTGCCGGTGAGCGGCTGAGCCCTAGCGGCCGTAGCGGTCCAGGAGAGGACCAGCTGCTCGGGGATCGCCGCCCGCGGCGCCGGCGCCGGGTCGGCGCGGACCGAGACGGTCTCGGCGACGCTCTTGGAAACCTCGTGCTTGGCATCGGCGGAGGCGATCACGACCCGCTCGTCGTCGGAGGTCTCGAGCTTGCCCTCGAGGCCCGGCTGCAGCCCGGCGGCCCGCAGGTAGTGCAGGAGCTCCTCCGCCTCGTTCTCAAAGCGCAGCACTGTGACGTCGGCGCCGACCTCGACGTCGGCGAGCAGCGAACCCTGCTCGCGGATGCCCTCGAGGATCGGGTGGCCGTGCGGGCAGGTCGTCGCGTCGCCGATCGCCAGCCGCATTTTCTCTTCCAGCACCGGCGACATCGCGTGCTCGATCCGCTCCGCCTCCTCGTGCACCTCGTCCCACGGGATCCCGAGGACGTCGGTCAGGAAGCGCTCGATCATCCGGTGGCGGCGGACGATGAAGCTGGCGTGCTCGCGGCCGGACTCGGTGAAGGCGAGCGATTTGTTCGGGTTGCGCTCGACGTAGCCGTCATCGACCAGGCGGCCGACCATCTCGTGCACGGTTGGGGGCGAGAGCTGCATCGCGCGGGCGATGTTGGCCCCGGTCATCGGCAGGCCCGCCTCCTCGATCCAGAACATGATCTCCAGGTACTCCTGCTCGGCGGTGGTTGCCTCGCTCATCGCCGCGATACTAGCGTTCCATTAATGCCGAGACGACGGCCTCGTAGAAGCCGTCGCCCATCGCCCCTTCGGTGACCGTGGCGTTGTCCCAGCCGGAGAGCGCGGCGCGCAGGCCGGGATCGTGCTCGGGCCCGTTGGCGACGACGTAGAAACGGCCGACGGCGGCCGCCACCTCGAGGTCCTCGACCGAGTCGCCGACCGCGATGCACTCCTGCCGGCGCGTAGCCGCGGGCGCGGGCGTGGGCGGCGGCGGCGTTCGCCTTGCTGACCAGGGCCGGGACCAGGTGGTAGGCGTGGGTGCGGCCCTCGACCGTCGCCATCGGGGTGCCGATCGCGCCGTTGTCGAGCATCCGCAGGTCGTCTTCGCCGCGCTCGGCGAGCAGGGCGTTGGCGGCGGCGACGTCGACTTTGCCGCGGAAGAGGTGGGAGAGGATGCGGCCGTGGTGCCACGGGTCGTGGTACTCGAGCCGCCCCTCGAAGTGGTCGAACAGCGCCCGTGGCGTGCCCCGCGCCTCGATCTGCTCGTAGATCGTGCCGTCCTCGGTCGGCTGCAGGTCGCCGGTCAGCAGGGTCGTCTCGCGGTCGATCGCGTAGGCGCAGCCGGCCTCGTAGATGTAGGAGCCCTGGCCCATCAGCCGCGCCAGCTCCATGACCTGCGGCTCGCGGCGGCCCGACATCACCACGATCTCGACCCCGGCCCGGTGGCAGGCCTCGATCGCCCGCGCCTGCGCCATCGAGAATCCCCCCTCGGCGTCGGCGAAGAGCGAGCCGCCGGGGCCGAGCATGGTCCCGTCGAGGTCGGTGTAGACGCATCTCAATGCCATCGTGCGGTCGCTACCGTAGCGGCGATGAGCTGGAAGCTGACCGACCGCACCCTCGACCTGGCCCAGCCGCTCGGCGCGGCGATCGTCAACGTCACCGTCGACTCGATGTTCGCGGGCGCCCGCAGCGGCACCCCCGAGCAGGCGGTCGCCGACGGGCTGGCCCTGGCCGAGGCGGGTTTCGAGATGCTCGACGTCGGCGCCGTCGCGGCGAAAGCCGGCCCCCCGGTCGCGGCGGTGGACGAGGCCGCTGCCTTGGTCCCGGCGATCGAGGGACTCGTGGCGACCGACCCCGGTGTCGGCGGACACGTTCTCGCCGGAGGTGGCGCGGCGGGCGCTCGACGCCGGCGCGCACGCGGTCAACGACATCTCCGGGGGAGCGAGGAGATGTTCGGACTGGTCGCCGAGCGCGGCTGCGGCTACGTCTTGATGCACATCGAGGGACCGCCGCGGGTCGACCGGCCGTGGCGCGAGTACGGCGACGTGGTCGATCACCTGCGTGCCTGGTTCGAGGGGCGAGTTGAGCTGGCCCGCGAGCTTGGCGTCGCGGAGGAGCAGATCGCGATCGACCCCGGACTCGACTTCGACCTCAGCCCCGCGCAAGACCTGGAGATCCTGCGCCGGCTCGGCGAGCTGCGGGCGCTGGGGCTGCCGCTCTACGTCTCGCTCTCCCGCAAGGACTTCGTCGGCGCCGTCCTCGCCGGGTCCTGGGATGAGCGCTGGCCGGCCGGCGAGCGCGAGTGGGGGACGGTCGCCGCGGTGACCCTGGCGGTGCGCGAGGGGGCCGACGTCCTGCGGATCCACGATCGCTCCTCGCTGCAGGCGATGCGGATGGCGGGGCAGATCACCCGTGTCTAAGAGCTTGCTCGAGAACCCGTGGTCGATCGCGATCGATCCTGCCCGGCGCGATGGGCGGATCGTCGCCGAGAGCGCCGAGGCCGAGCGCAGCGCGCAGCCGGTATCGCTGCCCGGCGCGCTCGACCCGGGCCTGGTCGAGGCGCTCGGCCGGGCCGGGATCGAGCGCCTCTACAGTCACCAGCTGGCCGCCTACGAAGCGGCCGCCGGCTCGAACCTGGTGATCACCAGCGGCACCGCCTCGGGCAAGAGCCTCGCCTTCAACCTGCCGGTCCTCGACGGGATCGCGGCCAACGCGAAGCGCCGCGCGCTCTACCTCTACCCGACCAAGGCGCTGGCCCAGGACCAGGCGCGCAAGCTGGCGCAGCTACGGCCGCCGCACCTGCGCGAGGCGATCTACGACGGCGACACCCCGAAGGAGGAGCGGCCGGCGATCCGGCGCAAGAACAACCTCGTCCTCACCAACCCGGACATGCTTCACGTCGGCATCCTGCCCCACCACAAGGGCTGGGGCGACTTCTTCGCCAACCTCGGCTGGGTCGTCGTCGACGAGGCCCACACCTACCGCGGCGTCTTCGGCTCCCACGTCGCCAACGTGCTGCGGCGGCTGCGCCGGATTGCCCGCTATTACGGCGCCGAGCCGCGCTTCCTGCTCGCCTCGGCGACGATCGCCAACCCGGTCGAGCTGGCCGAGCGCCTGGTCGGAACCCCGTTCGAGCTGATCGACGACGACGGCGCCCCGCGGGCCGGCCGCGAGGTCGCGATGTGGAACCCGCCGCTGCTCGACCAGGCGACCGGGGCACGGCGCTCGGCCCTGGCCGAGGCGGCCGACCTGCTCGCCGAGCTGGTCAGCCAAGGGGTGCGGACGATCTGCTTCCTCAAATCGCGGCGCGGGATCGAGCTGATCCAGCGCTTTGCCCGCGAGAACCTCGAGCGTCGCGGCAAGCCGGAGCTGGCGGCGCGGATCGCCCCCTACCGCGGCGGCTACACGCCGCAGCAGCGGCGCGAGATCGAGGACCGGCTGAGCAGCGGCGAGCTGCTCGCGGTGGTCGCCACCGACGCGCTCGAGCTGGGGATCGACGTCGGCGAGCTCGACGCGGCGATCTGCGTCACCTTCCCCGGCACGGCCGCCAGCCTGCGCCAGATGTGGGGCCGGGCCGGGCGGCGCCGGCGCGGGCTCGCCGTCTATGTCGCCGGCCAGGACGCGCTCGACCAGTTCTTCTGCCGCCACCCCGAAGAGTTCCTCGGGCGGCCGGTCGAGGCGGCGATCCTCGACCACACCAACGAGCAGATCGCCGGCCGGCACCTGGTCGCCGCCGCCTACGAGCTGCCGCTCAGCGCCGCGGACGAGGAGGTGTTCGGCGAGGGCTGGGGGGAGCGGACCGAGCAGCTGGTCGCGGCGGGGGAGCTGCGCCAGGCCGGCGGCCGGCTGCTGCCGCGCCGCAGCGACTTCGTCGCCTCGCGGATTGCCCTGCGCTCCGCCTCGGCCGACTCGGTCGCGGTGATCGAGCGCGACTCGGGGGAGATGCTGGGCCTGGTCGAGGCCGAGCGCGCCTTCACGACGATCCACCCCGGCGCGATCTACCTGCACCTCGGCCGCTCCTACGAGGTCGAGCGCCTCGACGTGCGCGAGCGCCGGGCGATCGTCTCCGCCTTCGACGGCGACTGGTACACGCGGCCGAAAAAGGAGACCGACATCTACGTCGAGCGGATCCACGAGCAGCGCGACGTCGCCGGGGTCGAGCTGCACTTCGGCGAGGTCTCGGTTACCGAGCAGGTGATCGCCTTCCAGCGGGTCTCGATCTCCGAGCAGGAACCGATCGACATCGTCGCCCTGGAACTGCCCGAGCAGAACTTCGTCACCCAGGCGCTCTGGTACGTGCTGCCGGACAAGCTCAGCGGCGCGCTGCCGCCCGACGTCCTGCTCGGCGCCCTGCACGCGACCGAGCACGGCCAGATCGCGGTCCTGCCGCTGATCGCGATGTGCGACCGCTGGGACATCGGCGGGCTCTCGACCAACGTCCACTTCCAGACCGGCCGCGCGACGATCTTCATCTACGACGGCCATCCCGGCGGGGTCGGGATCACCCGCCGCGGCTACAACGAGTTCGAGCGCCTGCTCGGCGACGCGGAGCGGTTGATAGCCGAGTGCCCCTGCGAGTCCGGCTGCCCCTCGTGCGTGCAGAGCCCGAAGTGCGGCAACCTCAACGAACCGCTGCACAAGGCGGGTGCGCTGGAGCTGATGGGCCAGATGCAGGCCGCGGGGCGATGAGCGAGGGTGGCAACGGACGGGCGCGGCAGGTGGCCGTGATCGGCGCCAGCCGCTGCGCCGAGGGGTCGGAGCCGTGGCGGCCGGCCGGCATCCTCCCCGGATCCTCGCTGGGGGAAGCCAACCCGCACTGCACCCACGTCGTCGCCACCGACATCGGCCACGGCCGCAACCTCGCCGTCGTCGCTTCGGGCGAGACCGTGATCGCGGTTGGCGGCGAGTGGGGGACGCTCTCGGAGATCGGGTTCGCCCGCTCCCTCGGCCGCACCGTCGTCGCCCTACGCAGCTGGGAGCTGATCGGTCGCGAAGCGATGGACGGCGCCCCTGGCGTGATCCCGGCCGACGATCCCGCCGAGGCCGTGGCGGCGGCGCTGGCTGCGCTCAACCCCGCTTAAGGCCAGAGCTCGCGCAGGGCGAGGACCGCGAAGGCGTGCGGCCAGGCGAGCGGGGTGGTCGAGGTCGGGACCCCGGTGCGTAGGTCGACCCGCTCCGGCAGCGCGCCGGACGGCGTGGCGGCGCGGCGCAAATCGGCGAGCAGGACAAGCGCCTGGCGGCGCTCGCCGAGCGCGGCGAGAGACCAGGCGCTCCAAGCGGTTGGCGCCATCCAGGGATCGTCGCCGCCGTGCCAGCCCGCGCCGGGCGTGATCCCGTAGCGGCTGCCCTCGACCGCCAGCGCGAGAAGCGTGCGCCGCACGGCTGGATAGAGCTCCGGCGACGCAAACGGCCGCACCGCCCAAGCCGCCGCCGAATCCAGCCCCGACCCCGGGTCGCCCGCCCGCCGCACCAACCCCCGCGGCGTCGAAAAGATCCCCTCCCGCCCTCGATGGGTTAGGTGCCCGATAGCGCCCCCAACCCATCGAGGGCCATTGGCGATCGCGTTGCCTAGGTAGTCGCCGGGGTCGCCCTCCTGGTAGTCGGGGAGGTCGCGCCAGGGGACGGGGTGGGACGGCGGGGGGAGGCCGGCGGCGCGCGCGGCGACCGCGGTCCAGCCCGTGGCGTCCCCCTGCGGCCCCCGCCCCGGCATCGGCGTGCCGTTGCCGTGGAAGCGGGCGGCGGACTCCAGATCCAGCCCCAGGAGGAAGCCCGCGACGTCGCGGGTCTGGGCGCGGTAACCCGCAGCGGCGAAGGCGATTGCCGCCGTCGCCGCGTCGCGGGGCCACACGTAGGCCCAGCCATCCCGTGCGCCGGCGGCCGCCGCCCCGGTTCGGCGGTCGGTCAGCGCCCGCAGCGTCAGCAGCGAGCGCTCATACATGGCGACGGCCCAGGGTGGAGCGTCATCTCCGAGCGCCCGGGATTGCGTCAGCCAACGCCGGTCGCTCCTCGCCGCCTCGCGAATCACCGCTGCCGCGCCGATGGAAACCGGGACATCTCCACCCACCCTGCAACGTAGGTGGAGCTGTCCCGGTTTCCTCTCGCGCCGGCACCGAACCCCGTCCTCCACGTCGATGCCAATCGAGGGCACGGCACCGGCACCGTCCGTCTCCACGACCAATGCCAGCTCGCTTCCCGCCGCGGTGACGGTCACCGCCACAGAGGTTCTCCCGAACCGCGCCACCGTCCGTACCACGCTGGTCCCCGGCAGGTAGCGCTGCGCGACCGAGTCCGCTTCCCACAGCGCCAGCGCCGGCCCGCCGCCGACCCTTACCCGCGGCACGATCCCAGTCTCGGTGTCGACCGTCCCCGCCGCCTGCCGCTCGGCGGGGTTCTCGATCAGCGCCAGCCCGGCTGGCCCTGCCCGCAGGTCGACTACGTCGCCGTAGGCGTCGACCGCCGCAGTCAGCTCGCCGCTGCCGGCGACCCCCGTGCCCAGGAACGGTGCCGGCGCCCCCGGCAGCCCGGCCGGCGTCTCGGGGTCCGCGCCCGAGCCCCCGGAAAGCGCGACGGCGCCCAGTAGCGCCGCTGCGGCGAGCGCCAACGCTGCACGGGCCCAGATCACGCCCCCATGCAATCAGCCCCGCGGCGCCCCGGCCGCTAGCCTTCCCGCTGCGCGGGCCTCTCGCGCCCCAGGCGAGGTAGCTCAGTTGGTAGAGCACACGACTGAAAATCGTGGTGTCGCGGGTTCGAATCCCGCCCTCGCCACTGCGGGGTCGCTGCTACGCCGCCGCCTTCTCGCTGCTGGTTAGCCGCGCCGAATGTTCCGCGGTCTCGGCGGAAGCGCGACCCGCGAGAAAGCCCAGACTGTTGAGAACGCGGGCCAGGGCAGGCGCCGCTGCCGGTCCCGGTTCGGGCGCCGCCAGGAACGCTTCGGAGAGGTACAGGAGGTAGCGCGCCAGGCCGCTCACATCGCGCTTCTCGACAGCCTCCCTCAGTGCGCGGCGGTAGAACTGCGACTGGATCACGCCGGTCCTCGTCGCCGGACCGGAGCTCTCGTTCGCCTGCTTGGAGAGCTGCGCCCTGCACCACGCCTCGGCGATCGTCGAACCGGGACCCGACCCGCCCTCGACAAGCTCCTCCTGGTCGAAGGCGACCGAGCGAAATATCGGCGTGCAGAGGAGCGGGGCGCGGATGAGGATGTCGGCGAGCTCCTCGCGCCCCACCGTGTCTTCGCTCAGGTCCCGCAGCCGGGAGACCGCGGCGCCGGCGGCGACGCGGTCGAGGAAGTCGTCGATCCAGACCACCCCACCCACGCTCGAGCCGATCTTCCTGCCGTCGGCGGAAGTGACCGAGCCGTGGAAGACCCGAACGTCCCTCTCGTTGCGCGGACCGGGGCGCAGCCGTTCCAGCAGCTCGTTCAGGACCGTGATCGAGAGCTGCCACTCCAGGCCGGCGAGCTCGATGTAGGATTCGTCCGGGGCCAGGCCTTCGAGGATGTGGTCGTAGACGCCGAGCAGCCGAGCGTGCTCGGTCGGGAAGCCGTCCTCGCGGATCAACACCATCACCGGGTACTCGGACCGGTCCGTGCGGTAGAGGACGGCCCCCGTCGGCTCCCGTTCGAGGATGCCGGACGCGAGTCCCTCCTCGATTAACGCGGTGGCTCGGGGCATATCCTCCGACTCGAAGTCCTGGTGGTCCATTACGACGCCCAGGCGCGCGAGCGTCTGCCGGTGCCCGTCGAGAACCCACTCCCGCATCTGCCCCCAGAGCGCCTGCTCGCGGCTGGAGCCCTGCAGCCACCGGACCATCACCTGGTCCGCCAGGTCCCCCGTCGCCTTCCTCTCCTCGGCGTTCGGGTCGGCCTCCTCCTGGTCGGGAGACGAGCGGGTCTGCTGGCGCGTGTACTCGCCGGTGCAGAGCTCGACGAAGCGATCGCCGCTGAGCCCCTCGTCCGCCGGGAGCTTGTCCCGGTAGAAGCTTTCGTAGCCGGCCATCGCCTCGCCCACCCGGCGGCCGATGTCGCCGACGAGGTTGTGACGGCGCACGACTGTTCCCGCCGCCGCGCCCGCCGAGGAGAGCGCCTCCCCGAGAACCACATTGCGCAGATGGCCGACGTGCAGCGCCTTGTTGGTGTTGGGGCCGAGGAAGCTGATCGTCACCGGCTGCCCGGCGAACATCTCCCCGGCGTCCATGCCCGCTGGCTCCCAGGCGGCCAAGCGGCGTTCCAGGTCGACCAGCGCATCGTCGCGGAACCGAACGTAGATGGTTGACTTGCGCCGCTGCACCTCGTCGATCGACGGGTGGCTCTCAAGCGCGGCGATCAGGTCCGCGCCCTGGTCGGATCGGAGCCAGCCTCGGTCGGCGAAGACAAGGCGGACGTCCCCCTGTTCCTCCTCCCGCCTGCGTCCCTCCACCGCCGAACAGGCCTCGCGGGCGTTGCATTCGTCGAGGACTACCTCGCAGACTCGGCACAGATTGGTCGGGGGACCCGGGCTCGGAGGATGATTTGCCGGTGTCTCCCCCACTGCGCTTGAATAATAAATTTTTCCTAGGTATTGTCAAGACGGAGGGAGATGCGAACCGATTTCACCCCAAATGAGGCCACGTCCAACGACCACTGGGAGGTCGTCAAGGCCGACCTTTCCGAACCGGACGTCGGCACCATCTGGGACCTCTGCATCTCCGTCGAGTATGACCGCAAGGGCCTCGTGCAGGGCCTTGCAGATTGGCTCGGCCCACCCGCTGATGTGCGGCTGCTCGATTGCGCCTGCGGCAGCGGCTTTCCTTCCCTGGACCTCCACAAGATGGGGTACTCGGTCACCTGCACCGACGGCAGCGAGAAGATGCTGGAGCGGTTCCAGATCAACGCCGAGGCGGCTGGCGTTGACCTCGAGACGGTGAAGGTGCGTTGGGAGGAGCTCGGCGGGCTTTTCGACAACGACTTCGACGTCGTGATGTGCCGGGGGTGCTCGTTCCTCTACGCGGGAACCTTCGACGACGACGCCGACCCGGACCGCTCGGCGCTCGAGCGGTCGCTGGAAAACTTCCGAGCCGCGCTGCGCCCGGGCGGTCGTGTCTATCTCGACGCCCCACACGAGAAGAACCTCGGTGAGGAGACGGCCGAGTGGGTCGAGCTTCCGCTCCGGATGATCGACGGACACAGCGTCGAGATGCGCGAACGCATCAGTGCCGATCGAGAGACGCGTATTCGACGCTGGGAGGTGGAGCTGAGTATCGACGGCACGCCGCTGACCCTTCAACGCAGGTGTCACTACATGCCACACAACGAGTTGCTGGACCTGATGCGGCGCTGCGGCTTCGAGGACGTGGAGTGCACCTCGGTCAGCGGTGAGAACTACGCGGTCTTCGTGGGCCGAAAGCCATAAGTGAGCAGTGACCCACCATGTCGCTGAACGGGGGGCCACATAGCAACGGGGCGGGGGAGCTGAGCTGGGCGAGTTCCAAGCTGGGGCTGGACCCAGGGGTGGTGAACGCCTGCCGGGAGGCGGGGGCCCTGATCGCCGCCGACGTCGGCGGCGAGATCGCCGCTAAGACGACCGTCTCGGTCGAGCGCACGGTGCTGCGGCTGCTCGGACTGGAAGAGGCCGATGCCGCCGGCGTGCCGCTCGCGAACGTCGTCGTCGATCACATCCTCGAGCAAGGTCGGCTCGAGCGGGGAATGGGCTACTGGATCGGGAACGGAATGATCCAGACCGGCCTCGATCCGAACGAGTTGGCGCTCGCAGTCGCGGCCGGTGACCTCGACCTCGGAGCGCTCCCAGCCGCGGATGATCAGGAGATCCGCGATTGCGTCGTACGCCGTTGCGCCGAGGAGCGGGATCGCATCTCCAAGGCGCTCGAGGAGCGACGGGAGAGGCGCGAGAGGATCGGCGAGTCACCCTCGACCCATCGCTACGTCCTGACCGCGACCGGGAACATCTACGAGGACGTGGTCCACGCTCGCGCCGTCGCCGACCACGGCGGCGACATCATCGCCGTGATCCGCTCCACCGCGCAGAGCCTGCTCGACTACGTTCCGGACGGTCCGACCACCGAAGGCTTCGGCGGCACCTTCGCGACCCAGGCCAACTTCCGGATCATGCGCGAGGCGCTCGACGAGTGGGCCGAGCAGAACGGTCGCTACGTCCGCGTCTCCAGCTTCTGCTCAGGTCTCTGCATGCCGGAGATCGCCGTGCTCGGCGCGATCGAGGGCTTCGACAACATGGTGAACGACGCCCTCTACGGAATTCTCTACCGCGACATCAACATGGTGAGGACGCTGGTCGACCAGCGTCTCTCGCGGATGATCAACGGCTTCTTCCAGATCGTGATCAACACCGGGGAGGACAACTACCTGCGGACGGCGGATGCCCTGGAGGCGGCGCCCTCGGTGGTGGCCTCGCAGATGATCAACTTCGAGCTCGCCCGCAACTCGGGGGTCCGGCCGGAGCACATCGCGATCGGCAACGCCTTCGAGATCCACCCCGATGTGCCGAACAGCCTCCTCTTGGAGATGGCGCAGGCCCAGCTGACGCGCGAGCTGTTTCCCGATAGCCCGGTCAAGTACATGCCGCCGACCCGGCACATGAACGGCAACTCGCTGCGCACCCACGCCTGCGACACGCTGTTCAACCTGGTGTCGGTTGCGACTCGCCAGAGCCTGCAAACGATTGGGGTGCCGACCGAGGGCGTCTTCACTCCCCACATTCACGACCGGGTGCTGTCCCTGGAGAACGTCTCCTATGTGGCGACCGCCGCGCGCGACTTCGCCGACGAGATCGAGTTCCGCCGCGACGGGATCATCCAGAGCCACGCGCGGGACGTTCTCGGGCGCGCGCTCGTGATGCTGGAAGAGATAACCGAGGCCGGCCTGTTCGGCGCGATCAGCGAAGGCTGCTTCGGAGACGTGCGTCGCCATCCCGACGAGGGCCGTGGGGCCGAGGGGATCATCGCCACCGACGAGCACTACTTCAACCCCCTGGAGGAGGTGATGGCGAGTGCACCGGTCTCCTAGTCACGAGGAGGTGAAGGGGATCAAACCGTATGCCGATCACCGCGACGACGGAACAGTCCAGATCAGCTTCACGCTGCCGATCGGCAGCGAGCAGGCGGCCCGCTTCGCGGCGCTCGAGGTCGCCCGCAACATGGGCCTCTCGCGGTCGGAGGTCGTCTACCACCAGAAAGTCACCGACGGCTTCACGTACCTCCTGCTCTACGGTGTTTTCGACCGACGAATCGACCATGAGTCGCTCCACCGGGCCGGCATCGACGAGGAGTACATGGGAGAGGACGAAGTCGATGCCTTCGTGGAGCGCGAGATCGGGCGGAAGATCGTCGTCGTCGGCGCCAGCACCGGGTCCGATACCCACAGTGTCGGGATCGACGCGATGCTGAACCTCAAGGGTTACGACGGTCATCACGGGCTCGAGGCATACAAGTCGTTCTCCACCTACAACCTGGGCAGCCAGGTTCCGAACACCGCGCTGATCGCCCACGCGGACGAGGTGGGCGCCGATGCGATCGTCGTCTCCCAGACGGTCACCCAGCAGGACCTGCATATCCACAACCTGACCGAGCTGGTCGAGATGATCGAAGCCGAGGGGATGCGCGGTAGGACGCTCCTCGTCTGCGGAGGCCCGCGGATTTCCGACGGGCTTGCCAAGGAGCTTGGCTACGACGCGGGCTTCTCGAAGGGGACCCTCCCGAGTCACCTCGCAACCTTCCTGGCGCGGGCCCTCGCTTCCCAAGCGGTACCCGAGGCGGCGTAGCGAGGGATGGCGGAATGGAGAAGACGCTTGCAGCAGGGGTCGGCCCCGCCCAACGGGTGATGTTCGTCGGTCTTGCCAAGAACACCGGCAAGACCGAGGCGCTGACCACCCTGATCGACGAGCTGTCGAAGCTCGGTCGCACCCTTGCCATCACCTCGATCGGGCGGGACGGCGAGGAGGCCGACGCGATCCAGCCGTTGATCACCAAGCCGAGGATCCGCTGTCCGGCGGGTTCGGTGGTGGCGACGACCCGCCCCCTGCTCAGCCGCTGCACCGCGCCCCACGAGATCCTGCTCCAGACCGAACACAGAACGCCGTTGGGTGAAGTCGTGATCGGTCGCCTGCACGAGGCCGCCGAGGTCGAGGTCGCCGGCGCAAGCACGGCTGCCGGCATCCGTGCGATCACCGACGCGATGCTGGATTTCGGCGCCGAACACGCGCTCGTCGACGGCTCGATCGACCGCCGCGCCGCCTCGGCGCCGGATATCGCCGACGTCGTCGTTCTCTCGACCGGGGCGGTGCTCGGTCAGGAGATCGACGAGGTCGTCCGCCGGACCAACCACGCGCTGGGCCTGTTCAATCTTCCCCTGGTGGAGGACCCGCGACTGCGGAACCTCGCCACGGAGGTATCGACCGACGCCGTGATCACCGCGGGAGAGGGGCTGCGGCCCCTGCCCGATCACTTCGCCCTGCTCGCGGAGCCCGCCGAAATCTCCGCCGTCCTCGGCGACCGCGGCCCGGTGCCCCAGACCTTCGTGATCTCCAGAACCCTCCCGGAACGCTTCCTGGACGCCCTCGTCCGGCTGGCCCGTTCCCGTCGCCTCAAGGTGATCGCCGACGACGCCACCAAGGTCTTCCTCCGCAAACGCTCGCCGCACTGGTACCGCGAGACAGGTGTGGAGATCGAGGTCCTGCGGCGGGTCAGCCTCAGCGCGATCACGATCAACCCGGTGGCCCCTCTATCGCACAAATTCGACTCCGACCGGCTGCGCGGCGCGATCACGCAACTCGGCTCAAGCGTGCCGATCTTCGACGTGAAGAGCAACTCCTATCGGCACGCCATGGAAGCGTACGCGTCGGCTAGGGCCTGCTGACCCAACCCACCACGCGCGGTGCGAATTCGCAGTAGGAGGGCCGGCAGGTGGTGCCGGGTACGGGTCGCGGCGCGAGCCCGTCGAGGTCGGCGGTGGCAAGCTGGACCTCGTCGTTGGGGTATCCGGTGAATGCCAGCCGGGTGCCGCCGGGCGAGAAGAAGGGGCTGGAGGTCCCTTCGGGGAGCGGCAGCAGGGCCCCGGTTGGGTTGGAGCCGTCGCTGGGGGCCAGGAACAACTGACGGGGGTAGTGGACGGGCAGTTCGCCCTTCGGGTCGCCTTCGCCGGTGCCGTCGGAGAGGATCAGCTGGCGCCCATCCGGAGACCAGGCCACGTCCCAGATTTCTTTGGCCAGCCCACTGCCCTGGTAGACCAGCGTGCGGTCGCGGCCGTTGAGTCCCATCGTCAGCAGCGACTCAACTTCGTCGGCGGGGCCGTAGGTGACGACGGCGAGGCGGCGGCCGTTCGGGCTGGGGACGACCGGCTCGCCGACCACGGCGCCGCCGCTAAAGGTGGCGATCAGCCGCGGCTGCCTTCCAACCGCCTTGGTGTAGATCCACTTGCTGCCCTTGACCCAGAACGCGGAGCCGGAGGAGTCGAGGGTGACGACCTTGTAGCGGGTGGTGGGGGGCAGCCCGCCGAGCCGCCGCAGGTGGGTGCCGTCGATCCGCACCGAGTCGACCTCGCCCTGGCGGCAGACGCAGAGAATCCGTTTGCCGCCAGGCGCCAACGTCGCCACGCTGCCCTGGGGGCCGACCGGCAGTTGTCGTCGCAGCTTGCGAAGCCGGCTGCCGTCTTCACGCACCGACCAGAGCTGCTCGATGTGCGGTTCGGGCGAGGCGACCGTGAAAAAGAGCGTCCCCGGGTCCGCGCTCGCCGCGGGCGCGAAGACGAGAGCGGTGGCGAACAGGAGCGCGGCGGCGACCCAGGAGCGCGGTGCGCGCGCCGCCCGCATCACCGCGCCAGCTCCAGCCCGGTTGCGCTTTCGGAGACCTCCCAGAGACGGGCGACGGCGCGGTCCATGCCCAGCCGACGCAGGACCGGCTTGCGGACCGGCGGCCCGCTGTTGACCCAGAGCGGGCCGTAGAACTCACCGCTCGCGGCGCCGGGGTCGGCGGCGGCGCGGAGCTGGGAGAGCGCGCCCTGGGACGCCGACATGCCGACCCTGGCGGCGAGCATGCGGAAGAAGCGCTGGGAGAGGCCGCCGTCGGTCTCCTCGACGCTGACGATCTGCAGCTCGGTGTTGGAGAGGCCGGGGTGGGCGACGAGGCTGGCCGCCGGCGCGCCCGCCGCGGCGAGCTTGCGGTGCAGGCCGAGGGCGAAGTGGAAGTTGGCGAGCTTCGCCTGGCCGTAGGCGCGCCAGGGCCCGTAGCGACCCTCGAGGTTCGGGTTCTCCGGGTTGACCGCGCGGCCCATGTGGTGGGCGCTGCTGGTTACGGTGACGACCCGCGCCGCCGGGGCGCGCAGAAGTGCCGGCAACAGCAGCGCGGTCAGCGCGAAGTGGCCGAGATGGTCGACGCCGAACTGCATCTCGAAGCCGTCGACCGTGCGCCGCTCCGGGATCCCCATCACGCCGGCGTTGTTGACCAGCAGGTCGACGGTTGGATGCGCGGCGGCGATTTGCGCACCCGCCTCCCGCACCGAGGCCAGCGAGCCGAGGTCGAGCGGGACGACCTCGAGCGCGGCGTCAGGCAGGCCGCGGCGGATCTCGGCCTCGGCCCGAGCCGCCTTCTCCTGGTTCCGCGCCGCCATCACCACGTGGGCGCCGGCCCCGGCCAGGGCCCGCGCGGTCTCCAGCCCGAGGCCGCCGTTGGCGCCGGTCACGACCGCGACGCGGCCGCTCAGGTCAGGGATGTCGGCGATCGTCCAGGACATCGGTTCCTGCAAGTAAACCGCGGGAACCGCGAACCGTCATATAGGAGCGCCGGCCTGCGCCGACGGGCGGGCCGCTAGCTGGCCGGCTGCCGCTCGCGCCGCACCAGCCACCAGTCGACCACGTAGCCGCCGAAGGGCAGCACGGCGCCGACCAGGATCAGGAAGGTCTGCTTCCAGGTCCAGCCCGCGTCGGCGCGGATCGAGAGGGCGATTGCGATGTAGGCGATGAAGAGGAGGCCGTGGATCGGGCCGAGGATCTGCACGCCGCCTTCGCCCCCGTCGGTGCGTTTGATCACCGTGGCGACGAGGAGGGCGAGGAAGCTGGTCGCCTCGATCAGGGCGACCCAGCGGAAGAGCCGCAGGTTCATCGTCAGGGAACCCTAATTGTCCACCGCCGGCGGCGCCGTGACGTAGCTCACATCCTCAGGTCGGGCGACACCTCAGCCGCCGGTCAGCGAGAAGTGCTGGTAGTCCTTCGGCCAGGACCAGTTGCCGCCCCACTCCCAGCCGATCGCGGCGAGGGTCCGGACGACGTTGCCGCGGCGATGGATCAGGCCCATGGCCCGCTGGCTGCGGTCGCGGTAGGGGGCGCCGGCGGGCGGCGAGACGTAGCCGTCGCTGTCGGCGTAGGGGTTCTCGACCGGGTTGACGTCGATCGCGCGGCCGTAGGCGTGCTCGGACCAGCGGTCGGTGCCGGAGACGAAGCGGCAGTTGAAGGCCGAGGTGTTGTCGGCGTCCATGCTGCGGTGGTCGTCGGCGCCGTAGGCGTCGACGAGCTGCATCCGCCGGATTGGGAAGTGGAGCCGGAAGAGCCGACGCATCACCCGGACCATCGCGGCGGCCGAGTCCTCGTGGACGACGAGCCGGCCGCGATGGACGCGCCCGTCGAAGCCCCAGTGCCGCACCTTCAGCAGGCGCAGGTCGTCGAGTCCGACCGGGCAGCCGGGTCGCCAGGAGACGCCAACCATCCGCTGCTTGGTCGCCGCGTCGATCGGGCCGAAGCTGAAGCCGGGCCGGGCGGCGGTCTGCCCCGTAGCGGCCGTCGCGGCGCTGGCGCAAATCAGGACGACGAGGACGGCGCAGAGCGTGCGGCGGACCACGGCGCCAACGCTAGCGTCATTCTTCGCTGCGCAGTTGATCGACCGGCGCGTAGTCGTCGCGCAGCGGCTCGGCGTCGCCGACAAGTTCTTCGAGCGGAGCCTGGGGGAAGGTCACGGTGCCCCGTTCGTTGACCCCCACCCGCGGACCCATCGGCCGGTCGGAGGCGAGCATCACCACGTTGCCACCGACCGGGGTCCCTGCTTCGTCGACCGCGGTCGTGAGGCGGACGGAATCGAAGGCGTCGAGCAGCGTCGCGCCCTCGGCCTTGATGAAGTCGAGCGGCTGGTAATCGATCAGGTTCAGCGCGTAGAGGCCGCCCGGTTTCAGCACCCGTCGCACTTCCTCCATCCACTCCTCGGTGGTCAGGTGCCAGGGCACCGTGTAGCCACTGAAGGCGTCGCCGACGACGACGTCGGCGCTGTCGTCGGGCACATCGAGCATCGTGATCCGCGCGTCGCCCACGGTCGCCTCAAGGTCGGCGGAGGGGCGCAGGCCGAGCCGTTCTTCGTCGAGGTCGACGACACCGCCGTCGACCTCGAGCACCTCGGCGTGCGAGCCTGGGCGCCGCGCCAGCAGCCAGCGCGGCAGCGTGAAGCCGCCGCCGCCGACGAAGACCGCGTCGAGCGGCCTCCGCCCGGGGAACATCGCGTCGATCGGCTGGGCGATCCAGCGGGTGTAGGCGAAGGCGAGGAAAGTGGGGTCCTCGAGGTCGACGTAGGAGTTGTTGGCGCCGTCGAGCAGGAGGCTGTAGCCGTTCGGACGGCGGGGGTCCTTTTCGACGTCGAGGCAGTGGTAGGAGGACTCCTCGATGCAGGGGGACTCGGAGGCCTGGGCCAGCGCCCCGAGCGCACCGGCGGCCAGGACCGCCCCGCCGAGCACCGCGACCGAAAGGGTCCGCATCGTCACCCCAAGCGCGACCCCGACCAGGACCAGGACGACGCCGATCATCAGCACGGCGGTGTTGACCGCCATCACCGGCACCAGCACGAAGCCCGTCCCGAAGGTGCCGACCAGCGCCCCCGCGGTCGCCCAGGCCGAGAGCCGCCCGACGATCGTGCCGCTGACCGCGAGGTCGTGCAGCTGCAGGTGGGCGACCGCCGGCGAGACCGCGCTCAGAGCCGCCGCGGCGGGGACGAGGGCGAGCACCGTGATCCCCAGCGCCGCCGCGTCGCCGTCCCCGCGCGCGCCGGGGCCGAGCCAGTGGACAACCGGCACGGTGAGCAGGCTGAGCAGGCCGCCGCCGACGAAGAGGGCGACGATCAGCAGGCGGGTGTCGGTGCGGTCGGCGAGGTAGCCGCCGATCGCGGCCCCGAGCGCGATCCCGGCGAGGGCGGCGCCGATGATCGAGGTCGTCGTCTCCAGGGTGAGGCCGACGTAGGGCGCCAGCAGCCGCACCGCGAGGATCTCCAGCATCAGCACCGCGCCGGCGGCGAGGAAGACGAGAGTCGCGGCGAGCGGTGGGGCGTAGGCGCGCGGCAGCTTCCCGCCGAGCTCGTCGGTTATCTCCACTTCCGTTCCTGCATGCTCTCCGGCAGGCTTCGGCCCCCGCCGCTTCCCCTGCGACATAGATGAACACTAAGCCATCCTCAATCGATCGCGGACGGACGATGCACCCGGGCCGCCTGGCCGCGATCTACGCCGGTGGTGTGGTCGGGGCGCTGATCCGGGTCGGACTGGCGGAGGCCTTCCCGCCCGACCCCGGCGGCTGGCCGTGGCCGACCTTCGCGGTCAACCTGGCCGGGGCGCTGATGCTCGGCTACTTCTTCGCGCTGACCCGCGACCACCCCGAGGAGCGCCTGCAACACCCCTTCCTGGCGACCGGGATCTGCGGCACCTTGACCACCTTCTCGACTCTGCAGTTAGAGCTCTACGAGCTGGTCGACCGCGGCGCCGGCGGCCTCGCCGCCGCCTACTGCGCGGCGACGATCGCGGTCGGCTACGTCCTGGTGCGGCTGGGGATCGCGCTCGAGGCGCGCCGGCCCTGGCGGCAGGCGGCGGAGGAAGCCGCGTGAGCGCCCCCGCCTGGATCGCCGTCGGATTGCTCGGCGGCCTCGCCGCCGCCGCCCGCTACCTGCTCGACGCCGCCGTCTCCGCCCGCTGGACGAGCCGTTTCCCGCTCGGCATCCTCGCCGTCAACCTGCTCGGCGCGCTGGCGATCGGCGTCGTCGCCGGGGCGGGCCTGCACGGCGCGCCGCTGACGATCGTCGCCGGCGGCGCGATCGGCTCCTTCACCACCTTCTCGACCTGGGTGCTCGACAGCCACCGGCTCGAGCGCGCCGGCCAGCTCGACCTCGCCCTGCTCAACATCGGCGTCTCCGTAGTGGCCGGCTTCGCCGCGGTCAGCCTCGGGCACTGGCTCGGCGCTCTCTAAACTCCCCCGGAAGCGATGAGCGACGAGCAGATGCAACGGGAGACGACGAGCCCGCCCGATCACCCCACCGTCCAGAAGCTGCAGGACTTCAGCCGCGCGCGGTCGCCTGAGCGGGTCGTCCACGCCAAGGGCAGCGCCGCCCACGGCTTCTTCGAAGCGACTGAGGACGTCTCCCAGCTGACCAGCGCCGGCCTCTTCCAGAAGGGCGCGCGGACGCCGCTCTTCCTGCGCTTCTCGACCACCGTCGGCGAGCCCGGCTCCCCCGATACCGCCCGCGACCCGCGCGGGTTCGCGGTCAAGTTCTTCACCGAGGAAGGGACCTACGACCTGGTCGGCAACAGCACCCCGGTCTTCTTCATCCGCGACCCGGGCAAGTTCTCCGACTTCGTCCACAGTCAGAAGCGCCAGCCCGACACCGGCCTGCGCTCCAACGACCTGCAGTGGGACTTCTGGACGCTCTCGCCGGAGAGCGCCCACCAGGTGACGATGCTGATGTCCGGCCGCGGCACGCCGCGGACCCTGCGGCACATGAACGGCTACGGCAGCCACACCTTCTCCTGGGTCAACGCCGGCGGCGAGAAGTTCTGGGTCAAGTACCACTTCAAGACGGTGCAGGGGATCGAGAACTACAGCGAGGCCGAGGCCCAGCGGGTGGCTGCCGCCGACCCCGACGCGCACCGCCGCGACCTGCGCCGGGCGATCGCGGCCGGCGAGGCTCCCGAGTGGCGCCTCGAGGTCCAGGTGATGCCGTTCGCCAAGGCCGCCTCCTACCGCTTCAACCCCTTCGACGTCACCAAGGTCTGGCCGCACGCCGACTACCCGCCGATCGCGCTCGGCCGCGTCGTCCTCGACCGCAACCCCGAGGACTTCGTCAGCGAGGTCGAGCACTCGAGCTTCTCGCCGGCCAATCTGGTGCCGGGGATCGGCCTCAGCCCCGACCGGATGCTGGTCAACCGGGTCTTCAGCTACCCCGAATCCGGGGTCGAGGCGGCCGCGGCGGTCTGGGCGGTGGAGCCGGAGGAGATCGACCGCTACGCCGGCGCGCGGCACGCCGAGGACGACGACTTCGGCCAGGCGGGCACGCTCTACCGCGAGGTGATGGATGAGGCGCAGCAGGCCGAGCTGGTCGCGAACATCGTCGCCCATGCCAGCGAAGAAGTCTCCAGCGAGGTCCAGGAACGGGTGGTCGCGTACTGGACCCAGGTCGACTCGGTGCTCGGCGCCCGGGTCGACGCCGGCCTGCGCCAGTAGGGCTCGGTTCGGCTGTCCGCACTCGTCTCTAACTTGGGAGAGGCGATGGACGAGCAGCAGATTGCCATCCCAACGCCGCCCGAACCGCGGGTCGCGCTGGCCGATCTCGAGGACGGTCAGCGGGTCCTGGGCGTGTACGCGGTGCGCGAGCGCGAGCTGCGGCGCAAGCGCAACGGCGAGCCCTGGCTGCGGCTCGGGATCGGCGACGCGAGCGGCGCCGCCGAGGCGGTCTGCTGGGAGGACGCCGAGGCGCTTTACGCCCTCTCCAAGAAGGGGGCGGCGGTCCACCTGACCGGCGTCTTCGAGCGCAGCGAGCGCTGGGGGGCGAAGATCAAGCTGTCGGCGCTGCGCGTCGCCGAGCCGGACGAGTACGACGCCGACGAACTGGCGCCCGCCTCCGAGGTTGACGCCGAGCAGCTCGAGGCGGAGATGCGCGAGCTGCTCGACGCGGCGATCGAGGACACCCACCTGCGCCAGCTGCTCGACTACTTCTTCGGCGAGCTCTCGCCGACCTGGCACCGCTTCCGCGAGGCGCCGGCGGCGAAGGTCTACCACCAGGCCTACCGCCACGGCCTGCTCGAGCACGCGCTCTCGGTCGCCCAGGCGGTCAACGCCGCCGCCCCCTTCTTCCCGGGGATCGACCGCGAAGTCGCGGTCGCCGGAGCGCTGCTGCACGACGTCGGCAAGCTCCAGGCCTACAACGAAGATCCGCTGGCGATCGACCTCACCGACGCCGGCCGGCTCGAAGGCGAGATCCCGCTCGGCTACTACGCCGTGCGCCGCCAAATCGAGGAGATCGACGGCTTCGATCCAGGGCTCGCCCGCTGCCTCCTCCACATCATTCTCGCCCACCACGGCTCGCTCGAGCACGGCTCACCGGTCGTCCCCGCCACCCGCGAGGCCGTCCTCGTCCACATGATCGACAACCTTGGCGGCCGCCTCGGTAGCTTCGACCGCCTCGAGCGCCAGCTACCCCCCGGCGAGTCCTGGTCCGGCTTCGACCGCGCCCTTTCCGGCTCGGCCTTCTTCGGCCAGCGCGAAGCGGCCTGACCTCCGCGGCGCCCTAGCGCGGCGCTAGAACTTCAGCGTGCACTTCTGAATCCGCTGCACATCGCCGTGGGCGTGCTTGATGCACTTGATCAGCCGGTTCGGGTTGCCCTCGGTCTTCGCCGCCTTGAACGACTTGCGGATCTCGCGCTCGACCTGCCTGTTCACGTCCTCGAGCGTCTTGTTGATGTCGGTGAGGTCGGCGCCCGGATGGTTGAACGACTTTTCGAAGCTCTTGTTGAAGCCCTCGATCGACTTGTTGGCGGTGTCGAGGGCCGGTCTGACGATGAAGTACCCAACCGCGGCGATGATCCCGACCGCGACCAATAGCCGGATAATGCCGGAGGTCAGGTTGCCGAAGAGGTTGCGCAGGATGTCCATGTAGTGCGCCGCAGACTATCCTGCGGGCCAGTGGCGAAGGACACCGAGAAGCTGATCCGCCAGCTCTCCCTGATCTCGTTCCTGATGGCCCAGGGCCGACCCGTTTCGGCCCTGGAGATCAAGCGCGAGGTGGAGGGCTACAGCGACATGAACGACGACGCTTTCGCGCGCCGTTTCTACGCCGACCGCGCGGAGCTGGAGAGCCTCGGGATCCAGCTCGGGGTCGAGAAGCCGGGGGAGGGCTTCTTCGAGGCCGAGCTCTACTCGCTGCCGCCGGAGAACTTCTACCTCGACGCGATCTCCTTCTCCGACGACGAGCTGGCGGCGCTGTCCACGGCGCTGCTGCTGCTCACCGACGGCGGCTTCGCCTACGCCGAGCCGCTGCGGCTCGCCCTGCAGCAGGTCGCCTGGGGTCACCCGAACCCGCTCAACGAGGGCGAGCGCGCCCCGGTCGAGATGGCGATGACCGCCTCCGCCGGCGGCCGCGACCTCTCCCAGCGCCTCTCCAAGATCGAGACCGCGATCAGCCGCCGCAAGACGGTCGAGTTCACCTACTTCACGATGGAGCGGGGCGAGACCGAGAAGCGCAAGGTCGACCCCTTCCACCTGGTCTTCCGCGGCGGCCAGTTCTACTTGATCGGCCACTCGCACGAGCGCGATGCGGTCCGGGTCTTCCGGCTCTCGCGGATCCAGGGCAAGGTCGGCTACGCCTCCAAGGCCGAGCACGACTTCTCGCCGCCCGAGGACTTCGACCGCCGCGACTACGGCAGCCGCGCCGACTGGCAGCTGGGGGAGACCCAGGGCACCGCGAAGATCTTCATCCGCGAGCGGATCGCCTGGCTGATCGAACGCGACTTCGGCGGTTACGGCGAGCTCCGCGAGGCAAAGAAGTCCGACGGCGCGCCGGGCAAGGGCAAGGTCTTCGAAACCGACTACGCCTCCCACCGCGAGCTGATCGCCTGGGTCCTACGCTGGCGCGCCAACGCCAGGGTGCTCGCCCCCGACGACCTGCGCACGGAGGCCGAGAGCCGCGTCTCGCTGCTGCGCGACCGCCACGAGAACGGGTTCAAGCCGGCCAAGGTCGTCGACCGGCCGCTGCAGCGACGCGCCGCGGCGCAGTCGCTCCAACGGGCGCGGCGAGGCGGCGATCCGGCCCGAGCGCTTCGCCCGCCTGGTGACGCTTGCCGGCATGCTGATCGAAGCGGCGAAAAAGGGCGAGCGGCTGCAGATCGCCGAGCTGCGCAAACGGCTGGAGCTGACCGACGAGGAGCTGCGCGAGGACATCGAGCTGCTCAACGTCGTCAACTTCGGCGGCGGCACCTACGTGCTCTATGCGGAAATCCTCGGCGAGGAGATCGAGGTCGACTCCGAGCCCTACGGCGACAACTTCGCCCGCCCGGCCCGCCTCCTGCCGCTTGAGGCGAAGGCCCTGGTCGCCGCGATCGACCTCTTCGGCGACCACCTGCCGCAGTCCAATCTGCAGAGCGCGCGCGAGAAAATCGTCGCCGCGCTCGGCCACGATCCCTCCAAGGAGGGCCTGGAGATCGTCCCCGCGGGCGGCGGCGACGCCGCCGTCGCGCGCATGGTCAATGACGCGATCGCCAAGTCGAAGGTGCTCGAGCTCTCCTATTACAAGGAAAACGAGGACCAGCTGACCGACCGCCGGGTCGAGCCCTACCGGCTCGAGAACGGCAAGGAGGGCTGGTACGTCGAGTGCTACGACCTCGGCAAAGAGGGCGTTCGCCATTTCAAGCTCGACCGGATCAAGGAGGCGGCTCTCTCGAAGGAGAGCTTCGAGCCGCGCCCCGAAGTCGAGGAGTTCGCCGGGGTCGAGGGCTGGATGACCCACGGCGAGGTGCCGACCGCCGAGGTCGCCCGCGTCTGGGTCTCGCCCGAGCGGGCCCGCTGGCTGCGCGAGGAGCGCACGGTGGTCGAGGAGCTGGCCGACGGCGCCGTCGTCGTCGAGCTGCCCTACGCCGGCAAGCCGTGGCTGGTCCGGGAGATCCTGCGCGGGGCCGGCGACCTCGTCGTGCTCGAGCCCCAGGACGCCCGCGACGCGATCGCCAAAGAGGTCTCGGGCTGACGCTTGCGGCGTTAGGCCGGCTATAGGCGGCTTCATGCAGCAAGCGCCGGAAGAGGGGCCAGGGCATTCGGAGATCGTTCGGATCGTTGCCCCCAACCCGGGGCCGATGACCCTGGAAGGGACCAACGCCTACGTCTACGGCGCGGACCCCTGCCTCGTGATCGACCCCGGCTCCGAGGATCGGGCGCACCTGGACGCGATCCGGGCCGCCGCCGAGCAGCGCGGCGGCATCGGGACCGTCCTGCTCACCCACTCCCACGGCGACCACACCGCCGGCGCCGACCAGCTCGGCGCCCCGGTCGTCCTGCCCGCGGACGGCGAGGAGCACGGCGGCCTGCGCGCCGTCGCCACCCCCGGCCACGCCGCCGACCACGTCGCCTTCCTCAGCCCCGACGGCGTCTGCTTCAGCGGCGACCTCGTGCTCGGGCTCGGCTCGACGATCGTCCCGCCCGGCGGCGACTCCCTGGCCGCCTTCATGGGCTCGCTGCACCGCCTCCAGGCCGAGCCGCTGGAGCTGATCGCCCCCGGCCACGGCCCCTGGATCACCGACCCCGCGGCGAAGCTGGCCGAATACGTCGAGCACCGCGAGATGCGCGAGCGCCGCCTGCTCGCCGCCCTCGACGCCGGCGAGCGCTCCCGCGCCGCAGCTGCTCGCCACGGTCTGGGACGACGTCCCGGTCGAGCTCCTGCCGATGGCGGCGATGGCGATGGAGGCCCACCTCGAAAAGCTCGAGGGTGAGGACCGCCTTCCCGGCGAGCTCCTCGAATAGCGCGACTGGCTGGGCAGCCAGTCACCGCTACACTGGCCCGATGGGAAGGCTGAGCGGAAGCAAGGCGGCGAGGACGGGGCTGTTGGCCGGGGTCGCGGGGACGGGGCTGGCGGCGGTCTCGGCGGCGACCGCCTGGCACCTGATGACGCGGCGGCCGCTGCCGAAGACGAAGGGGACGATCGAGCTGGAGGCGCTCTCGGGCCGGGTGCGGGTGCGGCGCGACCGCTGGGGCGTCCCCCATATCGAGGCCGACGAGCGCCACGACCTCTACTTCGCCCTCGGCTTCTGCCACGGCCAGGACCGGCTCTGGCAGATGGACTTCTACCGCCGGGTGGTCAGCGGCCGGGTCGCCGAGATGGCCGGGCCGGACGGGCTGCCGATCGACCGGCTGCTGCTCACGCTCGGGATCCGCCGCGCCGCCGAAGCCGAGGCGGCGGTGCTCGACCCCGGCCTGCTCAGCCAGCTCGAGCGCTTCTGCGCCGGCGTCAACGCGGCCGCCGAGGAGGCCAAGGCGCCGCCCTTCGAGATGCGCCTGCTCGGCCTCGAGTGGAAGCCGTGGGCTCCGGTCGACATCCTCAGCCTCGGCAAGCTGCTCGCCTTCGGCCTCTCGACCAACTGGGAGCGCGAGCTGGTCCGCGCCGACATGCTGCGCGAGCTCGGCCCGGAGCTGACCGCGCGCCTCGACCCGACCTACCCGGCCGACAACCCGATCGTCACCCAGGAAGCCTGGAGCGGCGACGGGCTCTCGATCGTCGCCCAGATCGACGCGGTGCGCCAGCAGCTCGGGCTCGCCGCCGAGGCCAGCGGCTCCAACAACTGGGCGGTCACCGGCAGCCGCTCGGCGACCGGCACGCCGCTGGTCGCCGGCGACCCGCATCTGCCCCCGAGCATGCCGGGCATCTGGTACGAGGCCAGCATCCGCCACGGCGAGCCGCTTCGTGCGCGGCGCCTCGCTGCCGGGCATGCCGGGTATCTACATGGGCCAGAACAACGACGTCGCCTGGACGATCACCAACGTGATGGGCGACGTCCAGGACCTCTTCGTCGAGCGGGTCGAGGGCGACAACTACCTGTTCGAAGAC
The DNA here is from genome assembly GCA_963837405.1 of uncultured Thermoleophilia bacterium. Taxonomy (GTDB): domain Bacteria; phylum Actinomycetota; class Thermoleophilia; order Solirubrobacterales; family 70-9; genus VAYN01. The sequence continues at coordinate 169,437 of CAWINA010000005.1, forward strand.
GAGTGGCTGCCGGTGCGCACGCTCCGCGAGCAGATCCCGGTCAAGGGCCGCGAGCCGGTCGAGCTCGAGGTCCGCAGCACCCACCACGGCCCGATCGTCAACGAGGCGCTCGGCGCCGACGAGGGCGAGCCGCTGGCGCTGCGCTGGGCGACGTTGGACGAGCCGACCGCCTTCGCCGGGATGTTCGAGCTGCTGGAGATCGACTCCGGCCCGGACCTGGTGCGGCGCCTGGAGGGCCACACCTCGCCCGCCTCGAACATGATCTGGGCCGACCGCCACGGCTCGATCGGGTACAAGCTGATCGGCCGCCTGCCGCTGCGTCGCGGTGGCGTCGCCGACCTGCCGAAGCCCGGCTGGAGCGGCGAGTTCGAGTGGGAGGGGACGATCCCCTACGCCGACCTGCCCGAGGTCGAAAACCCCGAGAGCGGCTACCTGATTACCGCCAACAACCGGATCGTCGGCGACGAGTACCCCCACCACATCACCAGCGAGTGGCTCGACGGGTTCCGCGCCAGGCGGATCGAAGAACGGCTGGACGAGCGCGAGCTGCACGACCTCGAGAGCTTCGAGGCGATCCAGACCGACGTGCTCTCGCTGCCCGGGCTCGAGGCAGCGCGGCGGCTGGGCCGGCTCGCACCCGCCGGCCAGCGCGAGCGCAGCGCGATCGAGCGGCTGCGCAGTTGGGACGGCCAGCTCGACTCCGAGACGGTCGCCGGGACGATCTACCAGGCCTTCCTGCTGCGGCTGGGGCGCGAGGTGGCGCGGGCGGCGATCGGCGACCGCGACCTCTGCGAGCGCTGGCTCGACCGCGCCGACAACGGGTTCACGGCGCACTCGACCTCGCCCTGGCGCTGGCACTCGCACCTGATGGACCTCTGGGAGGAAGCCGACGATGAGCTGATCGGCCGGCCCTGGGACGAGCTCGTGCTGGAGGCGCTGGCCGGCGCCCTCGACGACCTCGAGGAGCGCTTCGGCCCCGAGCCGGACGCCTGGCGTTGGGGCCAGGTCCACGAGATGGAGTTCCCGCACCCGCTCGGCGACGCCAACCCGGTGCTGCGGCGCTTCCTCAACCGCCGCCTGCGGGCCGGCGGCGCCCAGGAGACGGTCAGCCAGATCGCCTACGACCCCAACGACCCCTACCGGGCGGTCTGGGCGCCGAGCTGGCGGATGGTCGCCGACGCCGCCGACCCCGACCGCTCGCGCTGGCAGATGTTCACCGGCCAGTCGGGGCACCCGGCCAGCCCCCACTACGACGACCTCCAGGTCGACTGGCTGCAGGGCCGCACGCAGCCGATGTGCGGCGAGGGGCCCTGGCGCGAGCTGGAGCTGGCGCCGGCCTCCGGCTAGTCGGCGTCCTTCTCCTTCACGTCTTTTTTCATCGACCCGGTCAGCAGCCCGAGCAGGGCGACGCCGGCCGCGGTGATGATGAAGGTCCAGACGGTCCGGTCGGAGCCGTCGAGCGTGGCCATCAGCGGCGATTCGGGCATCACCAAGCCCCAGGCGGCGAAGGCGACGACGGCGGCGGGGAGCTCGACCCAGGGCAGCACCCGCTCCTTCTCGTCCTTGGGTTGGCGCAGGAAGCTGGCGAGGATCCAGAGGATCATGAACCCGGCGGTGACCCCGAAGATGATCCACCGCATCGTCAGCCGCTGGTCGCCGCCGGCGTCGAGCGTCGAGATGATCCCGGCGACCAGGAACGTGTAAAGGGCGAGGGGCTCGGTCGGGATCGACGCGACCAGGAAGTCGGTGTAGCCCTTGGCTTCCGCCTTGAGTTCTTTTTCCTTCGCTTTCGCCTCCGGGTCGCCGGTCTTCGCGGCGGCCTTCGTGATTGCTTTCTCGTCGCGCTCGGACGCGATCTTGTTCAGGGACCTGACGCTCAAGGTTCACTCCTCCCGTAGTGATTGCCCATGCCGATGTGTCTGTCAGTCGAAGCTGAGTTGCGAACCTTCCGCTTCGGAGACCGCGGTGACGATCTCGACGATTGCCGCCGGGGCCTTGTGGGGAGCGCCGGAGTCGAAGGGTGGCTGCGGGTCGTACTCGATCCCCAGTTGCACGGCTTCGGCGACCTCCGGGCCGACCTCGCGGCCGACCAGGTGCAGGGCCATGTCGATTCCGGCGGAGACGCCGGCGGCGGTGATCACCTTGCCGTCCTCGACGAAGCGCCCGCCGACCGGCTCGGCGCCGAACTCGCGCAGCGGCTCGAGGAAGAGCCAGTGGCCAGTGGCCCGCTTGCCGGTCAGCAGGCCGGCGGCGCCGAGGACCAGCGAGCCGGTGCAGACCGAAGTCGTCCACTTCGTGGTCGCGTCGACCCGCCGCAGCCAGGCGAGCACGTCCTCGTTCTCCATCAGCGCCCGGTTCCCGACCCCGCCGGGGACCAGGATCACCTCGGGCTCGCCGACCTCGTCGAGCGCGTGGTCGGCGCTGAGCCCGAGCGCGCCGCTGTCGGTTCGCACCTCGCCGCGCTCCAGCCCCGCGAACTGGACCTCCCAGCCCGGGACCGAACGCAGCACCTCATAAGGCCCGATCGCGTCGAGCGCGGTAATTCCGTCGAACACGAGAACTACGGTGCGCACGGGTCAATCCTCCCTTGGGGAGGCGGTTTTTGCGCACAGTGAGGCGAGATCTTCTGAAAACGGACTAGTTCTCGTGACCAATTTTTGGTAAAAGGTGGTACAAATTTGTTCTAACCGGGAACAGAGAGTTCAACTGGTCCCCGGTTCGGGGAAGAGGAAATTCGGGTGGAAGCACTTCTGAACAAGCCAGCAGTTCGAGAGCGGACTCATGAGTCGGCCGGGATTTCGGGCTGGGTCGGATTCGGGCACGGCCCCACCGGGCGCTCGCTGGAGCGCCTCGTGCTGGCGCTGGAGAGCCGCGCGCCGGGCACCGTCGGCCACTCACGCCGGGTCGGCCTCTACGCCGCCGGCCTCGCCCGCGACGCCGGGCTCTCCCGCGGGGAGGCGCGCCGGATCAAGCGCGCCGGCACCCTCCACGACGTCGGCAAAACCAAGGTCCCGGCGGAGATCCTCAACAAAAGCCGGGAGCTGACCGACGAGGAGCAGGCGCTGATCCGCAGCCACGCCGAGATCGGAGCGGCGATGGTCGCCGATCTCGCCGACCCGGAGCTGACCGCGATCGTCCGCCACCACCACGAGCGCTTCGACGGCAGCGGCTACCCCGACGGCCTGGCCGGCGAGGAGATCCCGCTCGGGGCGCGCCTGATCGCCGTCTGCGACACCTTCGACGCGCTCACCTCGCGCCGCCCCTACCGCCGCGCGATCGGCTTCCCCGAGGCGCTGGCGCTGCTCGACGAGGAAGCCGGGAGTCAGCTCGATCCCGATCTCGTCACGCTCTTCCGCGGTCGCTTCACCCGCCTCTGGGCTAGCGCCTGAGTCGGGTACGGTCCGGCGGGTGAGCCGTCGCGATCAGATCGTGCTCAGCGCCGCTGAGCTGGGGGAGCTGCTGAACGCCGAGCGGGTCGCCGTCGTCTCCAGCCTCGGGCCCCGTGGCTGGCCCCACTCGATGCCGCTCTGGTTCGTGCCGCGCGAGGGCGAGGTCTGGATCTGGACCTACGCCAAGTCGCAGAAGGTCCGCAACCTCGAACGCGACCCGCGGGCGACCGTGCTGATCGAGACCGGGCACGAGTACGGGGAGCTGCGCGGCGCGATGATCGAGGCGGAGGCGGCGCTCCACCGCGACCCGGAGGTCGTGCTCGGCTTTGCCGAAGAGCTGACCCTGCGCTACGCGGAGGGGCTGGCGGCGCTCGACGGGGACATGGTGGCGGGGCTGCGCGCGCAGGCGCCGAAGCGGGTCGCGATCCAGTTCGTGCCCAAGCGCACCGCCAGCTGGGACCACCGCAAGCTCGGCGGCACGTACTGATCTGCAACAGATCCGCTACATCCGGCCTCCGGCCGGGTTTCAAGCTGACCGTGCCGTTACCCTGCTCGATTCCATGCACCGACGACTGACCCTGGCGCTGCTGCTCGCGGCGCTCACCACCGCCCTGATCGTCGGCGCCCCCTCCGGCGCCGCCAAACCCGTCCCGAAGGCCCCGAAGACCTTCTTCGGGATCGCCCCGCAGACCGAACTCACCGAGCGCGACTACGAATACATGCGGGCGGGCGGGATCGGCAGCGTCCGCCTGCCGATCTCCTGGCCGACGATCCAGCCGACCGAAAAGAGCCCCTTCCTGTGGGAGGGCGTCGACAACCTGGTCGAGGATCTGAGCCGCAAGGGCCTGCGCCTGCTGCCGGTCGTCTACGGCACGCCGCGCTGGCTCTCCAAGGACGAACGCCGCCTGCCGGTCGACAACGGCCGCCAGCGCAAGGCCTGGTCCGCCTTCCTCAAAGCGCTGGTCGCCCGCTACAGGCCGGGCGGCGAATTCTGGGTCGAGCGCGCGCCCGGAGTCGTCCCCTACGAAAGCGAAGCGATCCGCAGGCCGCAGCCGATCCGCGAATGGCAGATCTGGAACGAGGTCAACTTCTTCTACTTCGCCTTCCCCGTCTCGGTGCCGCGCTACGCGCGCCTGCTCGGCATCTCCGCCCCGGCGATCAAGTCGGTCGACCCGCGGGCCAACGTGATGCTCAGCGGCCTCTTCGGCGAACCGAAGCAGCGCGGCAGCAAAGGCATGGACGCCGTCGACTTCCTCGAGCGGCTGTACCGGTACCCGGGGATCAAGAGCCGCTTCGACTCGATCGCCCTGCACCCCTACGCGGTCGACGCCGAATCGCTGGAGGAAATGGTCGAGGAGCTGCACGAAGTGACGGTCGAGAACCACGACCGGCCCGGCTTCTACCTGACCGAGCTCGGCTGGGGGTCGCAGAACAACTTCCGTCAAGTCGCCTTCGAGCAGGGTCCGCGCGGCCAGGTCGAACAGTTGCGCGACTCCTACCGCTACATGCTCGAAAACCGCGGTCGCCTGAACCTCAAGGGCGCCTACTGGTTCTCCTGGAAGGACGCGCCCGACTCCTGCAGCTTCTGCGACTCGGTCGGCCTCTTCCACGGCGGCCTGAAGTTCAAGCCGAAGCCGGCCTGGCGGACCTTCGTCTCGCTCAGCGGCGGCCGCGCCCGCCCCTGACCCCTCATCCCGCCTAGGCGGGATCGATCGTGAAGCCGCGCTGGCGCGCTGGCGTCTCGCCGGGGATCGCCACGGCGGCGGCGTAGCCGCTGCCGACAGGGACCGCGCCGACCGCGACGGGGGCACCCGGAGGACCGCCGGCGATCCCGCCGCCGTGGCACTTGAGCCGCGCCTCGTGCTGGGTCCAGGCGGCGTAGAAGACGGCGCCGCGACGCGCCGGGGCGGCGGCCCGGACCAGCGTCGCCGCCCCCGGTTCCAGCCAGCGCTCGGCCAGGGCCAGGAAGTCACGCTGGCGCTCGGTCGCCTCGACGTCGATGCCGACCGCGGTCGGCGCGACGGCGATCAGCGCCAGCGCGGCGGAGTGGCTGAGGTTGAACTGGAGGCCCGAGGAGGCGCCGGTCAGGCCTGGCTTGCCCTGCTCGTCCGCCACCAGCTCGAGCGACGCCGGGTCCTCGTCCAGGTAGCGACCGAGGACCTCCCGCAGGGCCCAGCGGGCGGCGCCCCAGCGGCGCCGCAGCGTCTCGGTGCGGAGCCGCGAGAGGCGCCCGCGTTCGCCCGCGTCGAGCCACTCCGTGGGGAGGTCGAGCGGGGCGTCGAGCGCGGCTCGCCAAATCTCGACCGCGCCCTCCTCCGGCAGCCCAGGGCGCTCCGGTCCCGGCATCCAGGTCGGGCCTGGCATCGGCTAGCGGTGGCGCCTGACGCTCTTGCGGTGCAGGATCTTGATCCGCAGTTGGCGCGAGGCCGCGGCGACGTAGTTCTCGTCTTCACCGACCAGCGCCCGGAAGTTGGCCCGGCGGGTGATCTTCGGCCGGAAGCGGACCGAGCAGACCCGGTCGAGGCGGCGGGTGCCGAGCGACGTGCGTCCCCGCACCAGCTTCACCTTCTCGCCGCGGCGGCCGGCGCAGGGGGAGACCCAGGCGGTTATCTGGGCGCGCTTTCCCTTTTTCACCCGCCGGCCCTGGGCTTTGATCCCGACGAAGGAAGCGGCGCGCGGCTCGGGTTCCTTGCAGACGCTCGCGCCTTCGTCGCCGACCAGCATCGAGACGCGCCCCGACTCCTGGGCGGTGTAGACGCGGCCACAGGAGTCTTCGCCGAAGGAGATCAGTTGACTGACCGCGATTCCCTCGCTGCGATCGGTCGCGGCGGGGGCGGCGAGGGAGAAGGAGCGTAGCCCGCTGCCGCAGTAGTCGCCGTAGAGGTAGCGGCCGTAGAGATCACCGAGGCCGCGGTCGCGGACCACGTAGCCGCCGACGATCGCGCAGTCTTCGGCACCGCCGGGGTTGACATGGGCGTAGTCGAAGATCGGCGGCTGGTAGCCGCCGGCGGGCGGGGTCGCGCACTCGGGGTCGGTGGCGGGGGCGGGCGGGCCGACCAGCGTGCCCTCGAAGCAGTTCCAGCCATAGTTGACGCCGGCGCCGGCGCTCGGTGCGGGCGCGTAGTCGACCTCCTCGCGCTGGCTCTGGCCGACGTCGCCGATCAGCATCGCCCCGGTCGCGCGATCGAACGAGAAGCGGTAGGGGTTGCGCAGGCCGATGCTCCAGATCGTGTCGAAGGGCGCTTCCAGGCCCGGGTAGGGGTTGCCGACCGGGACCGTGTACGGGAACAGCCCGGGCGGCGCGGGTCGATCCGCAGGATCTTGCCGAGCAGGCTGCCGAGGCTCTGCGCGTTTTTGTGTTTGTCGTCTGCTGCCACCGCCGTCGCCGGTCGAGATGTAGAGCATTTCGTCGGGGCCGAACTGCAGCTGGCCGCCGTAGTGGTTGTCGTCTTCGGGATGCTGGATGACGAGCAGGTCGCGCAGGCTGGAGAGCGGTGCGCTGGTGCCGGAGGCGCGCAGTTCGGCGACATGGATCTCGCCTTCGCCGCCGGTGTAGAAGACGAAGAGGCGGCCGCTCGTCGCGAAGTCCGGGGCCAGCGCGATCGACTGCAGGCCACGCTCTTTGTTGCAGCAACTGACCACCGAGCTGAGGTCGGCGAAGGCAGAGGGGACGCCGTCGAGGACTTCGACGATCCTGCCTTCGCGCTCGACCACGAACAGCCGGTCGGGGTCGTTCGGCGCCGAGGTGACGTACATCGGCTTCTGGAAGTAGCCGACCTGCTCCTGAGTCGCCGCCCCGGCGCTGCTGGCCCCCGCCAGCGCGAAGAGGACGGCGATTGCCGTCACGATACGAATCACTGGCCTCAAATTAGCTAATAGCATCGCCCGAATGTCCGACGTCGGCGTGCCCAGTCCTGCCTGGGTCGTTCTTCCCACCTATAACGAGGCAGGAAACCTGGAGTTGCTGGTCGGCGCGGCGATTTCCCAACTTCCGTCCAGTGCCCGGATCCTGGTCGTCGACGACGGCTCGCCCGACGGCACCGGCGCGATCGCCGACCGGCTGGCCGCCGAGCACGATCAGGTCGAGGTCCTGCACCGGCCGGTCAAGCAGGGCCTCGGCCCCGCCTACATCGCCGGCTTCCGGCGCGCGCTCGCCGGCGGGGCGGGGCTGGTGCTGGAGATGGACGCCGATTTCTCCCACGACCCCGCCGACCTCCCGCGCCTGATCGCGGCCAGCGCCGACGCCGACCTGGTGATCGGGTCGCGCTACGTGCGCGGCGGCGGGATCGTCGACTGGAGCCCCCTGCGCCGCGCGATCAGCCGCGGCGGCAGCGCCTATGCCCGGCTCGTCCTCGGGGTCGGGGTGCACGACTTGACCGGCGGCTACAAATGTTTCCGCCGCGAGGTGCTCGAGGCGATCGACCTCGACGCGGTCGACTCCAAGGGTTACGCGTTCCAGGTCGAGCTGACCTACCGGGCGGTCCGCCGCGGTTTCCGGGTCGTCGAGGTCCCTATTTTCTTCCGCGATCGCCGCCAGGGCGACTCGAAGATGAAGGGGGCGAATCGTGGTCGAGGCGATCTGGCGTCTGCCGCTCCTGCGGCTGGGCCGGCGGGGGCGCGGTTTCCCGGGGCGAGTTCGGTAGCGTCCGGCCGGATGCGACTGCTGGTCACCGGCGGCGCCGGCTTCGTCGGCTCCAACCTCGCAATTTCGCTGCGCGCTCGCCACCCCGAGTGGGAGGTTCTCGTGCTCGACAACCTCTACCGGCGCGGCTCCGAACTGAACCTGCCGCGGCTCGCCGAGGCCGGGGTCGAGTTCGTGCGCGGCGACGTGCGCGAGCTGGAGGACCTGAAGGCCCTGCCTGCGATCGACGCTTTGGTCGAGTGCTCGGCCGAGCCCTCGGTGATGAGCGGTGTCGACGGCGAGACCTCCTACCTCGTCCACACCAACCTGACCGGCGCCTACAACTGCCTCGAGCTGGCTCGCCGCGACAGTGCCTTCGTGGTCTTCCTCTCGACCAGCCGCGTCTACCCGGTGGCGCCGCAGCTGCAGATCGAGCTCGAAGAGGCCAAGACGCGGTTCGAGATCGCCGCCGAGCAGGAGCTGCCGGGGATCTCGCCGGCCGGGCTCTCCGAGCGCTTCCCGCTGGAGGGGCAGCGGACTCTCTACGGTGCCACCAAGCTCGCCGCCGAGCTGCTGATCGACGAGTACCGGGGCGGCCTCGGCGTCCCCGCGGTGATCGACCGCTGCGGCGTGATCGCCGGACCCTGGCAGATGGGCAAGGTGGACCAGGGCGTCTTCACCCACTGGATGCTCGCCCACCAGTTCGCCAAGCCGCTCACCTACATCGGCTTCGGCGGCGAGGGCAAGCAGGTGCGCGACCTGCTCCACGTCGAGGACCTGGTCGATCTGGTCGAGCGCCAGCTGCTGGCGCCGCAGGACTGGGACGGGCGCACGGTCAACGTCGGCGGCGGCCGCGAGTGCTCGCTCTCGCTGCAGGAGACGACCGCGATCTGCCGCGAGCTGAGTGGCAACGAGGTCCCGATCGAGCCGGTCCTGGAGACTCGCCAGGGCGACGTGCCGATCTACCTCTCCGACTGCGAGCGGCTGTTCGGCCTCGACGAGTGGCGGCCGCGACGAAGCGCCGAGCAGGTATTGAGCGATATACACGCGTGGGTGGCCTCGGATCCCGAGCGGATCGCCGCCGCGCTGAACGTCTAGTCAGAACCGAGAAGGAGAGAGCGAGCCAGATGCCGGTTGCGATCATCACGGGAGCGGGGGGCCTGATCGGCTCCGAGGCCGTCGAGCACTTCATCGCCGCGGGCTTCGACGTGGTCGGGATCGAGAACGACATGCGCGCCCGCTTCTTCGGCCCCGAGTCCTCGACCTCGCACGTGACCGAGCGCCTGGTCGCCGAGCACTCCAGCTTCCACTGGGAGGACGCCGACATCCGCGACACCGAGGCGATCAACCGGATCTTCGCCAAGCACGCCGGCCAGATCGAGCTGGTCGTCCACACCGCCGCCCAGCCCTCGCACGACTGGGCCGCGAGCGAGCCGCAGACCGACTTCGGGGTCAACGCCAACGGCACCCTCAACCTGCTCGAGGCGGCGCGCGCCCACTGCCTGGAGGCGCCGTTCATCTTCTGCTCGACCAACAAGGTCTACGGCGACACCCCGAACCGGCTGCCGCTGGAGTCGCTGGAGAAGCGGCTGGAGCTGCCCGCAGAGCACCCCTACTACAAGGGGATCGACACCTCGATGTCGATCGACACCGCTACCCACTCGCTGTTCGGTGTCTCCAAGGCGGCCGCCGACCTGTTGGTCCAGGAGTACGGCTACTACTTCGAGATGCCGACCGTCTGCTTCCGCGGCGGCTGCCTGACCGGCCCCCAGCACGCCGGCGCCAAGCTGCACGGCTTCCTCGCCTACCTGATGAAGTGCACGGTCACCGGCACGCCCTACACGGTCTTCGGCTACGAGGGCAAACAGGTCCGCGACAACATCCACAGCGCCGATCTGATCGCCGCCTTCGACGCCTTCCGCAAGGCCCCGCGCGCGCACGCCGTCTACAACATCGGCGGCGGGCGCTTCTCGAACTGCTCGATGCTGGAGGCGATCGACGTCTGCGAGCGCGTCTCCGGCCGCGAGCTCTCCTGGGAGATGGGCGAGGAGCCGCGGATCGGCGACCACCGCTGGTGGATCTCCGACCTGGCGCCGTTCGAAGCCGACTACCCCGAGTTCCAGGCTGCGCTACGGGATCGAGGAGATCCTGCAGGAGATGTACGAGCAGAACCTCGAGCGCTGGACGGCGACCCCGGCATGAAGCTCTCGGTGGTGATGCCGGCCCAGAACGAGGAGGGGTCGGTCGGGGGGACGGTCGCAGGGGTCGTCACGGTGCTCGAGCGCGAGGGCATCGACTACGAGGTCGTGGTCGTCAACGACGACTCCGAAGACTCGACCGAAGCCGTCGTCGACGCGATCGGCGCCGCCAACCCGCGGGTGCGCTGCCACCGCTCCCACTACGAACGCGGCTTCGGGATGGCGATCCGGGCCGGTCTCGACGTCTTCGAGGGCGACGCGGTGGCGATCGTGATGGCCGACGCCTCCGACAACCCCGAGGACCTCGTCCACTACTACCGCCTGCTCGAGGAAGGCTGGGACTGCGCCTTCGGCTCGCGTTTCGTGCCCGGCGCCCAGGTCTACGACTACCCGCGCCTCAAGTACTACGTCAACCGCCTCGCCAACCAGTTCATCCGCATCCTCTTCCGCCACCGCTACAACGACACCACCAACGCCTTCAAGGCCTACCGGCGCGAGGTGATCGAGACGATCCAGCCGTTGCTCTCCAAGCATTTCAACCTGACCGTCGAGATGCCGCTGAAGGCGATCGTCCGCGGCCACACCTACGAGGTGATCCCGACCAACTGGACCAACCGTGCCAGCGGCGTCGCCAAGCTGGAGATGAAAGAGATGGGCAGCCGCTACCTGTTCATCGTCCTCTACGTCTGGCTGGAGAGCACGCTGAGCCGCGGCGACTACCAGGTGCGCGACCGCCCCGATCGGCGCAGGCGCGCCGATCGCCGGGCCGGCGCCAATCCCTCCTAGCGGCGCAGAGAGAGGCGCCGCGGGACCCAGGCAAACGGCGACCGCAGGCGCGGCATCCCGTGGCGGAGGTGCGGGTTGGTCGACGGGTCGACCAGGGTTCGCGGCAGCCAGCGGTTCCGCAGCAGGTCCTTCTCCCAATCCTCGACCTCGGTCGAGCGCGTCGAAGACTCGAAGTGGTAGAGGACGGTGTCCGGGTCGTAGACGACCCGGAGCCCCGCGGCGCCGAGCTTCAGGCAGTAGTCCATGTCGTTGTAGTTCATCGGGAAGTCGACGCTGAAGCCGCCGACCTCGTCGAACGCCCGTCGCCGGCTCATCAGGCAGGCGCCGGTCACGCGCGAGGTAGTTCTGGGCGACCAGGACGTTGTTCGAGTAGCCGCCGAAGTCGCCGGCGAAGCCGTGGTAGATGTGGCCGGGGTAGCCGCCGTTCTCGAAGAGGATGCCGGCGTGCTGGAGGCGCCCGTCCTCCCAGAGGAGGCGTGCCGCCGACGGCGCCGACGCCGGGCAGCTCCGCGTACATCACCAGCCGCTCGAGCCAGTCCGGGGTGATCGACCTCCATGTCGTCGTTGAGGAGCAGCAGGTACTCGCCCGCTGCTGTGGACGGCGCCGCGGTTGATCTTTGCCGAGAAGTTGAACGGCTCGGCGAACTCGACGAGCCGCAGCCGGTCGCCGCCGATCTCGCCGCAGCGTCGACCGGGTCGCGTGCGCCGAGCGTCGGCGTCGACCACGCAGACGATCTCGTAGTTCCCGTAGGTCGAGGTCTCGACGATGCTGCGCACGCAGTGCTCGACCAGCACGACCTGCCTCGTAGCGGACCTCGCGCGACTGGCCGGCGGTGGGGATGACGATGCTGACCAGCGGTTCTCGGTCGAGCCGCGGGTTCGAGGTGGTAGACGCCGGGCGCGTCGGTGTCGCGGCTCGACCTCGGCCGGGAGCCCGATCCGCTCGCAGTGCGCCTGGACCGCGCGGGTGCCGGCTTCGAAGGCCCACGGCTTCGCCTCTTCGCCGCCGCCGGCGGCCGAGGTCTCGAGCGTACGCCAGTGGTAGAGGACGCGCGGCACGTGGACGACGCGCGCGGGCCCGCTCGGTCACCTTGAGCACCAGGTCCCAGTCCTGGGAGCCCTCGAACTCCGGGGTCGAATCCGCCGACCTCTTCGACCAAGCGCGCGGCGCAGGACGCTGAGGTGGCAGGTGTACATCTGCGTCCGCATCCGCTCCGGCGACCAGTCGGGCTTGAAGAAGGGCGCCCCGTGGTGGCCCGCCGCGTCGATCTTGTCTTCGTCGGTGTAGACGTAGTCGGCTTCGGGGTCGGCCGTCGATCGCCTCGTAGACCAGCGCCAGGGCGTCGGGGTGGAGCGCGTCGTCGTGGTCGAGGAGGGCGATGAACTCTCCCTCGGCGAGTCGCCAGGGCGTCGTTAGAGGCGGCGACGATGCCGCCGTTCTCCTCCCGGTAGTGGACCCGCACGCGCGGGTCCTCGGCGACCGCTCGGTCGAGGATCTCGCGAACGGACGGCGCCCGCGAGCAGTCGTCGACGAGGACGTGCTCCCAGTCGCCGAAACCCTGCCGGCGGACCGACTTCAGCATCGCCTCGAGCACGTCGGGCGGCGTCTCGTAGACCGGCGTGAGGACCGTGAAGAAAGGCATCTACTCGCGCTCAGCTAGCGCTTGGCGAGGCGGCTCAGGCGGGCGAGCATGCCCCAGGCCCAGGCCGGCGCGAGCGAGCGGACGCGCACGTAGAGGTGCATGACCCGAGCCGTTCCGGCTTCGAGCTCGGCCACCCGGCCGCGCAGCGTGCCCATCTCCGCTTCCCTGGCGATGAGCTGATCGCGCAATCGCAGGTTCTCCTCACGCAGGCGAGCCGTCTCGTCGGCCGTGCTGAGCTTCGCATCGGCTTCGCGAAACTCCGCGCCGGTGGACTGAGATGCCATCGCGACGAGTCTATCGAGGGCGCGACCATCCACCGGGGCCCTCGATATCGTCAATTGCTTGGCCGGGACGCTGATCATCGGTTGCGGATTCATCGGTTCCAACGTCGTCACTACCCTCTCCGCAGAGGGGGAGCCGCCCGCCGTGCTCACGCGCACGCGACCCGCCCCCGAGGTCGTCGCCGCGATCGGCGAGTCCAACCTCTTGCTGGGCGACGCGGCGGAGCCGGGCGTCGTCGCGGACGCCGCCGCCGCCGCCGACCGAGTCGTGTTCTGCGCCGGCGGCCTGCTTCCGGCCGCCTCCGAGCGCGACCCAGAGCTCGATCGGCGGCTCACCCTGGCGCCGGTCGAAGCGACCCTGCGGGCGCTCGAGCACCGCCCCGAGGTCATTCTCACCTACCTCTCCTCAGGCGGAACCGTCTATGGCGAGCCCGCCCGGATTCCAGTCCGCGAGACGGATCCAACCGCGCCGATCTCGGTCTACGGAAAACTCCATCTCGCCTGCGAGGAGATGATCACGGAGGCAAGGCGCAACGCCGGCCTCCGCGCGCGGGTTCTACGATGCGCGACCGTGTATGGCGACCACCAAAGGCCCGACCGCGGACAGGGCGCAATCGTGACCTTCCTCCACCGGATCGAAAACGGCGAACGCATCGACCTCTTCGGGGATGGTTCAACCGTGCGGGATTACATCTACGTCGGCGATGTCGCGCGCACGATCGTCGAGACGATGGCCACGGCGGAGGGACCCGACCTGGTCAACGTCGGGAGCGGGGAAGGGACCTCGCTGCTGGAGATCCTGCGGCTCGCCGAGGCCCAGGTGGGTCGCGAGGCGAACGTCGCCAGTCATCCCGAGCGTGCCTTCGACATTCACCAGATCATCCTCGACGCAGGCCGCCTTCGGGCCATCACCAGCTTCGCGCCGACCTCGCTCGAGGACGGGATCGCGCGCACCCACGAGTGGCTCCTGGCCAACGCTCGGGAGACCGCATGAGCAAGCGGATCCCGGTCCTCTACCTGGCGCCCTGGGTCGGCTACGGCGGCAGCGACAAGAACACGATCGACTGGTTTCGGTGGATCGACCAGGAGCGGTTCGCCCCGTACCTGATCACCACGCAGCCCTCGGAGAACCCGCTGATCGACCAGGTTGCGCCGTTCGCCGAGGAGGTCTGGGTGCTCCCCGACTTGATGGCGGCCGAGGAGATGCCGTCGTTCATCCTCGATTTCCTCGCCTCGCGCCGGATCGAGGTGATCCACCTGATGAACTCCCGGCTTGGCTTCGACTTGCTGCCCGATCTCGCCTCGCTGGAGGCGCCGCCTGCCGTCGTTGTCCAGCTGCACGTCGAGGAGGTCGACCGCTCTGGATACGTCCGCTACGTAACCACCCGCTACGGCACCCTGGTCGACAGCTTCTCGATCTCGAACCGCCATGTGGCGAGCGCCGTTCGCGGCTACGGCATCCCGGAGGAGAAGATCGAGGTCATCTACACGGGGGTCGACGCTGAAGAGGAGTTCTCGCCCTCTGCGCACGCCCCGATCGAACAGCTGGACGCGGACCGCCTGCAGATCCTCTTCGGCGCGCGGATCACCGCCCAGAAGGACCCCTTGCTGATGGCCGAGATCGCGGCCGGACTGCGCGAGCGGGACGTGCCTTTCCAGGTCCACGTCGTCGGCGACGGCGACCTCGAAGCGGACCTGAGGGCGCGGATCGCCGAGCTCGAGCTCGGCGACGCGGTCGTCATTCACCCCCCGACGCCGGGCCTGCAGCGCTGGTACGCGGCGTCCGACGTCCTTCTGATGACCAGCAAATTCGAGGGAATCCCGTGTGTGCTGTTCGAGGCGATGGCGATGGGACTGCCCATCGTCGCCCCCGCGCTGCCCGGCATCCGCGAGCTGTTGACCGAGGAGGGGGACGACGTGATCGTCGACCGCGACTCGGTCGCGCCCTATGTGGACGCCCTCGCTCGCCTGGCGGCGGCTCCGGAGCTCCGACGCGAGACTGGCGAGAAGCTGCGCGAACGTGCTCAGCAGCGCTTTTCGGTCCAGCGGATGGCGGAGCTGCACGGTGACCTTTACGGGAAGCTGGTCAGCGACCGTCCCGCGCCAACCGAGAAGACCCCCGCCGAGCTGCCGGAGCCGCTTCGGTTCCTCGACCGGGCAGTTCTGGAGACGCCGCTCGTCTCGGTTCTGATCCCCCATTTCAACCAGTCCCAACGGCTGCGCGAATGCGTTGACTCCGTCCTTGCCCAGGACTACGCCGCGGTCGAGATCGTCGTCGTCGACGACGCCTCGACCGAGGCCTCGACCGCGGAGGTGCTGGCGGAGCTGGAGTCCGAGGCCAGCGTGACGGTCGTGCGGATGACCGAGAACCGCGGTCCGAGCCACGCGCGTAACGCCGGTCTCGCCGATTGCCACGGCCGCTTCATATTGCCGGTAGACGCCGACAACCTGCTGCTGCCGGAGGCGATTGGGAAACTGGTGAAGCAGCTGAACTGCGCCCCCGAAGACGTCGGGTTCATCTACCCGAACCTCGACTATTTCGGCAACCGCGACGAGTACCACGAAGCCCCCCCGTACAACCTCTTCACCCTTCTGCACGCGAACTTCTGCGACACCTGTTCCCTGATCGACCGCCAGGTCTTCGATGCCGGCATGCGCTACCACGAGGACATCTACCTCGGGCACGAGGACTGGGAGTTCGCGCTGGCCCTGGCCGTCCGCGGGGTACGGGGAGAGCCGGCTCACGGCCCGACCGTGCGCTACCGCAAGTGGGGGTTCAACCGGTCCGACATGGTCGACCACTGCTCCGAGGATTTCCGCGAGAGCTTCCTCGCCGAAGCCTCACACTTCGAGGGCCACGAAGCCCGCCTCAAATCCCTCGAGTCGCCGGCGCTCTCGGTCCTCGCCCTCACCCCGCTCGGCCCGAGCGACGACCAAGTCGCGGAGGTGCTGGGCTCGCTTTCGCGTCAGAGCTGCGCTGATCTCGAGTTCGTCGTCGACGTCGCCAAGGAGGCCTTCGATCCGCTGGCTGCTCCGGCGGTGCGACGGTTCCCCTGCGGAGCATCGGTGGAGACGCTGGGGCGGGGCTTGGCCACCGCGCGTGGATCCGTGGTCGCGCTGACGGTCGGGAACGGCTCCGACCTGCTTGCCGACCCGACCTTCGGCGAGAAGGTGTTGCGCCGCTTCCGGGGCGGTGAGCCGGGCGTGGACGCAATCGTTTTCTGGGATGCGGGGGAGACGCGATTCCCCTTTGCGATCGCCCCTCCGGAGGACGCCGCCGCGGCGGCTCCGCACGCGGTTGCCTGGCAGCGCCGGGTAGAGCGCGATCTTCCCTTTGGACTGCTTGCCGACCCCGCGGCGCCGGTTGCCTCGATCGTTCGGCTGCTGTCGGGAGGGGGGGTTCGGGTCGAGTGGCGCCACCTGCCGTCCGTCGCGCCGGCGCCCGCAACGGCCGGGAGCCGAGAGGACTGGATCGAGATGCCGCCCGACCCCGCCCGGGCCGCCGATCCGCACGGACATGCCCCGCCTGAAGAGGTGCTGCTGCCGGGTCGAGGCGAGTACGAGGTCGCACGTTGGAAGCACACTCCGACCTGGATCGCGCCGCTCTCGAAAATCGCGATTCGTTACCGCGAGCCGTTCAGCGACCGGCGCCTGGTCGTGCCGGGCTCGCCGCCGTCCTACCTCCACCTCGACCACTTCCTCGGGGTCCTCCGCAGCACCGGCGTGCAGGGGACGAGGAAGCTGGTCGCGGTCGAGGGCTCGTTCAAGGCCCTCTCGCGAGAGGAGTGGCGCGAGCCAGGCGTTGACGCGGTCGAGATCGGCTACCTCGAGGAGGCGCCGTTGCCCGGGCTCGATGCCATCGCCCTGGCGGTTCATCGGACCAGCGGGCAGCACGTTCTGGTCAGCCTCCCCGGCGATCCGATGCTTGGGGAGGTCGACGTGATCGAGCACCTGGGCTTCGCCGACCCGTTTCCGTTGCGCCCCCGCGCCGTCCCCGATGGGACGGCGCCGATCGACCTCGTCGGCTTGGTCAAGGCGGTGGACATGTCCGCGCGTCGGCATCGCTACGGCGTTGGTGGATTCCCCTCGGGCGAGCGGATCGGCGAGCTCGGCGGGCTGGCGCGGTCCGGGCTTCAGGGCTCGCTGCCACTGTGGATCGTCGACGATTACGTGATCACCGGTGGCTACAGTCCGCCGTTGAGCAAGCCCGGCGCCACCGCCGCTCTGCGCTGGACCGGGGAACCGGTCGCCTGGGGCGATTTCGGCTCGCCGCGCACCCGCGCGCGGGCGATGCTGAGGCGCGCGGTGCAGAGCGCTCAGAGCCGGGCCCGCCTCGGGCAGGGTCTGCCGGGGCCCGATCGCGATCCGCAGGGGTGGCTGTTCGAGTCGCCTCGCCCGGGTCTCCGACCGCTCTACGCTTCGCACCACCCGGTAACCGGCGACCAACTGCTTACCTGTTCGGCCGAGGATGCGGCGCAGATGGGCTACGGCAACGTTCAGCTACTTGGCTTCATGGCGTCCGTCGCGCCGGTGACGGGAACTCTCGACCAGCAGCGGATCGCGACCCCGTGGGCGCGCCGATCCGGTCACGTCCCCCTCAGCGTATGAGCACCTCCCGACAATCGCAGGCTGTCCACTGGGACCAGTTCGAGCCGGCGTTGCCGGCCGAGCTTTCGGGTTCTCGGGTGCTGTTGGTGGCAACTCGAGAGGCAGCCGAGGACCTGTCCGCGCCGCTCTCGGACCGCGGCGCTACGGTCGTGCCCTGGGACTCGATCGGCGATCTCGACGCCGACGCCTCGAGCGGTGGCTTCGAGCTCGCCGTCTGCGCGGAGCTGCTGCAGACCAACCCGCACCCGGCGCGCGTTCTCGGCGGGCTCTGGGGGGCGATGCAGGAGGGCGCGACCCTGCTGCTGCACTCGCGTGTGCTCGCCGGTCCGGGTGAGTCCCAGTACGCCCGTTTCGTCGCCGCCGCAGCGGCGGTCGGCCCCGACGAATGGCTGCCCGGCCGCCTCGCGCTGCGGTGGTCGTTGGAGACGTCTGGCTTTGACGTCGAGCGCTGGCTGTCGGCGGGCGAGGACTCGCCGCGATCCCGCGAGACGAGCGCCTATCTTCAGGCCAAGCGCATGGAGCGGCTGCCCTCGCTGATGCTCGCAACCCCGACCGACCCCACCGGAGGCGCCTGATGAGCGACGACAGAATCGAGCCGATGAGCGCGGATCTGGAGAACTCGATGTCGGGAATTGCCGAGGTGGCCGTGCGTCAGCTCGGTACCGCGACGCCCTCGGGCGAGTTCGACGCGGCGACGCTCGTGCATTTCTCCGAGAGCCTGCCCGCGACGCTTGACGAGGACGAGCGCCAGCGGCTCATCGCTCGCGCCGACGAGCTTGCGCCGTGGTTGCAGGGCCCGTTTCTCCTCGGCGGCGACCTGGTCGTAGGCGGTGCCTGGCGGACCGATTCCCGCTGGGAGACCCTAGGCTCGGAGGTCCCCGCGAGCCTGGCCGGGATGCGGGTCCTCGACATCGGATCCAACGCCGGCTATGACCCCTTCAGGTTCAACCTCCGCAACCCCGATCACGTGGTCGCGTGCGAGCCCTTCGCGTTCATCGAGCAGGCGCGATTCCTGGAGTCGATTTACCAGACCGGCATCGAGTTGCGGAAGTCCGGCTGGCAGTGGCTCGATCCCGCCAGGGATGGGCGCTTCGACCTCGTCCACTGCCACGGGGTTCTTTATCACGAGCCGGATCCGCTGGCGTTGCTCGAGCGCCTCTTCGAGATGACGACCGATGGCGGCCTCTGCCTGTTCGGGTCGATGATGCACGCCGACCCGTCGAGGGCGGACCTCGCCCGGATGGTGCCGCTGTCCTACTTCGGTGACGACACCTGGTGGTGGGCGCCCGGACCGGTCGCGATGGGACAGATGCTGGAATCGGTCGGCTTCGAGGTCGAGAAGAGCTTCGGTGTGTCCGCGGGCCCGCCTGGGGAGTTTCCGACGATCAACGGATACTTCCGAACGCGTCGCCCGTCCTAGCTTCCTCCAGGCCCCGTTTCGACCGTCGCTTTGGCCTCGAACGGGATCTGAACCATGCCGTGGTCGCTCTCGTTGCCAAAGACGAGGAAGCCGACGACGTTGGGGACGAACAGCGCGACGTCGCCGCTGAAGGCGAGGTTGATCCCGCAGTTGAAGTGGTACCGCCCCGGCGCCAGGGGGTTCTCGAGATCGGCTTCGATCTGAACCCGCTGGCCCGCTTCGAGTTGCCGGTTTTCAAGGTCTCCAACGGTGACTCCGAACTTGGTTACTGAGGCGCTGTCGGCGTCGTTGACGCTGAAGAAGACGTCGACGCCGGGAAGATCGCGCACCGCTTCCAGCTCGAGTCGGAGGCGAATCGGCCGGCCCTGCTCGACCGAGTCAACCGGCTCGCCGGCGTCTCCCACCAGGTGCGCTTCGAGGACCCGGATTTCGTCGCCTTCGCCGATCGATCGGGTTGACGTCAAACCGCTGTGTTCGAAGTTGAGGCGCATGTACTGGCGACCGACCTCGCCGGGGTCGCCGATATGGGCGATCCGGCCATCCTTAATCAGCATCGCTCGGTGACAGTAGGCCTCAACGGTCGCCATCTCGTGCGTCACCAGGACGATCGTCTTCCCTGCCAGTTTCATCTCGTGAAAGGCGTCGGCGCATTTCTGTTGAAAGGCCGCATCGCCGACGGCCAGCACCTCGTCGATCAGGAGGATGTCGGCGTCAACTTGGAGCATCAGCGAGAAGGCGAGGCGGACGAGCATTCCCGACGAGTAGTTCTTCAGCTTCAGATCGACGAACTCGTCGAGTTCGGCGAAGGCGACTACCTCGTTCAGCCGACTCCTCGTCTCCTGCGGAGTCAGGCCCATCATCACCCCGTTGAGGAGGATGTTCTCGCGCGCCGACAACTCGGGGTTGAAGCCGACGCCGAGCTCGATGAAGGGCGCCAAGCGCCCTGCCATCTCGATCTTTCCCGCGTCGGCCCGGTAGATGCTGGCGAGCAGCTTCAGCAAGGTGCTCTTGCCCGATCCGTTGCGGCCGACGATTCCGAAGAACTCTCCCCGCCGCACCTCGAAAGAGATTCCCCGCAGGGCGTGCAGCTCGCGATAGTCGCGCGAGGAGAAAGGGCGCACGATTCGCTCTTTCAGGGAGTCCACCTTGTGGGTGGGGATCTGGAAGGACTTGTGCAGGTCGGTCACCCGGATCGCCGCTGAGTCGTCCGGGGTGATCTGCGCCGCCAGTTGGAGCGGTCTCTTGTCGATCGTTTCGCGAGTCGTCATTCCGCGCAGAACGCTAGCGCTCTCATCGCGCGTAACACCTGTTGGCCGCTGACGATTCGGATACTTTGCCTAGCCATGCCCCCCACCGGCCCAGCCAGCCGCTCGCTGCGGCGCCTTCGGGACACCGCCCCAGCCCGCACGGAATGAGCGCACCGCCGATCGCCTGTTTTGTCATCGCGCCGGGCAAAGACGTCGCGGACGCGCCTCCCACCCAGTCGGCCGCCGCTGCGCTCGCCCGCCTCGGCTGGGTCGTCCACCTCTTGGATTGCTCGGAGGAGGGCGGGCAGGGAGTGGAGGACGCCGCCGCGGCGGGTGCGGTCGTTCACCGGCTCGCCGAGATTCCGACCCCCCACCGCGCCGACGTGCAGCGCTACGGCGGCGACCACCCGACCGTCGTTCTCGGCGAGCGTGCGCAGGAAGTGATCGAGGCCCTGCACGCCGAGCACTCGTTTGACCTGATCGAGTTCCCCGATGCCGGCGGCCTCGGGATGCGCTCGGTGCAGTCGAAACGAAGCGCCGACGCCTTTGCCGACGTCCCGATCGCGGTCCGGCTCGCGGCCCCCGTCTTCCGGCGTCGTGCTGATCGGTTGCAGATGCTGGGCGCCCCGCGAGACCTCAAGCTCGACTTTTGCGAGCGCTACGCATTTCAGCAGGCCGACATCCAGCTGGTCGCCGCGGAGGGCCTGCTCGAAAGCGTCGTGCGCCGCGGCTGGAAGGTCCGACCCGACGTGCGCACTCTGCCGCAGGCCGATCGGGGCCGGGAGGGGGAGGAGACGATCGACGGGTTCTATCGCGAGCTCCTGCAGCGGCCGCTCGCCGCAGGTCCCGTCGCTGGCTCGACCGCCACCCTCAGCGTCGTCGTCGCCCACTACAACCATGAGCTCCACCTAGAGGCGGCTCTGTCCTCGCTCGCCGCCCAAACGCGCCCTCCGGACGAGGTGATCGTGATCGACGACGGCTCCACCTCCGAGGCAGCCCTGCGAGTGTTCGCCGAGCAAGAGACCAGGCACCCCGACTGGCGCTTCATCCGCCAGGAGAACATCGGCCCCGGCGCTACCCGCAACCGTGGCCTCGAGCTGGCCGCCGGCGAGTACTTCCTGCCCTTCGACTCAGACAACATCGCCGTCGAGACGATGGTCGAGCGACTGCTGCGGGCGATGGAGGCAAACCCTGAGCGGGCGGCGACCACCTGCCACAACCTCGGATTCACGGCCGATGCCGAGGTCGCCTCGGGCCGGTTCGTCTCGCGCTACTCGCCGACCGGCGGCCCGCAGGTCCTCTCCGCCGTCGAAAACGTCTACGGCGACACGTGTTCGATCTTCCGCACCGAGGCCCTGCGCTCGGTTGGCGGCTTCGAGATCAACCGCTGGTCGCCGACGGAGGACTGGGAGACCTTCGTGAAGATGGCGGTCCGCGGGCTCGAGATCGACGTCTTGCCCCGCCCACTCTTCTACTACCGAACCGACTCGGGTGGCCGGCTGCAGAGTCTGGGAACCGACCGGAAGACCAAGCTCAAACTCCGCGCGCACCTGGTCGACATGCTCCTTGCGGGATCGGAAGCGAGCGACTCGGAACGGCGCGATCTGATCGAGTCGTTGCAGGCGTTTGACGATTTCATCACCGAGGAGTTCGAAGCACGTCTGGCCGCGCAGGGACGGTGGCACGATTCGCAGATGGCCGACCTCGACGCCTTCCGCGAAGCTCAGGTCGCGGAGGTCCGCGCCGAGCTGGGTGGCGAGGCGAGCAGGGAAGGCGCCCGTGCCGAGCGGGCCGAGCGTGAGCTGGAGCGGCTCAGCCGAGCCACGTCCGGGCGACTGCTGGGAAGGGTCGTACGATGGCGGACCAAGTGACCCCGAGCGCCCAAGAACGACTGCTGGGGTTCGGACGGCGGGTGTTGGCGAGCCGCGGCCTGCAGGTGCGGCGCCTGCCGCGACCGCTGGTCGAACGGCCGGACTCCCAGTTGCAGATCGACCTCGAGTACGTGCTCGCCCGGCGCATGCTCGACGGCGGAGATTTCTACTTCGTCCAGGTCGGCGCCTTCGACGGTCGTCGCTACGACCCGATCTTCGAGTGGGTGCGGGCCTTCAAGTGGCGGGGGCTGCTGATCGAGCCGCAGCCCAGCTTTTTCGCGCAGCTGGTCGACAACTACAAGGGGAGTGAGGGCCTCGAGTTCCGCCAGATCGCGGTTGGGACCAAGCGAGAGCAGAAGCCCTTCTACTGGGTCGAGATCAAGGAGGGCGTGAGCCGCGACGCCGGCATGATCGCCTCCTTCGACCGCGAGACCCTCCTGTCCCACCGCAAATTCGTCCCTGGCCTCGATTCCCTGATTCGCAGCGAAGTGATCGAGTGCGAGCCGCTCAACGATGTCCTCGCGGAGCTGCCGAGCGAGCGGATAGACCTGATCCAGATCGATGTCGAGGGCTTCGATCACGAACTGATCCGGGTCCTCGATCTGGAGCGGTTCTCACCGTCAATCGTTCGGTTCGAGCATCTCCATCTGACGCCGGAGCAGCACGACGCCAGCGTTGAGCGCCTGGTCGAACACGGCTATTTGGTCGGCCTGGAAGAGAGCGACACGTTCGGTTTCCGCCCGACTGAGCTTTCCTTCGGCGCGTCGGACCGAGCGTAGAGGCGACCGGTATGCTCGCGCCTGTGAACGGCCGCCTTGCCGCAGCGCTACGGGCCTTGCGCGGCCGGCCCGCAGAGGAGGATCCCGAAGTCCGATCTTCCGTCGATCCGGTTGGGGATGCGATCGCCGTCCTCCGCGAGACGCCGCGGATCGAGGTCCAAAGGCGGGGCTTTCACTTTCAGGAGTGCAATTTCTACAGCCCGGTGAACGACCTCGAGTTCCTCGAGGAGAACCGCGACCTCTGGCACGGGCGCGGCCTGCCCAGGGGGGTCAACTGGGACCTCGAGGGCCAGGTCGAGTATCTGGAGGGGATCGCGAGCTTCGCTCGCGAGCTGGTGGACGTTCCCAACGAGATGGCGCCGGGCCCCCCGAGCTACCACTGGCGAAACGACTTCTGGAACGGCCTCGACGCGATTGCCCAGTACGCGATTCTCCGCGATGCGCGACCGCGCCGAGTGGTCGAGGTCGGCTGCGGCTGGTCCAGCCTGCTGATGGCCGAGGCTCTCCTTCGCAACGAAGCGGAGGGCGCGGGTAGGACGCAGGTCGACCAGGTCGAGCCCTACGCACGCAAGGAGCTGTTGAGCGCCCTTCCGGATCATTGGCGGCTGCACGAATCCATCCTCCAGCGCGCCCCACTGGAGCTGTTCGAGAGCCTCGAAGCGGGAGACGTCTGCTTCTACGACGGCTCGCACGTCGCCCGGGCCGGCAGCGACGTCGCTTGGTTCTTCTTCGAGATCCTGCCGCGACTTGCCCCGGGGGTCCTCGTGCACGTTCACGACATCTTCTGGCCGAACGATTACCCCGATCAGTGGATCTTCGAGGGCGGTCTTAGCTGGAACGAGCAGTATGTCTTCCAGGCGTTTCTCATGGGCAACCGTGAGTTCCGGCTCACGCTTGCCAACGCGGCTGTCGCCGACGCCTTTCCGGATCGGCTCCAAGCGGCGCTGGGCACGGTGCCCACGGCGCTCACCGGGGGCAGTGTCTGGATGCGGCGCGAAGCGGTTGGTGACGACGGGAATCGCGCCTAGCACTTGGAGGGCGAACTCCTCCTCATCTTTTGCGCTCACCTGGTGCTCGTCGCCCTGCCGGGCGTCGCCGCGGCGCTGGCCGCGGCTCGGCTTGGCGTTCGCAATCTGCCGGTGATCCTGGCAATCGCCCTGGCCGCGACCGGGGTCCTGGCGATGCTCGGCTTCTGGGCCTTCTACGCAACTCCCCTGGTCGGCGAATCGTTCTCCTTCCTGGTCCTCTTCGCCGCGGTTGCGACCTCGATCTGGGCGCTCTGGGGCGGGCGGATCGAGCGGCCGCTGCTGGTGCAGCTGGCGATTCCGCTGGCGCTTTGGGCCCTCGGGTGTGCCTTCCTCGTCTTCCTTGGGTTCGACCACGGCGGCTTCGCCCGCCCGATCGAGATCAGCGCCGCCCGCTTCTCCCACGTCTCCCTGCCCAGCGACAACTTCATCCCCGCGTACTACACGGAATGGTTCTTCGCCAACGGCCACGCGGGCGACGCGCCGATCTTCGACCCCGAATGGCAGTCGAGCGATCGGCCGCCGCTGCAGGTGGGCTACATGCTGTTGCACCGGAACTTCGCCTGGGACAGCAGGCTGCTCGCCTACGAGGTGACCGGCGTTCTCCTGCAGCAGCTCTGGATCGTCGCGCTCTGGGCGCTGCTCCTGGCGGCACGGCTCGGGCGCCGCACCCGGGCGCTGGCGATCGGCGCCGTCCTGGTCAGCGACGTCGCGATCCTCAACGGCTTCTTCGTCTGGCCGAAGCTGCTGCCGGCGGCGATGCTGCTCGCCGCGGCGGCGCTGGCGATGACCGCCGAGTGGTCCTGGGCGCGCCGCAGCCTGCCGGCCGCAGCGCTGCTCGGCGCGTTGTTGGCGCTGGCGATGCTGGGCCACGGCTCGAGCGTCTTCGGGGTGATCCCGATCGCCGCGATCGCCGCCTGGCGCGGGTTGCCCAGCTGGCGCTGGATCGGCGTCGCGGTGGCGGTCGGCCTGGTTCTTTTCCTCCCCTGGGTGGCGTACCAGAAGTACGGCGACCCGCCCGGCGATCGGCTGCTCAAGTGGATGCTCGCCGGGGTTGCCGGAGTCGACGCTCGCGGCGCCGGCGAGACGATCCTCGACTCCTACGGCGAAGTCGGGCTCGGCGGCGCGATTCACAACAAGGGCCAGAACTACGTGACGATGCTTGGCGGCGGGCCCGCCTGGGAAACGTTCGAGCGCGCCGTCGACGCGATCGGCGAATCCGATTTCCGGGAGGCAGCCCGGGAAATGCGGGCGATCTTCTTCTACAACCTCTTCCCGGCCTTCGGGCTGATGCTGATCGCCCCGATCGTGATGGCGCTGCGCCGCGAACGTGGGCGCGCCAGCCCGGCCGAGTGGCGCTTCGCGCTCAACTGCTTCTGGATCGTTCTCGTCGGCGCTCTCGCCTGGGGGCTGATCCTGTTCGGCAACTCGCCCTCACTGGCGACGATCCACATCGGCAGCTTCGTGCTGCCGATCCTCGGCTTCGCCGGCGCCGTCGCCGGCCTCCGAGCGGCGGCGCCGCGCTTCGCCCTCTACTACGTGCCGATCGCGGCGGCGCTGATGCTGGCGCTCTACGTACCGGTGCTCGAACCGTTCCCCGACACCTCGTTCTCGCCGTTGCTGGCGCTGCTCTCGGCCGCCGCTCTGGCCGGCTTCCTGGTCATCGCCTGGCGGGCGCCGGAGCCGCCGCTACCGCCCGGTCGCCTCGATCTCGACGCAGGACAGAACTAGGCTGAACGGCGGCGGCGAGATCGGCACGCTGGCTTCGGGCAGGTCTTCGGCGCGGCAGCTCGCGGCAGCCGCGGTCAGCGCCTCGTCCCAGGGCGGTTCGCCGCGACCGGCCGGGTTGCGGACGTCGAAGGCGGCGACGAGGCCGACGAGCAGCACCGCCACCACCGCCAGCGCCGCCCAGGTGGTGCCGCCGCGCAGTCGTCGCAGCGGCAGCCGGTCGACCGCGACCATGGCGGCGCTGAGCAGCAGTAGGGCGGGGACGATCGCGTAGCGCCCGCCGTCGCCGAAGTAGAGGTCCGGCGGCCAGGTCAGCGCTTCGCCGAGCGCTCGCTGGTAGGCCGAGGTGACGAACATCACCAGCGCGGTCGGGACGGCGATCCCAGCCACCCACCGGACCGTCGCCGAACCCTTCGCCATCGCCACCGCGAGGGCGGCGACGAAGGCCGCGGTGAGGGCGATGAGGAAGGGCCAGCCGAAGGAGCGCCAGAGCCGGCCGCCGATCTTTTCGCCGAAGGCGGCGCCGTCGAGGACGCGTTGCAGGAAGGCGTCCCAGACCATCGGGCTCCAGAGCGGATCGACCCGCGGTTCGTCGTTGAGCGCCAGCACCGGCAGCTGCACCAGTGCCCCCGCGCCGAAGGCGGCGACGATCACCCAGTCGCGCGCGTCGCGGGCGGCCAGCGCCCGCAGGCAGGCGAGCGGCAAGAAGAACCAGACTCCCGGCGTGCTCAGCCCCGTGGCGAGCAGAAAAGCGGCGGCGAACCCGACCCCCCACCAGCTCCGCGGCCGCCAGAGCAGCAACCAGAAGCAGGCGAAGAGCATGTACCAGGGGACGTAGGCGCCGGTGGCGACCGACTCGAGGCTGGCCACGGGAGAGAGCACGGTCAGCGCGACCAGGGTGCCGCGAAGGATGGGGTCGCGCAGCAGCCCGCCGCTGCCGAGCCAGACCGCGAGGCCGCAAAGCGCGGTCACCAGCGCCGAGGCGATCGCCATCGCCGCCGGCGCGTCGAGCAGCGGGAAGGCCGCCCCGACCTCGCCGATCAGCCGCGGCACGAAGACCAGGTAGCCCGCGTAGGGATCGAACAGCGCCTCCAGGACCGGCGCCGCGTGCGCTTCCTGCAAGAGGATCGGGCCGTCCTCGGCCCAGAGCGAGTTGAGCGCCTCCTCGGGCCCGGCGCGGAGCAGCAGGAGGATGACGCTGAGCGCGAAGAAGGCGACCACGAGGATCGCGATCTCCAGCCGGCCGAAGCGCGACGAGGGCTCGGGCGTCGCGACGAACAGGGTTCGGTCGAGATGCCGGCGCAGGGCCAGGATCGAGGTCGGGAGCCGGTTCAGAGATCCTCAGCGATCCGCGGCGCCTCGCGGTTGAAGATCCAGACCGCGAAAGCGCAGATGCTGAGGAAGATCGCCAGCGCGGGCAGCAGGAAGACCACGCCCCCGGCTGCCTCCGCCGCGGTCGGAGCCTGCGGTTCGGCGAGCACCCAGACCCTCACCTGCTCGAAGATCACGGCCAGCGGGTTGAGCATCAGCAGCCGTTCGGTCGTCGCGTCTTCGAACAGGGTGATCGGGTAGAGGATCGGCGTCGCGTAGAAGAGGACCTGGGAGAAGACCGCCCAGATGATCGCGACGTCGCGAAAGCGGACGTAGAGCACCGAGAGCGCGGCGCTGACCGCGGCGGTCATCGTGAAGAGGAAGAAGAACGCGATCGGCATCAGCAGCCAGGTCCAGGTCGGCGCGACACCGAAGGCGAAGGCGAAGAGGAGGACGACGACGAGGTTGATGCCGAGGTTGAAGGCGCCCGTGAGCACGCTCGAGAGCGGAATCACCAAGCGGGGAAACTGGGTCTTGCGGACCACGCCCTCCTGCGACACCACCGAGGTGACGGCATGGGTCGTCGACTCCTGGAAGAAGCCGAAGAGGACGATCCCGAGCAGCAGCATCACCGGGTAGTGCTCGACGTCTGCGCCGCCGACTTTGAAGACCCGGGTGAAGACGAAAAGGAGGACGCCGAAAAGCATCAGCGGCCGGAACAGCGACCACAGATAGCCGAGGATCGTGCCGAAGTAGGCGCGCTTGAACTCGGTCACCGACATCAGCCAGAGCAGGTCGAAGAAGCGCTGCCAGCCGCCGCCGAGGGCGGATGGTCCGCGCACCGTGCGCAGCTCGCCGGTGTTTGCCGCCAGCTCGTTCACGTCGGGAAAGCTAGCGGGCGCCGCCCATGTCAATCGCTGTGGTGGCTGCGACGTCGTCGAACAGACAGGATTCGAGCGGTTAGTTGCGAAGCGTCGGCGAAGGTACAGCTACTTCCTCTTATAAGTAGGGTTCCAGCCTCGCATGGAGCCCCTCAAGGGACTGATCCTCTCCGGCGGCGCGGGCACTCGCCTGCGCCCTATCACCCACACTTCAGCCAAGCAGCTGGTGCCTGTGGCCAACAAACCGGTGCTCTTTTACGGGATCGAGGCGCTGGTCGACGCCGGCGTCACCGAGATCGGAATCATCATCGCGCCGGAGACCGGGGACGAGATCCGCGAGGCGGCCGGCGACGGCTCCCGCTTTGGCGCCGCGATTACCTACATCGTCCAGGACAAGCCGGCCGGGCTCGCCCACGCGGTGCTGACCGCCGAGCCGTTCATCGGCAACTCCCCGTTCGTCATGTACCTCGGCGACAACCTCCTGCGCGACGGACTGCGCGGCCTCGTCTCGACCTTCAAGGCGGACGAGCCGGAGGCGCTGATCCTGCTCACCCCGGTCGACGACCCGCAGTCCTACGGGGTCGCCGAGCTCGACGGAAACGGCGGCATCGTCCGCCTGATCGAGAAGCCGAAAGATCCACCCTCGAATCTCGCCCTGGTCGGCGTCTACCTGTTCACGGTGGCGATCTTCGAGGCGGCCCGCTCGCTGGAGCCTTCCTGGCGCGGCGAGCTCGAGATCACCGAGGCGATCCAGAAACTGATCGACGATGGCCGCCCGGTGCAGTCGGAGGTCGTGCGCGGCTGGTGGAAGGACACCGGCCAGCTCGCCGACATGCTCGAGGCCAACCGGTTGGTGCTCGAGGAGCTGGAGACCGACGTCGCCGGCGAGGTCGACGAGGCCTCCCGGGTCGAGGGCCGGGTCGTGGTCGAAGCGGGCGCGAAGCTGACCCGCTCGGTGGTCCGCGGCCCCGCCGTGATCGGCGCCGGCGCCGAGATCGAGGACGCCTACGTCGGCCCCTACACCTCGATCGCCGACGGGGTGCGGATCTGCCGCTCCGAGGTCGAGCACTCGATCATCCTCAGCGACTCGGTGGTCGAGGACCTCGGCACCCGGATGGAGGCCAGCCTGCTCGGCCGCAACGTCAAGCTGACCCGTTCCGACGGCGTCCCGAAGACGCTGCGCCTGCTGGTCGGCGACCGCTCCGAAATCGAAATCGTCTGATGGCGGTGGCGTTGTGAAGGTTCTCGTCACCGGAGCCGCCGGGATGCTCGGCCGCGACCTGCTGCTTGCCGCCGGCAACGCCGGGCACGACGTGGTCGGCTTCGGTCGTGCCGAGCTCGACGTCACCAACGCCGAGCAGACGGCGCGCCGGATCGACCTCGAGCTGCCCGACGTGGTCGTCAACAGCGCCGCCTGGACCAACGTCGACGGCGCCGAGACGGCCGAGGAGGATGCCTTCGCGGTCAACGGCGCCGGCGCCGGCAACGTCGCCGCCGCGGCCGCCAAGGTCGGCGCCAGCGTCGTTTACGTCTCCACCGACTACGTCTTCGACGGCGCCAAGGGCGAGCCCTACGTGGAGAGCGACCAGCCGGCCCCGCTCTCCGCCTACGGTCGCACCAAGCTGGCCGGCGAGGAGGCGACCGCGGCCGCCAACAAGCGCCACTTCGTGGTTCGCTCGGCCGGGCTCTTCGGGATCGGCGGCAACAACTTCGTGGAGACGATGCTGCGCCTCGCCGACGGCCAGAGCGAGGTGCTCGTGGTTCGCGACCAGGTCGGCTCGCCGACCTACACCTGGCACCTGGCCTACGGAATCGTGCGGCTGATCGAGGGCCTCGAGTTCGGCATCCACCACATGGCCGCGGCCGGCCAGTGCTCGTGGTACGACTTCGCCCGCGACATCTTCGAGCAGGCGAAGGTCGACTGCAAAGTGCTCTCGATCTCCACCGAGGAATTCGGCCGGCCGGCGGCGCGCCCGCCCTTCTCGGCCCTGACCAGCCAGCGCGAGCACGCGATCCGGCTGCCCACCTGGCAGGACGGGTTGGCCGGCTACCTGGCCCAACGCGAAGCGGAGGACAACTAAGACATGAAGCTCCTGGTCACCGGCGCCGCCGGTTTCATCGGCTCCACCTACGTCCGGATCGCCGGCGTCGAGCACGAGATCGTTGTGCTCGACAAGCTCACCTACGCCGGCCGGCCCGAGAACCTGCCGGAGGGCACGCCGCTGATCGAGGGCGCGATCGAGGACCCGAAGGTCGTGCGCGAAGCGATGGAGGGGGTCGACGCGGTGGTCAACTTCGCCGCCGAGTCCCACGTCGACCGCTCGATCGACGACCAGGACGCCTTCGCCCGCACCCACGTGATCGGCACCGGCACCCTGCTCGATGCCGCCCGCGAGCTCGGCGTCTCCCGCTACCTGCAGGTCTCCACCGACGAGGTCTACGGCTCGATCGAGTCCGGTTCGTTCACCGAGACCTCGCCGCTGGACCCCTCCTCGCCCTACTCGGCGACCAAGGCGGCCGGCGACCTGCTGGTCTCCGCCCACGTCCACACCTACGGGATCGAGGCCTCGATCGTCCGCGGCTCCAACAACTACGGCCCGCGCCAGTACCCCGAGAAGCTAATCCCGCTGATGGTCCTGAACGCCGTCCACGGCGACTCGCTGCCGGTCTACGGCGATGGCAAGCAGGTCCGCAACTGGCTCTTCGTCGAGGACTTCTGCCGCGGCATCCACACGGTGCTGATGAACGGACGCCCCGGCGAGGCCTACAACGTCGGCGGCCCCGACGAGTGCGAGAACCTCGAGGTGGTGAAGCGGGTGATCGAGCTGACCGGCGCCGACGAGTCGCTGATCGAGTACGTCAAGGACCGGCTGGGCCACGACCGCCGCTACTCGCTGGCCTCCGACAAGCTGCGTGACGAGCTCGGCTGGGAGGCGCAGGTCCACTTCGCCGAGGGCCTGGAGAAAACGGTCCAGTGGTACCGGGACAACGAGGAGTGGTGGGGTCCGATCCGCTCCGGCGAGTACCGCGAGTACTACGAAAAGCAGTACGGGAAGGCGCTCGGCTAGTCCGATGCCGGAGCGCCTGGAGACGAAGCTCGACGGCGTCGTCCTGCTCGAGCCGCAGGTGTTCGGCGACGAGCGCGGGTTCTTCGTCGAGACCTTCAGCAGGGAGTCCTGGGCCGAGCTCGGGGTCGAGGCCGAGTTCGTCCAGCACAACCACTCGCGCTCGGGCAAGGGCATCCTCCGCGGGCTGCACTTCCAGACCGAGCCCGGCCAGGCAAAGCTGCTGCGCTGCGCCCGCGGCGCGATCTTCGACGTCGCCGTCGACCTGCGCCGGGGCTCGCCGACCTACGGGCAGTGGGAGGGCCACGTGCTCGACGACGAGCGCCATCGCCAGCTCTTCGTGCCGATCGGGTTCGCGCACGGCTTCGTCGTCCTCAGCGACGTCGCCGACGTCGCCTACCTGGTCTCCAGCGTTTACGACCCGGCGACCGAGGCGGGGATCGCCTGGGACGACCCCGAGGTCGGGATCGATTGGGGGGTCGCCGACCCGGTCCTCTCCGAGCGCGACAAGAGCGCACCGAAGCTTTCCGAGATCGCCGACACCCTCCCCTGGTAAGGATGACGCTGTCGAGCTCAGCGTGGGGGCTATCGACTTTGTTCGGCATACCCGAACAAAGTCGATAGGGCTCCGAGCCCGCCCTAGCCGTAGAAGGTCTGCATGCCGCCGTCGACCTCGCCCTCGATGTAGGCGCGCCAGGGGGGCGGGGCGTCCGTCTTGCGGGCGAGGACGATCGTGGTGTGGCCGGCGGAGGGCCAGAGCCTGGTCAGCGGGCCGCTGGAGCGGGCGGGGAGCGGGTAGAAGCCGGCGGTCCCGGCCCACTGCACCTCGTAGGCGCCGTCGCGGGCGACGAGGTCGCGGAACTCGGCGAACGCGTAGCCGCGGACGTGGGGGCCGAAGACCCGGATCGAGGTCGGCTGGCGGCCAAAGGCGAGCAGGGCGCGGTTGTGAAGGCTGGCCAGGTTGGGGACCGAGATCAGCGCGTACCCGCCGCACCGCAGCACCCGGTGCATCTCGGTCATCGGTAGCCAGACGTTCTTCAGGTGCTCGAGCACCTGGTTGCAGACGACGACGTCGACGCTCTCGTCCTCCCAGGGCAGGCGCTCGGTTTCGAGGTCGACCCGCGCCACCTCGAGGCCGCGCGCCTCGGCTTCCGCCGCCTGGCGCTCGTAGACCTCGACCCCGAGAATCCGCTTCGCCCCCAGGGCGGCCCCGCAACGGCGGCTGAACTCGCCGTCCCAGCAGCCGACGTCGAGCAGGCTCGGCTCGGCCCGCTCAGCGGCGATTCCCCGCAGCAGACGCTCGATCCGGCCGCCGACCTCGAGCAGCACCTGCTCGCAAGAGTCGCGTCCGGCCCCGCTCATCGACCCGCCTCCATCGTCGCGGTCAGGAGCTCCCGCATCCGCGCCGCGAAGCGCTGGCGCGAGAACTCCGCCGCGCGCGCCGCGAGCGCCGCGCGGTCCCACTCGGTGGCGGCGACCTGCGCCACCGCGGCGCGCAACTGCTCGACCCCGGGTTCGGCGACCAGCACCCCGTCGACCCCGTCGCGGACGATGTCACGGGCGCCGCCGGCGTCGAGCGCGATCACCGGCGCCCCGGCGGCCAGCGCCTCGACCATCGAAATCCCGAAGTCCTCCTCGCCGACGTGCAGGAAGCCGGCCGCTTCGCGGTAGAGCCCGACCAGCTCCTCGCGCTCGATCCAGCCGCGCAGCTCGACGTTCGGCGGCAGCGCCGCCCGCAGCTCCTCTTCCTGCGGCCCGATCCCGACCATGGTCAGCGCGTGTGGCAGGCCGCGGAACGCCTCGGCGACCTCTAACGGCCGCTTATACGGGACGAGCCGCCCGACCCAGAGGAAGCGCCGCCGCTCCTCGTCGCCCCCCGGGCGCAGCTCGTCGACCTCGACCGGAGGGTGGACGACGTCGGCGTCGCGGTCGTAGAAGCGGCGGATGCGTTCGCGCACCGCCGTCGAGTTGGCGACCAGGCGGTCGGGCCGCTGGGCGGCGCGGCGGTCCTGCCGGCGCAGCCAGCCCGAGATCGATCCCAGCACCGATCCCTTGACGCCGCCGACCCGGCCGCGCTCGGTGTCGACAAGCCAGGCGTAGCGCATCGGCGTGTGCGAGTAGGTGACGCAGGCGACGCCGGCGGGCGGCGCCGCGTTGATCGCGCAGGAGTGCGAGGAGACGACGACCGCGGCGTACCCGGAGAGGTCGAGCGAGCGGAAGTAGCGCGGCATGTAGGGGAGCAGGTAGCGCCAGCGGCCGGGGTCGTGCCCGACCTGACGCAGGCCGGGGAGGCGGGCCAGGCGGGACTCGCGGACGATCCGCGCCGCCAGCCGCGGCGGCAGCAGCTCGCGGGCGGCCGAGAAGGTCAGCACGTCGACCCGGCTCGCCTCAGCGAGCACATCGTCGGCCAGCGCCTCGACGACCCGCTCGGACCCGTGGAAGCCCTGGAACCAGTCGTGGACGATCGCGACCGGCCGGCCGGACCAGGGGACGGGGTCGGTGCTCATGCGGGCCAGCCTAGATGAGCGCGTGGAGCGGCGATCTGCCAAGCTCGCGCCGCGATGGCCACCGACCAGCCCGCCGTCACCGTGCTCATCGGTGCCTACGAGAACGAGGGCACCGTGGCGCGCGCCGTCACCTCGATCCTCGCCCAGACCGAGGCCCGTTTGGAACTGATCGTGATCGACGACGGCTCCGCCGACGGCTCCGGTGAGCGCGCCGCCGAGGCGATCGGCGCCGACCCACGCGGCCGCGTGCTGCGGCTCGAGCGCAACCTCGGGATCGCCCGCTCGCTGAACGAGGGATTGCGCGCGGCGACGGCGCCGGTGGTCGCGATCCAGGACGCCGACGACTACTCGGAGCCGCAGCGGCTGGAGCGCCAGCTCGCTGCGCTCGCCGCCGACCCCGCGGCCGCCGTGGTCGGCTCGCGGATGCGCGAGGTCGACCCCGCGGGCCGCGAGCTCTGCCCCCGCACCAGCTTCGCCGCCGGCGACGTCGGCCCAGTCCTGATGCGCTTCAACCCGATCCCCAACGGCTCCGCCGCCTTCCGCCGCGAGCCGGCGCTGGCGCTCGGCGGCTACGACCCCCGCTATCGCTATGCGACCGAGTACGACCTCTGGCTGCGGCTCGCCGAGGGTTATCGCCTGCTCGCCCTCGACGAAACGCTGAGCACGCGGGTAATGGGCGGCGGCAACGTCGCCGCCCGGGCCGAGCGCGCCCAGCTCGCCGAGGGCCTGGCGATCCGCGCCCAGGCGCTGCGCCGCCGCCGCACCCTGCGCGGCGCGCGCGGCCTGCTGCGCCCGGCCCTCTCCTACGCGCTGCCGAGCGGTTTCAAACGCGCGCTGCGCGGCCGTCGCGGCCAGGCGCCTTAGGCAACGCGTTAGGTCAGCGCTGCCTCGTACTCGGCGCGGGTGCCGTCGCGGAACCGCTCGACGCTGAGCTCGTCGCGGACCCGCTCCCGCGCCGCGGCACCGAGCCGGGCGCGCTCGGCCGGGTCGGCGGCGAGCTCGCCGAGCGCCGCCGCCATCGCCTCGCGATCGCCGGCGACGAAGATCCTGCCGGCGTCGGCCACCGCCTCCGCGTTGCCGGCGCCGTCGGCGACCACCGGCGCCAGCCCGGTCGCCATCGCCTCCAGCAGCGCCAGCGACATCCCCTCGCGGTGGGAGGGGAGCAGGAAGAGGTCGGCGGCGGCGAAGAGGTCGGCGATGTCGTCGCGGTGGCCGAGCGCCCGCACGCCGGCGCCCGCCCGCCCGCGGACCTCGCCCGCGAGCGGCCCGTCTCCCGCGACCAGCAGGACCAGGGGAGCGCCGCCGGCGCGCGCCGCCTCGCACGCCTCGATCGCCGCCAGCGGATCCTTGCGCGCCTCCAGGCGAGCGGCGAAAAGGACCGCCACCTCGGCCTCGCCGAGCTCCAGGGCGCGCCGCAGCTCGGCCCGCCGCGCCGCCCCGACCGGGGTTGGCAGCGGCGTCCCGTTGTGAACCACGGCCAGACGCCCGCGCAGGGCGGCGGGCAGCGCCGGCGCGAGGTCGTCGCGTTCGGCCCGGGAGTTGAGGATCGTCCGCGCGGAGGCGGCGACCGCGTTCCGCAGCCGTCGCCGCACCAGCCAGCCGAGCGCGCCGCCGGAGCGCCGCAGCCGGTGCAGCCCGTGGCCGGTGATCACCAGCGGTCGCCCGCTCACCACGGGCGCCGCGATCATCGCCGCCATGTCGCCGTGGATGTGGACCAGGTCGAACTCTCGGGCCAGCCGCCGCAGCTCGCGGCGCCGCGCCAATACCGAGGGGACGCCGCGCAGCCGCGAGCGCGTCACGCTCAGCGCAAAGCGCTCGTGCCGGTAGCCCGGCAGCGCTTCGAGCATGTCGATGTAGGTCTCCGCGCCGCCGCCGGGATGAGGGAGGACATGCAGGACCGCGGGCATCGGCGGCGAGGCTACCGCCCCCGCAGGGACGCCAAGCGGCGCCACCAGATCGCGGCCAGCAGGGAGAGCTCGATCCCCTTGGTCTCGTTGTGGCCGGCGAAGCGCCGCAGCGAGCGCAACGCTAGCCAGGCGGCCGGTTCCGGCGGCTGGCCGAGCTGGGCGACCCGCCGCACCGTTCGCGCCTTCTCCGGGGCGAGCCGCGACCCGGCCCGCTCCTCGATCGTCCGCGCGGCGAGCCCGATCCGGCGCACGTTCTGCTCGTAGGAGCGGCGGCCGTGGGCGGCGACCGCGCGCAGGCTGGCGCGCGGGTGGCGGGGGTCGAGCAGGCGCCGCGGGTCCCATGACCCCATCGCCGCTGCGTGGCCGCGCGCCGCGCCGCCGTGCTGGACGTAGTCGTAGAGCGGCCGGTCGACGTAGGCGATCCGCCCGGTCGCCAGCGCCAGCGAGGCGATCCACTGATCGTGGAAGGGGTCGCCGACCGGCGCCGGAAAGGGCAGCGCCAGCTCCAGGAGCTCGCGGCGGAAGAGCGAGGCGGCGCCGGTGACCGTGTTCGAGAGCAGCAGCGAGGCGAGGTCGGTGTAGTTGTTGCGCCGCCCCTCCCAGAAGGTCTCGGCCACGAGCTCTCCCCGCTCGTCGACGATCCGCATGTCGCTGTATGCGAGCTGGGCGCCGGCGCTGGCGACGACCAGCGCCGCCAGCTTCTCCGGGTACCAGTCGTCGTCCTGGTCGGCGAGGGCGACCAGCTCGGCCTCCGCCGGGACCATCTTCAGGGCGCGTTCGAAGTTGAGGTAGAAGCCGAGCCGCCCCTCGCCGCGCGCGAGCGTGAAGCGCGGGTCCGCGGCGGTCAGCTCCTGCAGCCGCGCCAGCCGCTCGCCGCTGGAGCCGTCGTCGCTTACGAGGCAGACCCAGCGCTCGTGGCTCTGGGCGCGGATCGAGTCGAGCTGGCGCTCGAGCAGGGCCGGCTCGGGTTCGTAGGTGGCCATGCAGATCGCCACCAGCGGGGTCTGTGCACTCATCGCCGACTCAGTAGGCGCCGTCGCCGCGGATGATCGCCCACGGCGTGCGCAGCAGGATCGCCAGGTCGGTCAGCAGCGAGAGGTTGTCGAGGTAGTCGCGCTCCATCGCCAGCCGCTCCTCGAAGGTGAGGTCGCTGCGGCCGTAGACCTGCATCGGCCCGGTGAGTCCCGGCTTGATCGCCAGCCGCCCGCGCTGGCGCTCGTCATATAGGGCGACCACCGCCTCCTCCTCGGGGCGCGGCCCGACCAGCGACATGTCGCCGCGCAGGACGTTGACCAGCTGCGGCAGCTCGTCGAGGCTGGTTCGCCGCAGCGGCCGGCCGATCCGCGTCACCCGTGGGTCGTTGCGGATCTTGAAGGCGGGCTCGTCGAGGCTCGCGAGGTCGACCAGCTCGGGCAGCCGCTGCTCGGCGTCGGTGACCATGGTCCGGAACTTGAGCACGTTGAAGGGCCGGCCTTCTTCGCCGGCGCGGCGCTGGCGGAAGAGGATCGGGCGGCCGGAGTCGATCAGGATCGCGAGCGCGATCAGCGCCAGCAGCGGCGCGAGCAGGAGCAGCAGCAGGGCGGAGACGGTCACGTCCATCGCCCGCTTCATCGCGATCGTCGAGCGCGGTGGGTCGCTGAAGCGGAAGTCGAGGACGGGCAGCTCGGCCAGGCGGTTGAGCTCGATCCCGGGGCCGAGCAGGCCGTAGTGGTCGGGCAGGAAGGTGAGCGCCAGGCCGGCAACCTTGCACTCTTCGATCAGCCGCTCGGCGGCCGGCTCGCTGAGCTCCCGTTCGGTCACCACGACGCGCTCGATCG
This sequence comes from uncultured Thermoleophilia bacterium, assembly GCA_963837405.1. Classification (GTDB taxonomy): domain Bacteria; phylum Actinomycetota; class Thermoleophilia; order Solirubrobacterales; family 70-9; genus VAYN01. The sequence continues at coordinate 206,521 of CAWINA010000005.1, forward strand.
CGTACTCGCGGGCGATCTCGGAGATGTCGGAGAGCGAACCGAGCCTGGTCAGCTCCGCGGCCGTCTGCTCGCGCGCGGAGGAGAGGTAGCCGACCAGGTGCAGGCGGGTCTCCGGGTGGGTCGAGACGCGGCGGGCGACGATGTCGACCGCCTCCGGCGGACCGACCACGATGCCGGTCGCCAGCGGCGTCAGCTGGTGCCAGGCGAAGCGCAGGGTGCCGCGCAGGACGAAGCTCCCGAACAGGGTCCCGGCGCCGAGCGCGATCGCGCTGGCCGGCGAGAGCGGGCCGGCCGGGCTCAGCGCCAGCAGGCCGTCGAGGACCAGCACCCCGACCACGCTGGCCGAGACCAGCGAAGGCAGCTCGTCGAGCGTGCTGTGCCGGATCCGCCGGTGGTCCTTGTCGTAGAGGCCGTGGACCTTGATCACCAGCACGAAGACCGGGGAGAAGAGGATCGCCCAGAAGAGCGTGCCGATGTCGGTCGTGCTGCTGGCCGCGGTGACCACGAACAGCGAGGCGAGCAGGGCGCTGAGGTCGGCAAAGGCGAGCAGCCGCCGCAGCAGCGAGCCGCGCCGGCGTGACTCCTCGGCGCCCGGACCCGGGACCGCCTCCTGCGCCCCGCCCGCGGTGCGCCCCGGCAGGTCCGGGGAGGCGGCCTCGGGCGGGACCGGCCGGCGCCGTGCGGGGAGTGTGCGGAGCCGGGCTCATCCGCATCCTTCGTAGCCGTTTCCGAGGCAGGCCTCTCTGGGGTTCAGCCGCAGCGCTTCCGCGAAGTCGGCCTTGGCCGCCGCCGCTTCGCCGGCGCTGTTGTGGACCCGCGCCCGGATGTAATAGAGCAGCCAGTTCTCGCGGTTCGCGGTCGATCGCCTCATCGAGGCGTTCGACCGCCAGCGGGTAGTTGCCTTCGAGCTCGGCGAGAAGGCCGAGTTGGCGGTAGGGCATCGTCGCCCAGGGCTCGATCGAGCTGGCGTTCTCGGCGTGGCTGACCGCGCTCGGGAAGTTGCTCGCTGCCGCGGCCTCGTTGCTGGCGTCGATTTCGCGGTCGGCCAGCAGCGGCCCGACCAGAGCCAGGGCGGTGACCCAGGCGAGCGCCAGACCGCCGAGCGCCAGACCGAAACGGCGGCGCGAGCCGTGGCCGTTGGCGGCCGCGCGCCGCTCGGCCAACTGCGCGCAGCGAGCGGCGACGAGGACGCCGGTGGCAAGGAAGAAGACGGCGGCCACGGCCGGGATCAGCCAGAACCAGTCGATCGCGGCGCCGACCGCGAAGGCGAGCGCCGCGCCGAGCAGAGCCGCGTAGAGGTCCCGTTGCGGGTCCCGCGCGTGGCGCCAGGCGGCGAAGCCGGTCCAGAGCAGAAGCCCGACTATGCCCAGCACCAGCAGGCCGCCGAGCACGCCCAGTTCGGCGAAGGCCTGCAGGTAGACCGAGTGCGCGTCGGTGTTGGTCGCGGGAATGTCGCGCAGCCGGTACCAGGAGAAGCGGAAGGTCCCGGCGCCGTGCCCGAGCGCCGGCTCCTCGCCGAAGGAGTCGATCGCGACCCGCCAGAAGTCGTCGCGGCCGCTGCTTCCTAGCTGCGAGATGTGCGCCTCGGGGCTGCGGACCTGCTGCACGTCGGAGTCGGTGAACTGGTCCCAGGCGCGGCCGCCGACCGCGATTGCCGCGGCGATCGCCAGCAGCGCTCCCGCCAGCGCGATCCCGCGCAGAACCCGCGGGTTGCGGGACGCCTCGAGAGCGCGGCCGGTGAGCGCCCCGTCGCCGTGCTCGAGCCGGCGCAGGCCGGCCACCAGGGCGACCGCGAGCACGGTCCCGGCGACCAGCACGGCCAGGACCTCATGCCCCTGGCTGGCCAGCCCTGGCTGGTCGGTGAAGTCGGCGATCAGGCGGTTGTCTTGGACGACGAGGATCGCCGGCAACGCGCCGAGGGCGCCGGCGCCGAGGGTCGCCAGCAGCCAGAGCCGGTCGTGGGAGAGGGCGATCAAGCAGCCCGCGGCGATCAGCGCCGCGAGTAGCCCGCCGCGCGAGTAGGTGAAGTAGAGCGCCAGCAGGATCGCCGGCAGCGAAGCGATCGCCAGCCAGCGCAGGGCCGGGACCAGCGAGCGCCTGCTCAGCCACAGCACCAGCGCCGTGCTGAGCCCAAAGAGCAGCCCATCGCCGTTCCAGTACCCGAGCGGATAGCTGAGACGCGCCCCCGCGCCCACCCCCTGGCTGACCGAGAGCACATCGGGCAGCAGGCGCGATGCAAGCGCCAGTGCGGCGACGAAGATCAGGGCGATCGTCAGGCCTTCACCGAAACGTTGGCGGGCCTCCTTGGTTTGGGCGAGGAGGAAGGTGGCAACGAAGAACCCGAGGTAGACCAGAGTGCGGTCCGCCTCGATCACGGTGAGCTCGACCGACTCAGACCAAAGGGAAGAAAATGCCGACCAAAGCGCCAACGCACCGATCAAGCCGGCGGCCCAGTAGAACGGCCGGCCCAGCGTCGCCCGACCGGCAGCGCCGAGGACCAGAAGCCCCGCGATCAGCACCCAGACCGCAAGCCCCGCGATATGGCGGTCTCCCAGCGCATAGCCGCCTCCGGCAAGGGCCAACCCCCCAATCAGGAGGGGTGCTGCAAGCGCAGCCGCCGATTCCTCTAACCTCCCGCGGGATGCTCGGGAGCTGCCACCCCCGCCGGCGTGCGAATCGACCGGCCCTCGCCCTCTTTTCAGTACTTGTTCTGCTGGCATCTGTTTGCTTTTCGGTGTCGTCTGCCGGGGCCGAAACCGTCTACGACCCCGAATCGCCGACGATCCCCAAGACGAATCCCAAGCCCGACAAGCCTAAGAACAGCGAGTCCGACGAAAGTTCCGAAGCGGAACAGTCGGAAGCCCCGCTGGGCAGCGGGGGAGCGGACGAAGGCAGTGGTTCTGGGGGTTCATCTCCGGAGAAGGGGAGCGACGACGGCACCGGTGAGGGTAGCCAAGGAGACGGCCACAAGGCCATCGCCGACATCTCCTCGGCAGAAGCGGTGCAGTCCGCGAATCCGCAGGTGGCGAACGAAAGCGCCCCTGACGACGGTGGCTCCTCCTCGTCGCTGGTCCCGATCCTGATCGCGATCGCCGCGCTTGCCGCGATCTCGATCGGCGCAGTTGTGATCCGGCAGCGCCGCGGCGGTGGCCCCGGCAATCCTGTCTCGCCCAAGGCGAGCTGATCCGACGATGGAAGCGAGGCTTCGAATGAGTAGGTATGCGCGCGCGCTCGCGCTGGCGAGCAGCCTTGTCTGCGTCGCCGTTCTGTCCCTGGCCGCCACCGCCCAGGCGCTGCCGGCGAAGTTCTGGGGAGTGGTTCCGCAGGCGGCGCCGACCACCCCGCAACTGCAGAAGCTCAGCGTCGGCGGGGTCGAAAGCATCCGCGTCCCGATCGAGTGGGGCGCCGTCCAGCGGGTGAAGAACGGCCCGGTCGACTGGAGCCACTTCGACACGATCGTCGAACACGCGGCGCTGAACGGGATCGACGTGCTGCCCACGGTCAGCGGCGCCCCGATCTGGGCGGTGCCGAGTGTCAGCGTTCCCGGCGGCGCCGGCAGCAAGGCGCCCGCCCACCTGCCCGCCGAAGGCGCAGCCGGCGTTGCCTGGAAGCGCCTGCTCGCGCAGGCGGTCGAACGCTACGGCCCGGGCGGCGCTTTCTGGGCCGGTCACCCGACCGTTCCGGCGCAGCCGATCCGCGCCTGGCAGATCTACAACGAGCCGAACTTCAAGTACTTCGTCGCCCGTCCGAACCCGACCGAATACGGGCAGCTGGTGAAGATCTCCAGCGCCGCGATCAAGGCGGTCGATCCGGGCGCCCAGGTCCTGCTCGCCGGCCTCTTTTCGCGGCCGAAGGGCGCCCGCACCGCGAGCGGGAAGCACAAGAGCGTCAACTGGTGGGCGAGCGACTTCCTCACCAAGATGTACAAGACCAACCCGGGCATCAAGTCCCGCTTCAGCGGCGCCTCGCTGCACCCCTACGCGATCTACTCGCGCGAAATCCCCGGCCTGGTGGAAGAACTGCGCGAAGTCCTGGCCGCCAACCGCGACGCCGCCAAGGGCCTGTGGATCACCGAGCTCGGCTGGAGCTCGAAAGCGCCGACCCGGACCAACCTGTTCGCCAAGGGAGTGGGTGGCCAGGCGCGGGAACTGAAGGCGTCCTTCACGCAGCTCCGTGCCAACCAGGTGAAATGGCGGCTGAAGCGCGTCTACTGGTTCTCGGTCGACGACGCGGGCGGGGTCTGCAACTTCTGCGACGGCTCCGGCCTGTTCAGCGACGGTTTCGTGCCGAAGAAGTCCTGGTACGAATACGTCAAATTCGCCGGCGGGACCCCGTAGGAAAGCCGACCCGCCGGTCTGCGTAAGATCGGTGGGTTGGCCACCGCCAAGAAAGCCACCAGGAAACGGAGTAAGGAGAGCGACCCGCTGGCGCCGTTCAGCGCCGCCGTGCGGCGCTGGTTCGAGGCCTCCTTCGAGGGTCCGACGCCCGCTCAGGCGGGCGGCTGGGAGGCGATCTCCGGCGGCGACAACGCGCTGATCTGCGCCCCGACCGGCTCCGGCAAGACCCTCGCCAGCTTCCTCTGGGGCATCGACCGCCTCGCCCGCGCGGCAGAGCATGGCCGGGCGCCGCTGGGGACCGGCGTCCGCCTCGTCTACGTCTCGCCGCTGAAGGCGCTCTCCTACGACATCGAGCGCAACCTCCGCGCCCCGCTGCGCGGGATCGGGGCCGAGATCTCGGTCGGCTTGCGGACCGGCGATACCTCGCAGAAAGAGCGCCGGGCGATGGCCAAAACCCCGCCCGACATCCTCATCACCACCCCCGAGTCGCTCTACCTGATGCTGAGTCCCCAGGTCCGCGAGATCCTCGCCACCACCGAAGCAGTGATCGTCGACGAGATCCACGCGGTAGCTCAAACGAAGCGGGGGGCCCACCTGGCGTTGACGCTTGAGCGACTGGACGACCTGGTTGCGAGGGGGGTGGATGGGGAGTCCCCTCCTTCACGGACTGGAGGTTCAGTCGAGGACTCCCCATCCGCCCCGCGAGCCGCAGCAGGGGTCCAACGGATCGGGCTCTCCGCCACGCAGCGGCCGTTGGAGCGGATCGCCAAGTTCCTCGTCGGTCCGAAGCGGGAGTGTCGGATCGTCGATGCCGGGACGCGGAAGGAGCTGGACCTTGAGATCGTCGTCCCGGTCGAGGACATGGCCGACCCCGGCGCCCCCGCCTATCCCAGCGAGGACGGTGTCCCACCCAGCGAAATCGAGCCGAGCGCCCACATCCGCTCGATCTGGCCGGCGATCTACCCAAAGCTGGGGGAGCTGGTCCAAGAACACACCTCGACGATCATCTTCGTGAACAACCGCCGCGCCGCCGAGCGCTTGGCCAAGAGGCTGAACGAGCTTGCGAACGGCGAAGGCGAAAACGAGCTTCCCGCCACTGAGCACGCGGGCCATCGCAACGGCCGTAGTGAGGGAGTTGGGGGGGACCCGGAGGAACCTCCAGATCGTGACGGAGGGTCCCCCCCGACTCCCTCCCCATACGTAGAGATCGCCCGCGCTCACCACGGCTCGCTCTCCCACGAGGAGCGCACTGTCGTGGAGGAGATGCTGAAGTCAGGAGAGCTGCCGTGTCTCGTGGCAACGAGCTCTCTGGAGCTGGGAATCGATATGGGAGCGGTGGATCTCGTGATCCAGGTCGAGTCGCCGAAGTCGGTGACCCGAGGATTGCAGCGGATCGGTCGCGCCGGCCACGGGCTCGGCGAGACCTCGAAAGGCCGGATCTTCCCCAAATACAGGGGCGACCTCCTGGAGTGCGCGGTCGTCGCCCGGCGCATGCGCGAGGGCGAGATCGAGGAGACGACGATTCCCCAGAACCCGCTCGACGTGCTCGCCCAGCACCTGGTCTCGATGGCGGCGCTGGACGAGTGGGAGGTCGACGCCGTCGAGGCCCTGGTCACCGCGACCGAGTCCTTCCACGAGCTCTCCCGCGAGCAGCTGGAGAACGTGCTCGACATGCTCGACGGCCGCTACCCGTCGGACCGCTTCGCCGAGCTGCGGCCGCGGATCGTCTGGGACCGCACGCAGGGCATGATGCACGGTCGCAAAGGCGCCCGCCAGCTGGTCGTCACCAACGCCGGCACGATCCCCGACCGTGGCCTCTACGGAGTCCACCTCCCCGACGGCCGCCGGGTCGGCGAGCTCGACGAGGAGATGGTCTACGAGGCGCGCCCGGGCCAGGTCTTCCTGCTCGGCTCCTCTTCCTGGCGGATCGAAGAAATCACCCGCGACCGGGTGATCGTGATCCCTGCCCCCGGCGCTCCCGGCGCGGTCCCGTTCTGGCGCGGCGACGGGATCGGCCGCCCGGCCGAGCTCGGCCGGGCGATCGGCGCGTTCTCCCGCGAGGCGGTCAGCCGCGAGCCGGCCGAACTGGCCAAGGAGTACGACCTCGACCCGCGCGCCGCCAACAACCTCGTCGCCTACCTGCGCGAGCAGCAGCAGGCGACCCGCGTCGTCCCCTCCGACGAGACGATCGTGGTCGAGCGCTTCCGCGACGAGATCGGCGACTGGCGGCTCTGCATCCTCTCGCCCTACGGCGGCCGCGTCCACTCCGCCTGGGGCCTGGCGCTGGCGGCGAAGCTCCGCAACGAGCGCGACCTCGAGGCCGACGCGATCTGGTCTGACGACGGGATCGTCATCCACCTCCCCGACGCCGACGAGCCGCCCTCCGCCGACATGGTCCTGATCAACCCCGACGAAATCGAGGACCTGATTGTCTCTGAGCTCTCCGGCTCGGCCCTGTTCGGGGCCCGCTTCCGCGAGAACGCCTCGCGCTCGCTCTTGATCCCGCGCGCCTACCCGGGCAAACGCACGCCGCTCTGGCAGCAGCGCCTCAAGTCCCAGAGCCTGCTCGAAGTGGCCCGGGACTTCCCCCGCTTCCCGGTCATCCTCGAGACCTACCGCGAGTGCCTGCAGGACGTGCTCGATCTGCCCGCCCTGCGCGATCTGCTCGGCAAGCTGCACTCGCGGGCGCTCAGCCTGGTCGAGGTGGAGACGCCGACCGCGTCCCCCTTCGCCTCCTCGTTGCTCTTCGACTACGTCGCCACCTACATGTACGAGGGGGACACGCCGAAGGCCGAGCGGCGGGCGGCGGCGCTCGCGCTCGACCGCGACTTGCTGCGCGAGCTGCTCGGCCAGGAGGAGCTGCGCGAGCTGATCGACCCGATCGCCCTGGAGGAGGTCGAGGCCCAGCTCCAGCACCGGACCGAGGCGGGCCGCGCCGGCGACCGCGACGCGCTCCAGCAGATCCTCCGCAACCTCGGCGACATGACCGCCGCCGAGGCGGCCGAAAAGGTCGCCGAGGGCTACTCGGCCGCTTCGATGCTGGAGAAGCTGGTCGGCGAGCGCCGCGCTGCCCTGGTCCGGATCGCCGGCGAGGAGCGCTACATCGCCGCCGAGGACGCCGGTCTCTACCGCGACGCGCTCGGCGTTCCGCCGCCGGCCGGGCTGCCGGAGACCTTCCTCGAGGACCACCCCGACGCGATGCGCGCCCTGGTCCGCCGCTTCGCCCGCACCCACGGCCCGTTCCCGACCGCGCGGCTGGCCGAGCGCTACGGGGTCGACCCCTCGCCGGCACTGCGCGAGCTCGAGTCCGAAGGGGCCCTGGTCCGCGGCGAGTTGCTGCCGGGCGGAACCGAGCGCGAGTGGTGCGACTCCGAGGTCCTGCGCCGGGTCCGCCGCGCCAGCCTGGCGAAGCTGCGCAAGGAGGTCGAGGCCGCCGACAAAAGCCAGCTCGCCCGTTTCCTGCCGAGCTGGCAGAACGTCGACGCCTTCCGCCCGGCCGGGGCCGGGATCGACCGCCTGCGCGAGGCGCTGGTGCCGCTGCAGGGTGTTGCCCTCACCCCGAAAGTCTGGGAGGGGGACGTGCTGCCGCGGCGGCTCGGCGCCTTCTCCCCGAGCTGGCTCGACGAGCTCTGCACCAGCGGTGAGCTGGTCTGGATCGGGGCCGGCGCGCTCGGCCGCTCCGACGGCCGCGTTGCTCTCTACTTCCGCGAAGACGTTCGCCTCGCCGGGCCGCCGCCGGCCAACTCGAAGCTGGAGGCGCCGAGCGGCGAGGTCCACGCGGCGATCCGCGAGCGGCTTGCCGCCGGCCCCTCCTTCTGGCTCGACCTGCTGGCCGACCTCGACCACCCCGCCGAGGACCTCCACAACGCGCTCTGGGACCTCGCCTGGAGCGGCGGGGTGACCAACGACGCCTTCGCGCCGCTGCGGGCGCCACGCCTGCGCGCGGTCACCGCCTCCGATCGCCCCGGCCGCCGCTTCGCCCGCCGCCGCTCGACCACCGGCGCCGCCGTCCAGGGTCGCTGGTCGCTGACCGAGCCGCTGTTCGCCAACGCCCCCGGCCCCGGCGCCCGCCTCCGCGCCCAGGCGGAGCTGATGATGGAGCGCTACGGGATCGTCACCCGCGAGACGGTCTTGGCCGAGGGCGTCCCCGGCGGCTTCTCGACCCTCTACGCCGAGCTCGGCAACCTCGAGCTGCTCGGCACCGCCCGCCGCGGCTACTTCGTCGAGGGCCTCGGCGGTGCCCAATTCGCCCTGCCCGGCGCCGTCGAGCGCCTCCGCTCTATGCCCGAAGCCGATGGCTCCTACACGGTCCTCGCCGCCACCGATCCGGCCAATCCCTACGGTGCCTCGCTGCCCTGGCCGAAGCTAGAGGGCGGCCGCCGCCCCGGCCGCACCCCCGGCGCCCACCTGCTGCTGCGTGACGGCGAGCCGCTGGTCTTCGTCGAGCGCGGCGGCCGCGGCCTACTGCGCCTGCGCAAACTGGACGAGGTCGAGCTCGGCGAGGCGATGCGCGCCCTCGCCGACGCGGTCAGCTCTGGCCAGCTGCCGAAACTGGCGATCGAGAAACTCGACGGCGAGCCGGTGATCGGCTCCGGCCACGAGGAGGCCCTGGTCGAGGCGGGGTTCAGCAGGGGACCGCGGAAACTCACCGCCTCGAGCTGAGGAGTCGCTTCCTCAGAAGACGTGGAACCCCACTTTATTGCCCTCGACGCCGCCTTCGTCATTGAATCCGGAGAGCGGGACGGTTGCGGCGAATTCGCCGTTGCTGAAGGTTCCGATGTTTGTGCCTTGCGATATGACCCCTGCAGTCGTGTAGGTGAGCCCGGTGATTGTCATGGCCGCTTCAACGCCTGTCGGTTCGGTTCCCGTATTGGTGAGGACGGCATGGGAAAGGCCCGTCTGCGCGCCGATTTCGAAGAAGGCTTCGAGCCCGGGCATGGTGATGACGATCTTTCTCCCTGCCGGGCAAACGATGTCGACAGTGGCTGTGGCGGGTTTGGTCCCTTCAACCAATTTGAAGCGGAAGAAGCACCCGTTGGTGTTGACCGCCGCATTGAAGCCGACGTAGGTGCAGCCGGAGAAGGAGGGGATCGCATCGAGCACGGAGGCTGTTTTCGTAGCTGTAGCTTTGAGCTGCAGGCCCGGGGTCCCGCCGCTTTCTTTGCAGCCCAGGTGCATGAGGTTGGGGGACGCAATCTCAAAGGAGGCGTTGCTGGAACTGCCTGTGGCGAAGCAATTCGCAGTAGTGCTTGTGCAGTGGAATTCAGGGGTCGCTGCCTGTGCCGAAGCGCCCAAGGCGCTGAGGGCCAGCGTGGCCAGAGTGCAGATACCCAGGATCTTGAGCTTTCGAGACATCGTCTTCCTCCCCGTTTGCCGCAGGCCTTCTGCCCGTTGGCGCCGGCGGAATTGTCAACCAAGAATCGCCAAAGCAGTCAAAAACCATTGCTCAAAGCCTCACCTCCTGCGCGGGGATCGGACGCAATTCGCACTTTCCCCTGGAAACGTCCACTGGCCACTTTGGCGCGCGCGCCGCTCGGCGGCAGGCAAGAATCCGCCGGTCGCTGAGGGCCGGCCGGGCGCCCGACGCCTCATAGTCGGAGGTCCGTTGCCATAATCGCCACTTAGGTGTCCGAAAAAGAGCAGAGCGCGGTGGAGCTGCTGCAGAGCGTGGCGCTCTTCGCCGATCTCGAGGGGGAGGAGCTGGAGCGCTTCTCGCACGTCGCCGTCCCCCGCTCGTTCCCCGCCGGGACCCGCGTCTTCCACGAGGGCGACAGCTCCGACGCCTGCTACATCGTCAAGGACGGCAGCTTCCGGGTCACCCGCGAGCACTCCGACGGGCGCGCGATCACCCTCGCGACCCTCGGCCCGGGCGAGATCTTTGGCGAGCTGGCGATGCTCGACGGCGACAGCCGCTCGGCCAGCGCTGAGGCGCTGACCGACGGTGAGCTGCTCGCCCTGCCCGCCAATGACGTCCGCTCGCTGCTCGCCCGCCACCCGGAGATCGCGCTGAAGCTGGTCGCCGGCCTCGTCCGCCGCCTCCGCGCCGCCAACGTGCGCCTCTCCAAGCAGTCGTTCCAGACGGTCCCCAGCCGGGTCGCCGGGATCCTCGCCCAGCTCAGCCGCGAGCAGGGCAACGGCACCGGCGGAGAGGTGACGATCCGGATGAACCAGACCGACCTCGCCCAGCTCGCCGGCACCTCGCGCGAGTCGGTCAGCCGCTTCCTCGCCGAGCTCGAGCGCGCCGGCGTCGTCCGCTCCGGCCGCGGTCGGGTGACGGTCTTGGACCCCCCCAAGCTCCGCAATTACATCTACTAGCCGCCCTCGATGTATTGACGCCCCCATAGGGGCGGCAAAACGTCGAGCGAGTGTGAGTCAAACCGCCACACTTGACGCATGGTCGATTTCGCCAAGAAGCGGGCGCGGATGGTCGAGCGGCAGCTGCGGGCGCGCGGGATCGAGGACGAGCGCGTGCTGGCGGCGATGGGGGTGGTCCCGCGCGAGGAGTTCGTGCCGGCGGACCTGCGGCGCAGCGCCTACGCCGACTCGGCCCTGCCGATCGGCGGGGGGCAGACGATCTCCCAGCCCTGGGTCGTGGCGGCGATCTGCCAGGCGCTCGCCCTGGAGGGATCCGAGCGGGTGCTCGAGGTCGGCACCGGCTCGGGCTACTCGGCGGCGGTGCTGGCGCGGCTCGCCGCCGAGGTGATCGGGATCGAGCGCTACGAGCCGCTCGCCCGCGGCGCTGCCGCGGCGTTGGCCCGGGTCGGCGTCGAGAACGTGCGGGTGCTGGTCGGCGACGGCAGCCGCGGCAACCCGGACGCCGCCCCCTTCGAGGCGATCGCCGTGCACGCCTCCGCCCCCGCGGCGCCGCCGGCGCTGCTCGCCCAGCTCGCCGATGGCGGCCGGCTCGTCGTCCCGATCGCCACCGCGACCAGCGACGACCTCACCCTGCTGCGCCGCGACGGTGAGCGCGTCGAGACCACGCCGCTCGCCCCCTGCCGCTTCGTCCCCCTGATCGGCGAGCAGGGCTTCTAGACCTCACGAAGTCAGCAGCCCGAGCCCTTGGGGTCCTTGGAGTCGCGCAGCACATCGTCGTTGCCGCCGCCGCACTCGATCATCTTGTCGCGCTGGCCGTCGATCGCGTCGATGAAGTCGTTGCCGCCCATGCCGGCGAAGACGTCGGCGCCGAGGTGGCCGAGGAAGCTGTTCGCGCCCCCGTCGCCGACCAGGACGTCGTCGCCGTCGGACCCCTCGAGGCTCTCGTTGTTGCCCTTGACGTCATCGGGGCTGCCGCAGCCGCTAGGGCCGCCGGCGCCGCCGAGCGTCGCCCGCACGCCCTGGGTCGAGCGCGCGTAGGAGACGGTGTCCTCGCCGGGGCCGCCGTCGTAGCTGTGCCCCTGGCAGACCGGGACCGAGTTGACCAGGAGGTCGTTGCCGATGCCGCCGCTGAGGATGTCGGCGCCAGGGTCGGAGTAGAGGACGTCGGAGCCACCGTTGCCGATCAGCGTGTCGTTGCCGTTGTCGGGGTTGTTGTAGTTCTCGCCCGCTTCGAGCACGTCGTCGCCGGCGCCGCCGACCACGGTGTCGTTGCCGCTGTTGCCGTTGATCCGCACTTTGGCGCTGCCGGGGACGGAGCCGTCGATCTGCAGGTCGTCGTTGCCGGAGCCGCCGGTGACCACGACCAGGGCCAGCGTGCCGGGGCCGGGGCAGGAGGCGACGTTGGCGTTGTCGACGGCGTTGGCGCAGCCGTCACCGGCGTAGATCGGGCCGCCGTCGACGATCGACCAGGCGCCGCCGACGTAGCCGATGTGGATCGAGTCGTCGCCGATCCCGCCCTGGACCACGAGGCTGGAGCCGTCGAGGCCCTGGTTGAGGATCACGAAGGAGGAGCCGGGCGGCGGCGGCGCTTCGGGACCGCAGGAGTTCTCGATCGCGAAGCCGTCGCACTCGTCGCTGCCGGGGCCGCCGAACGCCTCGCCGTCGCCGTCGCCGCTGATCAGGGTGTCGTCGCCGACGCCGCCATCCAGCTTGCTCGCCTCGGCGTCGCCGGTGATCGTGTCTCCCTGGGGCGAGCCGACCACCGCCTCGAAGCCGGCGAGGTCGTCGTGGCCGTCGCCTTTGGCCTGGTCGGTGTTGAGGTCGACGATCACGCCGCTGCGGGTCGCGCTCGCGTAGGAGACGATGTCGCCACCGCCACCGCCACCGTCGAGGTCGTCGGTGCCGGAGTCGCCGCGGACCACGTCGCCGTCCCCTTCGCCGCCGTCGGCGTGGTCGATCCCGGCGCCGCCGAGGACCTGGTCGGTGCCACCGCCGCCGTCGAGGTCGGCATCGTCGCCGGGCCCGCCTTCGACCCGGTCGTCGTCGGGGCCGCCGAGCATCGTGTCGTTGCCCTTGTCGCCGTGCATCAGGTCCTCGCCGGAGCCACCGTCGATCTTGTCGGAGCCCTGTTCGCCGTCGATGAAGTCGTCGCCCGCGCCCCCGTCCATCTCGTCGGGGCCTTTGAACCCGACCAGGCTGTCGTCGCCGCCGGCGCCGTAAAGGGTGTCGGCGCCTTTGTAGCCGGAGAGCTCGTCGTCCCCATCGCCGCCGTTCAGCATGTCGGAGCCGGTTTCGCCGAGCAGGGTGTCGGCCCCCCCGTCGCCGTAGAGCGAGTCGTAGCCCTTGCCGCCCTTGAGGACGTCGTTGCCGGGGCCGCCGCAGATCGTGTCGTTGCCGTTACGGCCGCCGCTGATCTTGTCGTCACCGCCACCGCCGTAGATCACGTCGCTGGCCCCTTTGCCGACGATCGTGTCGTCGCCAGGAGTGCCCATGATCGTGACCTTCTTGCCGGCGCAGGTTTTCGCCGCGGCGCTGGAGACGAGCGGCAGCGCGAGCAGGGCGAGGGCGCAGACCAGCGCACTGAGGAGGACACGGACGGGGTGGGGGAACGCGGCATTGGTAGGCACGTTCCCTGCATCGGCAGAGATGCCGGAAACTCGAATCCGACACTCGTCCACCCAAAACAGCGCTTTTGTTAGAGCCTGGTATAGGAGTCGACAAGGTCCCGGGAAGCGCTCCCCGCGGCGGCGTCCTATACGCTCGCGGCCCCATGCGCGGCGGCATCTACGTCCTCAACTTCTACTCCGCGGTCTTCATCGACCAGCTGAAGCGCGGCCGCAAGACCGCGACCATCCGCCTCGGCGACAAGAGCAACAAGTACGAGCGGGGTCAGGTCGTCTGGATCACCGTTGGGTTTCGCCACGCGCCGCGGGAGAAAATCTTCACCGCAGTGATCGACGAGGTCGAGGTGAAGCGGCTCGGGGATCTCTCGCGCCGCGACATCGAGCACGACAATCCCGAGTTCCGCCGCCTCGAGGAGACGATCAAGTTCCTCGAGCAGCTCTACAGCCGGCCGGTTTCCGAGGACGACCTGGTCACCGTGATCCGCTTCTCGCAGATCGTCGAGCACCCGCAGGGGCACGTCGGCAACGGGGAGACTCCGCACCACAACTAGCTGGTGCGCGAGGAGCTACGACGCCGATGGCGGAGTACGCGTTCCTCACCACCTGGCTGCTCGACGCCCCGCGCGAGCCGGTCTGGGAAGCGGTCCACGACCAGGCGAGCTGGCCGCGCTGGTGGCGCGGGGTGGAGGAGGCGCGCGAGCTCTCGCGGCCCGAGCACGGCGGCGACGTCGGCACCGTCGCGGCGATGGTCTGGAAAAGCTTTCTGCCCTACCGGGTCAGTTTCCAGGTCGAGACGACCCGGGTCGAGCGCCCGACCCTGCTCGAAGGCCGCGCGACCGGCGAGCTGGAAGGGATCGGCCGCTGGCGCTTCTACGAGCAGGATGGGGTCACCGCCGTCCTCTACGAGTGGAACGTGACGACGACCGCGGCCTGGATGAACCGCCTGGCGCCGCTGCTGCGCCCCGTTTTCGAGTGGAACCACGACTGGGTGATGCGGCGCGGCGGCGAGGGGATCGCGGCGTTGCTCGGCTGCCGACTACTTGCGGCCGACTGACCCGGATCGCTATCTTTCAACTATTGGCACTCTGAGGTTGAGAGTGCCAACGTCTTGAAAGGCCGAGAATCGGCTCTGGAAAGGCATTTCAGACTTATCCCCACCCAGTAACCACTTACCGATGACGGAGGTTCACGAATGAAGCTGAAGCCCCTCGGGGACCGGCTGATCGTCCAGCCGATCGAGGAGGAGGAGACGACCGCTAGCGGCATCGTCCTCCCCGATACGGCCAAAGAGAAGCCGCAGAAGGGCAAGGTCGTCGCGGTCGGCGACGGCGCGATCAACGAGGACGGCAGCCGCCGTCCGCTCGACGTCGCGGAGGGGGACGAGGTCCTCTACTCCAAATACGGCGGCACCGAGGTGACCGTCGAGGGCGACGATCTACTCGTCCTGCGCGAGTCGGACGTCCTGGCCAAGCTCGGCTAGCGACCAGCCACCTGACTTAGAGAGAGAAGGAGAAAGAGGAACATGGCTCACAAGGAGCTGAAGTACGCAGAGGAGGCCAGGGGCGCGCTGCAGGCCGGCGTCGACGCCGTTGCCAACGCCGTCAAGGTCACCCTCGGCCCGAAAGGCCGTTACGTCGTGCTCGACAAAAAGTTCGGCGCGCCGACGATTACCAACGACGGCGTCACGATCGCCCGCGAGGTGGAGGTCGAGGACGTCTTCGAGAACCAGGGCGCCCAGCTCGTCCGCGAGGTCGCCACGGCGACCAACGACGTCGCTGGTGACGGCACCACCACCGCCACCCTGCTGGCCCAGGTGATCGTCCGCCAGGGCCTCAAGAACGTGGCCGCCGGCGCCAACCCGCTGGCCCTGCGCCGCGGCATCGAGAAGGCCGTCGAGGCGGTCGTCGAGAACCTCCGCGACAAGCAGTCCAAGGAGGTCGCCGGCAAGGAGCAGATCGCTCGCGTCGCCGCCATCTCCGCCGGTGACGACGAGATCGGCAACGTGATCGCCGACGCGATCGAGAAGGTCGGCAAAGACGGCGTCGTCAACGTCGAGGAGGGCCAGACCTTCGGGATGGACCTCGAGTTCACCGAGGGCATGCAGTTCGACAAGGGCTACATCTCGCCCTACATGGTCACCGACCAGGACCGCATGGAGGCCGTGCTCGACGACCCCTACATCCTCATCGCCAACCAGAAAATCGGCTCCGTGCGGGACATCCTGCCGGTGCTCGAGCAGGTGATGCAGGGTGGCAAGCCGTTGCTGATCGTGGCCGAGGACGTCGAGGGCGAGTGCCTCGCGACCCTGGTCGTGAACAAGCTCCGCGGCACCTTCACCGGCGTCGCGGTCAAAGCCCCCGGCTTCGGCGATCGCCGCAAGCGGATGCTCGAGGACATCGCGATCCTCAGCGGCGGCGAGGTGATCACCGAGGAGATGGGTCTCAAACTCGAGAACACCCAGCTCACCCAGCTCGGCAAGGCCCGCCGCGTCGTCGTCTCCAAGGACACCACCACCGTGATCGACGGTGCCGGTTCCGGCGACGACATCAAAGGCCGGATCAAGCAGATCAAACAGGAGATCGATAACACCGACTCCGACTTCGATCGCGAGAAGCTCCAGGAGCGCCTTGCGAAGCTGGCCGGCGGTGTCGCCGTGGTCAAGGTCGGCGCTGCCACCGAGACCGAGATGAAGGAGAAAAAGCACCGCGTCGAGGACGCGCTGCAGGCGACCCGCGCCGCGCTCGAGGAGGGCGTCGTGCCGGGTGGTGGCGTTGCGCTGCTGAACGCTCAGGCCGGTCTGGACCCCGAGAAGCTCGCCAGCGACCCTGACGAGATCACCGGCGCCCGGATCATCCACCGCGCGCTCGAGGAGCCGGTCCGTCAGATCGCCGAGAACTCCGGCGAGGAGGGCTCGGTCGTCGTCAACAAGGTCCGCGACCTGAAGGCCGGCGAAGGCCTCGACGCGGCGACCGGCGAGTACGGCGACCTGATCAAGGCCGGCGTCATCGACCCGACCAAAGTCAGCCGTTCGGCGCTGGAGAACGCGGCCTCGATCGCGAAGAACATCCTCGTGACCGAGGCGATCATCGCCGAGCCGCCGGAGGAAGGCGGCGCCGGTGGCGGCATGCCGGGTGGCATGCCCGACATGGGCGGCATGATGTAACGAGCCGTCTTAGGCGGTACAGCTTCACCGAGAGGCCCCGGGAAACCGGGGCCTCTCTTTTTATTTCGCTTTCGCTTTTTCTTTCGGCGGCAGCGGCGGGTAGAGGCTGGCGTTGTAGTCGGCGTAGGGGAGGAAGTTGGCGCGGCGGATCTTCTTCTTCAGCGTGTTCTTGCTGCGCGGATAGAGGTTGAGGTCGTACTCGTTGCCGGCGCCGAAGCCGACGTAATAGACAAGCATCCGCACCCGCGGCCGCTTGACCACCCAGGAGATCAGCTGTTTGACCCAGCGCGGGTCGTCCTCTCGGGAGACCGCCCACTCGGTGACCGCGACCGGCTTGCTCTTCCACTGCACGCCCCGGTAGAAGCGTTCCATGTCTTCCCAGACGGGATACTGCGAATAGAAGTCGGTGCCGACCCAGTCGACCCAGCGGCTGCCCGGCCAGTAGTTGCCCGGGAAGTTGCCGGGGACGCGCGGTGAGCCGCCCGGCAGCGGGCTCCAGATGATGCTCACCGGGGCCGTCGGCAGGCTGGTCGGGTTCGGACCTTTGGTCCGGTACAGGGGCGGCAGCCCGATTTCGGCCAGGGTCGCGTTGATCCCTTCCAACGTCTGCCCGCCGCGGACGATCGCGGCGATCCGGCGGAAGGCCTGTTTGTACCAGCCGGCGGTGTGTTCGCCGCCTTTCTGGCTGCCGTCGCAGTTGACCGCCGACCAGGCGTTGAGGCAGCGGTTCGGCTCGCCGAGCGGCCGGATGTAGGCGGGCAGCCCAGTGGTCGCGAAGAAGGCGTTGAGTTGCAGCAGGTAGTCGTCGCCGAGTCCGAGAGCAATCTGCTGCGGGGTGATGATTTCGGCCAGCGTCTGGTCGTCGGCGGTCGAGATGTGGAGGATCGGCCGCGTCCCCGTTTCGCGCCACCGTTCGTACGCTTCGTTGACGCTGTTCCCCCAGGGGTGGAAGGTCTGCAGCAGGGCCGGGTGCTTGCCGGTCAAGGTCGCGAATTCGTTGAACTCCTGCGTCGTCCCGCGGTCGGAGACGCCGAGGAAGACGTTCGACTTCGGCGGAACCAGCGAGAGCGCCGAGGCGCTGGGGGCGGCGAACAGGGCGGCTGCGGCGACCGCCAGGACAAGGAAACGGCTAGGGACTCTCCGGGGAGTTTTGAAGTACATCGCTCATCCTTCGTGGTTGGACGCCGAGGGCCTGCGCGTCGGCAGTGCCCCGCTCGGAGACCATCGACACCTCCATCAACTCGGCCTCCTCCCAGGTTGCAAACACGGCCTCGCCGAAAAGGGAGCGGATCGCAATCAATCCGGATCGCACCAAACCGAGCGGGAGGTGGACCAGGGGCCGCGGCCGGCCGGCGATCTGGCTGACCAGGTCCGACATCTCGTCGTAGTCGAGCGTGTCCGGTCCGGCCAGCTCGTAGCGCTCGCGCGCCTCGCCGCCGAGCGCCGCGACCACGCATCGAGCCACGTCGGCGGCCCAGATCGGCTGGAAGACCGCGTCGCCGGCGCCGGAGACCGGCAGCACCGGCAGGAAGGAGAAGCGCCGCAGCAGGGTGATCCACGGGTCGGAGTGGTCGTAGACGATCGAGGGCGCGAACACGGTCGTCTGCAGCGGCGAGGAGGCGACCGCCTGCTCGGCCACCCACTTGGCGCGGAAGAACCGGGTCCGCTGAGCGCCGCCCGCGTCGAGCGCGCTGAAGAAGTGGAAGCGCTGTACGCCGCTGCGCTCGGCCGCCCGCAGCAGGCGCACGGTGGCCAGCCCGTTTAGCTCCTCGATCCGCTTCGGCGGCTGGTCGCGGATCGTCGCTGCCAGGTGGACGACGGTGTCGACCCCGCGCAGCGCCTGGCGCACCAGGTAGGGGTCGGACATGTCGCCGAGGTCGCCGAGCGCGATCTGCACGTCGACCCGCCGCTCCCCCAGCCGCCGCGGCTCGCGGACCAGGCAGCGCACGTCCTGGCCGCTCTCCAGCAGTAGCGGTAGGAGACGCGACCCGATGCTTCCGGTTGCCCCCGTCAGAAGCAGCATCAGGGCGATGCTAGTGAAGCGCTATTTCGAGCTGGGTTTCGGCCCGAGCTTGAGGCTCACATTGCCGGTGCTGGTCGCGCCGGGGCCGGGCTTTGATGACTTGACGACGAGCTTTGGCGCTTTCCGTCCTTTGCGAGCTTTCGGCTTGGTGACGTCGCCGAGCGCGCAGTCGGCCGCTTTCAGCGCCGCCTTCGCCTGTCCCAGCGCCTTGCCGTTGAGCTTCGGGACCGTGCAGCCGGCCGCTATTACGGGTGCCGACGGGTTCGCGGCGGGCGCCGGCTCGGGCATCGAGATAGGCGCGGGGGTCGGGGCGGGCAGCTGGCTTGGCGACGTCACCGTCCAGCTGACGCTCGCCGGGGTTGGGTCGACGAGTCCGCTTGGGACCTTGGCGCGCACCTGGAACACATGCCCACCGAGCCCGACCGTGTGCTGGACCGGGCTGGTGCATGAGGCCCAGGTCGGCGCCCCGTCGACGCGGCACTCGAACTCACCCACATCTGCTTCGGCGCGCTCGAAGGAGAAGCTCGCTTCGGTGCTAGCTCCCCCGGCACCCGATGAAGCGGTGATCACGGTGTCAGGCGCCACGGTCTCCGCTCCGATCGGGACCAGCTCGGTCAGCGCCGCGGCGACGTCGAGGCGCCCGCCGGTGGTCGTTTTCCCGGCCAGGGAGGCGACCGGCTCGGCGCTCTGCAGCAGCGCGTCCCGCACTTCGGTGACGGTCGCCTCCGGTTCCAGCGAGAACAGCAGCGCCGCCGCGCCGGTCACGTGCGGGGCCGCCATCGAGGTGCCCTGCAGGAACGAGTAGGCGGAGCCTGCGTTCAGCGGCGCGTAGCAGTCGAGACGCAGATTGTCGCCCCAGAATCCCTCGCTGGCGGTCGGGGTCGAGTCGGAGGCGTATTCGAAAAACATCTGCAGTTCGTGACCGCCGAGCCCATAAATCGGCGCCGTCTGGAAGCCGACCATCGCGCTGCCGACCGTTTCGCTGCTGATGAAGTCATACGTCAAGCCATTGCCGGCGTCGAGGAAGAGGCCGTAAGAAAGGCTGCCTCCCTTGCGCATCCGCATGCCTTTAATCCGGCAGGCCCCGGTACCGGCAGGAGGTTCGCTCGCTTCGGCGCTGAGCACGCCGTAGACCGAGCTGGCAGCCGGCGCCCCGCCCGGCGTGTCGGTCATCCCGAACGAGGTCAACGGACCATCGCTCGCCCCGGCGCGGTCGAAGCCTGGCTCAGCTCCGTAGGGGAGCCAGGTGCTCGCGAAGTTGTCGGTCTCGAAGTCGTCGGCCATCCAGGCTTCCTGCTTCGGGTAGGTGCTGAGGATCTCGGTGCCCGGCGCGCCGATGTCAACCGAGGTGGCGCCCCAGTCGGAGAAGGCGGCGAGGCCGTCGGCCTGGTCGGTCGCGGCGACGCAGATGATGTTCTCGATCGCGCCCGGCGCCGCCGGCGAGGCATCGACGGTCGGCTGGTAGTCGCAGGGATAGTGGTGACCTTTCGGGGCCGGCTGCCCACCGTCGTTGTCGCCCCCGTCATTGCCAGCCGAGATTACGTAGAGCGTCCCGGGGTTGGCGGCGATCGCGTTGACTTCAGCCTGGGTGAAGGTGTTGCTGCCGAGCGAGATGTTCGCCGCCCGCGCGCCCTCGTTCCCGGCGTAGTTGATCGCCGCGATCAAGGCACTGGCCGAGCATTTCGTTTCGCCGGAGGCAGGCACGAGCGAGCAGACCCGCAGCGGCATGATCCTCACGTTGCGGGCGACGCCCGTGACCCCGATCCCGTCGTCGCCGGCGCCGCCGATCGTCCCCGCCGTGTGGACCCCGTGCCCGCCCGAGATCAGGTTGTCGTCGGTGGGGTCGTTGTCCGGGGTGGGCGAGGAGAGGTTCGCGCCGACGAAGTCCCAGCCTCGGACGTCGTCGACGTAGCCGTTGCCGTCGTCGTCGAACCCGTTGCCGGCGATCTCGCCGGGGTTGGTCCAGGCGACGGCGCCGAGGTCGGGGAACTCGAAGCGGTAGCCGCTGTCGATATCAGCGACCACGGTGGAGGGGGTGCCGAAGGTGCGATCCCAGGCGGCGGGCACGTTGGCGTCGGCGCCGGCAACGGCCCCGCCGAAGCCGCCCACCCCGGCGCCGAGGTTGCGCAGCCCCCAGAGCTGGCCAAACAGAGGGTCGGTGGGGGTGCCGTCCAGCTCGCGGTAGCTGTCCCGTTCGGCCACCGCGACCGCCGGGTCCTCGGCGAGCGCCCTGACCGCCGCGCCCGGGCTCTGCCCCGGCTCGACCTCGACCAGCTGGAAGTCCGGGTCACCGAGGTTGGCGGCGTAGGTGACCTCCGCCGCGCTCCGCGCCGCCGCTTTCTCGCCCCGGTCGGCCCCCGCCGCCCACTGCACGATGACGCCGTCGGGCGCGACGGCGGCGGGCGCGGGCGGGGCCGATCGCGGCTGATCGACGATCGCCGAAGCGCTGGGAACGGCGAGCGCCAGCGGCGCCAAAGCCGCGAAGATTGCGAGGGCTCGGGGAGCCAAGGGCACGGGAGGATACGGCCCGCGGATCGCCTGAGCATTCCCCTGCAGGCGCTGCCAGCGGGGGGTGTCGCTGCGCAAATCCCTAAAATGGTCGCTCGCACTGTGGCCGGGGCCGACCGGCAGCACCCGGAAACCGACCGAGGAGAAGCCTCAGTAATGACTTACGTAATCGCCGAGCCGTGCATCGGCACCAAGGACAACTCGTGTGTCGAGGTATGCCCTGTGGACTGCATCCACCCGACCCCGGATGAGCCCGATTACGACTCGGTCGAGATGCTCTACATCGACGCCGACGAGTGCATTGACTGCGATGCTTGCGTCGAGGCCTGCCCCGTCGACGCTTGCTTCGCCGAGGACCAGCTGCCCGGCGAGTGGGCCAAATACGCCGAGATCAACGCCGAGTACTTCAAGAGCAAAGCGGCGTAGCGAGTACCAGAGCTTGAACTAAAAAGGGCCGCCCTTGGGCGGCCCTTTTTCGTGCTTGGCCAGGGAAAGTCAGTAGCCGCTCGGGTGGCGGGAGACGAAGCCGCTGCGGCTGCGCATGTCTTCGTGCCAGCGGGGGCCGTTGCCGCCGGTCCCGGAGGTGTCCCAGCGCAGTCCCGCGATCACCGCGTAAGCGTGGCCGGAGTTGGTGAAGACGGTGATCCAGCGCCCGAGGCCCGCTTCACCCCAGCCCATCATCGGCCCGGAGGGCATCGGGGATTCGATCAGGCTGCCGCCCTTGAGCGCGAAGCTGACCGCGCCGGAGCAGTCGTAGCCGCGGTCCCACCAGCGGCCGTGGCCGCCGCCCCAGATGTAGGGCTTGGTGCGGATCTTGTTCGCCGCCGCGATCACCTTTTTCACCGCCGGCGGCGCGTTCAGCGGCGCGATCGCGCGGCCGTTGACCAGCATCGCCTTGTCCACTTGGCCGCTGGGGGCGGGCGTTTCAGCGGTTGGCGGGGGCGGCGTGGGAGCAGGGGGCGGGGCCAGGCCGAGCCCGCCGGGGGCGGCCAGCGCGGGACTCGCGGAAAGAACTGCTGCGGCACTGCATAAAGCGGCCAGAGATGCCGCCTTGCGGGCGAGCGTCATCCAGATTCCTCCTTCGTCGGCCGGCGGAGTTAGCTGTCGGGCTAGCGCTGAAGGAGCAGCGCCCCCACCAAGAGAGGTGGGCTCGCCCCGAAAACCTGGGTCCCCCGCTCCCCGGCTCTTAGCCAGGGATTAGGCAATTGTTTAGAAAAGCTAACACACCGCCGCGGCAGAAGTTCCGCCGCGCACGAGTCCGTCGTTGACCACCGCATCGGTGGTCCCGGACGGACTCGTCGATCAGCCCTGGACGACCGGCAGCGGCGTGCCGCTGACCGGCGGCATTTCTGCCGCCGCCGGTGCCGACTGCAGCACCGGCAGCTCCTGCGGGGTCATCGCGATGATCCCGCGCGCCGCCTGGCGAATCGCCTGCGAGGCGGGGGCGTCGGGGTCGTCGGTGACCAGCGGGGAGCCGTTGTCGGCGTGCTCGCGCAGCGGCTCCGATAGAGGCACCTTGCCGAGCAGCGGCACGTCGAGTTCGTCGGCCAGGATCTGGCCGCCGCCCTCGCCGAAGATCGTGAAGCGCTCCCCGTCGGGCGTCGTGAACCCGGACATGTTCTCGATCACACCGAGGATCTCGAGGTCGAATTTCGAGGCCATCTGGGCGCCGCGGCGGGCGACCGACTGGGCGGCCGGCTGCGGCGTGGTCACGACCAGGAATTTGGCCTGCGGCAGCAGCTGGGCGAGCGTCATCGAGACGTCGCCGGTCCCCGGCGGTAGGTCGAGCAGTAGGTACTCGAGCTCGTCCCAGGCGACGTCCTCGAGGAACTGCTGGATCGCCTTGTGCAGCATCGGGCCGCGCCAGACGACGGCGGAGTTGTCCTCGACGAAGAAGCCGATCGACATCACCTTTACGCCGCTGGGCGAGTCCAGCGGCAGGATCTTGCGCTCGCCGTTGACTTCCGGTTTGGCGTTGACCCCGAGCATGCGCGGGATCGAGTAGCCGTAGACGTCGCAGTCGAGGGCGCCGGCCGGGTGGCCTTCGGCGGTCAGCGCCGCGGCCAGGTTGGCGGTCATCGTCGACTTGCCGACCCCGCCCTTGCCGGAGGAGACGCAGATCACGTTTTTCACCTTGGCGAGCGCGCCCTGCGGCAGCTTGCCGCGGCCAAGCGTCTGCTGAAGGTCGCTTTTCTCCTCGTCGGAGAGGACGTCGAAGCCGACGCCGACGCTGGTCACCCCTTCCAGCTCGGTGATCTGCTGGGCGACGGCCTGTTCGAAGTGGGAGCGGATCGGGCAGCCCGCGGTGGTCAGCGAGACGATCACCTCGACGCGGCCGCCCTCCTGGATGTCGATCGATCGGACCATGCCGAGCTCGACGATGTTGCGCCTCAACTCCGGGTCAATGACCGCTTTGAGACGCTCGGTTACCTGCTCTGGGGTGGGAAGAGACATGGCCGCATTCTCCCAAATGCGAACGGCCGGCGGCCCGGCCAGGTTCGCTCGGCCGCCCGATAGGGGGGAGAGTTTTGATCCGCCGGGCACTTGCGCCCCCACTTGCAGGCGAACGAGGAGGCGGGGATGTCGGGTGCGCGTGGTGGGCTGGGCCGGATCTTGGCGATGGGGGTTGGGCTGGCACTGGCGCTGCTTCTGCTGCTTGCGGCTGAGGCCCGGGCCGGCATGTACACCGTCGCCCAGTGCGGTTGGTACGTCGGCGCCGACGCCGACTGGGCCGACAGCACGGGCGGCGCCAAGTTCCGGCCCGACGGCTTCTGCGTGCCGGCTGGGGGCGGCGACCCGTTCGACGGCTCGCGGCTGAAGAGCCTCACGCGCGACGGGCAGGGGACGGTGAGTGGCAACCGCTTTGCCCGCTGGCGCTGGACCGCGCCGGTCGGGACGGAGATCTCCCAGTTGCGGGGGACCTGGTGGCACGCGCTCCACGACGGCATGGAGCAACGCATCGGGGTGATCAACTGGGCAGGCGGCTTCGAACCCGAGCTTCGCGCCACCGCGACCAATACCGCGCCCAGCGAGTTCGTGCTGGGCTTCCCGGTGCCGGCCGCCGGGATCGAGGACCGGTTGCTCTGCGCCCGGGCGGAGAGCGGATGGTGCTCTCTGGACGCCACCTCCTGGAGTGGGATGCGGGCGCTGACGTTCACCCTGCGGGACATCAGCCCGCCGACCGCCGGGATCGGCGGCGAACTGCGGTGGGGCGGCTGGAAGCGCGGCGTCCAGAGCGCCGTGATCTGGGGATCTGACGTCGGCTCCGGGGTGCGGTTCGGCGAGACGGCGATCGACGGATCGATCGTGGCGCGCACCGAGTACCCCTGCGCGATGGCCTCGATCGGCGGCGAGTGGCGGGGCACGAAGATGCAGCCCTGTCTGACCGGCGTCTCCCAGACCCAGTCGATCGACACCACCGCGTTCAGCGACGGCCCGCACTCGCTCCTGCACTGCAACCTCGATTTCGGCGGTGACGCCGGCTGCGACGGCCCGTTCCCGGTGTTGATCGACAACAACCCGCCCGCGCATCCGCGCGGCGCCACGGTGGCTGGCGGCGAGGGCTGGCGTCGCGCCAACGGCTTCGAGGCGACCTGGACCAATCCCGATCAGGATCGCGCCAGCCCGATCGTCGGCGCCGTCTGGCGGATTACCGGCCCGGCCGGTTTCGACACCGGCGCTGCTTTCGCCGCTGGCCTCGATCGCACGGCGCTTGGGGAGCTGAAGCTGCCGCGGCCGGGCGCCTACTCGCTGGCGCTCTGGCTGCGGGACGAGGCCGGCAACGAGGCGCCGGGCACGGCCGTGAGCGTTCCGCTGCGCTTCGACGACGTGCCGCCGGGGGTCGCCTTTCTGCCCGAGGACGCGCCGTCGCTGGTTCAGGCGGAAGTCAGCGATACCCACTCCGGGCCTGCGAAGGGGGAGATCCTCTACCGCCGCAGCGACTCCGAGCGCTGGATCGAGCTGCCGACCAAACTTGTGGTGACCCCGGCGAGCAACGCGGTGCTGCGGGCGCCGCTGCCGGAGCTTGGGCCCGGGACTTATCTGTTCCGCGCCGACGTGGCCGACGCCGCCGGCAACACCGCCTCGACCCGCCGCCGCGCCGACGGCACCGAGATGGCGATCCGTCGAGTCGCCCCTGAGGCCGTCGCGCGCGAGCGCACCCGGCTCTTCGCGCGTCTGCGCGGCGCCAAAGGGAGGGGCGAGACGCGGACCGTCCCGTTCAGCGCCGCGGCCACGATCGGCGGCCGGCTGACCCGGGTCGGCGGCGTGGGCCTCGCCGGGCGGGAGCTGCGGGTCCTCACCCGACCCTCGCGCGGCGCGCTGTCGCCGCTAGCGGTCGAGACCGTGACGACCGGCGCGAAGGGCGAGTTCGCGCTGCGGCTCCCGCCCGGGGTATCGCGAAGGATCTCTGTGAACTTCGTCGGCGACGGGGCGCTCGAGCCCTCGACCCGGCGACCGCTGGAGTTGCGGGTGCGGTCGGGCGTCTCCCTCCGCGCCGACCGCACCCGCCTCACCACGGGCCAGGTGCTCCGACTGCAGGGCGAGGTCAGCGCCCGCGGCGCGGCGATTCCCCGACGCGGGAAGGTGGTCGCGATCCAGTACCTGGAGGAGGCGACCGGCCGCTGGCGGCCGGTCGTGCTCACCCGCACCGATCACGACGGGACGCTTCCGGGCCCGCTACCGCTTCCGCTACGTCAGCGGCGCTGCCGAGGTCCGGCTGCGGGCCACGGCGCTGGCCGAGGAGCGCTGGCCTTACGCGCCGGGTTCGTCGCGCCCGCTGACGGTCGACGTGAGCGGCGGTAGATGACCGGCGATCGGATCGAAACCGGATCATCTAGGGTTCACGCGGATGTCGCAGGCCACCCTCCACACCAGCGCCGGCCCGATCGTGATCGAGTTCCACGACGAGGACGCGCCGAAGACCGTCGAGAACTTCCGCAAGCTGGCGGGCGACGGCTTCTACGACGGCCTGATCTTCCACCGGGTGATCCCGGAGTTCATGATCCAGGGCGGCTGCCCGCAGGGCACCGGCACCGGCGGCCCGGGTTACGAATTCGAGGACGAGTTCAACGACCACAAGGTCGTGCGCGGCGCCTTGGCGATGGCCAACGCCGGCCCGAACACGAACGGCTCGCAGTTCTTCATCGTCACCGCGGGCGCCGCCCCGTGGCTGGACGGCAAGCACACCGTTTTCGGGGTTGTCGTCGACGGCATGGACGCCGTCGACGCGATCGAGTCGACTCCGACCGGTCCCGGCGACAAGCCGGTCGACGCGCAGACGATCGAGCGCGTCGAGCTCTCCGAGTAGAGCTTTTCGACGACGGCGGGGCGGGGTGAGGCCCGGCCCGCTGAGCCCGGACGCGGCGGAGCGGATCGCCGAGCGCCTGCGCGCGCTCGCCGATCCGACCAGGCTGCGGATCCTCGATCTCCTGCACCGCCAGGAGGAGGTCTCGGTGGGGGAGATCGCGGCGCGGCTCGGCGGCTCGCAGCAGAACGTCTCCAAGCACCTCTCGGTCCTCCGCGCCGAGCGCTTCGTCGCCCGGCGCAAGCAGGGCACCAGCTCGCTGTACCGGCTCGCCGACCCGACCATCCTTCGCCTCTGCGAGGCGGAGCTGATTCCTCTAGGGGGTTGGTCCTTCGGGGACCTGCTCGCCGGCAGGATCCGCACCGCCCCTGCCGCGCCGCGCCGAGCGTTGTTTCAATCCTTCGCCTGGGCGCCAGAGGCTGACCAGGCCGGCGACCAGGGTGACGAGGAAGATCTGGCCGATCATCATCTCCAGGCCGGCGATCATCTCTCCCGGCTGTCCGTTCGGCACCAGGTTCCCGTACCCGGTCGTGGTCAGGGTCGTGTAGCTGAAGAAGATGAAGTCGCTGCCCTCGGGGTGTGGGCGGCCTTCGAAGAAGGGCGTGCTCTGAAGGCGGTCGATCGTTCCGTAGAGGTAGGTGAAGATCAGCCCCAGCACCGCGTAGACGCTGAGCGCGCCGAGGATCGTGCGCGAGCCGACTTCGGCCGTGGTGATCACCCGCCGCAGCACGGCCGCCATCGCGACGCAGAGCAGCAGGATCTGGATCCCGGCGGCGATGTTGAGCCAGAGGTGGGTGTCGGTGATCGCGGCGAGCGCCGCGCAGAGGATGGCGAGCGCCGAGACCAACATCGCCGCCCGGACGATCCGCGGCTTCGAGTGCGAGCTGATGAGTGCGACCACTGAGGTGGCGGCGATCGAGAGGCAGATCAGCACCGCCGACCAGCCGCGGTTGCCGAGCAGAGAGCTGAGCACGTAGTTGACCAGCACCAGCACCAAGACCAGCCCGAAGGCGTCCCGGGCCCGCTCTGCCCGCTGCCGCCAGCGTTCCTCGCGACGGTGGCGGTTCGCCGCTCTGTCCATGCACGCTCGTTCGGCTCTGGGCAGGGCTTTCCTCCCGCTGAAGCTCGCGGCCCGCCGCGCGGCTAACGGAGGGGGTGGGATTCGAACCCACGAGCCCCCTTACGAGGGCCACCGGTTTTCAAGACCGGCGCATTCAACCGCTCTGCCACCCCTCCGGGTCGAACGGGGGAATGCTAGAGGCCTGGCGCTTGCTCAGAGGCTTCTGCTGATTGGATTCATTGCATGCGGCGGCTTCTGATCCTTGCTTCGATGATGATTTTCCTCGACGTCGTCTTCTTCTCGGCGATCGCGCCGTTGCTGCCCGAGTACGCCGACGAGCTCGGCCTCAGCGACGCCCAGGCGGGGATCCTCTCCGCCTCCTACGCGGCGGGGACTTTGCTCGCCTCCTTGCCGGCGGGGTACGTGGCCAGCCATTTCGGGCCGCGCAAGACGGTGATCGCCGGCCTCACGCTGCTCGGCACGGCCAGCCTCGTCTTCGGCTTCGCCGACGACATCCTTCTGCTCGACGGCGCCCGCTTCTGCCAGGGCGCCGCCGGCGCCTTGGTCTGGTCGGGCGCGCTGACCTGGCTGATCGCCACCGCCCCCGAGGAGAATCGCGGCTCGGTGATTGGCACCGCGCTCGGGACGGCGGTGGCGGGTGCACTGCTCGGCCCGGCGCTGGGCGCGCTCGCCGGCTCGATCGGAACCGAAATCGTCTTCGGCTCGGTTCTGATCATCGCCTTCGCGTTGGCTTTCGCCGCCGCGCGGCTGCCGGAATCGGGCACGCCCGAACGCCAGAGCCTGCGCGAGGTCGGCCAGACGATGCTGACCCGGCCGATCGTCGTCGCCTTCGTCTTCGTCGCCGTGCCCTCGACGATGTTCGGCGCGATCGAGGTCCTGGTGCCGCTGCGGATCGACGAGCTCGGCGGCAGTCACGGGGTGATCGCCGCCGGCTTCATCGCCGGCGCCGCGCTGGAGGCGGTGCTGGCCCCGATCGCCGGCCGCATCTCCGACCGCCGCGGCCGCCGCGGCCCCTACGTGGTAGGCCTCTCGATCTGCGCCGGGGCGATGGTCGCGATCGCTTCCGCGCAGGTGCTCGGCGGGGTGCTGGCGGCGCTGATCGTCACCTCGCTCGGGGCGGGGCTCTGCTTCGCCCCGGCGCTGACGCTGATCTCCGACGCCGCCGAGGCGAGCGCCCTGCACCAGGGGTTCGCCGCCGGCCTCTCCAACATGGCCTGGGCCTCCGGTCAGGTGGTCGGCGGGATCGGCGGCGGCGGCGTCGCTTCGCTGACCGGCGACGCGGCGCCGAGCATCGCGATCGCGCTGCTGCTGGCCGCCACCGTCGTCTACGCCTTCCGCACGCTCTCCTCGAAGCCGCTGGTGCCGGTGAAAGGCTAGGCGGCGATGGCGAGGCGGCGAGGGGAGCGCGGGGAGTGGGTCAACTGGGCCGGGGACCAGCGCTGCCGCCCGGCCGCCGACCTGCACCCGCGCAACCGCGATGAGCTCGCCGAGCGGATCGCCGCCGCCGCGGCGAGCGGCCGCCGGGTCAGTGTCGCCGGGTCCGGCCACTCCTTCACCGAAGCGGCGATGACCGAGGAGACGATGGTCCACGTCGAGGCGCTGTCCGGGGTGCTCGACGCTGATCCGAGTTCCGGGCTGGTTCAGGTCGGGGGCGGCACCGTCCTGGCCGAGCTGAATGAGGAGCTGGCCCGGCTCGGGTTGGCGATGGAGAACCTCGGCGACATCGACAGCCAGACGATCGCCGGGGCGATCTCGACCGGGACCCACGGCACCGGTGCCCGCCTGCGCAACCTCTCCGCCCAGGTCGAGGGGATCGAGCTGGTACTCGCCGACGGCAGCACCCGCCAGCTCAGCGCCGCCAGCCAGCCCGAGCTGCTGCGCGCGGCGCGGGTCGGGATCGGCGCGCTCGGCGCGATCGTCGCCGTCACCCTGCGCTGCGTCCCCGCCTTCGTCCTGCGCCGGGTCGACACGCCGGAGCCGCGCGAGGGAGTGCTCGACTCCTTCGATGAGCGGGCCGCGGCGCACGACCACTTCGAGCTCTTCACCTTCCCCTACGCCGACGGCGCCCTGGTGCTGGAGCGCAACCGGGTCGATGAGCCGGCGCGGCCGCGCGGGAGGGCCGCCAGCTACCTCAACGACGTGGTGCTGGAGAACTGGGCGCTGGGGGCGCTCTCGGCGACCGGCCGGGCCCTCCCCGGCCGCATCCCGGCGCTGTCCCGGCTCGCCGACCGGCTCGCCTCCGGCAGCGCCACGACCGACCGCAGCGATCGCGTCTTCGCCAACGACCGCCGCGTCCGCTTCACCGAGATGGAGTACGGGGTCCCGCGCGAGCACGGCCCGGAGGCGGTGCGGCGGGTGATCGAGTGGGTGCGCGCTAACCGCTATCCCGTCTTCTTCCCGATCGAGGTCAGGGTCGCCGCCGGCGACGACGCCTCGCTCAGCCCCTCGCACCAGCGCGACACCGCCTACATCGCCGTGCATCAGTACAAGGGGATGGAGTGGCGGCCGTACTTCGAGGCGGTCGAGGCGATCATGGACGAGTACGGCGGCCGTCCCCACTGGGGCAAGCGCCACTTCCAGACCGCCACCACCCTGGCGCCCCGCTACCCGGCCTGGGCCGAGTTCCAGGCCGCCCGCGACGAGCTCGACCCCAACCGCGTCTTCACCAACGAGTACGCCGAGCGAGTGCTCGGCCCCTAGAGAAAGGCCTTGCCCTCGCCGCGGTACGTCGGGACGACGTCGATGATCTCTTCTCCTTCGACGAGGTGGAGGACGTCGAAGCGCTCGCAGAGCTCGCCGGCCTTGGCGTGGCGCAGGTAGGCACGGTCGCCGACCTGGAGGTCCGCGGCCGGCTCGCCGAGCAGCGGCGTCTGCACCTCGCCGGCGCCCTCCTCGGGGTCGAGCTCGAGGCCGGGGGGAAGCCACGGCGCCGGCAGCCGGGCCGCGTCGCCGCTGCCGGAGGCGAGGTAGCCGCCGCCGAGCGCGGTCGCAACCCGCGGCGCGGGCTTGCGGGTGATCGGCAGCGCGAAGCCGGCGGCGGGAGTGAGGCTGAAGCGGGAGTAGTGGTCGAAGAGGGCGGGGGCGTAGAAGCCCGAGCCGGCGGTCACCTCGGTCACGACCGACTCTGCCGCGGTCAGCTCGAGCGAGCCGGTGCCGCCGCCGTTGACGATCTCCAGCTCGACGAACTCGCCCAGCGCGGCGACGACCTGCGCCCGCCGCTCCGCCAGCTCCCGGGCCGAGCGGCGCTGCATGAAGCGAATCATCGCGCCGCGCAGCCGCCGCCCCGGAGGCTTGTCGCCGACTCCGGCGATCTGTCCCTCGTAGGCCATCAGCGCGTCGAGTTCGATCTGCGGGCGCCGCTCGATCTCGCGGGCCAGCGCCACCGCCTGCTCGACGCTGTGGACCGGCGAGCGCTTCGGCCCGACCTTGATCCGCCCGCCCAGCGCCCACCAGCTGGCGTCGAGGTCGATGCAGACCCGGACCGGCGCCGCGCCGGCGCCGAGCACCGACTCGATCGCGTCGAGGTGCTCGGGGCAGTCGACCATCACGATCGGCGCCCCGCCGGGGTTGGCGACCGAGCGCAGCGCCAGCTCGCCGAGGCCGGTCGTGTCGGTGGTCGGGTAGGCGAGCAGCAGGTCCTCGAACCCCTGCTCGGCCAGCCACAGCGTCTCGGCCAGGGTGAAGGTCATCAGCCCGGCGAAGCGGGAGTCGCGGCGCAGGATCTCCTCCAGCAGGGCCCGGCAGCGAATCGACTTGCTCGCCACCCGGACCCGCTTCTCGCCGGCGCGGTCGAGCATCGCGTCGGCGTTCGCCCACATCGCGCCGAGGTCGACGAAGGCGAAGGGCGCCTCGACCTCGGCGAAGATCCGCTCGTAGCGGTCGTGCGATTGCGCAGGCGGGACGGACACCCGCATCAGCCTAACCCCGCCGTACCCGAGAAACGGAGAGGGAGGGATTCGAACCCTCGAGAGAGCTTGCGCCCCCTACTCGCTTAGCAGGCGAGTGCCTTCAGCCACTCGGCCACCTCTCCGGACGAAGGCTCGATTGTAGGTACCGGCGGGG
Organism: uncultured Thermoleophilia bacterium; assembly: GCA_963837405.1. GTDB lineage: Bacteria > Actinomycetota > Thermoleophilia > Solirubrobacterales > 70-9 > VAYN01. Next base: position 237,939 of record CAWINA010000005.1, read on the forward strand.
GATCGCGCCGAGCCCCGCCCAACCGGGGGTTCTTGCAGCCGGACTTACAGCACATTTACGGGGTGTTGACGATCCGTCCCCTACAGTCACAGCGTGAACGAGAACCCGATCGCCAAAGGCCCCGCCCACATGGACCGACGCACCAAGATCGTCGCCACGGTCGGCCCCGCCAGCTGGGAGGCGGGGGTCCTCGAGCAGATGATCGACGCTGGCGCCGACGTCTTCCGCCTCAACTTCTCCCACGCCGGCCCCGACAAACAGGCGCAGACGATCGAGACGATCCGGGCCGCCGCCGAACACGGTCGGCCGCGAGGTCGCGGTGCTCGGCGACCTGCCGGGGCCGAAGCTGCGGATCGGCGAGCTGCGCGACGACTTCGCCGAGCTCGAGACCGGGATGCACGTGACCCTGAAGCCAGGCGTGGACGAAGGCACGCGCGAGCAGATCCCCGTCCCCTGGTCGGGGGTCCGCGACCTGCGCGAGAACCAGCTCGTCTACCTGGCCGACGGCGCGATCCGCCTGCGGGTCCGCGACCCCGAGTCCGACGGGGTCGACTGCGAGGTCGAGGTCGGCGGCACCCTCTCCTCCCACAAGGGGATGAACATCCCCGACGGCGCCAGCCTGCCGGCCGCCACCGACCGCGATCTCGGCTGGGTCGAGTTCGCGGTTGAGAACGGCATCGACCTCCTCGCCGTCTCCTTCGTCTCCAGCGCCGATGACCTGATCCCGGTCCGCGAGCGGGTCGCCGCCCGCGGCTCCGACATCCCGCTGATCGCCAAGATCGAGCGGCCCGCAGGCCGCCCACGACATCGAGGAGATCGTCGAGGCCGCGACCGGCGGGATCATGGTCGCCCGCGGCGACCTCGGGATCGAACTTCCACTGGCCGAGGTGCCCGGGGTGCAGAAGCGGATGCTCCGCGCCGCCGGCCTGCGCTCCAAGCCGGCGATCACCGCGACCCAGATGCTGGCCTCGATGGTCACCGCCCGGCGCCCGACCCGGGCCGAGGTGACCGACGTCGCCAACGCGATCTTCGACGGCACCGACGCGATCATGCTCTCCGAGGAGACCGCGGTCGGCCAGCACCCGGTCGAGGCGGTGCGGGTGATGGACCGGATCGCCCGCGCGACCGAGCCCGACCTCCCCTACGGTGAGTGGCTCTTCTCGCCGCACCGACCAGGCGACCCAGGACGTCGCCGACTCGGTCTCCCAGTGCGGCCGTCGGCGCCGCCTACCGGCTCGGCCTCAAAGCGCTGGTCGTGCCGACGACCAGCGGCCGCACCGCGCGCCTGATCTCCGCCCACCGGCCCGACGTGCCGGTGCTGGCGATCAGCCCGCGCCCGGAGACGGTGCGGCGGCTGAACCTCCTCTTCGGGGTCACCTGCGTGCTCTACGAGCACTCCGGCGACGTCCGCGGCCTGCTCACCGACTGCGCCAAGCTCGCCGCCTACCACGGGATCGCCGAGTCCGGCGACCTGATCGCGATCGTCGCCGCGCTGCCTGGCCAGCAACTCGGCACCAACCTGTTCGAGGTTCACCGCGTTCCTTAGCTAGCCTGCCCGGCATGGGCGAGGGCGGGGAGCCGGTTCGGCTGCAGCGCGAGGCGAGCGGCCTCGCCGTGCTCACGCTGGACAACCCGCCGCTGAACCTCTTCGACCAGGGCCTGATCGAGGGCCTGCAGGCGGCGATCGCGCGAGGTCGCCGCCGAGCCGCCGCGGGCGCTGCTGATCCGCGCCGAGGGCCGGGCCGTCTCCGGCGGCGTCGACGTCCACGTCTTCGACGGGCCTGACCCCGGAGCAGGGCAGCGCCCTCTGGGACGAGCTGCTGGGGATGATCGACGCGCTCGAGGCGCTGCCGGCGCCTGTCGTCTTCGCCGCCCATGCGCTGACCCTGACCGCGGCCTTCGAGATCGCGCTCGCCTGCGACCTGATCGTCGCCGCGCCGGAGGCGAAGTTCGGCCTGGTCGAGAAAGTCGTCGGGCTGACGCCCTCGATGGGCGGCACCCAGCGGCTCGCCGAGCGGGCCGGCAGCGGCCGCGCCCGCCACTTCGTGATCAGCGGCGAGCTGTTCGGCGCCGAGGAGCTGGAGCGCTGGGGCGTGGTCAACGCGATCTACCCCGAGGAGGAGTTCGAGGCGCGCGCCCGGGCGCTGGCCGAGGAGCTCGCCGCCGGTCCGACCAAGGCGCACGCGATGACCAAGCACATCCTGCGCCGCTTCCGCGAAGGCGGCCTGCCGGCGGCCGACGAGGCGGTGCGGACCGAAGCGGCCGACCTGTTCGCGACCGAGGACCTGCAGAACGCGGTCAAGACCTTCCTCGAGCACGGCGGCCCCGGCCACGCGACCTTCGAGGGTCGCTGAGCGGCCGGCCTCCGGCGGGTGATGTTCTAGGGTTCGCTGATGCCTGAGATGCCCAACGTCGACTTCGATGCCATCGCCAAGGGGATGGCGATGGCGGTGCCCTTCGTTGGCCACCTCGGCCTCGAGATCACCGAGATCACCGCGGGCGAAGCGAAGGTCCGCCTGCCGCGGCGGCCCGAGCTCACACAACCACGTCGGCAGCCAGCACGCCGGCGCCCTCTTCACCGTCGCCGAGACCGCCTCCGGCGCCGCCTTCGTCGGCGCCTTCGCGGTCCGTATGGGCGACGATCACCCCGCTCGCCCGCCGCGCCGAGATCGAGTACGTGAAGATCGCCAACGGCCCGATCATCGCCACCGCCACCCTCGGCATCGAGGCCGCCGACGCCCTCGCCACCCTCGACGCCGAGGGCAAGGTCGAGTTCCCCTGCGACGTCGGTCCTCGCCGACGAGTCCGGCACCAACGTCGCCACCGCCACCGTCCATTGGCACGTTCGCCTCAAAGAGGCGTCCCAGGCCCCGCCCGCCCCCTCAAGCCCCTAGAATCACGCTCCCCGCGTTTCCGCGCCGCCCCCGCAGCGCGCGACTCCGCCGGGCACGCGCCCGTAGCTCAGCCGGATAGAGCGTCGGTCTACGAAACCGAAGGTCACAGGTTCGAATCCTGTCGGGCGCGTTCCTTCGTATTCCGGCCGGTGCCGGGTTCTTCCCGGTGCAGAGCCAGATCTTCGGCTTCGGGTTGGATTGGCGTTCCGGACGCTGCCGCGCGATTCCGTGGCGTTCCGGATGGTCGTGGTCACATCGAGGTCACATTCCGGGACGAGGAATAGGGTCTCCGCAATGGCCGGGGACGCTAAGGCGAAAGCACGCAAAGCCGCTCGCAAGGCGCAGGCGGATTTCGAGCAGGCGCAGGAGAAGCTCGACCAGCGCCGCGACGCGCGGCGAGCCGCCTTCAAGCAGGCGAGGGACGCCGGCCTCTCGACCCGCGAGATCGCCGAGGCGACCGGCCTTCACTTCACGCGGGTCGCTCGCGTCCTCCAGAGCAAGCCGTAGGTGTTGCTAGGTAGCAACACCTCGTGCTAGCCTGACCCCTCCAGACAATTCGTCCAAGCATCCAGACTTGGTATCTCCGCAACAGCAACAGTGCAGGGGGCGTCGACTACCAGATTGGCTTCGGCGCAGGGGGAGATATACCGGTTCCCGGCGATTGGAACGGCGATGGCACCGACACCATCGGCGTGTATCGGCCCAGCAACCAGGATTGGTATCTACGAAACAGCAACAGCGAAGGCAGTGTCGAAAGTCAGTTCGACTTTGGCGCAGCCAGCGACATTCCCATTTCCGGGGATTGGAACGGCGACGGGGTGGACTCCATAGGTGTATATCGGCCAAGCACGGGGACCTTCTATTTGCGGAACAGCAACAGCGAGGTGCGTCTGACTACACGTTCTCCTTTGGGGCCAACGAATCTGGTGCGGTCATCGCAAACCCCCTAGCTGTTGCTAGTGACTGGGATGGTAGTGGGGCTGACTCCATTGGGTTGTTTCAGAACTGAGCCCTGGACCAGGGTCGCACTAGGTCACAGTCCGGTTACAGAAGCTCCGCAACCCTGTCGGGCGCGTTCCTCTGTATTCCGGCTGGTGCCGGGTTGAGGTTGCGAGATCACATAGTCAGCCACGTCTGACTTCGAGAGCCATCGTTCGTTGAAGCCGATATGGCGGACCGGCTCAGCCGTGGATCTCCAGAAGCTCCGCGAGAACGCTGTCGACATACATCTTCAGCTGCCTAACCTCTCGCTCGGTAGATGCGATATGGGCCGACAAGTTGCCCCTTTCGAAGCTTGCACGGGTAACGGACGCAGTTAGCTCGTCGATTAGGGACGCCGATGACTCGGGCGTCTTTCGCGCCGTCGCGGATACGCCGCGGGATCGAAGGATGTATCGGACCTTCTGCTTTTGAGTGGGTTTGCTGCGTCCTGGATCGACCTTGAACCCATCTGAGGCTTCCACATCCTTGTCGGGGGCTAGGTGGTCGAGGGTCTCCCGGAGGGACTCACGAAGCTCGTTAGCCGTTCCTCGATAGGAGACGCGAGCCGCGTCGTGTAGGTCACGCAGTGCTTGCTGATACGAGAGCGCTGCGGTGGGTACCAGCTTCGTGAGGGTCTCAAGAATGCTGGTCTCTGCCGCCGAGTGGCGGGGCAACTCCGCCTGAGCTTGGCCAAGTAGAAGCTCCCGTTCAACCTCCATCTCGTCAAATCGCGCACGCAGATTTTTCAGGACCGCGACATAGCTGCTCTTGCGATTTCGTCCGTTCGCCAGGTTCAGGAGAGCCTGCATCTCAAGATCGGCCGCCGAGAGTGCGCCGTCTTCGAGCCCGATCCTCTGAAGCTCAGGTCGGGCAGTACGAAAGTAGCGCTGCACGAATCTCTTGGCGGAGTCTTTTTGAGCTTTGGTGTTTACGTGAGTCGCGCGCGAACGCGCGACGGTTTTTTCAAGCTCCGCGATCGAGTCGCGCAGCTCTTCCCAGCTATCGAGGTCACCGGCCACGAGGGGCAATGCCGATCAGGATTTCGCTTTTCGTTTGCCCTTAGGTCGGGCGGACGATTTAGCTTTTTTCGATTGGGATTTCTTCGTTCTCGATTTCCCTTTCGAGCGACGTTTTCGAGCTTGTGGCGACGCCGACGCACGGGGCAGGCTGTGAGCAACGAGGTTGTGGCCAACAGGGTTCAGGCTGTAGAGGCCCCTGCTGGCTGAATCGAAATAACCTGCGGCCGCTGCGTTCTGAAGGGTCTTGCTAGGTGCCTGCGGTAGTCGCTGTTGTGCCTGCTTGAAGTACTTTTCAATGTCGGGGGTTCCGATCTCAGTTTTCCGTTCCGCCTCGGGTGCGACCTCGGCTAGGTAGTACCCGACAACCGCAGCCATCTCGTTGGCTGAACTCGGTTGTTTTTCCTCTCGAAGAGCGCGAATGTCCGCGGCCCGGGACAGCGATTCCGGGGTTTTCGGTGGCAACGACGACTCCTCGACGATCGGCTCCAGTGGGGTTCGCGACGAGATCAGATCTGCGATACCGAGACGCTTAAATGCGTACTCAAGAACCCGATCTCGCGCGTCGCCCTCCAAAGGCTCCAGCGCTTGAATGACCTGCTCGATCGCTTGAATCTCTGCATCTCCGGAGGCTGAAGGCATCTGATCCTTTCTCGGTTTGGCTTTGGTATGCAGCGGATCTTAGATCGAGCTGGCTGAGGCAAGCGCGGTCATCGAGTACATAAAATGCCGGCCCCGGAGTCGAAATGCGGCCGTTTGGAAATTTCGAGGTCGGGCGTCTGCCATTCTCAGGCGATCCGGTCATCGATGACAGCCTGATCGCCAAGGCAGGCAGGTACCTTGCTGCGGCAGCTCCGAACTCGCAGCGATCGTTGCTTTGACTGGGCGGCGGAGCTTGACGGCTCGGGGTTAACCGCGGCTCGCGGTCGCGTTTCGGTCACAGAAGCCCCCCAGACCGCTCTAGCCCGCCACCAACTCTCAGCCTACGAAACCGAAGGTCACAGGTTCGAATCCTCCGGTGCGTGCGTTAGGCCCTCCGCTTACCGCGCCGAGGTCTGGTCAGACTCGTCCTTCTCAATCGAGCGGCGTAGGCGTCGGAGCCAGGGATGACTCGGGGCTAGTTGCTCGCTCCAGATGCTCTCTGCGGCGCGAAGGCTGGCGAGGCGCTGCTCGGGGAAGTCGAGCAGATCGCCGAGCCGGGCGTCGGATTGGGCGACCCAGTAACCGCCTTCTCCAAAGGCTTGGACACGAATCTCACGAGCGCGGCGGTGCAGAGAGACCGCCTCGTCGCGGTCCCCGCGGAGGGTGGCGATGTCGGCCAGGGCCTGCAGTGAGGAGGCAAGGTGGGGGTGGTCCTCGCGGCCGTACATCTCCTTGCGCAGGCGGATGACCTGGCGCTGGTCGCGCTCGGCGAGGGCCAGTTGTTCGGCCCGTTCCTCTTCGTCGTCGATATCGGCGGCTTGCAGGGCCCGCAGGTCGGCGCGGACGAAGACGGCCCAGGCGGTGTGCTCGTTATGCAGTTCGCCGATGCCCTCGTCCCAGCTGTCTCCGTACGCGAAGCGGTAGATCGAGACGGCTTCCTCGGCCGCGGCCGAGGCCTCCTCGAGGCGGCCCGTCTCGCGCAGCGTGAGTGCGATGTTGGCGAGGGCGGTGGCGGCGTGGGGATAATTCTCGCCAAAGCGGTAGTCGCTGATCTCACGCGCCCGAGTGAAGCTCTCGAGTGCCTCTTGGAAGTCGCCGTACTCGCGCTGTACCCGACCCAAGGAGTCGAGGCAGCGGCCCACGTCGGTGTGGTCGTCGTCGAACAGGTCGGAAATGATCGTCTGCGCGCTTTCATGGGCTTCGCGGGCCTGCCGGAAGCGGCCGAGCTGCCGCCAGAGATTCCCGAGGGTGCGCAGGTGGATCGCCAGCAGGCGGCTGGTTCGGCTGCCGCGGCTCTCGCCGCCGCCCGCCTCGATCCACGCCTCGGGTTCGGTTTCGGCGAGCAGGCTGAATCCATGCCGGCTCTGTGCTTCGGCCCGGTTGAACTCGCCGAGTTGGCGCAGCAGCACCGCCTGATAGTTGAGGGTCCGAGAGAGCTGCTCGTTGGTCCCGGCCGAGCCCTTACCCCCGCGGAGTATCTCCAGAGCCTCGTCTAGGTAGGGCCCGGCCTCCAGCGGTGAGCTCTTCGGTCGCGCCCTCAGGACCCTCGCCTGAACGGTGAGCGCGTAGGCGAGGTCGACATGGTCCCCCGGCGCGGTTTGGCGCAGCCGGGGTAGGGCGTTGGCGAGCACGACCTCGGCGTTGTCGAAATGGCCCCGCTGACGCATCACGTTGGCCAGGCGCACGCCGCGCATCGCCGCCGCCTGACCCCGCTCATCGCGCGAGAGCTCCACCGCGCGTTCGTGCGCTTCCTCGGCCGCCTGCCACTCCGACTGGGAGCGGCGGAAGATCCCCAGCTCCGAGGCGAGCTCGGCGGCGCCGGCCCGCAGCTCGTCGGCCCGGTACCCGTCGACGTGGGCGACGACGGCTTCGATGTGGGGAGCCAGCCAGCGACGGCGCTCGTGGGCGTCCTCGGCGTCTCGGTGGGGGAGGGCCCGCGTGAGGGCGTCGATCGCGGCGCTCAGTCGGTCGAGCAGCTGCGCGCGGTCGAGGCGCAGGCGGACCACCGCTTGCATCACCCGGTGCACCGAGAACGACTCGGTTCGCTGGTACTCCTGGATCAGCGAACGATTTCGAAGCGCGCGTCGCGCCAGCTTCACGTCCTCCTCCGTCTCCAGGTCGGAGGCGTTGCCGACGATGCCGTGGTGCAGAATCTCCTCGCTGATCAGGTCGGGGCCGAGGAAGGAGACAACCTCGATCAACGCTCCCGCTCCGGGCGCTTCTTTCATCGCCAGCTCGATCGCCAGCCCGTAGGTCGAGGTTGCGTGTCGTCGCGGAAGGTCGAGCTCCGGCCATTTGCGGATCGCCTCCTCACTGTGCGTCTGCAGGTAGCTCAGGTACTCGGTCGCCCCGATCCCGTCGATCCCCATCGTTTGACCGGCGTGCTTGAGTAGCAGCGGGTGGAAGTTGAGGAAGCGGCAGATCTCTTCGAGGTCCTCCCCCTTGGGGACGCGGCCGCTGGAATCGGCCAGTAGGTCCATCGCGTCGTCCAGCTCGAGCCCCCACAGGTGCATTCCCTGAACGCCGGTCATCGCCCAGTCGGGCCACTGGCTGGTGATGAGGACGTGGCCGTTGTCCGGGAGATGGCGCCACAGTTCCTCCAGTGCCTCCGGCCGGACCACATTGTCGAGCAGAAGCAGCCACGGGGCTCCGAACCCGGAGCGAAAGTAATCCCCGAGGTCGGCGAGGAACTGCTCGGAATGCTCATCCCCCTCTTTCTCGAAGATCGAGCTAGCTTCGGCGCTCGCGATGCCGAGCTTGGCGCCGAGCTGGCGCAGCCCGGCGCGCAGCTCGACGCTGTTCTCGCCGTTGAGGATCCACCGGATCCGGTAGTCGTTCGAGTGGTTGTCGACGAAGGTCAGAGCGAGGGCACTCTTGCCGATACCTGCCTCGCCGTAGATCACCTGGCTCATCATGCGCTCGTCAAAGCGTTTGCGCAGCAGGCCGAGCTCGTGCCCGCGGCCGACCAGCTTGACCTTGTCGGCCCGGACGAAATTGGTGACTTCCTCCGGCGGGGAGGACCAGCGGGCGCGGCGAACGACCCGGCGCGGCGGTACCCGGGCCGGTTCGATCTCGCGCAGAGTGACCCGAAGGTCGTCCGACCAGGGGTCGGCGCGGTGGTCCGCCCAGGCAATTGCGGCCTCCAGCAGCTCGACGCGCAGATCCCGAAGCGCCTCGCGCTGCCCGGTCAGCCAGAGATCCCCTTCATGTTCCGGAGGGACGCCGGGCAGCAGTGGCTGCGCCGCCATCTCAAGCGCCTCTCGCAGTGCGTCCCCATCGGCGGCCACCCCGGCGCGACGCAGCTCCAGGGCCTGCTCGCGGAGCCGGAGGACGTCGACGTCGACGTCCTCGAAGCGCCAGCGGTTTGCACCCGAGCCAAGGTGCTCTTTAAGAGCCTTCGGGAGTCGGTGGCGGAGCGTCCGCACACCACCCTCGCTGGGCTCCTGGGCCGAGCCATCGCTCAGCAGGCTCGCCAATTGCGCATCGTTGAGGCGCTGCTCGGCGAGGGCGGCGACTGCCACGACGAGTTCGCTACGACTTCCCCGGATCTCGGATCGACCCCCGTCGCGCGCGACAAACGAGCAGTTGCCGAGTAGAAGCAGCCCCGGTAGCGTTCCCATTCAGTACGTAACAGTACCTGAAACATTGACGAAACGTATATGTCAATTCTGATGTGACAGGTGGTGCATGAGGGTGGTGGAAATCGGACACCCCAGGGAGGACACCATGCCACCGCATCACCACGATTGGTATTTCAACTCGGAGGGCAAGCTGCCCCCCTATCGCGTAGCGGAGCTGCTGCGAAAGCTGGCCGACGAGATCTTCGAAACCCGTGGAGGCAAGCTCGGGGAAGTCGAGGTCGCCTTGCCCGAGGAGCTCTACGCGATTGTCCGCTACGAGCGCCTGCCAAAAGGCGAGCTCGTGGTCAAAGTCGAGGCGAAATGGAACGACAGCCTCGGCGACCGGGGCCAGCACCCGATCAGCCAGTTCCTCGGCCCCGGCGCTAGTGCGAGACGGGGTGACGAGAATGACGACTGAGGCGATCGAGCGAATTGGCAAAGCTGCCCCCCGCGAGGGGCGGCCCGACGACCTCGATCGTTACGCCAAGCGGCTGCGCAGGACGGTCAGCGGGCTCGGTCTTTCGCGGACCCAGCTCGTGCAACTGCTGGACAGGCCAACCGCCGCCGAGCTCGGAGCGCTGGATGCCCTGCTCGGCAGCGGCTCTGCGGCTGGTCGCGGCGCCGTCCGCGAGGTGCTGGTCAAGCTCGAGGACCGGCTCGGAGTCGACCTCGGCTCGGGCGAGCTTTGTGGACGCCTCAACCTGTTCGGCAAACACCTTGCCAGCGTCGCCGGGGGAATCCTCGGCGTCGTCTGTTGCTACGTCGTGGTCGGCGGGCTGTTGACCGGGCAGAGCCTATTGCTCGGCAGCAGCGCCGGCCCGGCCGCATTGCTGCTGTTCTTCGGCGTGCTCGCAGTGCTCGCCGTCTTCGAGGCGTTGCACGTATCTGCGGCGATGCTGAAGATCGCCGATCTCGGCGCGCTCGCCGAGCGACACCCGCGGGCGGCGGCGCTGCACCGCCGCTTCCACACCGACGAGGGCCTCGCCCGCTTCCTCGCGGGCCGGCAGCTGGTGGTGGTCGGAACCGTGTTCCTCTGCTCCTCTCTCTCGAGCTTTCCGGAGATGACGGAGCTGCCGTTCACGACCATTCCGGTGCCGCCGCAGTTGCACCCACTCCTCGTCGTCGGCATGCCGGGCGCGCTCTTCGTGCTCTGGTTCGGGCAGCTTGCACCCCAGTTCATCGCGACTCGGCACGCGGTTCAGCTGACCGATACGCGCCTGGCGGGTCTCGCCTTCCGGCTCGCGTATGGCTTCGAGGCGGCCGGCCTCGCCCGAGTCGGCTTCTGGGCCTCCGCCTGGGACAACGCGACTGAGCGAATCCCCTTCTCGGCGGCGTTGCGCTGGAAGCAGGCGGCGGAAGACGTCGAGGGATTCGGGATCGTCAGCATGATCCGCGACTGGACCGTCGACAGCCAGGGCGGCGACCTGCAGGCGACTTCGACGCTGCGCGTCTACAAGCCCGGCACGACCTCACTCAGCGACACCTCGATGCTGCTGCCTTCGGCACCGGCCAAGCTCAGCCTCAAGGTCGATGCGAGCCGGGTCGATGGCAACGTCGTCGCGCTGCTGCCGACCGACCACCGGGAGGAGGTCTTGCCCGGCGGCGACCGCCGCTTCCACAAGCCGCTGGTGAGTGGGATCGGGAGCTTTCACCCGGGCGACGTCCTACGGGTCAAGATGGAGGCCACGTACGGCTCGCCGGTCTGGCAGGACGTTGTCCACGTCGACCGGCCGGTGCGCTTCGTCGCCTTCCTCGTCCGCCCCAGCGGCAGGCCGCTAGCGATGCCGCCGGCGACGCTGCGTACCTATGACGTTGGCGACGGGATAGGCGACCTCACCGAGATCGCTTCGGAGCTGATCGAGCCCGACGACGGGCTGGACGGGGTCCCGGTGCTGAACTACGTCATCGACTTCCCGCCTCCGAACACGCTCTATGTGCTCGAGTGGCAGGTGACCGCATGAGCGCCCCCGGGAGGATGCGGGGCCCCGAAACGAGCGGCCCTCGCCCCTCGGCGTCCCAGCTTTGGCTGCGGCTCTGGCTTCAGATGTCCCGTCCCGACCGCTCCCGGTTGGCGGCGGCGGGTGTGGTGATGCTGGTCGGCAGTGTGCTGGCTGCCCTTCTGCCGCTGCTGATCGGGAGCCTGATCAACAGCGCTGTGGCTGACGGGTTGGAGCTGGGCCGCCTGGCCTGGCCACTGGCGGTTATCGGCGGTCTCGTCGTCGCGATCCAGGGGCTGCAGGTGCTGCGCCGTCAGATCGTCGAGAGCGTCGCCACCGGCTTTGAGCGCGACAGCCGGCAGTCGACCTACGGCCACCTTCTACGTCTGGAGTTGGATCGACTACAGGAGGACGAAGTGGGGCGGATCTATGGCCGTGCAAACCGCAGCATCGAGGGAGCGGTACGGCTGGTCAAGTTGGGGGCGATGGATCTGTTGCCGGCAGTTACGCTGGCGATCTCCGCACTTGCAGTCGCGGTCACCCGCAACCCGCTGGTCGCCCTGGCGATGATGCCGGTGATCCCGACTGGCCTTGGCCTCGTCCTCTGGCAGGTTCGCAACCAGGCTGGGGTGCGAATTGAAGTCCGCGACTGCAAGGAGGCAATCGACGGCAAGGTGGTCGGCCTGCTTCCGGCGATGGACGTTGTCCGCTCGCTTGGTGCCGACGGCTACTTTGACGGGGCGATTCGCCGCGACACCGGCGCCCTGCGCGCGACCGAGCTACGCCACCACCGTGCGATGTCGCTGTTCGACGCTGCCAAGGCGCTGAACGAGGGAGTTTGGCTGTTGGTCACGCTGGTCGCCGCGGTCGCTGTCTCCACGGGGGTCGCAGATGTCGGCCAGCTGACCGCTTACGTCCTGCTCTACGTTGGCGTCACCACCCCGCTCCGGGACCTGCATCGGATCATCGACGAGACGTCCGAGAGTGCCCAGCAGACGCGCGACCTGTTCGGGATGCTCGACGAACCTGAGGATGAGGCCTACGGCAACGAGCCGGTCGCCTCACAGGCTTCTGCGGACGGGGCCGCTGCCGCGCCGCGCATCCTTCTCGACGGAGTGTCCTTCACCCACCATGACCGGGTCGAGCCGGCGCTCGTCGACATCGGCCTCTCTGTCGAACCCGGAGAACGTGTCGGCCTGGTCGGCCGCAGCGGTTGTGGCAAGTCGACTCTGTTGAAGCTGATCGACCGCTTGCACCACGGTTACAAGGGGACGATCCGGCTCGGTGACCGGGACCTGCGCCAGATCGGCCGGGAGGAGCTCGTTGAGCTGGTCGGTTACGTGCCCCAGCATCCGAAGCTATTCAAGGGCACCATTCGCGAGAACATCCTGCTCGGTCGCGACGTCTCCGAGCCGGTGCTGGTTGAGGCTGCGCGGCGAGCTCAAATCCACGAGGAGATCAGGCGGCTGCCGAATGGGTACGACACCCTGGTGAGCGAGCGCGGAGAGTCGCTCTCCGGCGGGCAGCGCCAACGCCTCTGCCTGGCCCGCTCACTGCTCATGACCCCGCCGATCCTGCTGCTCGACGAGCCGACCTCGGCCCTCGACGAGGATTCCCAACGGGCGGTTCAGCTGGCGATCGACGAGCTCCGGGGCGTGACGATGATCCACGTCGCCCACCGGCTCGGCACCCTAGAGTCGATGGACCGCATCCTCAGCATCGATCGGGGCAGGATCGTCGCTGAAGGCGACTTCGCGTCACTCAACCCTGGCGCCGACCTCAGGCCGCTGCTGCCAGCCGCTCGGTGATCCCCTCGGCGACCTCCTCTGGCTTCAGGTCAGAGGCGTCGATGCCGACCAGCTCGCGCAGTTGAGGAGGCGAGGTGTCCCTGGCTGAGCCGCTCAGGAACACCGGCAGGACGATCTTCGCTTCGCCAAATGCGGCGCCGATCTCGAAGTTCACCCAGGGTGAGTTGCTGCTTTCGCCGAGGAAGGCGACGACCACCGAGGACGAACGCAATGCGTCCTGAACCGCGTCCGTAAAGCGCTGTCCCGGACCGGCCATCTCGTCGTCGACCCAGGCGTCGAATCCCTGTTCGCGCAGCGCCCCGGCCACCGCGTTCACGAATGACCGATCGCCGACGGCGTGGGAAAGGAAGATTCGTGTCTCAGCCACTCTCGTCGAGCTCCTCGATCCGCTGCTTCAGCTCATCAGCGTAGCGTCCGAACTCGTTGATGTCGCGAAGCAGGATTCCGCTCATAAACGCGGGCGTGCCGTCGTGAGCGGCTAGCTCCGCCGTCGTGATCCCGCAGAGGATGCCGGCGATCCGGATGCCCCGGCCCCAGCTGGCGCCGATCTCCAGCCACACGTAAGGACGGCTCAGCGCGTCCGGCGTGAGCAGGACGGCGAGCTCGTCAGCCCCTTCCAGTGCCTCGCGCAACTCGGCGTCGAGCGCGTCGCCGGTCTCAAGGACCTGCGAGTCGAGGAAGCAGCTCGCGCCCATCGCCTCCAGCTCTTTCGCGATCTGACCTGCCACCCATCGGTCGACGTGGGCGTGTGAGATGAAGACCGTATACGGCATCGGCCGAGCCTAAGGCAGGCCCTAATCACTGGCAAATCGGTCGGTCTATATCGAGTTTGCGCATCGACCAGCCGAAAATGTGGAGCTAGCCGATCGTGCGGTGCTCGTAGTCGGCTGTACGCATCAGTCCCGTTGGAGGCCGGCAGTTGGAGGCGGCAGCCGGCATTCGAGCGCAGCGAGTGCGTCTTGGAAGGTTTGAGCAGAGGGCCTCTCCGACCATCGTCGACAACGACCTGCTGAAAGGGCAGCCCTACCGCTTCCCGGATACGTCGAAGCTCCCTACCGATCCCGCGGAGCTGCGGCGCACCGTCGAAGGCAACCGGACCGAGGTGACCGGGTTCAACCTGATGGACCCGGAGGCGAAGCAGCTCGACACCGATGCGACGGTCTCCCAGCTCTTCAACATCCTCGACACCGATGCGACGGTCTCCCAGCTCTTCAACATCCTCCAGGAAGGGGGCCCGATGCGGCCGCAGCTACGCGCGGCGATCTTCAACGCCCTGGCCGAACTGCCCGGGATCGAGGTCGATACCAACGCAACCGACTTCATCGGTCGCGACGGCTACGCGATCAGCACCCAGGGGATCGAATACATCTTCGATCCCGACACCGCGGAGGTCCTCGCCCAGCGCTCGTTCGTCCCCCGGGGGAGCGACGGCTGGAAAGGCCTCCCGGCCGGCGCCACGGTCCGCGAGACCGCCTACCTGGAGTCCGCGATCGTCGACTCAACGGACGAAACGACCTCCGCCGACGAAGTTGGGTGATTGTACAAAATTCCCCTTATGAAAGCAGTCAACTGTATATTGTTGACTCAAATCACACTTTCGAGGAGAGCGCCCCACCCGGACGTCTCCAAGAGGGGAGGAATATGTACGTGAAACGAATGCTCACGATGGCTTTCGCCATCGCTCTGGTCGCTTGCGTGGTCCCGGGAATGGCCTCCGCATCGACGCTCACCGCATCGGTTGACCCTTCGGTCTCGGGAACCAGCTCGGCGCCCGCCCCGGCGAACGTGAAAGTCTCGGCCGTCCTGGACGGTGGGGGATTTCTGGGGATCTCGAGCTACTCGACGCTGCTGCCGGCGGAGATGACCCCGACGCTGTCGAAATTCGGCACCTGCCCGACCACTTTCTACGACGAAGTGGGCGAGAGTCCGAGCGTCAACTGTCCTGATAAGTCCGCGATCGTGGGTTCGGCCGAGCTTGCCATCTTCGCCTTCGGCAGCATGAGCGGCGGCAAAGCGTCAATCGTGAAGGTCGACGAAACCCACCTCGTCATCTGGTATGCCATCCCACCACCGGCGCCCGCAGGCACGGAACTCTTCCCGGGGGTGATCTCGATTGAGAACGGGGCGCCGCTGATCACGTGGAACGTGAGCTCGATCCAAGCTGTCGAACTCGTCGGTCTCACGACCACTTTCGAACGCAACCCGACCGGTACCGCCTCACCCTTCTCGACTTCCGGCTGCGCCAAAAGCAGCTGGGCGTTCGAAGCAAGGATCGACTACGTCACTCTCCCCGATCAGACCGCGACCACCACTGTGCCCTGCACCCAGGGGGTCGCCTTTGTGCCGCCGGTGGTTGTGAAGCCGGCGGTGACCCTGAAGGCGCCGAAGTCGATCGGCCTGTCGAAGCTCGTCAAGGAACGGAAGCTGCAGCCGCACTGCAAGGTGACGCAGCCCTCGACCTGCTCGATCGATGCCACGATCGCCGCTTCGCTGGCCAAGAAGCTCGGCTTCAACGTCAAGGCGAAAGCCAAGACGGTCGTGGTCGGCAAAGGCAGCGTCACGGCGACCAAAGCCGGCAATTTCAAAGTCATCGTGAAACTCAAGAAGTCGGCCACGACGAAGTTCAAGAAGGCCGGTGACCAGAACATCAAACAGATGAAGTTGAAGTTGAAGGCGACCGGCAGCAACGAAGGCGGCAAGTCCACCAAGACCACCACGGTCACGGTGAAGGTCAACTAAGCACACTAGAAGTAAGCGCAGTTCGGGGGCGGGGCCGGGTATCGGTTCCGCCCCCCGTCGTTCAGCTCGCGAGCCAGTCGATGATCCCGGCGACGGTCGCCCAGTCCTCGCGCTGGCGCGCCTCGACCAGCTGATGCAGGGCTAGCGGCTCGGTCGCCATCAGCAGTTCCGAGCCGCTGGCGGCCCAGCGGACGAGCGCGTAGTGCACGAGGTCGTCGACCGGGACGCCGGTCGCCGCGGAGAGGTTCGCGAAGGTGGACATCGGGTCCTGGTGCTTGGACGCTGCGACTTCGTCCGCGAAGCGCTGGTGCTCGGGCGGAACGTCCACACACGCGGACCCTAGTCGGCCCGGGCCGGGGTGGTCGTGTTCACCCCTTGGGGTCCTGGTTGGGACGGCGCACCTGGCCGAGCATGGTCACTGCAAGCGCCTCACCAAACCACTTCACCAAGGAGAACCACGATGACCCGCAAGACCACCATCCGTCACACGATCGCCGTCCTCGCCGTTTCCGCCCTCGCCCTCGCCGGCCTCGGCGGGCCCGCCAGCGCCGGCGCCGCGACGCCGACCAAGGTCGCGATCCAGGCCGAGTCCGGCGGCTTCTTCGGTGCCGTCAAGAGCCCGAAGCCGCAGTGCAAGAGCGAACGGACCGTGCTCGTCTTCAAGCAGCTCGGCGCCAAGCAGCGTCCCGCGACCGACCAGCGCGTCGCCATGGACACGACCGGCGAAGACGGCGAATGGAACATCGGCAACCCCGGCCTGCGCAGCGGCCGCTACTACGCCCGCGCCGTCCGCACCACCGAGTGCCTGGGCGCAAACAGCGTCACCCTCCGCGCCCAGCCGTAGGGCTGAACCTCAACCGGCCAGGACGTCGTAGGCGAAGCGCACCGTCAGGGCGCCGTCGCCGACCGCGCCGGCGACCCGCTTAGCGGCGCCGGCGCGGACGTCGCCGGCGGCGAAGACGCCGGGGCGGACCGTCTCCAGCATGTGCGGCTCGCGGTCTTTCAACGGCCAGCAGAGGTGGTTGTCGCACTGGTCGGTGCCCTCGCCGCAGAGCAGGTAGCCGGCGGGGTCGACCGCCAGCATGCCCTCGCAGGCTTCGGTGCAGGGATCGGCGCCGATCATCACGTAGACCGCGGTGCACTCGACCTCGCGGGTCGAGCCGTCGCCGTTGTCGCGCACCGTCACCGACTCGACCGTGGTCGAGCCGTGGAGGGCGGTCAGCTCGGTCTCGGTCATCACCTCGATCCGCGGATGCGTCTTCAGGCGGTCGATCAGGTATTGCGACATCGTCGACTTCAGTGCCTTGCCGCGGACCACGACGCGGACGCTGCGGGCGCGGCCCGCGAGGTGGACCGCCGCCTGGCCAGCGGAGTTGCCGCCGCCGACAACGATCACGTCCTTGTCGCGGGAGCGCTCGGCGTCGGTCGACATCGCCGCGTGGTAGACGCCGGCGCCGCGGAAGCGGCTCATCCCCTCGACGTCGAGCTCGCGCCAGCGCGCCCCGGTCGCCATCACCAGCGAGCGGGCGAGCACGTGCTGGCCGTCGTCGAGGTCGACCCGGACCAGGCCCTCGGGCCCATCGGCGAGCTCGGTCGCCTTGTGGAAGCTGGAGAGCACCGCGTCGAAGCGGCGCGCCTGCAGGGTCGCTTTCTCGGTCAGCTCCCGGCCGGCGATCCCGGCCGGGAAGCCGAGGTAGTTCTCGATCCGGGTGCTGGTCCCGGCCTGGCCGCCCGGCGCCCAGGACTCGGCGACGAAGGTGCGCAGCCCCTCCGAGCCGCCGTAGACGGCCGCCGCCAGCCCGGCCGGACCAGCGCCGAGCACGACCAGGTCGAAGCGCTGCCCGTCGACCTCCGCCCGCAGCCCAAGCTGCCGCGCCACCTGCGCCGGCGAGGGGTTGCGGAGGACGGTGCGAGCGTGGACGAGGACCGGCGTTTCCTCCGCCGGGATATCCAGCCACTCGAGCATCTGGGCGCTCTCCTCGTCCTCGTCGACGTCGTACCAGCGGACCGGCAGCAGGTTGCGCTCGAGCAGGTCGCGGACTTCGAAGGCGCGGCGCGAGCCGCGCGGCGCGATCAGCCGCATCACCCCGTGCCCTCCGGCTTCGTGCCAGTTCGCGCCGGGCCAGCAGCGTGTTGAAGATGTGCTCGCCGAACTCGGGCCAGCGGGCGACCATGTCGCGCAGCGCAGCGCGGTCGAAGGCCAGCACCCGGGTCGGCTCGACCGCGATGCAGGCGCTGATCGTCGGCTCGCCGGTGAAGATCGCGATGTCGCCGATGAAGGTGCCGGAGTCGGCCTGGGCGATGTAGACGTCCTTGCCCGGCTTGCGGTCGACGAACTCGACCAGGCCCCTCCTCGATCACGAAGAACGGCGCGTCGCGCACCGCGTGCTCGTAGAGCACCTCGCCCGGCTCGAACGACCGCTCGGCCCCGCCGCGCTTGCGCAGCCAGATCGAGCTTCGCCTTTGAGATGCGGGGATAGATCAGCGGGTCGGCGAGGTCCGGGAAGTCCTCGCTGCGCAGAACTTTCGTCTCAGGCACGCAACGAGGCTACCGCCGCTCCCGCTAGTTCGACCGCTTCTTGCGCTGCGCTTCCTCGAGTTCGGAGCCGGTCGGCGAGCGGAAGGCGGCGAGGCCGACCGTGGTCGGGATCGGGTCCTCGCCCGAATCCTTCATCCGCTCGGCGGATTCGCGCGCCAGCTCGGGCAGCCAGTCGAGCAGATCGTCGAGCCGGACGCCCAGTTCCTCCCAGGCTTGGCGGTCGAGGGTCGGCTTGTCCCAGGAGAAATGGCGGTCGGTCTCGGCGTCGAAGGTGCGGGATTCGAGCGCTTCGCTGAGGCGTGCCAGATAAGACGCGACCATGTTCGCGGAGATGTCGTCCCGGAGGAAGAGCGGCAACTGCTCCCACACCTCGGTTCGCAGCAGGGTCGGCTGGGTGCGACGGTAGATGTGCTCGACCCCGCCGCGCCGGTGCCCTCCTCGGCGCTCTTCGATCACCTCGACGTAGTCCCATTCCTCGAGCTGGCGGAAGTAGCGGGCGATGTTGCCGAGGTTGCCGCCGACGATCGCCTGGAACTGGGATGGGCTGAGCGGCCGGACGTTCAGCTCCATCATGATCCTGCCCCGCACAGGGTTAGCTAGCGCCTTAGCGAGTTTGGCGCTGATAACTGCCGATCCAACCTCTCCGCTTGCCGTCTGATCTCCCACTGGAACCCCTCTGAATCTTTCAGCAAAAGCTGAATGCGTGAGAAGCCTAGTCGGTTTTTCCCCCATTGTGCTGAAACCTGCTCCGTTTTTGGTAGCCAAACATGGCCACCAATTGAGAGTTTCCGCCCGCAGTTCCATAGCCAGGAGGGGAGGTGAGTGGGATGCAGTTCGGAACGACTAGGGACACGATGCCGTCGGTCAGCACCAGTAAGGGGGGCTGATTGGTGACGCGACTCCCCCTGCCGGACCTGGGATCGGCGGGGGAGTCGCCCCTTTTTGAGGAAACCGCCTCAATACTTAGTCGGTCTACAGCAATCGAAATGAAACCAAGAATCAAAAGGACAGTCGAACTCATCGACGCCCCCAATGGGGACCTGATCCTGATGCGGACCAACGCCGAGGACGTCAGGGTGGGGAGCCCCGGGGATGGCGAACGGGAACTGCTGGCGGCGCTCGACGGCAGCTTCACAGTCCACCAGCTCGAACAGCGCTTCGGCGCCCGCGAGGTCGGGGACGTGGTCGGGCAGATGCGGGAGCTCGACCTAATCGAGGACGCCGCCGACGACGAGCGGATCCCGCCTCCGGTGCGTGAGCGGTTCGATCGCCAGCTGCGCTACTTCAGCGACGTCGGCGCCGCCGCCGGTGTCAGCGCCTCCGAGTGCCAGCTGCGCCTGCGCGAGGCCGAGGTCGCGGTGCTCGGGGTCGGGGGGCTGGGCGGCAGGGTCGCCTGGGAGCTCGCCAGCTGCGGGGTGGGAACGCTGCGGATCATCGATTTCGACCACGTCGAGGCGAGCAACCTGAACCGCCAGATCCAGTACGGCGAGTCCGACATCGGTCAGCTCAAGGTCGACGCCTTCGCGGCGCGGCTGCACGACTTCAACTCGGAGATCGAGATCGTCGCCTCCTCGGCCCGGATCGAGTCGGAGGCCCAGCTCGCCGGCTTCATCGCCGGCGCGGACCTCGTGATCGAGGCCGCCGACTGGCCCGCGCACGAGATCGAGCGCTGGTGCAACGCCGCCTGCTTCGCCGCCGGGATCCCTTACATCGCGATGAGCCAGTTCCCGCCCTTCGCCCGGGTCGGCCCGCTCTACGTGCCGGGCCGGACCGGCTGCTTCGCCTGTCAGGAGATCGGCTACCGGCGCGAGTACCCGCTCTACGACCACGCCGTCGGTCAGCGCCACGGCAGCTCGCCGGCGGCGACCCTCGGTCCGGCCTGCGGCTTGGTCGGGGCCCTGGTCGGGGCGGAAGCGATGCATTTCCTCACCGGGCTGACAGAGCCGGCGATGCTCGGCGCCGGCTACAGCTACGACCTGCGCACGCTGGAGGTCGAACGCTACGAGGTGGTGCCCGAGCCGGAGTGCCCCGTCTGCTCCCACCTGCGCGAGCCGGTGGCGGGACGATGAGCAGCATGACACCCGAGCAGAAGGTCCAGGACACCTACGACGCCTTCGCCGGCAGCTACGACGAGTTCAACCACGCCTACAAGAACGAGCGCTGGACCGGCAAGCTGCTGGAGCGGGCGCTGGCCAACGGGCTCAGCGGTGACCGCCTGCTCGACGTCGGCTGTGGGACCGGCCTCAGCTTCACCCCGATGCTGGAGCGCGGCTGGCGGGTCACCGGCTGCGACATCTCGCCGGAGATGCTCGAGCGCGCCCGCGCCAAGGTCGGCGACGCCGTCGAGCTCTCGGTCGCCGACATGCGCGAGCTGCCAAGGCTGGGTGAGTTCGACCTGATCTGGGCGGTCAACGACGCGCTCAACTACCTGCTCGCGGTCGCCGACTTCGAGGCGACGCTGCGGGGGATGCGCGAGAACCTGGCGCCGGACGGCCGCATCGTCTTCGACGTCAACACGCTGACCGCCTACCGCCGCTTCTGGAGCGGCGAGCACGTGGTCGAGCACGAGGGCAAGCGGTTCCTTTGGCAGGGCGGCGAGGCCGACGACGTCGCCCCCGGCTCCTTCTACGAAGCCCGCTTCGGCGGCGACGGCGAAGCCCACGTCCACCACCAGCGTCACTTCCCGCCGGCCGAGGTGCGGGCCGCGATCGAGGTCGCCGGGCTGCGCTGCCTCGACCTCGCCGGCGAGAGCGACGGCGACCTCTACGACGAGCTCGACGAAGCCGCCCACACCAAGGCGGTCTACATCTGCGCCGCCGCCTGACCGCCGGTCTAGGCGGTCTGCGAGCGGTCGAAGTAGGCGGCGCCGACGAACAGCTCGTGCAGCTCGGCGGGGTCATCGTGGGTCGCGCAGCGCTCCCGCACCGCGCGCACCGTGTCGACCAGATCGCCGACCGCGTTCCTGATCTCCAGGACGCCCGCCTCGTCGACGGCCAGGGCTTCCCACGCGGAGTGGCTCCCTTTCCCGACCGGAGGCCGCCTCAGGCTGAGCAGCCCGCGGACCACGTCCCCGTAGCACTCGTCCTTGAGCCCGAAGACCTTTTCCTCGGCCCCGCGCCGGGTGTGGCGGCTCAGGACCTCGACCAGGCAGAGGCGGGTGAAGAGGACGCGGCGGAAGTGGTAGGCGACGTGGGAGAGGTCGAGATTGTTGGCCCGCGCCACCATCACGGCGCTCATCGGCTTGCGCAGCAGCGCTTCGAGGATCAGCACCCGGGTCGGGTGGCCAAGGGCCTCGATGATGATCGCGTCTAGTACCGCCTCCTGCATGTCTGGGTCCGAGGTGGAGTTGAGGAGGTAGGGGAGAGGGGTGGCGGGGGAGCCGGCGCGGGCTACGAGGGGTCGATCAGGCCCGCGCCGGCTCTGGGTGGTGGCCGTCTTCGGCCGCGGTCGCTTGTAGTACTTCGATCACCGCCGGTTTCCCGGCGATCGTCGCGGCGAATGCGTATTCGGTGCGGCCCTGCACACTGCCCACGGTTAGCCGTTGGACGAGTCCGGCTTCGGCGAGGACGCCAAGGTGGTAGGTGGCGCAGGCGAGTGTGCAGGGCGCGCAGCCGCGGCCGCGCAGCTCCGCGGCGCTAAGTTCACCGCCGTCGTCGCCGAGGACGCGAAGGAGACGTCGCCGGCGCGGGTGGTCGAGGGCAGCGCGAAGATCGGTCGAAAGCAACGCCGCCAGCGGCGCGCTGAGTTCGCCCTTCCCCTTCTCTGTCATCCCTCGCTCCCGTCCCCGCGACGATTTAGGTGAACAATTGGAAAGCTCCGAGCACTGTACGAGCGTGCCGCGGTTATTTCACGCGCATTTCGTACCACCAAAAACGTGCGCTTTGTTACATCGGAGTTTTTAGACCTCCCAGTTTCCGCCAGCCGACGCGTTGACGTGGGTTCTGTTGAGCCGCGGTTGAGCGTCGATTAGGCCTCTGTTGATCGCTGGGAGATCGGCGATGGCGGGGCTACGCTCGGCTCGCCGAGTGCAAACGGTGAGTCGTTGGGAGGCGACGAATGGCTGCGACTGGGGTGCAGGCGATTGCGGGTCTGTTTACGCAGACGGGGACGATGATGATCCTCACCGCGCGCACGATCTGGTCGGCGCTGCGACCCCCGTATCCCTACGGCGAGGAGCTCGTCGAGCAGTTCGTCTTCACGCTGAAGCTCTGCTGGTTCCCGCTGATGATCTCGACCTTCGCGCTCTGCCTCGGCGGGCCGGGCCTGCAGGCGGCGGGGCCGCTGCAGGTATTCGGCGCCCTCGACCGGCTTGGCGGCTTCTTCGTGCTCACCGCGATCCGATGGATCGGGCCCCTGGTCACGGCGGTGATCGTCGCCGGCGTCGCCGGCACCGCGATCACCGCCGATCTCGGAGCCCGGAAGATCCGCGAGGAGCTCGACGCTCTGCAGGTGCTCGGTGTCGACCCGATCAAGAACCTGGTCGTGCCGCGGCTGCTGGCGCTGATGGGGGTGACCGCGCTGCTCGACATCTTCGCGATCGTCTTCGGCCTCACCGCTGGGATCGCCGCCGAGCTGATCTACAACCAGAGCCTCGGCGGCTTTTTCGCGACCCTGTTCTCCAACGCCTCGGTCACCGACCTCTGGGCTTCCCTGTTGTCCTGCGGGATCTCGGGCGTGATCATCGCCGTGGTCTGCTGTTACAAAGGGATGACGGCGTCGGGCGGCGCCGCCGGCGTCGGTCGCGCCGTCAACCAGGCCGTGGTGATCTCGTTGATGGGCGCCTTCGCCTTCAACTACGTGTTCTCCGCCCTGCTGCTGGCGACCAACCCACAGCTGCAGACGATCCGATGAGCGCGGGGTCGAGATGAACGGCTGGCTCGCGGTCCCGCACGGCTGGCTCGACTCTTTCGGCGAGATCGCCCGCTTCGGCACCCGCGTCGCCGGCCTCGTCTACTCGGGCCGGGCGCTGCGCTTCTTCGGCGAGGCGATCCGCCAGAGCCGGCATCCTGATCCTCGGCTCGGCCCTGATCATCTGGGCCTTCGTCTTCATCCTCGGCCTGCAGTGCGGGCTCCAGGGCGCCTACTTCTTCCGTGCTCAGGGGGCGCCAGCCTACGCCGGCCTCTTCTCCGCCTTCTGCGACCTGCGCGAGGCGTTGCCCTACGCGTTCGGCTACATCCTCTCGGCCAAGGTCGGGACCGGGATCGTCGCCGAGATTGGCGCGATGCGGATCTCCGACGAGATCGACGCCCTGGAAGTGATGGGCGTGCCACCGATGAGCTTCCTCTGCGCGACCCGCCTGCTCGGGGCTTGGATGGCGCTGCCGTTCATCTACCTGGTCGGGATCGGGATCATGTACGCGGCCAGCTACCTGGTCGTGGTCAAGCAGGTCGGCGACGTCTCCTCTGGCGGCTACGAACTGATCTTCTGGATGTTCCAGGACCCCACCGACCTGGTCTTCAGCATGATCAAGGGGATGTCGATGGCGACCGTGATCGTGCTGGTCGGTTGCTATTACGGCTACACCGCGAGCGGCGGCCCGGTCGGCGTCGGCACCGCGACCGCCAAGTCGATGGTCTTCAACATCGTCGCCGTCCACATCCTCGGCATGCTCGGCACGCTGATCTTCTGGGGCGCCAACCCGCGGATGCCGATCGGGAACTAACCTGCGACTTGACATGTGACCATTAGGTCACCTATTCTCTCTTCCATGGACGAGGTGTTCAAGGCGCTCGCGGACCCGACCCGGCGGCAGTTGCTCGACGCGCTTCACCAGCGCGACGGGCAGACGCTGGGCGAGCTCGAGCGGCCGCTGCAGATGTCGCGCTTCGGCGTGATGAAGCACCTGGGGGTGCTCGAGGAGGCAGGTCTCCTCACCACCCAGAAGCGTGGCCGCGAGAAGCTGCACTTCCTGAACCCCGTCCCGATCCGGCTCGTCTACGAGCGCTGGGTCAGCAAGTACGAGGAGCCCTGGGCCTCGGCGCTCACGGAGCTCAAACGAGAGATCGAGGAGGAGCAGCGATGAGGGACGAAGAGAAGGCCTACGCGGTGATCGGCGACCGCGGCTCGATGAGCGTGTTCGAGATCTACATCAAGACGACGCCGGAGCGCCTCTGGGAGGCGATCACCGATCCCGAGCTGCGGGCCAAGTACAGCTTCGGGGTGCGGACCGAGTCCGACTGGACGCAGGGCTCGATCTACAAGTCGGGCGTGCCGGGCGTGATCGAGATCGCCTCCGGCGAGAACCTCGAGGTCGACCCGCCGCGCCTTCTGGTGCAGAGCTTCACCGCGCACTGGAGCGAGGGGGTCGAGGCGGAAGGGACCTCACGGGTGACCTGGGAGATCGAGCCGGTCGGCGACTCCTGCTGCCTGCGCGTCACCCACGACCAGCTCGCCGCCGACGCCAACAGCGAACTGTTCGGCGGCTGGCCGATGATCCTCTCCGGCCTGAAGACGCTGCTGGAGACCGGCGAGCTGCTCGACACCCCCGGCTCGTTGCGCTACTCCGGCGCCGCCGGCTCCTGAGCGAACCACCAGCCGAGCAGCGCCAGCCAGGTCCCGAACAGGACCTGGCTGGCGCGCTGCAGGACCCCCTTGACCGCGTCCACGTCCCCGCTCACGTAAGCGAGCGCCGTTGCCGCGGTCAGTAGTAGCCACCCGAGTCCAAACACCAGCGTCACCCACCCCGCGCCCCAGCGGGTTGTCGAGCTTTGTCGCGGTATGCGCCGCGAACCTCGACAACCCAGCTGGAGGAGGGCGAGGCCGAGGAGGAGGAAGGCGAGGATCGTGGCGACGATTTCGCCGCCGGTGGCGAGCGCGTGGATCACGTCGCCCGGATCCTCGGCCAGGGTGCAGCTCGGTTCGATCCCTTCCGGGCAGCTCAGCGGGGTGGCTCCGGCGACGGTCGCGAAGACCCCGACACAGAGCAGCGCGACCAGGCCGCGGCGAAGGATCACATCGCCCCCAACCACCCGGCGGAGGAGGAGGGCGAAGGCGCTGATCGCGAGGCCGGAGAGGATCGCGAGCAGCTGGAAGCGCCAGCCGGTCGCCTCGGTCCGGGTCGCCAGGTCGCTGATCCAGGAGCGCGGCGTGTCGGTGCGTTCGGAGAGCCACCATTCGAGCAGCCAGTAGTTGCAGAGCAGCGCCGGTGGCGAGGCCGGCGAGCGCGGTGGACCGGTGGCGGATCCGCATCGGCGCTCAGACTAAAAGGAGCGGGCGTCCTCAGGCAGAATCCCGGCGCATGAGCGAGAAAGGCCAGGAGCGGGGCAACCTCGACGCGATCCTGACGACCGCCGAGCACGACCGCAAGCGCCTCAACTCCAACGCCCTCGGCCCCTTCAGCCTCACCCTGCTCGGGATCGCCAGCGTCGTCGGCGCCGGCATCTTCGCGGTGACCGGCATCGCCGCCGCCGAGCACGCCGGGCCGGCGGTGGTGATCTCCTTCGTCCTCGCCGGGATCGTCGCCGGCCTCACCGCCCTCTGCTACGCCGAGCTCGCCTCGATGATCCCGGCCGCCGGCAGCACCTACTCCTACGCGCTCGCCGCCTTCGGCTCCTTCATCGGCTGGTTCATCGGCTGGGACCTGCTGCTCGAGTACCTGTTCGCCGCCTCGACCGTCGCGGTCAGCTGGTCCTCCTACTTCGTCGACCTGCTCGGCTCGGTCGGGATCCACTTTCCCGCACGACCTCGCCAACCCGCCCTTCGGCGACGACCCCGGGATCGTCAACCTGCCGGCGCTGGGGATCATGCTGCTGACCTCAGCCGCGCTCTGGGTCGGGACCAGGGAGTCGGCGATCGCCAACAACTCGATGGTCCTGCTCAAGCTCAGCATCCTGGCGCTGCTGGTCGCGGTCGGCGCCTTCTACGTGATCTCCTCCAACTACGAGCCGTTCGTCCCCGCCTCCGGCGGCGGCTTCGGGGACTTCGGCTGGAGCGGCATCCTGCGCGGCGCCGGCGTCGTCTTCTTCGCCTACATCGGCTTCGACGCCGTCGCCACCGCCGCCGCCGAGGCGCGCAACCCGAAACGCACGGTCCCGATCGGCCTGCTCGGCACGGTGATCATCGCGACCGCGATCTACGTCGCCGTCGGCGCCGTCCTCGTCGGCATGGTCAACTACACCGAACTCGGCGTCGGCGACCCGATCGCGGTCGCGCTCGAAGCCGGCGGCCGCGACCTCGACTGGCTGCTGAAGCTGACCGACGTCGCCGCCGTCGTCGGCCTCGCCTCGACCGTGCTGGTCACCCTCTACGGCCAGACCCGGATCTTCATGCGGATGTCGGAGGACGGGATGCTGCCGCCCGCCTTCGGCCGGGTCAGCCCCAAGACCAAAACGCCGGTCTTCTCGATCGTCCTCAGCGCGATCGTCGGCGGCGTCGTCGCCGGCCTGGTCCCGCTCTCGATCCTCGGCGAACTGATCTCGATCGGCACCCTGCTCGCCTTCATCATCGTCTCCTTCGGGGTCCTGCGCCTGCGCCGGACCCACCCCGACCTGGAGCGTCCCTTCCGGGTGCCGGCGCTGCCGCTGGTCGCCGGGACCGCGATCGTCTCCTCGATCGCGCTGATGGCGACCCTGCCCGGCGACACCTGGATCCGGCTCGCGGTCTGGACCGCCGCCGGTCTGATCATCTACTTCTTCTACGCCCGCCAGCACAGCGGCGAGAAGATGGCGGCGGTGCTCGCAGGGCGCGCAACCGGCGACCGAGAAGGACGGCGCATGAGCTTCCATCCCGCTGCAGCGCGCCTCCCGCAACGTCAACCTGCCGGCGCTCCACCTCGCCTTCTTCGTCACCGCGATCGTCACCGAGCTCTGCATCCGCACCCAGCTCTGGCTGACCAACTACCCGCAGCTCGGCGGCCACGGCCTCCACATCGCCCACCTGCTCTGGGGCGGGCTGTTCATGGTGATCGCGCTGGCGATCCTGCTCAGCTTCCTCGGCCGCGGCGCCCGCCAGGCCGCGGCGATCGTCGCCGGCGTCGGCTTCGGCTTCTTCATCGACGAGCTCGGCAAGTTCATCACCGCCGACAACAACTACTTCTTCAAGCCGGCGGCGGGGATCATCTACCTGATCTTCATCGCCCTCTATCTCGGCTCGCGCGCCTTCCAGCAGCCACCGCGGCCTGAACGAGGCCGAGCGGGTGCGCAACGCGGTCGAGCTGATCGGCGAGGCGACGCAGGGACCGTTCAAGGCCGAATACCGCGACCAGGCGCTGGCTCTGCTCGCCGAGGTCCCGGCCAGCCACCCGCTGCGCGAGCCGCTGGTCGCGCTCGCCGAGGGGATCGACACGGCCCCGAACCCGAACCCGCCCTGGTACCGCCGCTTCGCCGACGGCGTCGCCGCCCGCTACCAGCGCTGGTCCGAGCAGCCCTGGTTCCACGGCGCGGTGATCGGCGTCTTCGCCTTCTGGGTGGTCGCCTCGATCCTCGCGATCGTCGGCCTGCTCTTCTCCGTCGGCTTCGCCGGCGACGCCGCCCGCGTCGGCTTCGAGGAGGACTCGGTCGGCCACCTCAACTTCGTCAACTGGGCGACGCTCGTCTCGACCGCGGTCTCGACCGCCTTCGTCGTCCTCGGCCTGACCCGCCTGGTCCGCGGCGAGCCTGCCGACCGCCTACCTCTGGCTGACCCGGGCCCTGCTGGTCTCGATCTTCGTCACCCGCGTCTTCGTCTTCGTCGAGTCCCAGTTCGGCGGCGTCTTCGGGATCGGCGTCGACGTCCTGCTGCTGATCTCGGTGCGGCTGATGGCTAAGCAGGAGGCGCGTCGCCAGCCGGCGCCACCGGCTCCGGCGGCGGCCTCCGCCTCGACCCGCTGGCGGATCGGCGGCTCCAGCACCCGGCTGAGCACCGGCACGTCGAGGAAGCCCTCGACGCTGGCGTAGAGCATCGCCACCCGCGGCAGGTCGGAGACGTCGTCGATCACGATCGAGCGCGGCACCCACTCGGGGTCGAACTTCTGGTTGAAGTCGCGCAGGCTCTGGATCTGGAAGAAGGGGTTGAGGCCCTTCGCCATCAGCCGCTGCAGCTCTGCCGGAGAGGCCGGCGTCCTCGGCGCTGTCGAGCAGCCGCCCCCAGGCGGCGAAGTTGAGCGAGAGCCGCTTGAAGCCGCGCGACGCCGAGCGCCAGCGCCGCCTCGGCGATCAGGTACTCGGTCATGCCCGTTGGCCGAGTCGGGCCGGCGGCGCATCAGGTCGAGCGAGTAGCCCGGTTCCTCGCCGTAGACGGGGACGAAGCGGAGGAAGCCGGCGACCCGGCCGCCGCTGCTCTCGGGCGATCGCGATCACGAAGTCGGGGTTGGTGCCCTCGACTTCCTCGCCCAGCTCCATCGTGAAGCCGCGCTCGGGCGAGCCGTCGCGCCACTCGGCGCTGATCTCGTTCAGCTCGGCGATCAGCTCCTGGCTGGCCTCGGTCTCGGCGATCAGCTCGAAGCTGTGGTCCTTGGCGACGTGCTTGACCGCGGTCCGCGCCGCCTTCATCTCTGCGCCCTCGAGGCTGAACTTGTCGCGGATGGACGATCGCCTCGTCGCCGAGGTAGATCGGGTGCATGCCGCGCTCCTGGTAGAGGTCGGCGTCGGCCTCGCGCACGGCGAAGAAGGCGACGCGCCAGCCGCGCTCGGCGCAGAAGGCGAGGAACTCGTCGAGCGTCCGCGCCGTGTCGGCCGGGCGGGCCGATCGGGTCGGCGGCGACCATCGCCGTGCCGCGCACGTAGAGGTAGGCGATCAGCGAGCTGCCCGTCGCTGGAGAAGAAGTAGTTCTTGTCGCGGCGCAGGGCGAAGTAGTCGAGCGTGTCGTCGCCCCAGCGGCGGACGATCTCCTCGGCCCGGCGGCGGCGCTCGGCGCTCGGCGGCTCGGCCTGGACGAAGGTGCGCAGGAGCAGGTAGAGGAAGGTCAGCAGGCCGATCACCCCGAGCACGATCAGCGTGATTTCGAAGAAGTCGCCGAACACCTCGCGCCCGTAGGTGTAGGGGCCGTCGAGCCCGACCATCCCCTTGTAGGCGGTCTCGACGTTGCCCCAGAAGGTGAGGTCGGGGGTGACGTGGTCGCGCTCGGCGAACAGGGTGATCGAGGTGAAGAGCGAAGACGCCGAGCAGGTAGAGCGGGCACGAAGAGCGCCGCCTGCTGCAGCGAGCCGGGGTCGCCCTGGGCGCGGAAGTCCTGGCGGAACCAGATCAGCGCGCCGAGCATCGCGGCCGAGAGCAGGACCGAGATCGGGTCGGGCCCGTGGATCAGGTGGACGACCGCGGCGGCGGCGAAGAGGATCACGGCGATCGCCCAGGCGCGCCGCTTGCCGCGGCTGAGCCCGCGGGCGACGGCGAGGATCCCGAGCCCGATCGCGACCGAGGCGATCAGCCCGGCCGAGCGGCCGCCGCCCTCGATGAAGCTGAAGTGGCCGATGCGAGAACCGGATCGAGGTCGCGGTCGGCAGCAGCGAGAGGATCGCGACGATGACGCTGAGCCAGGCGAGGGGCCGCAGCGAGCGGCGGCGGTCTAGCGTGGCCGCCGTCGGCACCTCCCCTGAAATCGCGCTGTCGCGCAGAGTGATTTCAGGGGAGGCGCCGACGGCGTCCCCACCGGCCGCGTCAGCAGATCCCGCCGCACCGGCGCTGCGAAGTCCGCAGCGCTGAGGGCTCCCGTCCGACGCTACCGCGGCGGATTGCGACGGCGTCAACGTCACCCTCGGGACGGAGGGTCGGGAAGAGGATCACGTCGCGGATCGCCTCGGCGCCGGAGATCAGCATCACCAGCCGGTCGAGGCCGATCCCGAGCCCGCCGGTCGGCGGCAGCCCGTACTCGAGCGCCTTCACGTAGTCGTCGTCGACCGGTTCGGCCTCCTCGTCGCCGCCGGCCTGCAGGTCGGCCTCCGTCTGGAAGCGTTCGGCCTGGTCGACCGGGTCGTTGAGCTCGCTGTAGGCGTTGGCGAGCTCGCGGCCGGCGACGACCAGCTCGAAGCGCTCGGTCAGTTCCGGGTCGTCGCGGTGGGCGCGGGCCAGCGGCGAGACTTCGCGCGGGTGGTCCATCACGAAGGTCGGCTCGATCAGCTTCGCTCGGAGCTGTCGTCGTAGACCTCGCTCATGATTTTCCCCGAGCCCCAGACGTCGAGGTACTCGACCCCGCGCTCGTCGGCGATCTTCCGCGCCTCGTCGACCGGCATCGACGGGTGCATCTCGACGCCGGCGTTCTCCTTGATCAGCTCGGCCATCGTCGCCCGCCGCCAGGGCGGCTTCAGGTCGACGTCCTGGCCGTTGATCTGGACCACCGTGGTCCCGATCGCCTCCTCGCAGGCGGTCGCGATGATCGCCTCGGTCAGGTCCATCATGTCGTGGTAGTCGCCGAACGCCTGGTAGGCCTCGAGCAGCGTGAACTCGGGGTTGTGGCGGGTGTCGAGGCCCTCGTTGCGGAAGACGCGGCCGATCTCGAAGACCCGGTTCATGCCGCCGACGATCAGCCGCTTCAGCGGCAGCTCGAGCGCGATCCGCAGGGTCATGTCGATGTTCAGCGCGTTGTGGTGGGTGATGAACGGTTTCGCCGCGGCGCCGCCGGCCTGGCCGAGCAGGACCGGCGTCTCGACCTCGCTGAAGCCCTTCTCGGTCAGCACCCGGCGGGTGGTCGCGATCACCGAGGAGCGGATCCGGAAGACCCGCCGCGAGTCGGCTCGTCGAGGGTCAGGTCGAGGTAGCGCTGGCGGTAGCGGGTCTCGGGGTCGGCGACCCCGTGGCGGACGTCGGGCAGCGCCCGCAGGCTCTTCGAGAGCAGCTCGAACTTGGCGACGCGGACCGTCAGCTCGCCGTGGTCGGAGGCGATCACCGTGCCCTCGACCCCGATCCAGTCGCCGAGGTCGAGGTCGGAGAACTCGTGCAGCTCGTCGGCGCCGACCGCGTCGCGGGTCGCCATCAGCTGGATCTGGCCGGTCTCGTCCTGGAGGTCGGCGAAGTCGAGGCCGCCGTGGCGGCGCTCGCCGAGCACCCGGCCGGCGAGCCGCACGACCTTGCCGGTGTCGGTGCCGGCGGCGAGGTCGCCGAACTCCTCGCGGATCGCGGCCGCGGTCGCGTCGCGGTCGAAGCGGACCGGGTAGGGCTCGATCCCGCGCTCGCGCAGCTGCGTCGAGCTTCTCCAGCCGGTGCGCCCGGATCTGCTCCTGGAACTCGGCGCGCTCGGCGCCCCTCGACCTGGCCGTTGCTCGTCGGCGCTCATCGCGCCTGATCCTAGTTGCAGCTCAGGCGGTCGCGGGCGCCGGCTCGACGGGTTTCGGACCCTCCGCCTGCGACTGCGAGCGCGCCAGGATCGCCATCCCGCCGAGCGCCGCGGCCAGCGCGAGCACCGTGCCGGCGATCCCGGCCGGCGAGGTGTGCAGGGACTCGTCGAGCAGGGTGACGCCGAGTGACGACGCTGGTGATCGGGTCGAAGGCGAGGCTGGTCGCGACCGCCGGCGCCAGCGCGCCGGTGTTGAGGGCGAGCTGGTTGAAGGTCATCGAGGCGTAGCCGACGACGACCAGCGCGTAGAGGTGCCAGTGGACGAAGATCTCGAAGACCCCTTCGCTCGAACTGGTCGGCGACGACCTTGGTCAGCGCGGCCGAGAGCGCGAAGAGGATGCCGGTCGCGGTGCCCAGCGCCGCCGCCCGCCTCCGGCGGCGTGCCGCGCTTGCGGAGCACGACGAGCGGCACGCAGATCGCCGCGCAGATGCCGACCGGCGACCAGCCACTCGCCGAGCGGCGCGTCGTCGATCGCCCCCCGACGGTTCGGCGATCAGCAGGAAGGCGACCAGCGCGGCGAGCGACGACCAGCGCCGCGACCGACGTCGACCCGCCGCACCTTCTGCCCGGTGAACTTGGCCCCGAGCGGCAGCGCGAAGACGACGGTGGCGACGAGCAGCGGCTGGACTACCGCCAGCCGCCCGACCGCGAGCGCCACCGCCTGGCAGACGAAGCCGAGCGCGTCGGCGGCGATCCCCGCGAGCCAGACCGGCCGCTTCGCCATCTGCACCAGCAGCCCCGCGCCTTCGCCCTCGAGGCGGGCTTTTCCAGCCCCGCCCGCTGCTGCAGGACCGTGCCGAAGGCGAAGAACAGCGCCGCCGCCAGAGCCAGAACGATGTCCACGCCCGGACCCTACCCAGCTAAGGAGCAGCCGTAGCCTCCGCGGCGTCTGCCGCGGCGCCGCCTTTGGCGCCGGCGCTGACGCCGGCCTCGCTGGACAGGCGGTGGGCGAGGTAGACGGGGATGATCGAGATCAGGATCACCAACAGGGCGACGACGTTGACGATCGGCAGCTCTTTGGGGCGGAAGAGGTTGGTGTAGATCCAGATCGGCAGCGTCTGCTCGGCGGCGCCGATCGTGAACGTGGTGACGATTATCTCGTCGAAGGAGAGGGCGAAGGCGAGCAGGCCGCCGGCGACCAGCGCCGTTTTCATCGTCGGCAGGGTGACGTGGCGGAAGGTCTGCCAGCTGTCGGCGCCGAGGTCGGCCGAGGCCTCCTCGAAGGAGGCCGAGCTGCGGCGCAGGCGCGCGATCACGTTGTTGTAGACGACGACGATGCAGAAGGTGGCGTGGCCGACGACGACCGTGAACAGGCTGAGGTCGATCCCCAGCACCTGGGTGAAGGTGTTGGAGAGGGCGACGCCGGTGACGATCCCCGGCAGGGCGATCGGCAGGATCACCAGGAAGGAGATCGTCTCGCGGCCGAAGAAACGGTGCCGGGAGACGGCCAGCGAGGCGAGCGTGCCCAGCACCATCGCGATCGCGGTCGCGACCAGCCCGACCTCGATCGAGGTGAGGAAGGCTTCGCGGGCACTTTCGCTTTCGAGCGCCTTCGGGAACCAGTCGAGGGTGAGCCCCGGCGGCGGCCACTTCTGGGTCGTGCCGCTGGCGTTGAAAGCGTAGATCCCAACCACGATCAGCGGGATGTAGATGAAGGCGAGGCCGAGCCCGACCCCCGCCCGCAGCACCCAGGTCGCCTGTCGGGAGAGCCGCATCAGACGTGCTCGAAGGCGCCGAGCTTCCGGGCCACGAGCAGGTAGGCGATCATCACCACGATCGGGACGAGCGCGAGGGCGGCGGCGAACGGCTGGTCGTTGACGATGCTGTTGAAGATCACGTTGCCGATGAACTGGTCGCTGGAGACCAGGCGCGGGGTGATGTAGTCGCCGAGGGTGAGCGAGAAGGTGAAGATCGAGCCGGCGACGACGGCAGGGAAGGCGAGCGGCAGGATCACCCGGCGGAAGGTGGTCAGCGGGTGCGCGCCGAGGTCCTCAGAGGCGCTGATCATCGAGTTCGGGATCCGCTCCAGGCCGGCGTAGATCGGCAGGATCATGTACGGCAGCCAGAGGTAGCTCATGACCAGCCAGACGGCGACGATCCCGTAGCCGGGGCCGTGCAAGCCGAACGGCTCCAGCACCCAGTTGATGATCCCGCCGTCGGAGAGCATCGTGCGCCAGGCGAGCACCTTGACCAGGTAGCTGGACCAGAGCGGCAGCAGGATCGCGACCACGAGGATCGCCTTGCCGCGGCGGCTCGCGATCTTCGCCATGTAGAAGGCGATCGGAAAGGCGAGCAGGGCGTCAGTAACGGTGACCGCGGCGGCGACCCCGACCGTGCGGCCGATGATGTCGCGGTAGACCGGTTCGTTCCAGAGCGCTTCGAAGTTCTCGAGGCTGAATTCCTGGATCACCTCGCCGCTGAGCGCGTCGACCGACCAGAAGGCGGTGATCAGCAGCACCGCCAGCGAGCCGAGGTACCCGACCACCAGCCAGCCCACCGGGCCGGCGAGAAGCGTCCCCACCTGGAGGCGGGGACGCCCGTAGAAGAGGCCGGCGAGCTTACGGCCCGCCGACCTCTTCGTGGCTGCTTCCGCAGCCATCAGCTACACGAGCTCCGGGTCAGCCTTTGATCGTCGTCCAGGCTTTGATCCACTCGTTGTAGTCCTTGCAGTCCCCGGACCCGTCGCCGCAGTCCGCAAGGGGGGTTTCCCAGTAATAGACCCGCTTCCAGAACGCCGGGTTGTCGGCGTGGTAGTCGGCGCAGAAATCGGGGTTTTCGGTTTCGTCGC
The DNA here is from genome assembly GCA_963837405.1 of uncultured Thermoleophilia bacterium. Classification (GTDB taxonomy): domain Bacteria; phylum Actinomycetota; class Thermoleophilia; order Solirubrobacterales; family 70-9; genus VAYN01. The sequence goes on from CAWINA010000005.1 coordinate 272,148, forward strand.
AGGCCAGGCTCTGGGCCGGCGCCTCCCCGAACCATTCCGCCACTTCGGCGTTCGCTTTCGGTTCGATGATCCAGTTCATCCACTCGTACATACAGTTGGGATGCTGGGCCTTGTTGCTGATCATCCAGGTGTCCGACCAGCCGGTGGCGCCCTCCTTGGGGAGGAAGCCCTGGCTCGCCGGGCTCGCTGCCACCGGCTCTTTTTCTTCCAGCAGGGCGAAGTACTGGTACTGCCAGGTGGTGCCGACCTGGGCGTCGCCGTTGGCGAAGGCGCTGATCTGTTTTTCAGCTTCCGACCAGTATTCGCCGACGTTCGGCGCCTGTTCTTTGAGCAGGTTGACCGCCGCTTCGAACTGTTCGTCGTTCAGCTGGTAGGGATTCTCGATCCCCAGATCCGGTTCGTGCGTCTTCAGGTAGACCGCCGCGTCGGCGATGTAGATCGGGTCGTCGTAGACGCTGATCTTGCCGCTGTGTTGCGAGGCGAGTTTGGGATCGAGGATCACGTCCCAGGAGGTCGGCCCCGGTTTCACGTCGTCGTCGTTCCACATCAGCAAGTTGGCGCCCCGGCCGTGCGGGATCCCGTACGGTTCGCCATCGAACGTGTTGTACGGCTGGTCCTTGAGGTCGGCGAAGACCGTTTTGTAGTTGGGCACGAGGTCGACGTTGACGGGGGAGACCTCATCGGCGGCGACGAGGCGCGCGGTCGCGTTCCCCGAGGCCGAGACACCGTCGTACTGGCCCGATTCCATCAACTTGACCATTTCGTCGGAGGTGCCGGCGACCTTGTTGTTGACTTTGCACCCGGTTTTCTGTTCGAACGGTTTCGACCAGCCCGGTTCGACGTAGCCGGCCCAGGAGATCAGGTTCACCTGGCCCTCGCCTTTGCCGAGCTGCTGCAGCGCTTCGCTTCCATCGCCGCCACCGCCGGTGGTGCCGCTGTCGTCGTCACCGCCGCCACATCCGGCGAGGACGAGCATGAAGACGACCAGTCCGGCTAGGACCAGCCACGCCGCTCGCGCTGGGTGAGCATCCCTTCTCATGGTGCTACCTCCTCTTTGGTTGACCCGCCGACGCCGGCCGCGTGTTGCGGTCGCCAGCCGACGAGCACTGCCTTCCCCTGCGCGGGGAACGCGTCCGGAGACGCGCTCTCCACGTTCTGCCTGACCAGCTGCAGCGTGCCGCCGGCGTCGAGCTCGACCGTGTAGCGGGTTATCGCACCCGCGTATGCCACCTCGGCGATCCGGCCGGGCTCGGTCTGCAGACCCTCGGCGGGCGCGCCCGCCTCCAGCAGCTCGATCTTCTCCGGCCGGATCGTCAGCCTGCGCCCGTCCCGCTCGATCAGGTTCGAGACCCCGACGAAGCCGGCGACGAACGGGCTGGCCGGGTGCTCGTAGAGCTCGACCGGCTGGCTCACCTGCTCGATCCGCCCTTCGTTGAAGACGGCGATCCGGTCACTCATGGTCAGCGCCTCGTCCTGGTCGTGGGTGACGTAGACGAAAGTGATGCCGACGTCCCCCTGGATCGCCTTCAGCTCGACCTGCATCTGCTCGCGCAGCTTCAGGTCGAGGGCGCCGAGCGGCTCGTCGAGCAGCAGCACCTTGGGGCGGTTGACGATCGCCCGCGCCAGGGCGACCCGCTGGCGCTGGCCGCCTGAGAGCTCGCCCGGCTTGCGGTCGCCGTAGCCCGGCAGCCGCACCATCTCGAGCGCCTCCTCGCCGCGCCGCCTGCTCTCACCCTTGTCCACTTTCGCCACCTTCAGGCCGTAGACCACGTTCTCGGTCACGGTCATGTGCGGGAACAGCGCGTAGTCCTGGAACACCGTGTTGACCGCGCGTTCGTAGGGCGGCGTTCCGCTGACCTCCTCGCCGGCCAGTTCGATCGTCCCCGAGGTCGGGTCCTCGAACCCGGCGATCATCCGCAGCGTCGTCGTCTTCCCCGACCCCGAGGGGCCGAGCATGGTGAAGAACTCCCCCGCCGCGATCTCCAGGTCGATTCCCGCAACCGCGGTCACCTCACCGTAGGACTTGGTGAGTGAGCTCAGGCGGATATCAGGAGGCGGACTGGAGACCGGTTGAAGTTATCCCAGCCGGCCGAGAAAGCAAGACCAAAGGGGACGCTGCGTCTTAGACACAGTGGAGTACGAGGCTCGAACCGGACCATTTCGCGGCGGAAAACCAATTCATTGACGGTCATCAATGAAGCTGGTAGCTTCGCTGCCCATGGCGGAGTTGCCCGTAATCAACTGCTGCACGCCGCTGGCGGGATCCTCGCTCGGCGAGCAGCAGGCGGCGGAGCTCGAGGTGGTGATCAAGGCGCTGGCCGATCGCCAGCGCCTGCGGATCGTCAACATGCTCCTGCGGGCTGAGGGGGAGCCGGTCTGCGTCTGCGAGTTCGAGCCCTTCCTCGGCCTCTCGCAGGGCACCGTCAGCCACCACCTGAAGATCCTCCGCGAAGCCGGCCTCGTGCAGAGCGAGGGGCGGGGGACCCGCAGCTACTTCACGCTCGTAGGCGGCGCCCTCGACTCGGTCCGCGAGGTCTTCGCGCCAGCCACCGCCTGCTGCTGATGACCCGTCCCGACCTGCTGCGCCGCGCCGCCGCCGAGGCGCTCGGCGTCTTCGCCCTGGTCTTCGCCGGCTGCGGCGCGATCGTCACCGAGGCCCAGCACCCCGGCGCCCTCGGCAACCTCGGCATCGCCCTGGTCTTCGGCCTGGTCGTGATGGCGATGATCTACGCGAACGGCCACCTCTCGGGCGCCCACCTGAACCCGGCGGTGACGGTCGCCTTCGCCGCGACTCGCCACCTCCCCCGCGCAGAGGCCGCCGCCTACGTCGCTGCGCAGCTCGCGGGCGCCCTGGTCGCGGCGCTCGCCCTGGCGGCGGTGTGGCCAAGTCAGCCGGCCGAGCTTGGCGCCACCGCGCCGACGGTCGGGGACGGTAGCGCCCTCGTCTACGAGGCGCTGATGAGCGCCTTCCTGATGTTCGTGATCATGGCCGTGGCGACCGACACCCGCGCAGTCGGCGCCGCCGCCGCGATCGCGATCGGCGCCACGGTCGGGCTCGACGCCCTCTTCGGCGGACCGGTGACGGGCGCCTCGATGAACCCGGCCCGCTCGCTCGGCCCGGCCCTCGTGTCGAGCAATCTTTCCCACCTCTGGCTCTACCTGGTCGGCCCGCTGGCCGGGACCGTTGTCGGCGCCCTCGCCTACCAGCTCGTGCGCGGCGAGCATCCCGGCGCCGCGCGGGCGGAGAGCGCCTGATGGCCCGCGCCCTGTTCGTCTGCCTGCACAACGCCGGCCGCTCGCAGATCAGCGCGGCGTTGTTCGAGCGCGCGGCGGCGGACCGGCACGAAGCGCGCTCGGCCGGCACGACTCCCGGCGAGCGGGTCCACCCCGAGGTGGTCGCGGCGATGGCCGAGCTGGGGGTCGACCTCGCCGACCGCAAGCCGCGGCGGCTGAGCACCGAGGACGCCGAGTGGGCGGACGTGGTGGTGACGATGGGCTGCGGCGACGAGTGCCCCTACATCCCCGGCAAGCGCTACCTCGACTGGGACCTCCCCGACCCCAAAGGCCGCCCCCTCGAGGAGGTCAGGAAAACCCGCGACGAGATCGCCGTGCGGGTGAAAGCACTGGTAGCCGAGCTGGACGCGCCGGCTATCTGACTTCTAGTAACCCGCAGGATGCCGCGCGATGAAGCCGACGTTGTCGCGCAGGTCCTCGTGCCAGCGGGGGCCGGTTTCGCCGTCGGAGTCGCCGGAGGTGTCCCAGCGGATGCCGGCAATCACGGCGTAGGCGTGGCCGGGGTTCGTGTAGACGGTGATCCAGCGACCTTCGCCGGCCAGGGCCCACTTTTCGTACATCGTCGAGGGCAGCGGGCTTTCGACGAATTTGCCGCCGCGGAGGGCGTAGGAGACGGCGCCGGAGCAGTCGTAGCCTCTGTCCCACCAGCGGCCGTGGCCGCCGCCGAAGATGTAGGGCTTGCGGCTGATCTTGTTGGCCGCGGCGATTACGGCCTTGATCCGGGGCGGCGCGCTGGCCGGCGGGATCACGATCCCGCTGTCGAGTAGGCGGGCGCTCTCGGTCGGGGTGCAGATGTCGATTTCGGCGGGCGACATGCCGCCGGTGGTGCACTTGGCCGAGGCACTGGTCGGGCCCGCGACGGCGAGCCCCGCGAGAATCGCGATAGCCACGATCCCGGCCTTCAACGTGAAGTTGTGACGCAAACCGATCTCCTCTGTCGGCCTACGGGGTTAGCTGTCGGGCTGGCGCTAAAAGAAGCCTGCGCCCCCACCTAAAGCGGTGAGTTAGCCCCGAAAACGTGGTTCCCCCGCTCCCCGCCGCGCTTTTGGCATTGGGGATTCGGCGTTCCGGTCTTTCGGACTCGCGGAAATGTAGAGCATCGTCCGGCGCTCTGCTCACGAAACACAAACACTTGCTTTGAATTCGCTCGCACATCCCAGAATCCTGTCGGCTGCACGGCTGGTAGCTTGCCCTTTGGGATGGAACTTTCCGGCCGCACAGCACTCCTCACCGGCGCCACTGGCGGCCTCGGCCGGGCGATCGCGCACTCCCTCTCCGGGCGCGGAGCGAAGCTGCTGCTGAGCGCCCGCAGCGAGGAGGCGTTGACGAAACTGGCATCCGAGCTGCCGGGCGAGGGCCACCGGGTCCTGCCCGCCGACCTCGCCGAGGAGGGCGCCGCCGAGCGGCTCGCCGCCGCGGCGACCGGCGCCGAGATCCTCGTCGCCAACGCCGGCCTGCCCGCTGCCGGCCGCATGGAGGACTTCACCGCCGAGGAGGTGAAGCGAGCGCTGCGGGTCAACCTCGAGTCGCCGATGCTGCTGGCGCAGGCGCTCTACCCGGCGATGCTGGAGCGCCGCGCCGGCCACCTGGTCTTCATCTCTTCGCTGGCCGGCAAGTCGCCGGCCCCGCAGTCGTCGATCTACAACGCGACCAAGTTCGGCCTGCGCGGCTTCGCGCTCGGCCTGCGCACCGACCTGGCGCCGCAGGGTGTCGGTGTTTCGATCGTCTCACCCGGCTTCATCCGCGAGGCCGGGATGTTCGCCGACGCCGGCGCGAAAGCGCCTCCGGGGTTGGGCACCTCGACCCCCGAGGAGGTCGCCGCGGCGACCGTCAAGGCGATCCAGGCAAACAAGGTTGAGATCGCCGTGGCGCCCGCCCGGCAGCGCTTCCTCGCCCACTTCGGACTCGCCAGCCCAGGCATCGCGGTCCGGGTCTCCAGCGGCTCGGCGGGCCAGAAGTCCGCCGCCGAGATCGCCGACGGACACTCGAAGGACAAGAGGTAAACCCCCCACCTTGGAAGGAACCCCCCAGATATGAGCAGCGATTCTTTTGGCGCCCGTTCGACCCTCGCGGTGAGCGGGCGCGAGTACGAGGTCTTCCGCCTCGACGTCCTCCAGGAGCGCTTCGACGTCGCCCGGTTGCCCTACTCGGTCAAGGTCCTGCTCGAGAACGTGTTGCGGCTCGAGGACGGCGTCTCGGTCAGCGCCGCCGACGTCGAGGCGATCGCCGGCTGGGACGCGGCCGCCGAGCCGAGCGTCGAGATCCCCTTCCAGCCGGCCCGGGTCCTCATGCAGGACTTCACCGGCGTTCCAGCCGTCGTCGACCTGGCGGCGATGCGCGATGCGATGGAGGAGATCGGCGGCGACCCGGCCGCGATCAACCCGCTGGTCGACGTCGACTTGGTGATCGATCACTCGGTCCAAGTCGACGCCTTCGGCAACGAGCGCGCCTTCGCGATCAACGCCGCGCGGGACTTCGAGCGCAACCTCGAGCGCTACTCGTTCCTCAAATGGGGACAGCAGTCGTTCGACAACTTCCGCGTCGTCCCGCCCGCCACCGGGATCTGCCACCAGGTCAACCTCGAGTACCTGGCCCAGGTGGTTTACAGCCGCGAGAACGGCGGCGTCCTCCAGGCCTACCCGGACACGCTGGTCGGCACCGACTCGCACACGACGATGGTCAACGGGCTCGGCGTGCTCGGCTGGGGGGTCGGCGGGATCGAGGCCGAGGCGGCGATGCTCGGCCAGCCGATCTCGATGCTGTTGCCGCAGGTAGTCGGGTTCAAGCTGCACGGCAACCTGCCCGAGGGCGCGACCGCGACCGACCTGGTGCTGACCGCGACCGAGATGCTGCGCGAGCGCGGCGTTGTCGCCAAGTTCGTCGAGTTCTTCGGTCCCGGGCTCTCGACCCTGGGCCTTGCCGACCGGGCGACCCTCGGCAACATGTCGCCGGAGTTCGGCTCGACCTGCGCGATCTTCCCGGTCGACGCCGAGACCCTGCGCTACCTCGACCTCACTGGCCGGCCGACCGAGACGATCGAGCTGGTCGACGCCTACGCGCGCGAGCAGAGCATGTTCCACGACGAGTCGAGCGAGGACCCGGTCTTCTCCGACCTGCTGGAGCTCGACCTCGGCGCGGTCGTGCCCAGCCTCGCCGGCCCGAAGCGGCCGCAGGACCGGGTGCCGCTGGCGCAGGCAAAAGAGGCTTTCCTGGAGGCGATGGGGGAATTCGACCCCGAGGCCGCGGCGCAGATGGGCAACGGCCGCGACGAGGCGATCGAAGAGTCCTTCCCGGCCTCCGACCCACCCGCCGAGGAGCATGACGACGAGCGCGGCAAGCCGCGCCCCGCGGTCAGCGGCGCCCCAGTCGCGGCGCGCGGGGGGATGACCGACGACGCGATCGGCGTCACCCTGGTCGAGGACGGCTCTGAGTTCGAGCTTGACCACGGCCGCGTGGTGATCGCCGCGATCACCAGCTGCACCAACACTTCCAACCCGAGCGTGATGATCGGCGCCGGGCTGCTCGCCCGCAACGCGGTCGAAGCCGGCCTTGTCCGCAAGCCCTGGGTGAAGACCTCGCTGGCGCCGGGCTCGACCGTGGTCACCGACTACCTCGACCGCGCCGGCCTCACCGAGTACCTGAACGCACTGCAGTTCAACCTGGTCGGCTATGGATGCACCACCTGCATCGGCAACTCCGGCCCGCTCGCTGAGGAGATCTCCGCCGCGGTCGCCGAGAAGGACCTCGCGGTGGTCTCAGTGCTCTCCGGCAACCGCAACTTCGAGGGCCGGATCAACCAGGACGTGAAGGCCAACTACCTGGCCAGCCCGCCGCTGGTCGTCGCCTACGCGCTGGCCGGTCGCATGGACATCGATCTCGTCAACGAGCCACTCGGTGAGGGCTCGGACGGTCAGCCGGTCTACCTGCGGGACATCTGGCCGGACGCGAACGAGATCAAGCAGGTGGTCGGCGACTCGGTCGCCTCCGACATGTTCACCGACAACTACGCCGGCGTCTTCTCCGGCGATCAGGAATGGAACGCGGTCGAGGTGCCCGCCGGCGACCGCTACACCTGGCCCGCCTCGACCTACGTGCGCCAGCCGAGCTTCTTCCAGGAGATGCCGGCCGACCCGCCCGGAGTCGAGCCGATCGCCGGCGCCCGGGTTCTTGCCAAGCTCGGCGACTCGATCACCACCGACCACATCTCGCCCGCCGGCGCGATCAAACGCGACAGCCCGGCCGGCCAGTGGCTGCAGGAACAGGGGGTCGAGGTCGCCGACTTCAACTCCTACGGCGCCCGCCGCGGCAACCACGAGGTGATGATTCGCGGCACCTTCGCCAACATTCGCCTGCGCAACCAGCTGGTCGAGAAGGCCGGCGGCTACACGCGCCACTTCCCCGACGGTGAGGAGGGCTTCATCTACGACGCGGCGACGCGGTACGCCTCCGAAGCGGTGCCGCTGATCGTGCTCGCCGGCAAGGAGTACGGCTCGGGTTCATCGCGCGACTGGGCGGCGAAGGGGACCAAGCTGCTCGGCGTCCGCGCCGTGATCGCCGAGAGCTTCGAGCGCATCCACCGTTCCAACCTGATCGGGATGGGGGTCCTGCCCCTCCAGTTCGCCGCCGGCGAGAGCATCGCCAGCCTCGGTCTGATCGGCGCCGAGAGCTACGACTTCGGCGACCTCGAAGAAGGCCGCGCCAAAACCGTCACCGTCACTGCGACCGCCGACGACGGCGCCAGCAAGCAGTTCACCGCCACCGTTCGCCTCGACACCCCCAACGAGATCACCTACTTCCAAAACGGCGGCATCCTCCAGACCGTGCTGCGCAAGCTCAAAGGCTGAGTCGAAACGCAAGCAGGGGTGCAGCGGGGCCGCGGGAGGCAGGGGGGTCCGCGCGACCCTCACTGCACCAGGGCGTCGGTAGCCAGGGAGGGATGCCGACGCCTCGCCGTTCCCCCGGACGGGACTGCCCTGAGGAACAGTCGACATTTAGCTATACCGGGTGGATTGCGCCTGGTCAAGCGCGTCAGAGCGCTTTAGGAACGTTCCGATGCACTGTGCGGACGCTCAACCCCCCGAGCGTCGGGAGCGACGCCCCAGCCCTTGCGCTCGATCAGCTCGATTCCGATCACGCTGCCGACCGGTCCGACCGGCGTCAGGGTGGCGGCGAGCAGGGTGTAGGGGGACTCGCGGCGCACGCAGGCGACCCAGATCACCACGCAGAGAAGGATGAAGCCGAGGCCGTGGGCCCAGCCGAAGAGCATCGTCTCGGTCTCGAAACCGGGCGCCAGCCAGAAGACCAGGAGGCCGGCGAAGACGGCCAGCTCGACCCAGGAGAGCCGCTTCACCCAGACGAACAGCTTGCCCGGGACCGGCTTTTCGAGCGGGCGGCCCCCCATTGGCTCAGGCCCCGGAGGTCAGCGCGGTGAGCACGATTCGTTCCTGCTCGCGCGCGTGCGCCCCTGAGTAGCCCTCGCCCGGGCTGGCGCGGCCGGGGCGGCCGATGTAGGTGAGGTCGACGCCCTCGGGCAGCACCTCGGGGAAGCGGCGGGACATCACCTTCCAGGCGCCCATGTTGCGGGGCTCCTCCTGGACCCAGGCGATCTCCTTCAGGTTCGGGTATTCGCCGATGATCCGCTGCAGCTGTTCCTTCGCGAAGGGGTAGATCATCTCGACCCGGACGATCGCCACGTTCTCGGCGCCGCCGCGCCGCTCGGAGGAGTCGATGTCGTAGTAGATCTTGCCGGTGCAGAGGACCAGACGCTCGACCTTCTCGCGTCGCCCCTCGGCGGTTGGGTCGTCGAGCGTGTGCATGAACTCGCCCTCGGTCAGGTCCTCCAGGGTCGAGGTCGCGCGGTCGAGCCGCAGCAGCCCCTTGGGGGTGAAGACGATCAGCGGCCGCGGCTTGCGGATCAGCGCCTGGCGGCGCAGCAGGTGGAAGTACTGGGCGGCGGTGGTTGGGTTGGCGATCCGGATGTTGCCCTCGGCGCCGAGGGCCAGGAAGCGCTCGATTCGGGCGCTGGAGTGCTCGGGGCCCGAGCCCTCGTAGCCGTGCGGCAGCAGCAGGGTGAGGCGGCTGGTCTGCCCCCACTTCGCCTCGCCGGAGACGATGAAGCTGTCGATGATCACCTGGGCCGAGTTGGCGAAGTCGCCGAACTGCGCCTCCCAGAGGACCAGGGCGCTCGGGTTGGCGGCCGAGTAGCCGTACTCGAAGCCGAGGCAGGCGACCTCCGAGAGCGGGCTGTTGTGGAGCTCGAAGGGCGCGGTCGCGTCCTTGAGGTTCTGGATCGGCGTGTACTCGAGGCCGGTGTTCTCGTCGTGGAGGACAAGGTGGCGGTGGGAGAAGGTGCCGCGCTCGGTGTCCTGGCCGGTGAAGCGGATGTGGACGCCCTCGGTTAGCAGCGAGGAGAGCGCCAGCGCCTCGCCGTGGCCGAAGTCGATCCCGCCGGCACCGGGGGCGAGCGCGTCCGGGCGGCGCGAGAGCGGGCGCCGGAGCTTGCGGTGGACGGTGAAGCTCTCCGGCACGCGCAGCAGTTCCTCGTTCAGCCCGAGGAGCTGGTCGGTCGCCAGCGCGGTCTCGACCGGGGGGCTGGCAGTGCGGTCGAGTTCGCCGGTGCCGGTGCTCACGGTCGGGTCCTCGTACTCGCCGTTGTCCATCTTCTCGCGCAGCTCTTTCAGCGCCGCCGCCATCTCGGCTTTGCGCTCCTCCGAGCCGCGGGCGACGTCCTCGGCCTTGACCGTGCCCTGCTCGATCAGCTCCTTCGCGTAGATCTCCGAGACCGGCGGGTGCGCTTTGATCTGCGCCGCCATCGCCGGCTGCGTGTAGGCGGGCTCGTCGGTCTCGTTGTGGCCGAAGCGGCGGTAGCCAATCACGTCGATTACGATGTCGCGGCCCCAGCGCGAGCGATAGGCCATCGCCAGGCGGATCGCCGCTGTACAGGCCTCGACGTCGTCGGCGTTGACGTGGATGATCGGGACGTTGAAGCCCTTGGCCATGTCGGCCGCGTAGGGGGTCGAGCGCGAGTCGTGCGGGTCGGTGGTGAAGCCGACCTGGTTGTTCTGGATCAGGTGGATCGTGCCGCCGACCCCGTAGCCGAGCAGACCCTGCAAGTTGAGCGTCTCGGCGACCACGCCCTGGGCGGGGAAGGCGGCGTCGCCGTGCAGCAGCACCGGCACCGCCAGTTTCGGCTCGTGGCTGAGGTTCGGCCCGTCGATCTGCGACTGCAGGTAGCGGGTGCCGCCGGTCACCACCGGGTTGACGTACTCGAGGTGGCTCGGGTTCGGGTAGAGGCGGACGGCGATCCTCTCGTGCTCGCTGGTCTCGTAGACGCCGCGGTGGCCGTAGTGGTACTTGACGTCGCCGGTGCCGCCGTGGGGGATGCCGGCGACCGCCTTGACCGCGTCGAGGCGCTTGCCGCCCTCGAACTCGGCGAGGATCGATTCGACCGAGCGGCCGAGGTTGTGGGCGAGCACGCTGAGCCGGCCGCGGTGGGCCATCCCGAAGACGACCTCCTCGGCGCCGCCGCGGTGGGCAAGGGTGACCGCCTCGTCGAGCATCGGCACGACCACGTCGAGCCCCTCGATCGAGAACATCTTCTGGCCCAGGTAGGTCTTCTCGAGGAAGCGCTCGAACTCGAAGACGTCGATCAGGCGGGCGAGCAGGCGCTTCTTCTCCTGCTCGGAGAGCGGCTGCCGGTGGGCGCCGGTCTCGATCATCTCGCGCAGCCAGATCCGCTGCTGGTGTGAGGAGAGGTGCTCGAACTGGTAGCCGATCGTCCCGCAGTAGGCGGTGCGCATCCGCGGCAGCGCCTCCAGCAGGGTTTCGCCGGGGACGCCGATGCGGAGGATGTGGGCGGGAATCCGCGCCATCAGCTCCGGGGTCAGGTTGACGTTCTCGGGCTGCAGCGCCGGGTCGCCTTTCGGCCCGGAGCCGAGCGGGTCGAGCTGGGCGGCGAGGTGGCCGTGGGTCCGGTAGGCCTTGAGGATCGAGGTCGCCGCCTGGACCGCCTGCAGCAGCTCCTCGTCGACCTCGCCGGGCGCGGTCGCCGCGGTCGCAGTTTCGGCCGTCGCGGCGGCGGAGCCGACCGCGAGCGGCGGCGCCGAGGCCGAGGCCGGGTGGGCGGCGGTGATCGGGCTCGCTTCGATCCCGAGCTCGGCGGCGACCGACTCGTAGAACTCGTCCTCGCCCTGCAGCAGCTGCTCGAGCCGGCGCAGGAAGGCGCCCGACTCGGCGCCCTGGATAACCCGGTGGTCGTAGGTCGAGGTCAGCGTCATCACCTTCGAGACGCCAAGCTGGCGCAGCCGCTCCGGGGTCGCGTGGCTCCACTCGGGCGGGTAGGCGATCGAGCCGGTGGCGATGATCGCGCTCTGGCCGGCGAGCAGCCGCGGGACCGAGGCGACGGTGCCGATCCCGCCGGGGTTGGTCAGGGAGATGTTGGTGCCGAGGAAGTCGTCCGCGGTCAGCTTGTTCTCGCGGGTCTTGGTGATCAGCTCCTCGTAGGAGGAGTGGAAGCCGGCGAAGTCGAGGCCCTGCGAGCCCTTGATCGCCGGCACCATCAGGCTGTGGGAGCCGTCTTTGCGCTCGACGTCGACCGCGATCCCGAGGTTGATCGGGGCGCCTTCGATCGCGAACGGCTTGCCGTCGCGCTGCTCGAAGGCGCGCACCATCACCGGGAAGTCCTTGGTCGCCTGCACGATCGCCCAGGCGACCAGGTGGGTGAAGGAGACCTTCTGGCCGCGCTCCTTGAGCAGGACGTTGATCGCCTTCCGTTTGGCGTCGAGGGTGTCGACGGCGATCGTCCGGAACGAGGTCGCGGTCGGGACCGCGCGGCTCTCGTCCATCGCTTTGGCAAGCATCGCGGCGGGGCCGCGCAACTGCTTCGCCTCGCCCGCGGTGGCGCCGTTGCCACCGCCCTCGCCGGCGGCGAGCACGTCGCCCTTGGTCACCTTCGCGCCGGGCCCGGTGCCAGAGACCGAACTCAGGTCCACGCCGTTGGCGGCCGCCACGCGGCGGGCAACCGGGGTGGCGCGGACGTCGGCGTTCGCAGGCGCTGCACCCGCGGGTCCTGCCGCGGCAGTGCCCCCACGGCCTGCGGTAGCTAAAGCTTCCTCGGCCGTGGGACCCCCTACCGCGTCACCCCCGGGCGCAGCGCCTGCGCCTGCTTCCATCTCGGCCAGCGGTGCGCCGACGCTCACGACGTCGTCCACCGTGACGAGGAGCTTGGTGATCACGCCGTTCGCGGGGGCCGGGACCTCGGCGTCGACCTTGTCGGTCGAGACGGTGATGACCGGGTCTCCCTCGGAGACGGAGTCGCCTTCGGCGGCGTGCCACTCGAGAACTACTCCCTCGGTCACCGACTCGCCCATCTCGGGCATCGCGATCGTCAGGGTCTCGCCGGGGGCGTCGGCGGCTTCGCCGGAGGACTCGGGGGCCAGGGCCGCATCGGTCGCGGCGCCATTGCCGGCCAGGGCGGGGGAGTCGGGATCGACCTCGCCGGTCGCGTCCATCTCCGCCAGCGCGGCGCCGACCTTGATCTCGTCGTCGACCTGGGCGAGCAGCTTGGTGATCACGCCGTCGGCCGGGGCCGGGACTTCGGCGTCGACCTTGTCGGTCGAGACGGTGACCACCGGATCGTTGGCGGCAACGGTGTCGCCGACCTCGACGTGCCACTCGAGAACGATGCCCTCGGTCACCGACTCGCCCATCTCGGGCATGGCAATTTGCACGGTGGCCGTCTCTGGCATTTCTTAAGGGAAGTCTATGAAACCGTGCCTGTGAGCACGTTGTCGAGATACCCTGGTACCCGATGAGCTACTTCGTGACCGGAGCCACCGGATTCATCGGCCGTCATCTCGTCGAGCGGCTGCTGCAGCGGGAGGGCACGATATACGCGCTCGTACGGGCCGGGTCGCGCGGTCGGCTCGAGGAGTTGCGCACCGGCTGGGGCGCCGACGGCGCCCGGATCGTTCCCGTCTCCGGCGACCTCACCCAGGTGGGTCTGGCCGTCTCCGAGGAGGACCTGGTTGCGATGCGGGGCGAGATCGACCACTTCTTCCACCTGGCGGCGATCTACGACATCACCGCCGACGCCGAAACGCAGGAGATCGCCAACGTCGAGGGCACCCGGCACGCGTTGGAGCTGGCTGGGGCGCTCGACGCCGGCTGCTTCCACCAGGTCAGCTCGATCGCCGCCGCCGGCCTCTACCGCGGCGAATGGCGCGAGGAGATGTTCGAGGAGGCCGAAAAGCTCGACAACAACCCCTACTTCCGGACCAAGCACGAGTCCGAGCGGCTGGTCCGTGAATCGGTCCGGCCCTGGCGCGTCTACCGGCCGGGGATCGTGGTCGGCGACTCGCGGACCGGCGAGATCGACAAGATCGATGGCCCCTATTACTTCTTCAAGGCGCTGCAGCGGGCGCGCCGGGTGCTGCCCTCCTGGCTGCCGACGGTCGGGATCGAAGGCGGCGAGATCAACATCGTCCCGGTCGACTACGTCGCCTCGGCGATCGACCACATTGCCCATGAGCCCAAGCTCGACGGCCGCGCCTTCCACCTCACCGATCCCAACCCGAAGACGGCGGGCGAGGTGATCAACCTCTTCGCGAAGGCGGCCGACGCGCCGCAGATGGCCTTCCGGGCAGGCACCGAGCTGACCGAGCCTGCGAGCGGTGTGGTCCGCGGCGTGCTCAGGTACCTGCCGCCGGCGAAGCGGGTGGTGAAGGTCGGGATCGGCCAGCTCGGGCTGCCGCCTGAGACGCTCAGCTACATCGATTATCCGACCCGCTTCGACTCGACCGAGACGCAGCGCGTGCTCGAAGGGTCCGGGATCGAAGTCCCGCCCCTGGAGTCCTACGCGAGCCGGGTCTGGGACTACTGGGAGCGCAACCTCGACCCCGACCTGTTCAAGGACCGCTCGCTCTCGGGCGCGGTGCGCGGCAAAATCGTCCTGATCACCGGCGCCTCCTCGGGGATCGGCAAGGCGACGGCGGTCAAGGTCGCCGACGCCGGCGCCACCGTGCTGCTGGTCGCCCGCAGCGTCGAGAAGCTGGAAGAGACGAAAGCCGAGATCGTCGCCGCTGGCGGCGTCGCCCACATCCACCGTTGCGACCTGGCCGACATCGAGGACATCGAGCGGATGGCCGAAGAGGTGCTCGCCTACCACGGCCACGTCGACATCCTCGTCAACAACGCGGGCCGCTCGATCCGCCGCTCGGTGGCGCTCTCCTATGACCGTTTCCACGACTTCGAGCGCACGATTCAGCTCAACTACCTGGGCGCCCTGAAGCTGATCCTGATGCTGATGCCGACGATGCGGGCGCGCAAGTCGGGGCAGATCATCAACATCAGCTCGATCGGCGTCCAGACCAACCCGCCGCGCTTCTCCGCTTACGTCGCCTCGAAGGCGGCGCTCGACGCCTTCAGTCGCGTGATCGCCTCCGAGGTCAAAGACGACAAGATCCACCTGACGACGATCAACATGCCGCTGGTGCGGACGCCGATGATCGCGCCGACCCGGATGTACGACATGTTCCCCGCGATCACCCCGGAGGAGGCCGCCGAGATGATCGCCAGGGCGATGGTGAAGAAACCGAAGAAGGTGGCGACCAAACTCGGCAACTTCGGCGAGCTGCTCTACGCGGTGGCGCCGAAAGCCAGCGACTCGATCCTCAGCATCGCCTACAACCTCTTCCCGGACAGCCAGGCGGCGAAAGGGAAAGAGAGCGAGGCCCGCGACAAGGCGCCGAGCACCGAGGCGGTCGCCTTCGCGCACTTGATGAAAGGCGTCCACTGGTAGTACTGGGATCGAGTCGTCAGTTGGGGGCCTATAGGGGCGCAAAGTGACGACTAGATTCGGGATAGCGTTAGTGGATGACTGAGCGGAGGCTCAAGCACTGGGGGTGGGGGTACGAGGACCAGACGCCGACGGCGACGCAGCTGCGCGAGGCCGCGGAAGGAATCCGCGAGCGCTTCGGCTTCGGGGGTGAGGTCGAGCAGCCGGTGCCGCTGGAGGCGGTCGAGCTGCGGGCGCCGCGGCTGAAGCGACCGGCGGCGTTCGGCGACCTGTTCAGCGACGATCGCTACGAGCGCGGTTCGCGGGCGCTCGGGAAGGCCTACCGCGACGTCGTCCGCGGCTTCCGCGGCGAGTTCGAGAATCCGCCGGACCTAGTCGCCCTCCCGCGCGATGAGGCGGAGATCGAGACCGTGCTGAGCTGGGCCGAGGCGCAGGGGGCCGCGGTCGTTCCCTTCGGCGGCGGCACCAGCGTCTGCGGCGGGATTGAGCCGCGGCTCGGCGAGCGGCCGGTGGTGACGATGGACCTGCGCCGGCTCGACCGCGTGCTCGAGGTCGACCCGGCCTCGCTGGCGGCGCGGATCCAGGCCGGCGCCACCGGGCCGCGGCTGGAGGAGCAGCTGCGCGAGCACGGCCTCACCCTGCGCCACTTCCCGCAGTCGTTCGAGTACGCGACGCTCGGCGGCTGGATCGCGACCCGGGCTGGGGGCCACTTCGCGACGCTCGAGACCCACATCGACGACCTGGTCGAGTCGGTGCGGGCGATCACCCCGCGCGGGACCTGGGAGAGCCGGCGGCTGCCGGGCTCGGGCGCCGGTCCCTCGCCGGATCGGATGCTGGTCGGCTCGGAGGGGATCCTCGGGGCGATCTCCGAGGCCTGGGTGCGGGTTCGCCCGCGGCCCCGCTTCAAGGCTTCCTGCGGGGTCGAGTTCGCCGACTTCTACGCCGCCGCGGGCGCGGTCCGGGCGCTCGCCCAGTCGGGCCTGCACCCGGCCAACTGCCGCCTGCTCGACTCCGGCGAGGCCGAGCTGACCGGCGCTGGGGACGGTACCGCGAACCTGCTGATCCTCGGCTTCGAGTCGGCGAGCGTGCCGGTCGCGGTCGATATGGAGGCGGCGCTGGACATCGCCCGCGAGCACGGCGGGGTCCCCGGGGAGGTGCGCGGCCAAGCGGAGGGTGGCGAGGGCGAGGACGCGGTCGGCGCCTGGCGGGGCGCCTTCCTCCTCGCGCCCTATCTGCGCGACACCTTCGTCGCCTGCGGGGTGCTCTCGGAGACCTTCGAGACGGCGATCACCTGGGACCGGCTCGAGGACTTCCACGCCGAGGTGATGGAGACGACCCGCAAGGCGGTGGCCGAGGTCAGCGGGGTCGCGGCGGAGGGGCCCGGGGCGCCCCGGGTTAGCTGCCGCTTCACCCACGTCTATCCCGACGGCGCCGCCCCCTACTTCACCGTGCTCGCCCCGGCGATCCGCGGCGGCGAGGTCGAGCAATGGGACGAGATCAAGGCCGCGGCCTCCGAGGCGCTGCTCGACGCCGGCGGCACGATCACCCACCACCACGCGGTCGGCCGCGACCACCGCCCCTGGTACGACCGCCAGCGCCCGGCGCCGTTCGCCGCCGCCCTGCGCGCCGCCAAGGCCGAGCTAGACCCGGCGGCGATGATGAACCCGGGCGTCTTGATCGACCCCTGAATGGGGCGGGATTTGCCACGAAGTCGGGATCGAATCGTTAACCCCGCGTCTTGTCGTGTTGCAGACAACTCATTACGGTGCCATCATGCAGACGATGCGAGACAGCTGGACCGACGAGCGCCTCGACGACCTCAACGCCAAGGTCGATCGTGGCTTCGACCGGATCGAGGCCGAGGTGCAGGCGCTGCGGGGAGAAATGAACGCGCGTTTCGACGCCGTGAGCCGGACGATCGAAGGCTTGACTCGGATGATGCTCTGGTTTGCCGGCACCCTCGTGATCGCGATCGTCGCCTCGAACCTGGCCTCCTGAGCGGGGCGGCGCGTTTCGTCGCACCGCCTCCCACAGGGGTTTGACGGATGTCGGCGCTACGCTTTCGCGTTCCGATCGATGGAAACGATCACCTCCGAACAGCCCACCGTGCCGACTGAGCCCGACCCCGCCCACGGCAACGTCGACGAGAACGGCAACGTGGTCCCGCGCCGCTCGCCGCTGCGCGCCGCGATCAAGACCGGCCGGCCGAAGGAGTGGATCAAAAACGTCTTCGTCTTCGCCGGGCTGCTCTTCTCCGGCAAGTTCAACCAGCCGCACGAGGTCCTGCTCTCGGTCCTCACCTTCTTCTCGTTCTGCCTGATCTCCAGCGCCGGCTACTTCGTCAACGACCTGATCGACGTCGAGCTCGACCGCAAGCACCCGAAGAAGCGCTTCCGGCCGCTCGCCGCCGGCGAGCTCTCCGAGAGCACCGCGAAGCTGATCGCGCCCGCCCTCGCGATCGTCGCCGTCGCCCTCGCCTTCGCCACGGTCAACTGGGAGGTCGGTCTGATGGTTGTCGGTTACGGCGCCGCCCAGGTGGCCTACAGCCTCGGCCTCAAGCAGATCGTGATCATCGACGTGATGACCCTCGCGGGTCTGTTCATCCTCCGCGTCGCCGCTGGCGCCAGCGCCGTCGACGCCCATGCCTCCGAGTGGCTGATCCTCTGCACCGGCATGCTCGCCGCTTTCCTCGGCTTCACCAAGCGCCGCCAGGAGGCGGTCTCCGAGCTGCACGAGGGCACCGCCACCCGGCCCGTCCTCGAGCACTACTCGCTGCCCTTCCTCGACCAGATGGTCTCCCTGGTCACCACCGGCACGGTGATCAGCTACGCGATCTACACCGTCAACTCACCCCTGATCGGCAGCGAGATGATGTTCACGATCCCGCCGGTGATCTACGCGATCTTCCGCTACCTCTACCTGATCTACGATCGCAACGATGAGCGCTCGATGTCCGGCATCATTGCCGGCGATCGGGGAATTCAGGGCGCACTGCTCGCCTTCGCGATCATCGCCTTCCTGCTGCTCTACGCCTTCAACTAGCGGGTGCCGGGCTACGTCAATTCTTCCTCGGGCCCGCTGCCCTCCATCAGGTAGAAGCGGGCGCGGCCGAGCTCCTCGCCGTTGACCTGGACTACTGCGGCGTGGGGGCCGGCGGTGGTGAAGTTGGCGGTGGCGCCGATCGACATCACCAGGCGCTGCTCCTGGCCCTGGGGCATTCCCGGCGGTCGCCCGGTCTCGAAGTTGGCGGTGAGGCCGTCGCCGAGCTCGATTCCGTCGGGGTCCTGGACGGTGACGACGAGCTCGTGCGACTCGTTGGTCTCGTGCCAGGCGACGTCGATGCCGAGGCCAATGTGGAAGGACCATTCGTGGGGCAGCTCGGGCAGGCGGAGGACGTTCCAGCCGCCGCCGGTCAGGTAGAGCTTGCCGTTGACGGCCTCGCTGTAGTCGGAGAGAAGGACGAAGCCGAGGTTCATCGGTCTGCGGCCTCGGGGTAGGGGACGACCGGCAGGTCGGGGATCAACTCGACCTTGCCGCCGCGGCTGAACTGGAGGTCGACCTTCTCGTCCTTGCGGTAGGTGCCGAACAGCCCCAGGTACATGGCCAGCCAGCGACCGGTGTTGATCTTCTCCTTGACGATCGGGCGGGTGAAGACGATTTCGGCGCCCTCGAGGTTGTAGTCCTCGCCCTCGGTCTGCTCGACCCCATTGATGAAGACCGTGAACGGCGGTCCGGCTCCGGCGGGGAGCCTCACCCGCTCGCCGGCTGCGTAACTGCCCTTTGGGATCTCGGTGCTCGAGTTGCTCACTTGGCCTCCGCCTCCAAAGTCTCGCGCACCAGCTCGAACGGCGTCTCGTGGCCGCTCGGGTCGAGCTCCTCGCGCCCAAGCCCGCCCCGGTAGGGCATGAAGGTTCCGTCACCGCGCACGTCGACCCCGGCGACCGGCTTGCGCAGCAGGCCGCGGCCGCTGATCTCCAGGCGCGCATGGACCTGGTCCTCCGGCTTGAAGTCCCGCAGCATCGAGACTTCCTTCACCGGCCCCTCCGAGCGGATCGCCAGGGCGCGCTCGCGCATCGCCACCACCGCGGGCTCGAGCTCCTCGAACCCCTCGTGCGAGACGTCGGAGCCGTGGCGGACGGTCAGCTTCCAGTTCGGGCGGGACACCCGCCCAGCCTAGGCGGTCGAACTAGGCCCCGCGCCGCGGGCGTTTCGGGCGCCGGGCCGGCGGGCCGAGGATTTTCTCCGGCCCCTCGCGGTCGTCGATGCCCACGTACTCGAGCTCGCGGGCGCCGGTGTAGATCTGACGCGGCCGGGCGATTTTGGTCGCCGGGTCTTCGTGCATCTCCATCCACTGGGCGACCCAGCCGGCGGTGCGGGGGATCGAGAAGAGGACCGTGAACATGTTGCTCGGGATCTCCAGCGCCTCGTAGATGATCCCCGAGTAGAAGTCGACGTTCGGGTACAGCTTGCGCGAGGTGAAGTACTCGTCGTCGAGCGCCCGCTTCTCCAGCTCGCGGGCGATCTCGACCAGCGGGTTGTACTCGGTGACGGAGAACACCTCGTCCATGTGCTGCTGGATGATCCGCGCCCGCGGGTCGTAGTTTTTGTAGACGCGGTGGCCGAAGCCCATCAGTTTGGCTTCGCGCGCTTTCACCTTCTCGAGGAAGCCGGGGATGTTCTCGACCGAGCCGATTTCGCGCAGCATCTTCAACACCGCCTCGTTGGCGCCGCCGTGCAGCGGCCCGTAGAGCGCCGCCACACCTGCCGCGACCGCCGAGTACGGATCGACGTCGGAGGAGCCGACCCCGCGCACCGCGTTGGTCGAGCAGTTCTGTTCGTGGTCGGCGTGGAGGATGAAGAGCACGTCCAGGGCCCGCGAGAGCGCCTTCTTGGGGATGTGTTTCTGTTCGGTTTTCTTGAACATCATCGAAAGGAAGTTCTCTGCGAAATTGAGCTCGTTGTCCGGGTAGACGTAGGGGAAGCCCATGTTGTGCCGGTAGGAGAAGGCGGCGAGCGTCGGCACCTTGGCGATCAGCCGGACCGCCGACATGTAGCGCTCTTCGGGGTCGTCGATCTGCTTCGCGTCCGGGTAGAAGGTCGAGAGCGCGCCGACTCCCGCGAGCAGCATCCCCATCGGGTGCGCGTCGTAGCGAAAGCCCTTGAAGAACTGCTTCAGATCCTCGTGGACGTAGGTGTGGTGTGTGATGTCGAAGGTCCAGCGGTCGAGCTGGGGACCAGTCGGGAGCTCGCCGAAGATCAGCAGGTAGGCGACCTCGAGGAAGGTCGACTTCTCGCATAGCTGCTCGATCGAGTAGCCGCGGTGTTCGAGGATCCCCTTGTCGCCGTCGATGAAGGTGACCGAGGAGCGACAGGAAGCGGTGTTGGTGAAGGCGGGGTCGAACGACATCAGGCCGAATTCGTCCTCGTCAACCTTGATCTGGCGCAGGTCCATGCCGCGGATGGTCCCGTCCTCGATCGGCAGCTCGTAGGTCTTGCCGGTGCGATTGTCGGTGACGGTAAGCGACTCCGTGCCCGTGCCGCGGGGGGCGTTCGCGTCCTGGATCTGCTGCTCGGTAGCCATCGCCCTCCTCAGGGGTGCGGTGTCTTGGGGGGAGGCGCCAGTATCGCAGTTCGGGGGCTGCAGGCTCAGGCCGGCAGGGCCTCGAATTGAGTCATCCGCCGCAGCGACTCGAAGCGCTCGTCGATCTCCTCGCGGGTCAGCCGCGAGACCCGCTCGGTCCCGAACTCCTCGACGTTGAAGGAGGCGAGCACGGTCCCGTAGCCCATCGCCCGCCGCAGCGCGGCGTCGTCGGCCTCGCCCTCGAGCCCGTCGAGGTAGCCGAAGAAACCGCCGGCGAAGCTGTCGCCCGCCCCGGTTGGGTCGCGCACGTCCTCGAGCGGGAAGCCCGGCAGTGCGAAGAAGCCCTCGCTGGTGAACAGCGCCGCGCCGTACTCGCCCTGCTTGGCGACGACCGCGCGCGGCCCCAGGTCCATTACCGCGCGGGCGGCGCGGGCGAGGTTCGACTCACCGGTCAGCATGCGGATCTCGGCGTCGTTGACGACCAGGCAGTCGACCTCGGAGATCGCCGCGGTCAGCGAGTCCTTGGCGGTTTCGATCCAGAGGTTCATCGAGTCCAGGCCGCTGAGGCTGGCCGCGCCGCACTGGGCGCGCACCTGACGCTGCAGGTCGGGCTGGATGTTGGCGAGGAAGAGGGTGTCGGCGCCCCGGGCCGCCGCCGAGAGCTTCGGCTCGAACTCGCCGAAGACGCCGAGCTGGGTGTCCTCGGTGTGGGCGACGTTGAGGTCGTACTCGTAGCGGCCGCGCCAGAAGAAGGACTTGCCGCCGGCGACCCGCTCGATGTCGTCGGTGAGCACGCCGCGGCGCTCGAGCACCTCGAACTGCTCGGCGCCGAAGTCGTCGCCAACCGGCCCGACCGGTCGCACCTCGGTGAAGAAGCTGGAGGCGAGCGAGAAGTGCACGGCGGCGCCGCCGAGCATCCGCTCACGCTCGCCAAACGGGGTCGTTACCGCGTCAAAGGCGATCGATCCGACTACAGTCAGTGCCATCGGGCAGGCACCCTAGATGATCGGCACCACAATGCAGGCAATTCGCATAGACGAGTTCGGCGGTCCCGAGGTCCTCCAGTACGTCGAGGTCGCGGACCCGTCCCCCGGTGAGGGCGAGGTTGTGGTCGAGGTCGCGCGCAGCGGGGTCAACTTCGCCGACACCCACGCCAGCCGCAACGACTACCTCGCCCCGCAGGAGCTGCCGCTGATCCCGGGGGCCGAGGTCAGCGGCCGCACCGCCGACGGCCGCCGCGTCGCCGCCCTGGTCGGCAACGGCGGTTACGCGCAGCGGGTCGCGGTGCGCGAGGCGCAGCTGGTCCCCATCCCCGACGGAGTCGGGGATGACACCGCGGCCGGGGCCCTCCTGCAGGGGCTGACCGCGATGGCGCTGGTCCAGCGCTGCGCGCGGATCGAGCCGGGGGAGACGATCGTCGTCGAGGCCGCCGCCGGCGGCACCGGCACGCTCTCGGTCCAGCTCGCCAAGCGGGCCGGCGCCCGCGTGATCGGTCTTGCCTCCAGCGCCGAGAAGCGCGCCGCGGTCGCGGCGCTCGGCGCCGACGCCACCGTCGATTCCGGCGCCGCCGAGCTCGGCGCGGCGATCCGCGAGGCCAACGACGGCAAGCGGGTCGATGCGGTCCTCCACATGAGCGGCGGCGAGGCCTTCGACCAGGAGCTTTCCGTGCTCGCCCCGCTCGGCCGCATGGTCGTCTTCGGCAACGCCTCGCGCGACCAGCGCGACGCCCCCACGGCCGCCCTCCTGCACGGCTCGAAGGCGGTGATCGGGTTCTGGCTCGTGCACCTGCTCAGCCGTCCGGACCTGCTTCTCCCTATGATCGGCGAGTTACTCGGCCTGCTCGCGGCCGGTGACCTCGAAGTTAGGATCGGCGGTGTCTACCCGCTTTCCGAAGCGGCGCGGGCCCACGAAGACCTGATTTCCCGCCGCAGCACCGGCAAGCTCCTGCTCGATCCCTCGTCCTGATCCACCCCCTCACGGAAGCCTGATGACCGCCTTCAAAGACCTGGGCCTCTCGCCCGACATCCAGCAAGCCCTCGACGAGCTCGGCTTCGAGGAGCCGACGCCGATCCAGGAGCAGGCGATCCCGGAGCTGCTCGGCGGCCACGACGTGATCGGCCAGGCCCAGACCGGGACCGGCAAGACCGCCGCTTTCGGCCTGCCCCTGCTGCAGTACCTCGACCCCGAGAACGACGAGGTGCAGGCGATCGTCCTCACCCCGACCCGCGAGCTCTGCATCCAGGTGACCCAGGCGCTGCGCACCTTCGCCGAGCACCTCGACATCGAGGTCGTCGCCGTCTTCGGCGGCGCCCCGATCCGCTCCCAGCAGTCGCAGCTGCGCTCCGGCGCCCATGTCGTCGTCGCCACCGTCGGCCGCATGAAGGATCTGATGTCGCGCCGGTCGCTGGTGCTGACCGCGGCCCGCTACGTGGTGCTCGACGAGGCCGACGAGATGCTCGACCTGGGCTTCATCGAGGACGTCGAGAAAATCCTGCGGATGTGCCCGAGCGGCCGCCAGACGGCGCTCTTCTCGGCGACGATGCCGCCCCCGATCCAGCGGCTCGCCGAGGGCTACATGTACGAACCGGTGACGATCAAAATCACCCCGAAACAGCTCACGGTCGACAAGATCTCCCAGGCTTTCGTCGAGGTGCCGGCGAAGGAGAAGGCACAGCGCCTGGTCGAGCTGCTGAAGACCGAAGAACCCGAGCAGGCGATCATCTTCACCCGGACCAAAATCGGCGCCTCGAAGCTGGAGAAGACGCTGAAGGACAAAGGACTCGACGTCAAGGCGCTGCACGGCGACCTCAGCCAGGGCGTCCGCGACGGGGTGATGATCTCCTTCAAGGACCACCGCGTGAAGCTGCTGGTGGCGACCGACATCGCCGCCCGCGGGCTCGACGTCGAGCACGTCACCCACGTCATCAACTACGACGTGCCGAACTCCTCGGAGACCTACGTGCACCGGATCGGCCGGACCGGCCGGGTCGGGCGGACCGGCCGCGCCATCACCTTCGTCACCCCCGACCAGCGCGATGAGATCACCCGCATCGAGAATGACGTGAGGACGTCGATCGGCGAGTGGGAGACCCCCGAGGAGCGGCTCGAGCACGCGCCGCGGCCGCGGCGCCGCGAGCGAGAGCCGGCCTCGGTCGGCGAGCCGGTGAAGGAGTCGAACGGCGAGGAGCCGGCGGCGAACGGGGCGAAGACGGTGAAGCTGTTCGTCAACCGCGGCGAACGCAGCGGGATCGAAGAGGAGGACCTGCGCTGGGCGTTGCGCGAGGGCGCGGTGCTCGCCGACGAGGCGATCCACGACGTCCGCGTCCTGCACCGCTTCTCCTTCGTCGAGGTCGACCCCGACCAAGCCGAGCGCACGGTCGAGTTCCTCGACGGCACCAAGCTGAAGGGCAAGGAAATCCGGCTCGAGATCGCCAAGTCCTGACGCCGTAACCGGAGTCCGTGGGGCTATCGCCCCGTCAAGTCCGGGTTACGAGGTGAGGGCGGCTACTTCTTCGAGCAGGGCGTCGAAGTCGATCGGCTTGGTCACGTAGCCGTTGATCTCGACGTCGTTGGCGGCGTCGGCGTCGTTCGGGTCCTGGTGGGCGCTGACGATCAGCGCCGGCGTCTCGATCCCGGCGGCGCGCAGCTCGCGCAGGGCGTCGATCCCGGACTTGCGCGGCATCATCGCGTCGAGCAGGAGCAGGTCCGGCGGCCCGTTGCCGGCGACCAGGTCGGTTACCTCCTGGCCGTCGGTCGCGGTCTCCACCTCGTAGCCGGCGAGCTCGAGCCGCGTCCGCATCAACAGCAGGATCGTCTCTGAGTCGTCGGCGACCAGGACGCGCGCCATCAGCTGCTCTCCGCCGTGGCCGGGCTGGGGGTGGCAGCCTGCGTCGCGGCGACCGGCAGCCTGAAGCTGAAGGTCGAGCCGCGGCCGACCGTCGACTCCACCCGGATCGTGCCGCCGTGCAGCTCGACCAGCGAGCGCGAGATCGCCAGCCCGAGGCCGGTGCCGCCGACGCGCTGCGTCAACCCGGCATCGCCGCGCACGAAGCGCTCGAAGATGTGCTCAAGCTGAGCATCGGGGATGCCGGGTCCGTTGTCACTCACCGCGATCTCGACTTCGTTTCCAAACGGGCGCGCGGATACCTGCACGGAGGCTCCTTCGGGCGAGTACTCGTGCGCGTTGGTGAGCAAGTTGATCAAAATTTGCCGAATTCGGTCGGGCTCGACGTCGACCAGCGGCAATCCCGGCTCCAAATGCTCGGTCAGCGTCTGCTTGGCGATCTCCGTCTGGGCGCGCATCGTCCGCACCGCATCGTCGATCAACGGCGCCAGCTCGGTCGGCTCGCGCCGCAGCGCCAGCCGTCCGGCGTCGGCGCGGGCGATATCGAGCAGGTCGTTGAGCAGGCGACCGAGGTGGCGGCAGTTGTCGAGGATGATCTCGACCGTCTCCACCTGCTTCGGCGTCATCCGCTCGCGTTCGAGCATCAGCAGCTCGGCGAAGCCCTGGACCGAGGTCAGCGGGCTGCGCAGCTCGTGCGAGGCGGTGAGCACGAACTCGTCTTTGAGGCGATCGAGCCGTTCGCGTTCGGCGGCGTCCTTCTCGAGCTGCTGTGCCATCTCGTTGAAGGCATTGCCGAGCGTCGCGGTCTCCGAGAGGCCGCCGACCGCGACCCGGGTGCTGAGGTCGCCGCCGGCGAGTCGTTCGGAGGCGTCGACCAGGTCCTCGAGCGGACGCCGCAGCGAGGCGATCAGACCGCTGAACAGGAGCAGCGCCCCGGTCAGGCCGGCGATCAGCCCGGCGGCGACGAGGATCGCGGTGTCGCGGGTGTCGTCGGAGATCTGGTCCTGGAGCTCGGAGCGGCGGTTGGCCTCGGTGTCGACCGTCCGTTCGGCCACTCTCTGGTTGCCGGTTTCGGCGGCTTTCACCCGGGCCGCCATCTCGACTTGGTAGGAGCGGGCGATCTGGTCCTCGAAGTCCTGCCGCTGTTCGAGGAAGCGGCCGACGCCGATCACCGCCATCGCCGCGAGAACGGCGAAACCGATCGCGAAGCCGATCCGCAGCCGGTTGGCAAGCGAGGGGCTCAGCCTTCGTCCCCGTCGTGAATATGCTTGAGCGGCGATGGGGGACGAGGCTACAGGCCGGGGGGACGACGGCATCGATGCTTCCGCACTGGAATCCTGGTTTGCCGCCAACGTCGCCGGCGCGGCGCCGCCCCTGAGCTTCGAGCGAATCGCCGGCGGCCACTCCAACCTCACCTACCGGGTTACCGACAGTTCCGGTGGCAGCTGGGCGCTGCGGCGGCCGCCGCTCGGCAAGCGTCTCGGCTCGGCCCACGATATGACCCGCGAGCACCGGGTCGTCTCGGCGCTCGGTTCGACCGACGTCCCGGTTGCCCCGGTCGTGGGGCTCTGCGAGGACGAGTCGGTCAACGGCGCCCCCTTCTACGTCATGGAGTTCGTCGAGGGCCCGGTCCTGCGCGGGCTCGGCGAGGCCGAGGTCTTCCCCGACGAAAGCGACCGCCGGGCGATCGGCGAGCGCGTCGCCGACACCCTGGTCGCGATCCACGCGATCGACCCCGACGCGGTAGGGCTCGGCGAGCTCGGCCGCAAGCAGGACTACGTCGCCCGCCAGCTGCACCGCTGGCAGGGACAGTGGGAGAAGTCGAAGACCCGCGAGCTGCCGGTCGTCGACCGCGTCCACGAGTGGCTCGCGGCGCGGATCCCGGCGCAGGGCCCGGCGACCCTCGTCCACGGCGACTACCGGCTCGACAACATGATCCTGACCGAGTCCGGCGAGGTCGCCGCGGTGCTCGACTGGGAGCTCTGCACCCTCGGCGACCCGCTGGCCGACGTCGGCCAGCTCGTCTGTTACTGGCCCGACCGCAGCGAGGAGCCGGTCGGCCTCGGCCTGCCCGCCAACCTGGCGCCCGGCTTCCCGACCCGCGAGGAGCTGATCGGCCGCTACGCCGAGCGCTCCGGCCGCGACCTCTCCGACCTCGACTTCTTCGTCGCCCTCGGCTACTGGAAGCTGGCGATCATCATCGAGGGCGTCTACGCCCGCTACACCGCCGGCGGCTACGGCAAGGTCGACGACGGGGTCGAGTACTTCGCCCGGCTCACCGAGCGATTGGCCGACGAGGCGGAGAAGTCGACGCACGACTGAACCCGGTTGACACTGTCCGGGGGGCTTGAAAGGTTCTCGGTACTAGCCCGGGTTGATCCCGGACCAACTGGTTCTGCTTTACCAAACACCCGAATGGGGGAGAACAAATGAAGAAGCTCCGATCGCGTCTGAGCTACGCGAACGTGATGTCCAGCCTCGCCATCTTCCTAGTCGTCGCCGGCGGTACCGCGTTCGCGGCCACCGAACTCGGCAAAGAAAGCGTCGGCACCAAAGAGCTGAAGAAAGAAGCGGTGACCCTGGCGAAGATCAAGAAAGCAACGAAAAACGCGCTCAAAGGGGCGACCGGTCCCGAGGGCAAACAGGGTCCCGAGGGCAAACAGGGCCCCGAGGGCAAACAGGGTATTCAGGGCAAACTGGGTCCGGCCGGGCTGAGTGAACTCGAGTTGGTGGAGGACTCGGTTCCCTCGAGCACGGTGACCCCGAAGACGCTCACCCTCTCCTGTCCGGTGGGCAAGAAAATCATCAGCAGCGGTTTCGACGTCGACGGCGGCTCGACCGGCGGCAAAAAGGAAGCGACGATCGACCGCGCCGACATCAACGCCGCCCTGACGACGGCCGCTTTCGAAGCCTATGCCCAGATCGGCGCTGGCACCCCCAGCTTCGCTCTGTTCGGCAGCATCGTCTGCGCGAAAGTCGAATAACGGGACACCCCGCGGATGGTCACACCATCCGTGGGGGATGGGCGGAGGTCAGCGTGCCGCTGGCCTCCGCCTCCTCGCGCTTTGCCCAGCGGTTCAGCTCGCGGCGGGCGAGGACCATCTTGTGGACCTCGTCGGGGCCGTCGGCGAGGCGCAGCATCCGGCTGAAGCGCCAGAGCGCGGCCAGCGGGGTGTCGTCGGTCATTCCGAGGCTGCCGTGGATCTGAATGGCGCGGTCGAGCACCTCCATCACCATGTTGGCGGCGACGATCTTGATCGCCGAGATCTGCTGACGGGCGGCGCGCTTGCCCTCGGTGTCCATCTTCCAGGCGGCGAAAAGGGTGAGCAGGCGGGCCTGGTCGATTTCCATCCGCGAGGTCGCGATCGCCTCCTGGACGAACTGCTTGTCGGCCAGCGGTCCGCCGAAGGCGACGCGCTCGTTGGCGCGGCGGCACATCATCTCGTGGGCGCGCTCGGCGGTCCCGATCGCCCGCATGCAGTGGTGGATGCGGCCGGGGCCGAGCCGGTCCTGGGCGATCGCGAAGCCGGCGCCGCGCTCGCCGAGCAGGTTGGCGGCGGGGACGCGGCACTCTTCGTAGCGGATCTCGCAGTGGCCGGGGCCGGCGGTGTGGCCCATCACCGGGATCGGCCGCACCAGGTTGAAGCCCGGCGTGTCCGTGGGCACGCAGATCATCGAGGCGCGCGCGTAGGGCGGCGCGTCGGGGTCGGTGACGACCATCGCGATCGCCAGCTCGGCGCCGACCGCGCCGCTGGTGAACCACTTGTGGCCGTTGACCACCCACTCGTCGCCGTCGAGCTCGGCGCGCGCCTGTAGCAGGGTCGGGTCCGAGCCGGAGACCTCGGGCTCGGTCATCGAGAAGCAGGAGCGGATCGTCCCCTCCAGCAGCGGCTCCAGCCATTCCTCTTTCTGCTGATTCGTGCCGTGCTCGGCGAGGATCTCCATGTTGCCGGTGTCCGGGGCCGAGCAGTTGAAGGCCATCGCCGCGGCCAGCGGGCTGCGCCCCATCTCCTCGCAGAGCAGCCCGTACTCCCAGTTGGCGAGGCCGGGCCCGTAGCGCTTGTCGGGCATGAAGAGGTTCCAGAGGCCCTCGGCCTGCGCCTTCTCGCGGACCGCGACCAGGTTCGCCGAGTAGGGGACGCCGGGCCCCACCTCGGCGTCCATCGCCTCCATGATCTCGCGCTCCTGCGGGTAGACGTGCTCGTCCAGGAAATCGAGGACGCGCTCCCGCAGCGCGTCCACCTCTGGGCTGGGCTTGAAGTCCATCAACGTCCTCCCTCGTCGCTGGTCAGGCGGAACGGTAACGGGCGAAGAGCTCGCCGTCCTTCTCCAGCAGCCAGGCGAGCTGGAGCGCCTGCGGATCGGCCAGCTCGCCCTCGAGGATCGAGGGGCCGGCGCCGGTCAGCTTCGGCGCCATCGTGAGGAAGAGGTCGTCGACCAGGCCGCTGGCCTAGAGGTCGGCGTGGAGCCGCGGCCCGCCCTCGCAGATCAGCGCCCGCACCCCGGCCTCCGCGCGCAGGTGGCGCAGCGCCGCGGCCAGGTCGACGCCGTCGGCGTGGCGGAGGACCTCGACCGGGGTCGCGGTCGGCGGCGGATCGTCGGCGACGGCGGTGAGGATCAGCACGCGGCCGCCGCCGTCGGTGAACAACGGCGCGTCCCAGGGCAGGTCGAGGCGGCCGCTGACGATCACCATCAGCGGGTCGGGGGAGAGGCCGAGTCCCTCGCGCCGTCGGCGCACCTCCGACTTGGCGGCAATCCGGCCATAGCGCTCGGCCCGCATCGTCCCGGCGCCGATCATCACCGCGTCGAAGCGGGTCCGCAGGCGCGCCAGCATCTCGGTGTCGGTCTCCGAGCCGATCGGCCCGGAGACGCCGCCGATCGACGCCCGCCCGTCGACCGTCGCGGCGAAGTTCATCGCGACCAGCGGCCGCTCGGGGTGGGGGTGCTCCCAGGGGCGGTAGCCGTCGAGCTGCTCCTCGACGGAGGTCGACCCGGGGTCCGGGAGCAGGCGCCTCACTCGGCGCAGGCTACCCCGGGGCGGTCAGCTGTAGTCGTGCCAGCCGGCGAACTCGCGGCCGGCGAACTTCTGCAGCTCGGCGACGTCCTCGCCGAAGCGACCGCGCAGGGTCTCGAGCAGGTCGTCCGGGATGGTCGGCTTCTCGGCCGGAGGCTTGTCCGGATCGTGGACCACCTTCTCGACGACCCAGCGCAGCGACTCGGGCAGGCGGTCGAAGTTGCGGTCGAAGGAGCGGAAGCCCGGCAGCTTGATCAGCTTCTCCATGAACTGGTATTTGTCGCCCTGCTTAGCGGCCGACTTCTCCCACTCGCGGTCGAACTGCTCGGACTTGAAGGTCTCGTCGACGCCGGCGAAGGCGAACGCCTTGCGCATCGTCTCCTCGCGTTCTGACTGCAGCTCCTCTTGGGTGATGATCTCGATCTGCTCGCGGTCGAAGAGCTCGAGGTAGGGCTGAAGCTGCATCCAGTACTTGGAGCGGTTTATGTACTGGGTGCCGGGCAGGGCGAGCGTCGGCTCGAATTCGCGCGTCTCGTAGCCGGCGCCGGTCGCGTGGACCCAGTGCGAGAGGATCCGCTTGATCGGGTCGCGGACCATGTAGAGCAGCCGCGCGTCCGGGCAATTCTGCTTGATCCGTTCGGCGACGCCGTCGAAGCGAGGCAGGTTCGTGTAGTGCGGGGATGACTCGCCGCGGACCGGCGAGCGCGCGTCGAAGCGGCTCGCGTACCAGTCGAGGCCGAGGTCCCAGTTCATCTCCTCGACGAAGAAGTTCAGCTCCTTCGGCTTCGACATCTGGATTTCCGGATGCAGGCCGAGGTAGTGGTGGATGCTCGTCGTGCCGCACTTGAGCCCGCCGATGATGATGAAGTTCGGCATCGCCGCGTGGCGTTTGCGCCGGCGGCGGAACTTGCTCTTGCGATCGGCTGTGTAGCGCTCGCGGGCACGGGCGCACATCGCCTCGTCGGTCGGATGCGGGGTGGCTGGGCGGGGCAAAGTGTGCGTGTCGGTGTCCGGCACGAGCGGGCTAGTGTAGCTGCGATGCCAGCCGCCGACCTTGGATCGAGCTTCGACCGCTTCTTCAACGCCGCTGCGGAATTCTTCCGCAACCTCTCCGAAATCCACTGGACCGCGTTCGGGGTCGCGCTGCTGTTCCTGCTGGCGATGCAGCTCGCCCGCGCCTGGGCCTGGCGCAACGTCCTCCGTGCCTCCTATCCGGACCAGCCGATCCCCTACATGCCGCTCGCGGCCGCCTATCTGTTCGGCGCAGGCGTCAACGCGATCGTGCCCGCCCACGCCGGCGACGTGACCAAGGTCTTCCTGGTCAAGCGGCAGATCCCCGACTCCTCCTACCCAGCGGTCACGTCCTCCTTCCTAGTGCAGACGGTGTTCGACACCAGCGTCGGCATCCTCGTCCTGCTCTACGCGATCACCCAGGGCCTGCTGCCGCCGCTGCCGCGGATCCCCGACCTGCCGGCTTTCGAGATCGCCTTCTGGGTCGACCACCCGCAGATCCTCGCGATCACCGTCGGGGTGCTGCTGATCGCGACCGCGGTCGGCATCTACTACCTCGCCCACCACGTGCGGCGCTTCTGGGACCGGGTCAAACAAGGCGTCGTGATCCTCAGGCAGCCGCGTCGCTACTTCCGCGAGGTCTTCGCCTGGCAGGGGGTCGGCTGGCTCTTTCGCTTCGCCGCCTTCTGGTTCTTCCTCGAAGCGTTCGGGATCGGCGGTTCGGTCGGCGACGTGATGCTGGTGATGAGCGTCCAGGCGATCGCCAACATCGTCCCCTTCACCCCGGGCGGCGCCGGCGCCCAGCAGGCGCTCCTCGTCGCCACCCTGCACGGCCCGACCCGCGCCGCGGTCCTCTCCTTCTCGGTCGGCACCCAGATCGCGATGGCCGCCTGGTCGGTCGTCCTCGGCTTCGCCGCGATGCTGCTCGTCTTCCGCACGACCGACTGGCGCGGCCTGATCAAGCAGGCCCAGGACGAACGGGCTGAGGAGGAGGGGCAGGAACGCGAGGCGGAGGCGAAAACCCCCGTCTAGCTCGACACGGCAAGGGCAAAGGGGCTGCCCTCGGAGTCGCGGCAGATCGACCAGCGCTCACCGGGGTGGATGACCGAGCCGCCGAGCTCCTTCACCCGCTCCAGCGCGGCGTCCATCGCAGGCACCGTGAAGTAGGGGAGGGACCCGGTGTCGCCCGGCCCCTTGCCGCGCTCGTGGACGCCCAGCCGGAGGCTGTCGGTGTCGCTTTCCCAGCCACTCCCCATCGACTGCTCGCGCGGCTCCAGCTCGACCCCCAGCACCCCGCTCCAGAAGCGCAGCGCGCGCTCCGGGTCGTCGGCGGGGAACTCGATCAGCGGCTTCGGCATCCATCGATTATCGCCCAGTGTCGACTTACTCCCCCACGTGCGGGAGTAAGTCGACAGTCAGCTTGACCAGCCGGGGTAGCGACCGCGGACGGTCCATTGCCATGGGGGCGCTTCGTGCGGGGGGAACTCGTAGTGGTTGCGGCCGGGGAGGGTCTCGAGCGGGACGAGGGCGGGATCGGCGCTCTCGAGGACCGCAGTGCCCGACGACGCCGCGACGTCGGCGGCGGATGCGCGCCGCACGAGCCGTTCCCATCCCAGGGTCGGTCGGTAGGCCCAGTAGGTCACCGCTATCCAGCCACCCTCGGTGGCGACCTCGGTGAAAAGGGTGGTGCGGCGGTTCGAGGCGGTCAGGTGCGGACCCGTGTACACGGCGCAACTCTCCCGCCGGCAGCGGCGGAAGTCGATCGGCGCCAGCCCCGCAACCGCGACGGGCGCCGGCGCCCAGGCTCGCACCAGCCGGGCCAGCGGCCACCCGTAGGCAGGCACCAGCTCGTGGTGGCTACACGCGTCCGGCAGCCGCGGCCCGCAGGCCAGCCGCTTCCCGATCGTCCTCGCCAGATCGCGGCCCGCTTTCACCTCGCCGCCGGCGATCACGGCCGCCATCACGCCCACGACCAACAGGGCGACGAGCGCCACGAGCCCCACGTGCTCGACCGAAGCGGCCCCGCGCTGCCGCTCGCCATCTCCCCACCCAGCCAGTGCTTTCGCCATGCAGCCGAAGCTAGGCCGCCCCAACGCACCGGTGGCGCGCAGAAAGCAAAAACCCAGCCCCGCCGAGCAAACGACTCTGCTTTGATTTGGACATGGAGGACAGCCCCTTCAACCTCTTCGGCGACCCCGACGAGTTCCGCCAGCGGATGGAGGAGCTCTCGGAGCAGATGCAGTCCTCCCAGCGCGTCGCCTGGGCCGACAACGCGATCAAGCTCGCGGTCGAGATGACCGTCGCCTCGATCAACCGGCTCAACCTGCAGGGCAACGCCGACGAGCAGGCGATGCAGGTCCGTGACGCGATCCGCGTCCTTTTCCCCGAGGCCGTGACGTTGGTCCGCGAGGCCCGCGAAGGCCTCAGCTAACGCCGGGCCGCTCCTAGAGAAGCTGCTGGCGGAGGCGCAGCACCGCGCCGCGGCGGAACAGGCCGCCGACCAGCTCGACCGGCGCTGCAATCAGCGCCGCCGGGATCGCCAGCACGACGCTGGCCAGGACGTCGATCCGGCGCTGCCACGGCTTCGCCGCCGGCGCCGCGACCGGGCCGCGGCCGAGCGCCGCGAGGGCGACGTTGTGGCCAAAGGTGACGCTGTTCAGCAGGGTCTGCCAGGTGGAGCCGAAGCTGGCGCCGGGCGCCCAGCGGCTGCTGGTGACGACCTGGTCGCGGCGGGCGATCAGGCGCCGCACCGCCTCGGCGGTGAACAGGTAGCGGCTGCCGGGAGCGAGGCCTGCCCAGCCGGCGTTGCCGAGCGAGGCGGCGAAGCTGCCCCGGTTGGCGATCCGCAAAAGCTCGCCGTCGCGCAGGCGGTCGAGCTCCTGCAGCGCCTCGTCGGGATCGGGCTCGCCACCGACCACGCCAGCCCGCAGCTCTCGCAGCGGCTGACCGCGCCGAGGCCGGGCTGCGCCGCCAGCCAGCCGAACAGCGGCTCCGCGCAGGCGGGGCAGGGAGGGTTCTCGGGACTGGCGCCAGCCTCGAGCGGGACGACAGGGGTGTGCTGCGAGGTGCTCATGGTCGGATAGCGTACGGCCCGTGACCCCGTCGCAGATCCTCGCTCGCGAGCGCTCGTGGTTTGTCCGGGTAGGAGTCGCCGGCATCCTCGGGGGCGTCCTCGCCCTCGTCGGCTTCATCCTGCTGCAGAGCGCGATCGGCGGCGACGCCAACTTCGAAAGCCTCACCGAGGCGCACGACAACGCCGGCAAAGTCTGGATCGCCGGCATCCTCACCTGCCTCGGCTACGTGCTCGTCGCGGCGCCGCTCTACTTCCTCTTCCGCGCCGCCCAGGTGCGCAGCGAGCGGGTCAAAGGCCAGATGGTCGGCCTCGTCCTACTCGGCCCCCTGCTGCTCGGGCTCTCGGCCCCGTTGATTTCCGGCGGCACCCAGGAAGCGGCGACCACCTACCTCGACGGCAAGGGCGAGCTGACCCTGACCCCGAAGGAAGCCAAAGACGACTGCGCCGAAGATAAAAAAGACAAGAACGCCGAGGACTTCGCCAGCGACTTCCCGGCGGTCGACGGCAAGACCGGGATCGCCGCCTGCGAAGACAAAAAGAGCAAGGAAGACGAAGCCTCGAGCGCGATCAAGGACTCGACGCTGCTGAAAATCGGCCAGTTCGCTGGCCTCGCCGGCGGCCTCTCGCTGGTCATCGGCCTGCTCTACGTCGGTCTCTGGTCGATGCGCACCGGCCTCCTCACCCGCTTCTGGGGCTCGCTGGGGATGGCGGTCGGCTTCGCCTCGGTGATCGGCTTCTCGCCGCTCACCTTCCTCTGGTTCATCTTCGTCGGGGTGATGCTGGCCGGTGCCCTGCCCGGCGGCCGCCCGCCAGCCTGGGAGGCCGGCGAAGCGGTCCCCTGGCCGACCCCGGGCGAGAAAGCCGCCCAGGAAATGGAACCCTCGGACCCCGAGGCGATCGACGTCGACTCCGACGAGGTCAGCGACGCACCGGGCCCCAGCGCCGACGGCGAGCCGCCGCGCAAGCGCAAGCAGCGCGACTAATTTAGTCGCCCTCGCCCGCGGCGGGCGGGGCCGCTTTCTCGCTGAGCCCCGCTTTCTCGCTGAGCCCCGGGTGGACCCCCTGGCCGATCTCCTGCCGTTCGACGATCTGCTGCAGCAACCTGGTCAGCGCCTCGCGGTCGCCGGCCGGCAGGCCCTCGGTCAGCTCGCGCTCGTGGGCGGCGGCGATCTCGCGGCCGCGGGTCAGCGTCTTGTGCCCCTTTGCGGTCAGGTAGAGGGCGCGGATTCGCCGGTCGTCCGGGTCGGGACGGCGCTCGACCAGGCCGCGCTGCTCGAGCTCGTCGACCAGTGCGACCATCCGGCTCGGCGGCACCTGGATCGCCTCGCCGATCGCCTGCTGGGAGCGCCCCTCGGCGGTCTCGACGAGGTTGAGGATCCGGAACAGCGGCGGCAGCAATTCGATCTCCGCCATCCGTTCGGAGAAGCGGCGGGCGGCATGGATCCCCACCTGCGAGAGGAGGAAGGCAAGGGTCGAGGGCGCCCTGTCGCCGCGGATCGGTTCGCTGCTCACGGGGGAAAAGATACAGCGATTTGCTTTGTGCTATGAATCATTCCACCCTGGAACATTTCTCCCCCGAAATGAACGCAGAAGGAAGGACCACCGTATGACCCGCCTGCTCGTCCGCCTCGCCGACCTCTCCTACCGCCGTCGCGGCCGTATGGTCCTCGCCTGGGTCGTCACGACGATCGTCCTGGTCATGCTCGGCTCCGCGCTGGCCGGCGAGTACGAAGCCGACTACAACACGCCCGGCTCGGAGTCCAAGGCGGCGAGCGACCTCACCGAAAGCGCCTTCGATGGCTACTCGGGGCAGGAAATCTACGTCGTCTGGAAAGACCCGAACGGGGCCAACTCGCCGCAAGCGAAAGCGCAGATGGCCACCTTCTTCAAAGAAGCGGAAGAGGTCAAGCACATCGAGGGGGCGGGGCCGACCCGCGTCTCCGACGACGGCACGATCGCGACCACGACGTTGCCGCTCAACGTGCCCGGCTGGGAGGTCGAGAAAAAGCAGGGCGAAGAGCTGATCGACGCCGCCGAAGCGAACAGCGGTGGCGGCCTCGAGATCAAGCTCGGCGGCGATCCGATCCTCGCCGCGCAGGGCAGCACCAGCCCCGAGGGGGCAGGCTTCCTCGGCGCCGCGATCGTGCTGCTGATTGCCTTCGGCTCGATCGTCGCCGCGGGGCTACCCCTGATCATCGCGCTGGTCGGGCTCATGATCTCGTCCGGCGGCCTGATCGTGCTGCTGGCCAACGTGATCGACGTCCCCGACTGGACCACCGCCGTCTCCGGCCTGATCGGGATCGGCGTCGGGATCGACTATGCGCTGCTGGTCCTGACCCGGTTCCGGGCGGCGCTGCGCGAAGGCAAGGACCGCCATGACGCCGTCACCGAGGCGGTCAGCACGGCAGGGCGCAGCGTGATCATCGCCGGCTGCACCGTGGTCATCGCCGTCCTCGGCCTCTTCCTGACCGGGCTGCCCTACATGTACGGGGTGGCGATCTCGGCCTCGCTGGCAGTGCTCGTGGTGATGTTCGCCGCGGTCACGCTGCTGCCGGCCCTGCTCTCGATGCTCGGCCCGCGGGTCGACAAGTGGCGGATCCCCTTCCTCGGCCGTCGCCTCGACTCCGTCGAAGGCGGCGCCGATTCGCCGGCGGCGCGCTGGAGCCACTGGATCCAGCGCCGGCCCTGGCCGGCGGCGATCGTCGCCACGGCGATCCTGCTGGCGCTCGCCGCACCGGCGCTCGGGATGCGCCTCGGCTTCCCCGACGCCGGCAACGACCCCAAGGACAAGATGACCCGCCAGGCCTACGACCTGATCAGCGAGGGCTTCGGTCCGGGCTCGAACGGTCCGCTGATCATCGCCGCCCAGCTGCCCGAATCGGGCGGCCAGGCCGCGATCGACGGTCTCGTCACCGAGCTGCGCCAGGACAACGGCGTCGCCTACGTGCCGCCGCCCCGCTTCAACGGCGACGACTCGGCGGCGATCGTGACCGTGATCCCCACCACCTCGCCCCAGGCCGAGGCGACCACCGACCTCGTCCACCGGCTGCGCAATACGGTCCTCCCGGAAGCGCTCGCGGGGACCGGCGTCACGGCCAGCGTCGGCGGCGTCACCGCGGCGCTCGAGGACCAGAGCGAATTCGTCACCGACCGCATGCCGGTGTTCATCATCGCCGTGGTCGGACTCTCCTTCCTGCTCCTCCTCGTCGCCTTCCACTCGCCGCTGATCTCGCTCAAGGCGGGCATCATGAACCTGCTCTCGGTGGGTGCCGCTTACGGCGTGATGACCCTGGTCGCCCAGGGCGGCGCGGTCGGCGAACTGATCGGGATCGACCACGAGGTGCCGATCGCCCCGTTCATGCCGGTGATGATGTTCGCGATCCTCTTCGGGCTCTCGATGGACTACGAGGTCTTCCTGGTCTCGCGGATCCGCGAGGAGTACCTGAAGGACGGCGACACGCGGCGCGCGGTGGCCGACGGGCTGGCGAAGACCGCCCGCGTGATCACCGCGGCGGCGGCGATCATGGTCGTCGTCTTCCTCGCCTTCGTCTTCTCGCCCGAAGTCTTCCTCAAGCTCTTCGGGATCGGCCTGGCGGCGGCGATCTTCCTCGACGCGACGATCGTGCGGATGGTCCTGGTGCCTGCCGTGATGCAGCTGCTCGGCAGCCGCAACTGGTGGATCCCGAACTGGCTCGAGCGGATCCTGCCGCGGCTCGACGTGGAGCGCAGCCCGGAGCCCGCGGAGAGCCGGCCCTAGGCGTTAGGCGCTACGCGGATTCCGCACGACCCGCCGCAAGCTGCTTGCGGTGGGTCCGGATCTCGCTCAGCATCCGCTCCAGGCGGGGCTCGGCGGAGGTGTCGACGTGGCTCATGGCGGCGGCGACGCCGGGGTGGACCGCGGCGATCCGCTCGTGCATCGCCTGCGCCACCGCGCGGTAGGTGGGGTGGCCCTCGCGGCCGGAGCGGAGCTCGATCAGGTGCATCGCCTCGCGCGCGTTGAGGTCGAGCGTGTAGCGGATGCGGAAGGCGAGGCTGAGCGCGTAGGGGGCGAGCTCGGGCTGGCCGGCGGCGACCAGGCGCTCGTACTCGCCGCGCGAGATCTCCAGCGCCCGCTCGAACTCCTCGCCGACCCCGGCTTCGACCACCTCTTCGGGAACGCCGGCCCCGAGGTCGGGCCCGAGTCGCTGCCACTGGCAGGTCAGCATCCGGTGGCGCTGGAGGTCGCGGAAGGCGCCGTAGTCGGAGACGATCTCGAAGCGGTAGCGCAGCGCCTCGAAGCCGCGGCCGGGGCGGTGGCGGCGGTTGGCGCGCTCGCCGACCATCGCGGCGAGCAGCTCGGCCCGCTCCTCGCTGTCGAGCACGTCGATTCGGGCGAGGACCTCGGTCTCCGGCGCGCTCGCCGCCTCGAACAGGCAGGAGGCGAGCAGGTCATCTTCGGTGCCGTCGACGTGGAGCAGCTCGACCGCGGGGGCGGCGGCGTCCTCGCCGCGACGGTCGAGGCCGAGCCGCGCGACCCAGCGCTCGGTGCGCTCGCGGCGCTGCTGCAGGAAGGAGACCCACTCGCCGCCACGCTCGGGCCGCTCGACCCGGGAGACGAAGCTCGGCATCACCTGCTGGAGCTCGGCGAGGATCATCCCGCCGTACTCGCGCGCCTCCGGCAGCGGCGAGGCGAGCAGCCGCAGGATCAGCTGCTCGTAGGCCTGGCCAGAGGCGTAGATGCCAACGTGGCTGAGCGTCGCCGCCGGCAGCAGGCCGCGCAGCAGGTCGAGCGCCTTGGCGCGGATCGAGCGCTGCCAGGGGCCCTCGGGTTCGCCCTCGCCGCGGGGCCAGCGGGTCGCCGCCCAGGCCTCGACCGTGGTCAGCGAGCGCGAGTAGATCGCGAAGACCTCGTCCATCGCGGCACCGAACTCGGGCCCGAGTTCAGCGTCGCGAGTAGTAGCGGTAGCCGCCGTCCGGCAGCGGCTTGTCGTAGGGGATGTAGCGGGTCGACTGCTCCAGGTAGGCGGCGAGGCGGCCGCGCTGAAGGAGCTTGGTGACGATGTTGGAGACCCACTCGCAGGCGATGTGGGCGCCGCCTACCTGCGCGATCGAGTCGTCCCCGTAGCCGACGAAGACGCGCTCGTAGAGCTGGGCCGCCCGCGCGCCCTCCTCGGCGTCGAAGGGACGCCCGCCGGCCGGGGCGTCGGCGGCGAACTCCTCCAGGTAGAGCCGCCGTACGGTCCCCGAATACCGCGAATAGCGGGCAAAAAGCGCCCCTTTAACGGTCTCCGGCAGGTTCACCAAGGCGAAGACCGGGCGGTCGAGGTTGGTGAAATGCGGGGCGAGGACCGCTCGCTCCTCTGAGCTGAACTGTTCTACCGGGTAGCGCACTCGGCGCATCGTAGTGGCGTGACCGACGGCTCGCCCGAGGCCAAAAAGACGTCCCCTGTCCCGCCCGCACCGTGCGGGTAGGGTGTGGGTCTCCTACCTAAAAATGATTATGAGCAGACGGCCCTCGAACAATTCCACGAACCCGCGTTCCGGTCGGTCCCGGGTTGCTCGTCGCCGGGCTCGTGACGATCGTCGCTCGGACTGCTGCTGCCGCTGCTGATCGGCTCCTTCTCGGACCGGCAGGCGCTTGGTCCTGGCGCTGGCCGAGGCGGCCTGCTTGGTGATCGTCGCGGTCGGGGTGGTGGTGATGGCGCGGCGCCTGCGCGAGAGCCACGAAGCGCTCTGGAGTCTCGCCCGCCGCGACGAGCTGACCGGGGTCGGCAACTACCGCAGCCTGCACGAGCGGCTCGCCGAGGAGGTCGCCCGCCACGGCCGCCACGGCCGTGAGTTCGCGCTGATCCTGCTCGACCTCGACGGCTTCAAGCAGATCAACGAGCGCTTCGGGCATCTCGAAGGCGACCGGCTGCTGACCGAGGTCGGGGCGGCGCTGCGCGACGAGCTGCGCGGCGAGGACGCCGTTTTCCGCCAGGGCGGCGACGAGTTCGCGGTGATCGTCGAGGAGACCGACGCCGCGGAGGCGGCTGAAGTCGCCGCCCGGGTCCGCGCCCGGGTCGCCCACCGCGGCTACGGCAGCGACGAGCGGCTGCCGCTCGGCGGCGCCACCGGCATCGCGATCTACCCCGGTGACGGGAGAGCGCCGAGCAGCTGCTCGGCTGCGCCGACGACGACCTCTCACCGCCAAGCGCGGCGGCGTCGACGCGGCCTAAAGGGGTTCGAGCTAGAGGGCGCCGCCGCCGGCGCCCAAGTAGCTGAAGCGGACCGCCAGGGCGACCGCCTCGGTGCGGGTGTCGACCTCGAGCTTGGCGATCGCGTTGCGCACGTGGGTGTGGACGGTGGCCGGGGAGAGCGCCAGCCGCTCGGCGATCTCTTTGACCCGCAGGCCCTCGGCCAGCAGCTCGAGGATCTGGCGCTCGCGGGGCGAGAGGTCGAGCAGCTTCTCGACCTCGGAAGGCTTGCCGCCGGCGAAGTCGCCGCCGAGGAAGGTGCCGCCGCCGGTCACCGCTTTGACCGCGCGGGCGATGTCCTCGGCCGGCGCCGACTTCAGCACGTAGCCGGAGGCGCCGGCGCGCAGGGCCAGCGCCAGCAGGTCGGGTTGGGCGTGCGCGGTGAAGATGATCACTTTGGTCCGCGGTCGGACCTTGAGGACCTCCTTGGTCGCCTCGATCCCGTCGCGCTTGGGCAGCTCGACGTCGATGATCAGGACGTCGGGCTCGAGCTCCTTGACGACGTCGACCACGTCGCGGCCGTTTCCGGCCTCGCCGACGATCTCGACGATGCTCGAATTCTGCATCCGCGCCTTGATCGCCTCGCGCACGATCTCGTGGTCGTCGCAGAGGACAACCCGCTTGGCCTCGCGCACACTTGAGCTCATAGGGCCGCGATTGTGTCAGGGGC
Source organism: uncultured Thermoleophilia bacterium (assembly GCA_963837405.1). Lineage (GTDB taxonomy): Bacteria > Actinomycetota > Thermoleophilia > Solirubrobacterales > 70-9 > VAYN01. The sequence continues at coordinate 312,644 of CAWINA010000005.1, forward strand.
GCCGAGATCATGCAAAGTTTTTGGTAACGAGAAACCCCCGTCCCCGTCTTGGCGGTTCTCGATCAGGGCGATGATCGTGCGCCCGACCGCGCAGGCGGTGCCGTTCAGCGTGTGCACGGGGACCGGCGACTCGCCCTCGCCGGGGCGGTAGCGGCAGGCCATGCGACGGGCCTGGTAATCGGTCGTGTTCGAGCAGGAGGTCAGCTCCCGGTAGCGCTCCTGGCTCGGGATCCAGGCCTCGCAGTCGTACTTCTTCGCGGCCGGGGCGCCGAGGTCGCCGGCGGCGACGTTGACCACCCGGTAGGGGATCTCGAGCGCGGTGAGGATGCGCTCCTCGATCGCCAGCAGCCGTTCGTGCTCGGCCGCCGAGTCCGCCGGCTCGACGAACGAGAACATCTCGACCTTGTCGAACTGGTGGACGCGGAAGATTCCGCGGGTGTCGCGGCCGGCGGCGCCGGCCTCGCGGCGGAAGCAGGTGGAGAAGCCGCTGTAGCGCAGCGGCAGCGCGTCGGCGTCGAGGATCTCGCCGGCGTGCAGGCCGGCCAGCGCGACCTCCGAGGTGCCGGTGAGGAAAAGCTCGTCCTTCTCGATCTCGTAGATCTGGTCGCGGTCGCCAGGCAGGAAGCCGGTGCCCTCCAGCGCCTCTTCGCGGACCAGCACCGGCGGCACCACCGGCTCGTGGCCTTCCTCGCGGGCCAGCTCCAGCGCGAACCGGACCAGGGCGAGCTCCACCATCACCAGGTCGCCCTTGAGGTAGGCGAAACGGGAGCCGGAGAGCCGCGCCGCCGCCTCGGTCTCGATCAGCCCGAGCGCGGCGCCGATCTCGAGGTGGTCGCGGACCGGGAAGTCGAACTCGGGTCGCTCGCCGACCTCGCGGACGACCACCGCGTCCTCCTCGGTCATCCCGTCGGGGGCGTCGGGGTCGGGCAGGTTCGGCAGTGCCGTCGCGATCCGTCCCAGCTCGGCGTCGACCTTCTCGACCTCCGCCTTGCCGGACTCGATCGTCTCCTTCAGCCGCTGCACGCTCGCCATCAGCTCGGTCGCGTCTTCGCCGGCGCCTTTCGCCGCGCCGATCTGCTTGGAGAGCGTCTTGCGCTCGGCCTGCGCGTTCTCGACCTCGGGCAGCAGCTCGCGCCGGCGCGCGTCCAGCGCCAGCAGCTCGTCGACCTGCTCGGCGCCGCCGCGGCGGGCCAGCGCGGCCTTGACCCGCTCAGGGTCGGAGCGGATCAGCTTCAGGTCGAGCAAGGGATGACCCCTGCGCTAGGGAGTTGAGTCCTGGCCGGGACGCGGCGGTTCGGCCGCTTCGCTGCCCGCGTACTCGGCGACGAACTCGGCGATCGCCTCGGCCTCTTTGCCGACGACGATGTTCTGGGGCATGATCGCCCCCGAGAAGCCGCCGTTCTCGATCGCGAACAGCGCGTCCTCGTAGGTCTCGGTGCGCTGGTTCAGGTTCGGCCCCTGCACCCGCTCGCCGCGGTTGCCGCTCCCCTGGGTGCCGGCGGCGTCGAGCGTGTGGCAGCCCGAGCAGTGGCTCGCGAAGAGGACCGCCCCTTCGTAGTTGGGGTCGTCCTTGGAGACCGAGATCCCTTCTTCGCCGAAACCGCAGGCCGTCAGCCCGAGGGCGGCGGCGAGGACCATCGCTATGACCAGTACTGGACGCACGCGGCGCGCATCATATTGGTCCGGCAGGGCGCGGCGACGCCCCGTCGGAGGGCGGGACGCCTACGCCGTATGGCAGACGGCCTCGACGTTGTTGCCGTCGGGGTCGAGCACGAAGGCGCCGTAGTAGCGCGGGTGGTAGATCGGGCGCGGGCCGGGACCGCCGTTGTCGGCGCCGCCGGCCGCGAGCGCCGCGGCGTGGAAGGCGTCGACCGTCTCGCGGTCGGGCGCGGCGAAGGCGACGTGGGCGCCGCTGACCACCTGCCGGCCGCGTCCGTGGATCCAGAAGTAGGGCTTCGGCCCGTGCTCGGTCTCGCTCCCGAATCCAGCCGCCGACTCGGCGAGCTCCATCAGCAGGGAGACGCCGAGCGGCGCCAGCGCCGCTTCGTAGAACGCCTTGCTGCGGGGATAGTCGCTGACCTCGAGGCCGAGGTGATCGAGCATGGGTTGAGCCTACAATCGAACGGATGGCTCATTTCAAGGAGCCCGGGTGGTTCACGAAGAACGTCTTCAACCGCGGCGTCGCCCTGGCGACGCGGCTTGGGCTCAGCGTCGCCGGCTCGCGGGTGCTGGAAGTGAAGGGCCGCAAGAGCGGCGAGTGGCGGCGGACGCCGGTCAACCTCCTGGTCTTCGAGGGCGGGCGCTATCTGGTCGCTCCGCGCGGCCACACCCAGTGGGTCCGCAACATCCGCGTCGCCGGCGGCGGCCGCCTGGTCCTCGGCAAGCGGGTCGAGGAGTTCGAGGCAACCGAGGTCCCCGAGGTTGAGCGGCCCGCGCTGCTGCGCGCCTACCTGAAGAAGTGGAAATGGGAGGTCGGCGCCTTCTTCGACGGCGTCGGCCCCGACTCACCCGACTCCGAGCTCCAGCGCATCGCCCCCGACCACCCCGCATTCCGCCTGCGCTGAATCGATCCGTCAGTTGAGCACGCTATGCGTGCCGAACTGACGGATCGACGGTAGGCTCCGGGTCCGCATGGAGGCTGTGGCCGTACCCAAATCGAATTGGACGTTTGCGCAGTGGGGGATCGTGGTGCTCGCCGCGCTCCAATTGGTCTGGGCCCTGGCCGGCTTCATCGCCGAGCCCAGCATCGACTTCGGCGAGGATGCGGTCACCGAGCGGGTCCTTGGCGTCGACTTCAACGGCGTCCACGCGCTCTCGGGGGTGCTGCTGTTCGCGCCCGCCTTCTTCTTTGCGCTGCGTCCCAACTGGGCGCTCTTCTACGCCTTTTACGCGACCTTCGCGCTCTACGCCACCGGGATCTGGGCATTCTTCGACGAACAGCCGGCCTGGGTCTTCACCTTCCCCAACAACCATGCCGACGCGATCTTTCACATCGCCACCGGCACCCTCTTTTTGATCGTCGGCCTGGTCCAGGTCGGCATCGACCGGCGCGGCAGGATGTAGCCGGGCTAGCCGTTTTCCTCTGAGATTGCTCGCCGCACCGCGACCAGTTCCTGGGCCAGGGTCTGCTGATCCTCGGTCGAGCCAATCCCGGTCCCCGTGAAATACCCAAGAGCCCGCTCGACGCTCAGCTCGTCGGTGACGAGCACGTAGGCGAGGTAGAAGAGCGAAATGCCAGCGAAGAGCTGCGCGCTCGGTCGGGTTTTTTCGCGCCTGATCCACTGCCTAGCGAACTCGACGATCATCTCTTCGCGTTCTTCGATCAGTGGCTCCACCTCTGCGATCCGTTCTAGCCCTGCGAATTGGAGCTCGGTGGCGATGCTTCCGGCGGTCATGCCTGGATCTCCGATCAGCTCCCGGCCGAGAGCCTCGGCGACCCTCTCGTCCAAGTTGCGGATCCGATCGTTACCGGCAAGGAGAGCGTGAATCGAGTCCTGGTCGATGGTCACCGAGTCTGGATCCCGGTCAACCTTCCCCTCGACCGTCGCCTGGTACTCGGTTACGTCGTTGCGGAGCGACTGGAATTCATCATCCGCCATCTCCAGGACCCCAGCCAATCGCGAGAAGCGACGGCGCATTTCGTTTGGGATCGCTGCCCGGCTCTGATAGCCCAGATCGTGCTCGAACTCGCCCTCGACGACCTCGGCGACGGCGTCGACTTCGTCGGGGAAGAAAGTGATCACCCGCAGGCCAAGCAAATCGTGGACTTCCTGGAGATCTTCGTAGCCGGCGTCGTTGCTACTGAGCTTGCGCTGCAGGTTCGGCATGCCCTTGATCCGGTGGCGTACCGAGTGGACCCGGAGCCCCTTCGCGCGCAGCAGCTCCTGCAGAAGCCGCTCGATCACCGGCCCGAGGTCGGTCAAGACCTCGCATCGCAAGGCGTACTCCCGCTCGAGCTCCGGCCCGATCTCCATTGGCCGATCCTAGCCTGATTATTCCTGCGATCGATCCGGCGATTAGGGTCACGTAAACCCCAAGTTCCGCCTCGATCTCAGAGGCCGCTGGTGAACGCGGCCCGCAGGGCGACGAAGAAGATCACGCCGCAGCTGACGGCCATGATCCCCATCTCGCGGCGGACGATCGCCAGCGCGACCTGCTGCTGGGTCTCGGCGTCGAGCGACTCGAACTCGGTCTCGCCGAGCTCGCGCTGGGCGGCGCCGGCGCGGGCGCCCTCGGCGATGAAGGAGATCGCCAGCGGCAGGATTCCGTAGACGTAGTGGAGGTCGCCGCTCGGTTCGTGGCCGGTGACGACCAGGAGGCCGCCGAGCAGGGCCTGGACGAAGACCGAGACCTGGGCGAAGCGGAGCAGGTACCAGAACGGGACCGAGGACTGATTGCGAAACCAGGCGTAGCCGCCGATCGCTCCTGCGGCCAGGTTCAGGGCGATCACGCAGAAGCCAATGGCGATGTGCAAACCGACCAAGGCGGTTAAATCCTCCCAAGACGGTCGGGATTCCGCTTACTGATGCGAAATATCACTATGTAGCAATGTGTCACAAGCGGGGTGTATAACAGCGTTTACGGGCGTCATGGCTCGGCTCGTGTGGCCGGGGTGAGGACTTGCCCAATACCCCCCAAATTCCCCGGTGCTCAAGACCTATCTCCCGATTCTCGTCTTCGCCTTCCTCGGCCTCGCCGTGGCCAGCGTCTTCATGGTCGTGAACCACCTGATCGGCCCGAAGAAGCCGAAGCAGCCGACCTCGGCGAGCCGCCGCCAGGGCGAGCCGTACGAGTCCGGGATCCCGGTCGACCCGCTGAAGAACGTCAAATTCGGCGTCAGCTTCTACCTGCTGGCGATGCTCTTCATCCTCTTCGACATCGAGGTCGTCTTTCTCTATCCCGTCGGCGTGATCATGAAGAGCGCCGACAGCCTCCTGGTGCTGGGCGAGCTGATCACCTTCGTCGTCCTGTTGCTGGTCGCCTTCGTCTACGTGTGGCGAAAGGGTGCGTTGGATTGGAGGTAGAGCGCCGCAGCTTCGAGGCCCGCCAGGCCACCGCCCGCGACATGCTGCGCGGCGACCTCGAGGGTGAGGACCTCGAGCGTTACGTGGAACAAAAAGTCGTCACGACGACGTTCGAGAAAATGATCAACCTCGCCCGCTCGAACTCGATCTTCCCGCTCACCTTCGGCCTCGCCTGCTGTGCGATCGAGGCGCCGATCTCGATCGTCACCGCCCGTTACGACCTCGCCCGCTTCGGCGCCGAGGCGCTGCGCGCCTCGCCCCGCCAGGCCGACCTGATCATCCTCTCGGGCCGGGTCTCGATCAAAATGGCGCCGGTCGTCCGCCGCCTCTACGACCAGATGCTGGAGCCGAAGTGGGCGATCTCGATGGGCGCCTGCTCATCCTCGGGCGGGATGTTCGCCAACTACGCCGTGGTCCAGGGCGCCGACAAGTTCATGCCGATCGACATGCACATCCCCGGCTGCCCGCCGCGGCCGGAGGCGGTCATGTACGGGTTCGGGAAGCTGCAGCGGAAGATCCAGGGCAACCCGGACCAGGGCTGGCGCCAGCGCTACAACGCCGCCGGCACCGAGGAGTGGGCGCGCGGCGGCCCGGCCAGCCGGCCGAGCCCCGAGGCCGCGGCGGCTTACGAGCAAGCGCGGGAGCTGACCCTTGCCTGACGCTCCGGGACTGGAGCTGCTGCGCGGGGAAATCGAGCGGGACCGCCCCGGGGCGGTCCGCGCTACCTCCTTCGAGCGCGGGCAGGCGGCGCTGATCGTCGACCCGGCGCAGGTCCTCGCGGTGCTCGCCTGGCTCCGCGACACGCCGGGCCAGCGCTACGCCTTCCTCTCCAGCCTGCACGTCGCTGACTACCTGCCGGCCGAGCCGCGCTTCGGCGTCCACTACGAGCTGCTGAACCGCGATCGGGTCGAGCGGATCCGGGTCAAAGCGATGCTCGCCGATCCCGGCGACGGCTCGCTGCCGGCGATCGACTCCTGCGTCGAGCTATTCCCGACCGCCGACTTCCAGGAGCGCGAAGCCTTCGACTTCTTCGGGATCGAGTTCCGCGGCCACCCCGAGCTGACCCGCATCCTGCTCCCCGACGACTACGTCGGCTGGCCGCAGCGGCGTGACTTCCCGATCGGCGGCGAGCCGGTCACCTTCACCTACAACGAGCGCAACTATGGCTGAGACGACGCTGCTGACCGAGGACCGCGCGACCGAGGTGATGACGGTCAACATCGGCCCGCACCACCCGGCGACCCACGGTGTGCTGCGGCTGGTCGTCGACCTCGAAGGCGAGATCGTCCGCGAGTGCAAACCGGTGATCGGCTACGTCCACACCGGGATCGAAAAGTCCTGCGAGGACAAGAGCTACTGGAAGGTCATCCCCTTTGTCGAGCGGATGGACTACGTCTCCTACTTCTTCCAGATGCAGGCCTACTGTGGCGCGGTCGAGCAGCTGATCGGGCTCGAGATCCCGCCCCGGGCGACCTACCTGCGCACCCTCTTCCTCGAGCTCAACCGGATCCACTCGCACCTCGTCTGGCTCGGCACCACGGCGCTCGACCTCGGCGCGATCTCGATGCTCTGGTACTGCTTCCGCGAGCGCGACAAGATCCTCGACCTGTTCGAAATGGCGACCGGGCAGCGGATGCACACTCGCTACTTCCAGGTTGGCGGCGTGATCGAGGACATCCCGCTCGGCTTCGAGCAGAAGTGCCGCGCCTTCGCCGAGGAAATGCCGATCCGGGTCGGCCAGTACCAAGCCCTGCTGGACCGCAACGAGGTCTTCCTGCAGCGGACCAAAGGGGTCGGGATCGTCGACCGCGAGCGGCTGCTCGAGCTCGGTGTCAGCGGCCCGCTGCTGCGCGCCGCCGGCGACCCCTGGGACCTGCGCAAAGCCTTCGACTACCTCGCCTACCCGGAGCTGGACTTCAAGATCCCGGTCGGCACGGTCGGCGACAACTACGACCGCTATCGCGTCCGCGTCGCCGAGATGGTCGAGTCGAGCCGGATCGTCGCCCAGTGCCTCGACAAGCTCCCCGACGGCCCGTTCATCGCCGACGACCGCAAGTACGTGCTGCCGCCGCGCTCGGAGCTCTCGACCTCGATGGAGTCGCTGATCCACCACTTCAAGCTCGTCACCGAGGGCTTCCGGGTCGAGCCCGGCGAGTACTACAACGCGATCGAGTCGCCGCGCGGTGAGCTCGGCTGTTACGTGCTCGCCGACGGCTCCTCGAAGCCGGCCCGGGTCCACTTCCGCGACCCCTCGTTCGTCAACCTGCAGGCCTTCCGCGACATGGCGGTCGACACCTACGTCGCCGACATGATCTGCAGCCTCGGCATGCTCGACCCGATCCTCGGGGGGGTCGACCGGTGAGCCCCGTCGACGGCCGCGGCATCTTCAACCCGAACCTGCCGGTCGACCAGGCGGTGACCGAGGGGCGCGCGCCCGAGCGCTCGGCGCAGGAGATCCCCGAGCTGCACGAAGTCGACTGCCCGCCGGAGCTGAAGGAGACGATCGAGGCGCTGATGGCCCGCTACCCGGACCGGCGCTCGGCCTCGATCCCGGCGCTCTGGGCGGTCCAGGAGCGCTACGGCTGGTGTACCCCGGAGGGGATCCGCCAGGCCGCCGCGGTAATGCGCTTTACGCCTGCCGACCTGGAGTCGGTGGCGAGCTTCTACGACCTCCTGCACACCGATCCGGTCGGGACGCACCGGGTCGAGGTCTGCACCAACATCAGCTGCTGGATGCGCGGCGGCGACGAGCTGCTCGACGCCTTCGAGGCGGCCGCCGAAGGCGCGGACGTCTTCGTCACCGGGTTCGAGTGCCTGGGCGCCTGCGACATCGCCCCGATGGCCTCGATCGACCAGCGCTACTACGGCCCTCTGGAGGCGGCCGAAGCGGAGACCGCGATGCGGCAGCTGTTGGCCGGCGAGGCGGTCTTGCCGGAGAAGGCGCTGATCGAGCGGCCGCTCGCCGCCGACCTGCCGGGAGGCGAGGGCTGATGGCGCACCAGCTCGAGACCCGGGTTCTGCTCGACAAGGCCGAGGACCCGGCGCTGCGAACGCTCGAGGGCTACAAGCGCCTGGTCGGCGGCTACGCCACCCAGGAAAAGGCCTACCGCGAGCTGGAGCAGGACGAGGTCCTCAAGGAGCTCGAAGACTCGGGCCTGCGCGGGCGCGGCGGCGCCGGCTTCTCGATGGGCAAAAAGGCGAGCTTCCTGCCGCGCGGGGAGATGGCCAAGTACCTCTGCTGCAACGCCGACGAGTCCGAGCCCGGAGCCTTCAAGGACCGCGAGCTGATGCAGCGCAACCCGCACCAGCTGATCGAGGGGATCGCGATCGCGGCGCTCGCCGCCGACGCCGGCCACGCCTTCATCTTCATCCGCGGTGAGTACGCCGAGCAGGCCGACATCCTCGACGCCGCGGTCGCCGAAGCGTATGAGGCGGGTTACCTCGGCACCGACATCCTCGGCTGTAAGCGCGATCTAGAGCTGGTCGTGCACCGGGGGGCAGGCGCCTACATCTGCGGCGAGGAGACGGCGCTGCTCGACGCGCTCGAGGGCAAGCGCGGCAACCCGCGCCTGAAGCCGCCCTTCCCGGCGGTCCAGGGCCTCTACGGCGGGCCGACCCTGATCAACAACGTGGAGACGCTCTCGAACGTGCCGCGGATCGTCGCCAACGGCGCCGAGTGGTTCAAAGGCTTCGGCACCGAGCAGTCGCCCGGGACCAAGGTCGTTTCGATCTCCGGCGGCGTGCGTCGGCCCGGAAACTACGAGGTCGAGCTCGGGATCTCGACCCGCGACTTGATCTTCGGCCTCGCCGGCGGCCCCGACCCCGGCCACGAGGTCAAGGCGTTCTACCCGGGCGGCTCCTCCTCGCCGGTCCTCACCCCGGCCGAGCTCGACCTCCCCTACAGCTTCGAGGCGATGGCGGAAGCGGGCTCGATGCTCGGCTCCGGCTCGATCATCGTCGCCGACGACCGCGTCTCGATCCCGCACATGGCGCTGCGCACGGCGCGCTTCTACCACCACGAGTCCTGCGGCAAGTGCGCCCCCTGCCGCGAGGGCACCAACTGGACGGTGAAGATGCTGGAGCGGGTGGTGCGCGGCGAGGCGACGCCGATGGACCTCGACATCATCAGCTCGGTCCAGCAGAACATCATGGGCCACTGCCTCTGCGTGCTCGGCGACTCGATGGCGATGCCGGTCTCGGCGATGGTCAACAAGTTCCGCGACGAGTTCGAGCATGTGATCGCGGACGCGAGCCAGGAGCCGGTGCTCGTATGAGCGCGAAAGAGGTGACCCTGGTCATCGACGGCCGCGAGGTCGTCGCCGAAGAGGGCGAGATGCTGCACGACGCCGCCCGCAAGGGCGACGTCGAGATCCCGGTCTTCTGTTACGAACCGAAACTCGGCGACCCGGTCGGCGCCTGCCGCATGTGCCTTGTCGAGATCGAGGGGATCCCGAAACTGCAGACCTCCTGCTCGACCCCGGTCCGCGACGGGATGGTCGTCCACACCCGCACCGAGCAGGTCAAGCACGCCCAGAACGCGGTTGTCGAGTTCCTGCTCGTCAACCACCCGCTCGACTGCCCCGTCTGCGACAAAGGCGGCGAGTGCCCGCTGCAGGACATCACGATGGGCTGGGGCCCCGGCAAATCGCGGGTGATCGACGAAAAGCGCCACTTCCAGAAGCCGATCGAACTCTCGCCGCTGGTCGCGATCGACCGCGAGCGCTGCATCCTCTGCTACCGCTGCGTGCGCTTCAGCCAGGAGGTCTCCGAGGACTCGCAGCTGCAGCTGCTTGACCGCGGCGACCGCACCTTCGTCGGCACCTTCGACGACCGCCCCTACGTCGCCCCCTTCCACGGCAACATCACCGACATCTGCCCGGTCGGGGCGCTGACCAGCTACACCTACCGCTTCCGCGCCCGGCCCTGGGACATCGAGCAGGCGGGCTCGGTCTGCACGCTCTGCCCGGGCCAGTGCAACGTCAGCTTCACGGTCCGCGACGAGCTGGTCAAGCGGGTGATTACCCGCGACAACCACGACGTCGACGACGGCTGGCTCTGCGACCGCGGCCGCTACGGCTTCGAGATGTTCACGCGCCCCGGAGCGGATCGACGCGCCGCGCCTCAAAGGCGGCGCCGAGACCGAGTGGGCGAACGCGATCCAGCTCGCCGCCAACGGCCTGAAGAACGCCGGCGGCGCGACTGCCGCGATCCTCGGTGACGCCTCCAACGAGGAGGGCTACCTGGTCCAGCGCCTGCTGCGCGAGGCGCTCGGCTCGGGCGACGTCGACTCGCGCCCCTCACGCGGTCTCTCGCGCGAGGCGATCGTGCGTCTCTCGCAGCCCGAGCTGACCGCCAAGGTCCGCGAGATCGACGAGGCCGACGTGATCCTCGTCGCCGGCACCGAGCCGCTCGGCACCGCCCCGATCCTCGACCTGCGCGTGCGCAAGGCGATTCGCCGCAACGGCGCGCGCCTGGTCGTCGCGACCGAGCGCCCGACCTCGCTCGACGGTGGCGCCGAGGCGATCGCCCGCTACGCCCCCGGCGGGGCCGCCCACTTCTTCTCCGAGCTGGCCGCCGCGGTCGGCGGCGCCGATAACGTCGCGACCCCGCTGGCCGAGAGTCGCTGCGCGACGCCGGCAAGGTCGTCGTCCTCTGGAGCGGCCGGATCGGCCGCGAGGGCGACGCCGCCGCCGCGGCGCTGCTCGACCTCGCCGGGGCCTGCGGGATCGCGGCCACCGAGGGCGCCGGGATGCTGGAAATCCCCGACGTCGCGAACGGCCGCGGCCTGCGCGAGGCCGGCTGCCTGCCCGACGCCGGACCGGGGCTCAGCGCCGGCGCCGCCGGGCGCTCGACCGAGGAGATCCGCGCCGCTCTGATCTCCGGCGAGCTCAAGGGCCTGGTCCTGTTCGGGGTCGACCCGCTGCGCGACTTCCCCGACACGCCCGCCTGGGAGGAGGCTCTGACCGCCGCCGAGTTCGTCGTCTGCTTCTCGATGCACGAGAACGCGACCACCGCCAAGGCCAACGTCGTCTTCCCGCTCGAGACCCACGCCGAGAAAGACGGCACCGTCACCCACCCCGACGGCCGCCTCCAGCGTGTCCGCCCCTCCGCCTCCCGCCCCGGCGTCGTCCAGTCGAACATCCTCGTCCTCTCCCAGCTCGGCGAGGCGCTCGGCCTGGAGCTTCCCTACTCGCAACCTCTCGCCTTCGCCGCCCTGACCGAGGCTGTGCCCTTCTACGGCGACGATCACCGAGGAGAAGATCGGCGGCCAGGGCATCCGCTGGCAGGAGACGGATGCCGCCGCGAAGTCGCCCCGGCCCGCGGAGGGGAGCTGGCGCCCGAGCCGACTCAAGGCGCTCGACCGGCGATGGCCTTGCGCTCGGGACTTACCGCGACCTTTGGGCTGGACCGATCACCGAGCTGAACCCGCCGTTGAAGTTCCTCGAGCCTCAGCAGCGACTGGAGATCTCTCTCGCCGACGCGGAGCGGATGGGGTTCCAGAGCGGCGACCAGGTCCGGATCAGCCAGAACGGCGTCCAGCGTCGAGGCCACCGTCCTGATCAAAGAGCGCATTTCCGAGGGCGTTGTCTTCCTCGCCGAGGGGACGGCTGAGGGCAACGCCAACGGCCTCCTCAACGGTGGCCCGGTGACCGTCCAGATCGCCAAGGTCGAGGCCTAGAGATGCTGCCGATCGCCGAGGTGGGCTTCGCCGAAGCGACCTGGATCATGGTCGTCAAGTCGATGGTGATCTTCGCCGTGATCTTCGCGATCCTGCCGATCCTGACCGTGGTCGAGCGCAAACTGATCGGCCGCTTCCAGCACCGCTACGGCCCCAACCGGGTCGGGCCCTTCGGGCTGATGCAGCCTCTTGCCGACGTCGGCAAGCTGATCTCCAAGGAGTCCTTCCGGCCCGCCAACGCGATCCAGACCCTGTTCGTCCTCGGTCCGCTGTTGCCGGTCCTCTCCGGCGTCCTCGCGCTGGCGATCATCCCCTGGGGTGACGTCCAGGACGGCGTCGGCTTCTACGGGATCGACGTCCCGATCGGGATCCTCTACTTCTTCGCCGTCGGCTCGATCGCCTTCTACGGCCTGGTCCTGGGCGGCTGGTCCTCGGGCTCCAAATACAGCCTCCTCGGCGCGATGCGCTCGGCCGCGCAGCTGATCTCCTACGAGGTCGTCGATGGGCCTGGCGCTGCTCGGCGTGGTGATGATGGCCGGCTCGCTCTCGCTGGTCGACGCGGTCCACGCGCAGGGCCAGGTCTGGTACATCGTGCCCCAGTTCGTCGGCTTCCTGATCTTCATGCTGGCCGGCTTCGCCGAGACCAACCGCACCCCGTTCGACATGCCCGAGGCCGACGCCGAGCTGGTCCAGGGCTTCATGACCGAGTACGGCGGCATGCGCTTCGGCTCCTTCCTGCTGGTCGAATACATGGAGATCCTTGTCGTCTCCGGGATCGCCGCGGCGATGTTCCTCGGCGGCTGGATGGGCCCCGGCCCGAGCTTCCTCGACCCGATCTGGATGCTGGTGAAGATGCTCGGCCCTGGTCTTCGTCTTCATCTGGGTGCGGGCGACCCTGCCGCGCCTGCGCTACGACCAGCTGATGACGCTCGGCTGGAAGGTCCTGCTCCCGATCGCGACCCTCAACGTGCTGGTGACCGCGGTCCTGGTGGTGGTCACGTGAGCGAGAACTTCGACCCCAAGTCGGCCTCCTATCTCGACTCGATCGAGGTGGTCGAGGTCCAGCGCGGCCCCGAGCCGGGCGGGCTCGGCGGCGCCTACCGCGCCTTCGGCGAGACCCTGCGCGGGCTGAAGACGACGATGTCGCGGCTGATCGAGGGACCGATGACGATCGAGTACCCGGAGGAGAAGACGCCGGTCTACCCGCGCTTCCGCGGCCGCCACAAACTGCACAAGTTCGAGGACACCGGCCTGGAGAAATGCGTCGGCTGCTCGCTCTGCGCCGCTGCCTGCCCGGCCGACTGCATCCGCGTCGTCGCCGCCGAGAACATCCCCGGCGACCGCGTCTCCGCCGGCGAGCGCTACGCCGCCGTCTACGAGATCAACCTCAGCCGCTGCATCTTCTGCGGCTACTGCGAGATCGCCTGCCCGTTCGACGCGATCACGATGGGCCACGACTACGAGATGGCCGACTACGACCGCGGCGACCTGATCTTCACCAAGGAGATGCTGCTGGCCGAGCCGATCGAGCGCACGCCCCTGAAAAGCGAGGGCGAGTAAGTGGAAGAGGTGCTGTTCTTCCTCTCCGCGATCGGGGCGCTCGGCGGTGCGATCGGCGTCGTCGCGATGCGCAACCCGTTCTACAGCGTGCTGGCGCTGATCGTCCATCTGTTCTCGCTGGCGGCGCTCTTCCTCCTGCTCACCTCGGCCTTCGTCGCCGCCGCCCAGGTGGTCGTCTACGCCGGCGCGGTGATGGTCCTCTACGTCTTCGTCGTCGCCTACGTCGGCGGCGGGGGAGAGTCGGCCTGGGAGCCGATCCCCGGCCAGCGCTTCCTCGCGCCGCTGCTGGCGATCGCGCTCTTCGTCGAGCTCTCGATCGCCGTTCTCGGCTCCGCTCTGCGGGCGCTCGGCACCGACGGCCCGGACGTCTCAGCCGGCTTCGGCAACCCCGCCGCGATCGGCACCCTGCTGCTGGAAAAGTTCCTCCTGCCCTTCGAGGCAGCCTCGATCATGCTGCTGCTCGCCGCGGTCTGGCGCGGTGGTGCTCGCGGGCGTAAGCGGGAGGAGGTGCCCTCCTCCCGATGAGCATCGAGTGGTACATCGTCCTCTCTTCGCTTCTGTTCGCAACCGGACCCGTCGGAATCCTGATCAGGCGCAGCCCGATGGTGATCCTGCTCTGCCTGGAGCTGATGCTCAACGCCGGCAACTTGGCGCTGGTCGCCTTCAGCCGCATGGTCGGCAACGAGGAGGGGCAGGTGTTCGCGATCGTGGTCATGGTCGTCGCCGCCTGCGAGGTGGTGATCGGGCTCGGCCTGATCGTCGCGATCTTCCGCCGCAAGCTGCCGCTCAACGTCGATGACCTGAGGGAGCTGCGCGGGTGAGCGCCACCACCTGGGCCTGGCTGGTCCTGCTCTTCCCGCTGCTCGGCTCGATCGTGATCGGGCTTAGCTTCAAGCTGATCCCGGCGAAGGTCGCCGGCGTGATCGGCACGCTCTCGATCCTGCTCGCCTTCGCCTGCGGGCTCGGCGCCCTGTTCACCCTGCTCGGCGAAGACCCCGAGGCGCGCCACCACGCCTCCTCGCTCTGGGACTACGCCAGCGCCGGCGGCCTCGACATCAAGCTCGGGATCTACGTCGACGCGCTCTCGATCTTCATGGTCCTCGTCGTCACCGGCGTCTCGACCCTGATCCACCTCTACTCCTACGGCTACATGCAGTCGGACAAGGGGTACCACCGCTTCTTCAGCTACCTCAACTTCTTCGTCTTCTCGATGCTGCTGCTGGTCCTCGCCGGCAACTTCGTCCTCCTGGTCGTCGGCTGGGCCTTCGTCGGCTTCGCCTCCTACGCGCTGATCAGCTTCTGGTACCGGCGCACGACCGCGACCCGGGCTGGGATGAAGGCGTTCGTGATCAACGTCGTCGGCGACATCGGCCTCGTCCTCGCCGCCTTCCTGATCTTCCAGCAGCTCGGCACCTTCGACTACGGCCCCGCCTTCGAGAAAGCGCCCGAGGTCTTCAGCACCAACGAATGGACGATCACCGCGATCTGCCTGCTGCTTCTGGTCGGCGCCTTCGCGAAGTCGGCGCAGCTGCCGTTCCACACCTGGCTGCCGGACGCGATGGAGGGCCCGACCCCGGTCTCCTCGCTGATCCACGCGGCGACGATGGTGACCGCCGGCGTCTACCTGATCGCCCGCACCCACGTCTTCTTCGAGCTCGCCCCGACCGCCGCGGACATCGCGGCGTTTACGGGTCTGGCGACCCTGCTGGTCGCCGGCACGATCGCCCTGGTGATGACCGACCTGAAGCGGGCGATCGCCTACTCGACGATGAGCCAGATCGGCTACATGATCATGGGCGTCTCGATCGGCGCCTACAGCGCCGGCCTCTTCCACCTGATGACCCACGCCTTCTTCAAGGCGCTCCTCTTCATGGCGGCCGGCTCGATCATCGCCGGCGATGGCGAACAACCAGAACATCGACAAGATGTCGGGCTTCGGCAAAGCGATGCGGTTCACCTCGATCGCCTTCCTCTGCGGCGCCCTCGCCCTCGCCGCCTTCCCGCTCACCTCCGGCTTCTTCTCCAAGGACGAGATCCTCGCCTACGCCGAGGCGCGCGGCGGCATGTACCTGATCTTCACGATCCTCGGCTACGTCGGCGCCCTGATCACCGCCGTCTACACCTTCCGGCTCGTCTTCCGGGTGCTGCCGGGCCGCCCTGCAGGGAGGCCCAGGAGCTGATCGACAGCGGCCACGTCGCCCACGAGACGCCGCGCAACCCGGCGACCGGCGAAGAGGAGGACACCGACGTCGGCTTCCCCGGCGCCGACCACGACATCGCCGAGCAGTCCTGGCCGATGAAGGCGGCGATGAGCGTGCTCGCGTTCCTGGCCTTGGTCGGCGGCCTGATCCAGATCCCCGGCGTCGACGACGTACTGAGAAGTGGCTCGACCCGGTCTTCGAGAACTCGCCCCTCGTCCACATCCACCCGAGCCTCGGGCCGACTACATCGGGCTGGCGATCGGCGGGCGATCTCGATCATCGGGATCTACATCGCCTACCTGATCTACGTCCGCCACCCGGACACCCCGGCCAAGCTGATCGAGCGCCTGCGCCCGATGTACACCCTGTTCGTCAACAAGTGGTACTTCGACGAGATCATCGACTTCCTGATCGTGCGCCCGGCGCTGGCGATCGGCCGCTTCGCCAACCGCGTCTTCGAGCGTTTCGTCGTCGACGGCCTCGTCACCGGCACCGAGGGGACGGTGCGCGGCGCCGGCGGGG